>NZ_JAMXLH010000049.1 GCF_024281035.1 Paraburkholderia sp.
TGATGGAGTCCGTGCGCAGCGAGGTGCCGCATTACGATCTCGACCGCTATTTCGCGCCGGATATCGCGGCGGTCACGCGGCTGGTGCAGGGCGGCGCGATTGCGGCGCACAGCCCGCTTGCGTTCGATTCCGAAGCTGCTGCATAACGGGCGCCTGGCCGCGCGATGACCGCCCCCGCTTACCAGGGCATCAAGGACTTCATCCTCACGCGCATCGATTCGGGCGAGTGGTGCGAGGGCGATCAGGTGCCGTCGGAGAACGAGTTGGCGCGCGAATTCAAGGTCGCCCGCATGACCGTGAACCGCGCGCTGCGCGAGTTGAGCGCCGAGCAGGTGCTCACGCGCGTGCAGGGCGCGGGCACCTTCGTCGCGCGGCCGAAATACGAATCGACGCTGGTGGCGATCCGCAGCATCTCCGACGAAATCGTTGCACGCGGCCACCGCTACCGCGCGGATGTGATCGAGGTCGGTGCGCTGCGCGCGAACGGGTGGCTTGCCGGTGAAATGCAGATCGGCGCGACCGACACCGTGTTCCACTCGCGCGTGCTGCACTTCGAGAACGACGAGCCTGTGCAGCTCGAAGAGCGCTGGGTCAATCCATCGGCCGCGCCCGGCTACGCGGAGCAGGATTTCGCGCACATTACGCCGAACCAGTATCTCGTGCGCGTTGCGCCGTTACAGCGCGTGGAGTACCGGATCGAGGCGCTCGCGCCGGAAGGCGACACGCGCGCGCACCTCGCGATGGGCGAGGCCGAGCCGTGCCTCGTCCTGCACCGGCGCACCTGGTCGCGCGGGATTGTCGCGTCGGTGGCCAATCTCTGGCACCCGGGCAGCCGGTATCGGTTCACCGGGCATTTCTAGCCTGTTCGAGCCGCGTCCGTCTGGCTCAAATACCTGCTTTTCCGGCCGCCATCCTGCCCCTCGGCCGCGCATCCGTTCCTCTTTTTCTCTTTCTCTTTCTCGCTCCCTGACTGGCGAGCGCGCCTCGTACGCACCTGGTAAGCACCTGTTACGTAGATTGCGCGCGATCGCACGAAACGACTAACCTTCAGTCACCGGCCCGGCGCACGCGAGCCCTGCCGTTTCCATGGTTTCCGGATGGGGCGCATGGCGCGTGCGCACGAACCAGGGAGGATCCGAGCAATGGACGATACCGGCGCAACGCTCATGCCCGTGTGGCGCGCGAATCTTGCGCTCCTGACCCGGCAAGTGGGCGCGGCCACACGGCTCGCGCGCATGATGACGTTCTCCGAAAGCTACATGAAGCTGCTTCTCTCGGGGCAGCGGGCCTTCAGCGGTGAATTCGTACGCGGCGTCGAAGCGGTGACGGGCTTGCCCGAGGGCTGGTTGGACGTGCCGCACAGCGCGGACGAGGTGCCGCCTGCGGCACGCGCGTCGATCGACAACGAGCGGCCCCGGGCACGCTTTCGCGGCACGGCGCACCCGGTGCGCAAACCGCCGGTGCTGCGCGCGGAGCCGATCTTCGGGCAGACGGCCCCGGCCAGGCGCGACGACGCTGCCGCAGGCACGGACTCGCACCGCCGCATGGCGGGCGTGCGCAAGATGCGCGATCTGGCCGTGCAGGACGTGCGCAAGCTCGAACGCTACCTGAGCGTGCCGCCCGTCGATCCCGGCGTCATGCGCGCACGCGTCGAGGACGTGATCGCGGCGGCCGAACCCGACGAACGCGTGTGCGCCGATCTCGCGGGCCGGCTCGAACAGATCGAGAAGCATCGTGAATTGCTGCTGCGTCACGTGACCAGGCTCCACGCGCTGCTCGCGCGCCTCGGAGAAGAGTGACTGCCGGGCGCTCAAGCGCGTGACTGGCGCGACTGACGTTTGTGCGCGCTACGCCGCGCGCGTCGATGTGCTACAACAAAAATCGTAGCCATCGTCTCGCGAGGTCGCCGTGCATGCTCTCGCTGCTCCACTGAAACGCGCGCTCGTTCAGCGCGAGCGCGACGGTACCGAGGGTACCAACAGGCCGCCCATTGGTGTCGCGCTTGCCACAGGTGCGCAATGGTCGGTCGAAGATGTCGTCTGTACGCTCGGGCCGCGCGACCGGCCCTTTGAAGAGCGCCATACGAGCGCGTGTCTCGCCATCGTCGCAGCGGGCGCGTTCGACTATCGCAGCAGCAGCAGCGGCGCTGCGCTGCTGACACCCGGCGCCTTGATGCTCGGCCGCACGGGCGAATGCTTCGAGTGCGGCCACCGCCACGCGGCGGGCGACCGCTGCATCTCCTTCCACTACGATCCCGACTGGCTTGACGAGCAGGCTGCCGCGGCGGGTCTCGCGCACGGTGCGCGTAGCTGGACGGCCCCGCGCGTGCCGCCGCTGCGCGCGCTCGCGCCCCTTGTTGCGCGTGCCTGTGCGAACGTGCAGGCCGAAGCGGCCGCCGCGCTTGAAGCGTGGGATGCGTGGGACGAACTTGCGCTGGGACTCGCGGTCGCGACGCTGCAGGTTGCCGCGAGCGGCAAGGATGCGCACGGCGCGGCCACGGTGGCACAGCCAGCATCGGCTCGCGCGCGCGTCGTGGCGGCGTTGCGCCTGATCGACGAGACGCCCGACGCTGATCACTCGCTCGCCAGCCTTGCCGCGGCGGCGGGTGTGAGCGAGTTCTACTTCCTGCGGACCTTCTCGGCGGTGGCGGGCGTGACGCCGCATCAGTATCTGCTGCGCGCGCGCTTGCGTGGCGCGGCACTGCGGCTTGCCAGCGAAGACACGAAGATCGTCGATATCGCGTTTGCGAGCGGCTTTAACGACGTGTCGAACTTCAATGCCGCGTTTCGCGCCGAGTTCGGTGCGAGTCCCCGCGCCTGGCGTGCAGAAGAACGCGCGCGGCGGCTCGCGGCAACCTCGTGGCCCGGCGCGGCGCATACGCGCGCGCAATATGGCCGGACGTAGATGCGCGTTTGCGGCGCGGCTTGCGTGCATGCTGGGCGCAGTGTTGGGTACGGTACTGGCCGCGAGCGTCGCACAGGCGCAGGGCGCGGGGGATCAAGCGCAGGATCAGGCGAATTCGGCAGACGCCGCACCGGCCACGATTGTGCGCGACGTGCATCTGTTCGTCGTGCAGGAAGACGGCTCCATCGCCGAACACGACGACAACGTGATGCGCGCCAACACGCGAGCGGGCGTCGATGAGGTGGCGCAGCGCTACGTCTGGTTCAATAAGGATGTCGAAGCGATCACGTCACTATCGGCGCAGACCATCGACCCCGAGGGCACGGTTCATCCGGTCGGCGCACAGGGGATCCGCGACGTGCAGGAACCGCGCTCGGCGGGCGCGCCGACCTTCCAGGACGGCGTGCTGCGCACGGTCGTCTACCCGGGCGTGCGGCCAGGCTCGCAGGTGCGTCTCACGTTCGGCAAGCGCCGCGCGAAACCGCTGCAGGCAGGCGCGTTTTCGTATTTCGTCGAACCGTCGGGCGAGCCCGTCGAATTTCAGCGGCTCATCTTCGATCTTCCCGCCGATCTGCCGCTGCACGTCGATGCGCGCGGCTACGTTGCGCTCGCACCGGTCACTGTGAACGGACGCACGCGCTACACCTTCGATTACAGCCATGGTCCGTATGCGCTGCTCGAACCGGGCGCGGTGGCCTACGCGAACTGGGGCGACCGCCTGATGGTGACGACGGTGCCGAGCTTCGCAGCTTTCGCCGCGCTCTACCGCGAGGCGGCCGCCGATCCGAGTGCGACCGATCCTTCGATTGCCGCGCTGGCACAGGCGCTCACGGCCGGTGCGCGCGACCCGCGCGAAGCGGCGGCCCGCATCTACGACTGGATGCGCCTGAACATCCGCTATGTGGCGCTGTTCCTCGGCGAAACCCAGGCGGTGCCGCATCGCGCCGTCGATGTCCTGCGCAACCGCTACGGCGACTGCAAGGACCATGTGGCGCTCTTCACCGCGCTGCTCGCGGCGGCGGGCATCCGTGCCGAGGCGGCGCTGGTGCACCTCGGCCCCGTCTATACGCTGCCCGACGTGCCCGGCTACGGTGCGGACGCAATCAATCACGTGATCGCGTGGCTGCCCGATCTCGGTGTGTTCGCGGACACGTCGTCGGGCAGCGTCGCCTTCGGCTATCTACCGGCGAGTGTGATGGATCGACCGGCGCTGCTCGTCGACGACGGCGTGCTGGTCCGCACGCCCGCGACACAGCCGCATGCGCGCAGCGCGTGGCTCGCCATCGATGTGGGACGCGAGGGCGAATCGGTGTACCGCTATCACGTGGAGGACGACGGCGCGGGCGCGGAGCCCGAGCGCAACACGTTTCGCCGCGCGACGCCCAAGGAGGCGCAGCAGGTTGCGATGCTGCGTCTGCGGCTCACCGGCCTCACGGGCGAGGCGCAGATCGCGACGAGCGCACCCGACGCGACGTCCGGCCCGTTCTCGACGACGACCGAGGGGACGCTCGATCATTTCGTCTGGCCCGAGGGCACTACTGCGCTACCGGCGCTATCGAGCCTGGCGGGCGGCATCGCCACGCGGATCGACGCGTGGCTCGCGCAGCCGCACCGCACGCAGCCGTGGGCCTGCGTGAGCGGCGATTACGACGAGTCCGCGCAAATGCAGTTGCCTGCGAACGTGCGGGTGACCGACGTGCCGCACGATGTGAGCGTTCAGGGCGGGGACGAAGAGGAGGGTAAGGCAGGCGGCGCGCTCGCGTACGCGGCGCATTACCTGTTCGATCCGCTCTCGCGCACGGTGCAGATCGTGCGCCACCTGAAGGCGCACTTCGGCCATCAGATGTGTTCGGCGGCGGAATTCGCGCAGATGCGCGACGCGCTCGTGCGCATCCAGCGCGATACACACGCGCAGATCGTCGTGCGCGCGCAGGGCGGGTGACCGGCTGGCTCGACTGATTAGCCCGCCTGCATCTCCAGCACGGCTTCGCGAAGCTGCACGAGCGGCGCCTTCGTGTCTTCGTTGGCCCAGTCTTCGAGATCGTCGAGCGCGCGGTTGCAGCCGTCGAGCACCACGTCGAGATCGACCGGCACGCCGTTGGCGAGTGCGAAGCGCAGCGTCTCGGCAAAACGCTCGCAGTCGTCGTCGCCGTACGCGATGTCGAGGTTGTCCGCGATCGTCTGCGCAATCGCGCTGCGCGCACGGTCGCGCTCGTCGACGAAGTCGATGACGCCGCGCGCCACTTCAGGCGCGTGATACAGCGCGATATCGAGCCATTGCGCGGCGTCGAAGTCGTGCTCGTGGCTTTGCGTCTCGAAGTATTCGATCGCTTCCTGTTCGTGGGTTTCGCCTGCGTCGACGGCAAGGCAAAGCTGCTCGAAATACTCTTCCTGTTCGCTGCGGATCGGGTCGGACATCGGTCAATCTCTTCAATCTTCAATCAAGGTGCGCACCGTGCGCGGCCCGCATTATAGGCCGCGCGCTGCCACGCCATGCAACGCGTCGTCACACGATCCCGCGTGCAGGTCACACGTGCATGTCACACGCGCAGGTCACACGCGCAGGTCACACGCGCAGGTCACGCGCGCAGGTCACGCGACTTCACGCCGCATCGGCGGCCCACGCGTCGAACCACTCGCGCGGCCGTGCGATCTGGTCCTGCGCGGCGACGATCTCCAGCTCGTAGCGGCCCGCGTCCCACGTCGCCTTGACCACGGCGTTCACGGCCGCGACCGTATGCTCGAACGCCGGGCGCAGCGCGTCGCCGAGCATGAGCCGGGCCACGAACACGGCGCTCGTCACATCGCCGACGCCAACCGGCTGGCGCGCGAACGGATAGAACGGACGCTGCGCGAGCCACGCTTCGCGCTCGGTCACGACGAGCATGTTGAAACGGTTGGCGGGACTATTGCGGTCGAGGAGCTGCTTCACGAGGATCACTTTCGGGCCGCGCCGCAGCAGTTCGCGGCATGCGGCCACGGCTTCCTCGGCGGTCTCGATCTCGCGGCCCACGAGGCGCTGCAGTTCGCTGTGGTTCGGCATCAATGCGTCGGCGACTTCGGGCATGTGCGAGACGAGAAATTCCTCGATGCCGGGCTGTACCTTGCAGCCGGTCGCCGTGCCCATCACCGGGTCGCAGAAGTACTGCGCATGGGGGTTGGCCGCTTTCACCGCGCGCACGATGTCGATCACGGCCTGCGCCTGGTCGGGCGCGCCGAGGTAGCCCGAGAGCACGGCGTCGCAACGCGGCAGCACGCCGATTGCGCCGATGCCGTCGACGAGGCTGGCCAACTGGTCCGCGTCGATCGCGCTGCCGGTCCAGTGGCCGTATTGCGTGTGATTGGAGAACTGCACGGTGTTGAGCGGCCAGACGTTGACGCCGAGTCGCCGCATCGGGAACACGGCGGCGCTGTTGCCCGCGTGGCCGAATACGACGTGGGACTGGATGCTCAGGACATTGTTCATGGTGGATCCGTTGGATTCGGGCCCGCTGGTAGCGCTATTTCACCAACATGGCAGCGCTATTTCAGCAACATGGCAGCGAGTTTGCAGCGCTATTGCGGCGGCGAGCAACGACGGCAGCAAGCGGGTCGTGCGCATCGCACGCAGAGTGCATTGCAGCAACGATAACCGAATTGGGCACAAGCAGTCGACCGGCTTGTGTGGACGCTGTTGCGCCGAAGCGGTCAAAGAGGTGATGTGCGGGCGATGTGCGCGTGCGTCAGACGAGCTCGCGATAGAGCGCCATGTAGCGCTGCGCCGACACGGCCCAGCCGAAATCCTTGCGCATCGCGCGCTCGCGCGTATCGCGCCAGTCGCGGCTGCGCGCGTAGAGCGCGAAGGCGCGGCGAATGGCGGCTGTGAGCGCGTCGGGTTCGAAGCGCTCGAAGACGAAGCCGGTGGCGAGCGCGTCGGCGAGATTTTCGAGGGATGCGTCTACGACGGTGTCCGCGAGGCCGCCCACGCGATGCACGAGCGGCAGCGCGCCGTACGCGAGCGCGTACATCTGCGTGAGCCCGCAGGGCTCGAAGCGCGAGGGCACGGCGATCACGTCGGCGCCCGCGACGATCGCGTGAGCGAGCGCCTCGTCGAAACCGAGTTCGACCGCAACCGATTCGGGATGCTGGCGCGCCGCGCGCGCGAAGCCCTGTTCGAGGCTCGCGTCGCCGGTGCCGAGCACGACGCACTGGCCGCCGCGCGAGACGATCTCGGGCAGCGCGGCGAGCAGCAGGTCGAGGCCTTTTTGTTCCGTGAGGCGGCTCACCACGCCGAACAAGGGTGCATCGTGCTTCTGCGCGAGCTTCAGGCGCGCCTGAAGCTCGGTTTTGCAGCGCAGCTTGCCGCTCATGTGATCGGCGCTATAGCGCGCGGCGATCGTTTCGTCGGTGGCCGGGTTCCACACGCCGTAGTCGACGCCGTTGAGAATCCCGATGAGATCGTGCGTGCGTCCCCGCAGCAGCGCTTCGAGTCCGCCGCCCTGGGCGACGGTCTGGATTTCGTGCGCGTAGGTCGGGCTCACGGTCGTGATCTTGTCGGCGAAGTAAAGACCGGCTTTCAGAAACGAAAGCTGGCCGTAAAACTCGACGCCGTGCATGTCGAAAAAATCGGCGGGCAGGCCGAGGGTGCCGAACTGCTGCGCGGGGAAGATGCCCTGGTAGGCGAGGTTGTGGATCGTGAAGACCGAGCGCGCGTGCGCGTGTCCGGGCGGCAGACCGTGCTCGCGCGCCGCCGCGCGCAGGTAGGCGGGCGCGAGGCCCGCGTGCCAGTCGTGCGCCTGCACGATCTGCGGCGCCCACGCGGAATCGATGTGCTGCGCGAGCTGCGCCGCCGTCCAGCCGAGCAGCGCGAAGCGCTGGGCGTTGTCGCCATAGGGTACGTGCGCGGCGTCGAGATAGGGGTTGCCCGGGCGCGCGTAAAGGCCGTCCGCGCGAATCATGTAGACCGGTAGATCGCTGCCCGGCACGCGGCCGAGTTCGAGCGATGCCTCGCGCGCGCCGAAGCTTCGTTCGAGCCGCGCGATGGGGCGCAGATCGGCAAGACCGTCGGCGATGCCCGCGAAGCCGGGCAGTAGCAGGCGGGCGTCCGCACCCTGTTCGATCAGCGCGGCGGGCAGGGCGGCGGTAACGTCGGCCAGTCCGCCGGTCTTCAGAAGCGGATAGAGTTCGCTGGCTACGTGCAGGACGCGGATAGTCATCGGGCGGGTGTCCTCTCGGTGCTCTGCTACGCCATTCGGGGCGGTTTCAGGTTCACTGCGGGCTCAACGCGGACTCACTGCGGGCTCGTTGCTGCACGGCGGGTGCAAGGGCTCGCATGGTGCGTTCAACGTTCGCACGGCGTGCTCAGGGCTCGCACGGCGCGCAGGCACGCCTCGCCGCTATGTTCCACCCTGTGCGCGTGTGAGCGCGTCCTGCGTGACCAGCACGACGCCGCTTTCGGTGCGATAGAACCGTTCCGCATCGCGCACCGGGTCTTCGCCGATCACGGTGCCGTCCGGGATCGTGCAGCCGCGGTCGACGACGACCTTGCGCAGCCGGCTGCTCGCGCCCACCGTGACCTGCGGTAACAAGACTGCCTCGGCAATGTTGCAAAACGACTTCACGACGACATTCGACGAGAGCACCGAGCGCGAAATCTGCGATCCCGAGATCACACAGCCGCCGCAGACGATGAGGTTCGTGCCCGAGCCTTGCAGGCCGTTCAGGTCGCGGACGAATTTCGCGGGCGGCAACTGCTCCTGGTAGGTCCAGATCGGCCAGGTGCGGTCGTAGAGATCGAGGGCCGGGATCGTCGAGGCGAGGTCGAGATTCGCGGACCAGTAGGCGTCGATGGTGCCGACGTCGCGCCAGTACGGCTCGGCGCTCGGGTCCGAGCTGACGCACGATAGGCTGAACGGATGCGCGATCGCATGGCCTTCGGTGACGACGCGCGGAATGATGTCCTTGCCGAAGTCGTGATCGGTTGCCGACATCGCGATGTTCTCTTCGAGCAGCTTGATGAGGTAGTCCGTGTTGAACACGTAGATGCCCATGCTCGCGAGCGCCGAGTCGGGGCGGCCGGGCATGGCGGGCGGGTCGTCGGGCTTTTCGACGAAGCCCGTCACGCGGCGCGACTCGTCGACGGCCATGACGCCGAATGCGCGCGCTTCGAGCCGCGGCACCTCGATGCAGCCCACGGTGCAGTCCGCGCCGCTTGCGGCGTGGTCGCCGACCATGCGCGTGTAATCCATCTTGTAGACGTGATCGCCTGCCAGCACGACCACATACTTCGGGGCGATGGAGCGGATGATGTCGAGATTCTGGTAGACGGCGTCTGCGGTGCCGCGATACCAGTGCGCGCCTTCGACGCGCTGCTGTGCGGGCCACAGGTCGAGGAACTCGTTGAATTCGCCGCGCAGGAAACCCCAGCCGCGTTGCAGATGGCGCAACAGCGAATGCGCCTTGTACTGCGTGACGACGGCGATGCGGCGGATGCCCGAATTCAGGCAGTTCGACAGCGCGAAGTCGATGATGCGGAACTTGCCGCCGAAGTAGACGGCGGGTTTGACGCGCTTGTCGGTGAGCGGGCCGAGCCGCGTGCCGCGCCCGCCCGCGAGCACGATCGCGAGCGTCGTGCGTTGCAGATCGTTGAGGCTTGCCGGAGCTTCCATGGATGTCTCCTGTCTCCTTGTTGTGCCCCCGGATTGACCGGCGCGTTTGACTGCGTTTTGTGTGCGTTTTGTCTGCGCGCCGCCGATGCTCGCTATTGTTTTTTCCTGGCCTGTATAGATTGTTCTAGCACCGAATGGCGCGTCATGCGAATTGGCGGTACGCATTGAAATCGCGTACTGCGGTGGTGTGTCGCGACGGCCTCTTGCGGGGACGTATCGGCCCGCGGCGAAGCGCTTGCCGCATGTTCAGGCCAGAGCGGTTCTGTGCGTCTGGGCGCAGGCGCTGCGCCGCGCCGCTAGAATCGCTGGCGGTGCGTGCTGCGTACTTCGCCGCACCCGATAGGCGCATTTGGCGACCAACCCGGCGACGAACCGGACGAACAACACGCTTCCCCGCTCATGACCTTGATCCGCAAACTTTCCGCCCTCGCTGCCGTGTGCTGCGCCGCTGCGTTCAGTCACGCCGCCGTGGCCGACGATGGCCCCGCCTACGGTCCCGAACTCGAAGGCTTCAGCTATCCGCACACGGTTCACGACTTTACGTTCACGTCGCAGGGGCAGTCGCTGCGCATGGCGTACATGGATGTCCAGCCGACGAAGCCCAACGGCCGCACGGTCGTCCTGCTGCACGGCAAGAACTTCTGCGCCGCGACCTGGGAGCAGACGATCGGCGAACTGGCATCGGCGGGCTACCGCGTGATCGCGCCGGACCAGATCGGCTTTTGCAAGTCGAGCAAGCCCGCCGCTTATCAGTTCAGCTTCCAGCAACTCGCGCGCAACACACACGCGCTGCTTGCGTCGCTCGGCGTCGGGCGGGCGACGATGATCGGCCATTCGACGGGCGGCATGCTTGCCGTTCGCTATGCGCTGATGTATCCGAAGGACACGGAGCAACTCGTGCTCGTGGACCCGATCGGCCTCGAAGACTGGAAGGCATTGGGCGTGCCGTCGCTATCCGTCGACGACTGGTATGCGCGTGAGCTGAAAACGAGCGCGGACGGCATTCGCCGCTACGAGCAGGCCACGTATTACGCGGGGCAGTGGCGGCCTTCATACGAGCCGTGGGTGCAGATGCTGGCGGGGATGTATCGCGGGCCCGGCAAGAAACAGGTGGCGTGGGATTCGGCGCTGCTCTACGACATGATCTACACGCAGCCCGTTGTTTATGAGTTCGGCCAGTTGCAGATGCCGACGCTGCTGCTGATCGGCGACAAGGACACGACAGCGATCGGCAAGGATGCCGCGCCGCCCGAAGTGCGCGCGAAGCTCGGCCACTACCCGGAACTCGCGAAAGCCGCGCAGCGGGCGATTCCGCACGCGACGCTCATCGAGTTTCCCGAGCTGGGTCATGCACCGCAGATTCAGGATCCGCAGGCGTTTCATAAGGCGCTGCTGGCCTGGCTGGCGGCGGCGCCGGAAAACTACTGAGCGATCAAGCGGCTTTCTGTCCGGTCACGTATTCCAGTGTTACTGGCGGCCAGGCAAAACCGACGGTTCGCTCAATGCGTCCGTTGAAAAACCCATTCGCCGCCGCCCTCGCGACAGAAACGCGGGTGCAATGTCATCGACTGGCCCCGGGATTGCAGAACGACGCTGGTTTCGCGACAGGTACGGGATCCGTCATGAGTGGTGCGGTCCGGCGTGACCGTCGCGTCGACCCGAATGCCGCCACTCACCCCCTGGGACGACCACTGCGTCGATTCTCCGTCCGCCTTCTGGTCCAGCGATTCGCGCAGCACCTTCATGAGCGCGGCGTTGTCCTGTTGCGACATCGCCGCGACCGGCGTGTCGCGCAAAAAGCCGAGATTTGCCGCATGCGCCGTGCACACGCTAGTGGAAAGCAGCACGGCGGCCATCAGATGAAGCGTGGTTCGGGTTCGCATCGTCTGCATCGCGCATTCTCCGTCGAAGGGTGTCGGATCGATGCCAAGCGTAGCACGGGCCCCGGTAAACCTTGTGCCAAACGGATGGTTTCCGGCGCGGCAGGACGGACTCGAATCACCGCTCCTCGGCCTGGAAGCGGTGTATTGGCACCGGAAGCGCCAATCCCAGTGATAGTCAGTCTCGACGCATTAGCGTCACGCGAGCGACCACGAAGTCGGGAAAGGCAACGCCCCCCGTATCTCAGTGGACGTTTCGCAGCGGACGAAAGCCCGGATCGTCGAAATAGCGACCGTATTCGTTGAGAGCCAGGACGGCCTGGCGCAGCCCTTGTTCCGGCGAGTGCGCCGCGACTTTACCGGCCATTACGTCACTGGCCGCGATGAGATCGGCGAGCACGCCGTGCAGCATCGCATCGGCCTTGGGTTCGAGTGTGCAGTTGGCCACGATGGTGCTGATTTCAGCCTCGATGCTCCCGGACACCTTGCCATAGCTCGCAGCGTCGAGCCCCCCTCCGTGCGCTGCCGCGAGCTGTGACGCCAGGGAATCCCGAATACGGGCCATGCCGTTGCGCAGGGTCTCGTCGGTCGCCCACTTGCGCCCGTGGTTCAACGCCAGCTTGTGCGCGGTCGCGACCTCCCCGTCGTGCTCTGAATGAAGCGATGCCGCGCTTGCCCATCCAGACGTCGTTGCTGCAATCGCTGCCGCGGCCAGGACGGTCAAAATCCTCGTTGTGAGTGCTTTCATTGCGAATTACCTTACATCTGTAAGAAAGCGAGTATGTCATGTCCGGCCATGGCGAAGCGCCGGGCACTCGCCAGGTATCGCAATTTCTTGACCTCCGTCAGCAAAACAGGGCGAGCGCATGACCCGCACTTTGCCCCATCCAGGGGGCGACTCCGGTTCGACACGGCGCTTGAATGTCCGGTGCCGTTATGAACTGTCCGCTCATGTCCGCAACGTGCCGCTGGAGTGCAGCAGTGTTATGCGGAAGCGTTCGACAAGCGGTCTCAGGTTGACCCTGTGCCATGCGGCCCAAAGCGCCGTGCGGTAGCTGAACCACGACAGCTCACGCAGCACAACACCGGCCGGCGCCTGATGGCGCAGGCTTTGCTGGATCATGGTGAGCCCGAGGCCGGCGGCGACGAGCCCGAGCGCAGCCAGCGGCTCGGTCGCTTCCATCGCGATATCGGGCGTGAAGCCCGCCTTCGCGCATGCTGCAATGAAGTTGTCGTGCCGCAGCGCGCCTTCCGTGTGCATCACGCCAATCCACTTCTGCGCCGCCAGGTCTTCAGGGGTGACGCGTTTTGCGTCGGCGAGCGGATGGCCCTCCGGAATCGCGAGCAGCATGGGGTCGTCAAGCACCTGTGCGGCTTCGAGATCCGGGTCGTCGGACGGTGGCGGATCGCAGACGAGTGCAATGTCGAGGCTGCGCTGGCGCAGGCCCGTGAGCTGTTCGGTCGACTGGTAGTTGTAGAGCGCGATGTGCACATCGGGCTTGTCCTCGCGGAGTTGCCGCAGCGCGTTGGGCAGGACGCCGGAGTGCATCGCGTTCTCCAGATAGCCGATACACAGACCGCCTTCGTCGCCGCGCCCCAGCCGCCGCGCGAGCGCTTCGAGGCGCTTCGCGTGGGTGAGAAACGCCTGCGTTTCGGCGAGAAATGTCCGTCCATCGGTCGTCAGACGAATGCGCTGCTGCGAGCGCTCGAACAGTGTCAAGCCGAGGTGTTCCTCGAGCTGGGCGATCTGGCGGCTGAGCGGCGACTGCGAAATATGCAACCGTTCTGCAGCCCGGCCGACGTGCTCTTCTTCGGCGACGGCCACGAAATAATGCAACTGGCGGATGTCCAGCATATAAGACCTCATGGGACTCAAGTCTGTCTAATTATGTCTTGGACGGACTTGGTCTGGCAACCTAGACTCTCGCTACCGACTCAACACAAGGAGCAGATCGATGAGTATCAAGGATAAGTTGCCGGCAGGTACGCGGCTCGGTTTTGGCACAGCCCCGCTCGGCAACATGTTCCGGAACATTCCGGAAGACGAAGCACTGGCGACCGTCAAGGCTGCCTGGGATCAGGGCGTCCGTTATTTCGACACGGCCCCCCTGTACGGCGCGGGCCTGTCCGAAATCCGCCTCGGGAAAGCACTTGCCGGCTATCGGCGCGACGAATACGTGCTGAGCACGAAAGTCGGCCGTGTGATTCTCGATGAAATCGAGGATGCAAGCGCGCGCGATCTGGGCGAGAAAGGCGGCGTGTTCGAATTTGGCCTTCCTAACAAGATCGTCAACGACTATTCGGCCGACGCCACGTTGCGCTCGGTCGAAGACAGCCTGAAGCGCCTGAATACCGACCGCCTGGATATCGTCTGGGTGCATGACGTCGCGCAGGACTTCTACGGCGACGAATGGCTCGCGGTCTTCGAATCGGCGCGTACGGGTGCTTTCCGTGCGCTGACGCGACTGCGTGACGAAGGCGTCATCAAGGCCTGGGGACTTGGCGTGAACCGCGTCGAACCGTGCGAACTGCTGCTCGACCTCTCCGAGTCGAAGCCGGACGGCTTCCTGCTCGCCGGCCGTTACTCGCTGCTCGATCACGAGCGTGCGTTGCAGCGCCTGATACCGGCTGCCGCCGCGCAGAACGTCGAGATCGTCGCCGGCGGTCCGTACAGTTCCGGCGTGCTGGCGGGCGGCGCGAACTTCGAATATCAGAAGGCGTCGCCGGAGATTCTCGCGAAGGTCGAACGCATCAGGGCCGTCGCCGCTCGCCACAAGGTGAGCGTCAAGGCTGCGGCGCTGCAGTTCGTGCTGGCCAACCCGGTCGTCGCGGCGGCGATTCCGGGCGCAAGCAAGCCGGCCCGCATCGCGGAAGACCACGCGGCCGTCAAGGAAGTCATTCCCGCGGACTTCTGGCGCGAGTTGCGCGAGCAAGGTCTCGTGGCGGCGAACGCGCCGCTGCCGGCCAACGCCTGAGGAGAGAGAAATGGCTCAGGCCAGTGCATCCATCGAGATTCCCGTTTCGCCCGATATCGTGTGGCAACTGATCGGCGGCTTCAACTCGCTGCCGGACTGGCTTCCATACATCCCGTCCAGCGAATCGAGCGAGGGCGGCCGCGTGCGACGCCTCGCCAACCCGAATGGCGAAACGATCGTCGAGCGTCTGGAAGCATTCGATAACCGCGCGCGCAGCTATACCTATTCGATTCTCGAAGCGCCTTTTCCGGTCACGGGGTACTGCTCGACGTTGCACGTGAAGGAGGTAGGAGGTGGCCGCGCATCGCAGGTCGACTGGTCCGGCGAGTTCACGCCCGACGGTGTCGACGATGAAGAAGCGTCGCGCCTCTTTGAAGGGATCTACCGCGACGGACTGCAGGCGCTGGCGACCTTGCTCGCCGGAAAGGCCCGGGCCTGAACCCGGACGTCCGGAACCGGCTGGCCCTGGATCGGGGCCGGTCGGGTGCTTGCCGGGCGAGAGCCGTGCGGCCGTTTTGCGAATGACCGGTCAATGACTGAGGCCTGTCATTCTTTTGACGTTGCCGTAAAGGGCGGACGTGGTCGTTTTATGCCTCTGGCGCAGACCCATCTGTCGCGGCCGCGCACGAGGCCAGGTACAGGGCGGGGTGTGGCGATGAGCCGCCGGTCGACGTCGCCATCCAATTTGAATAGCCAGGGTTTCGTCCGCCCCGCTCAATGGCCCGTTTCCGGCGAGCAAATTGCCGGTGGCACTGCCTCAACCCGGCCATCAAGAGTCGCGCCGACCCCGGCACATCGCCGTCCGAGTGACTGCTACGCTGAGGTCAACGGTCTGAATTCTTTAAGGTCGATCCAAAGCTAGCGCGATATGCCTTTCTTCTTGCCACTGTCCTCAGCGCGAATGAAATCAACCAGGGCGCGCAGCGGACCGGGCATATGCGCGCGGCTCGGGTAATACAGCGACGGTCCCGGAAAGCTCTGCCACCACGGTTTCAGCACCGGCACCAGCACACCCTTTTCGATTGCATCGCTCAAGAATTCCTCGAAGGTGTAGGTCAGACCGAGTCCCGCCACCGCGGCGCTCAGGCTCAGTTCGATCGACGTTGTCACCAGCGGCCCGCGTGGCGCAATCCGCACGATTTTTCCCCCGCGCGTGAACTCCCACGCCGCCAGCCTGCCGCTCTCGAAGCGGTGCGCGATACACGCGTGATCGACCAATTCCCGCGGATGCTTCGGCTCGCCATGCGCTTCGAGATACGCGGGCCCGGCAGCGGCGACGAAGCGTTGCACGCGCGGCCCGATCGGCATCACGATCATGTCGCGCTCGATGCTTTCGTCGTAGCGGATACCGGCATCGAACCCGGCCGCAAACACATCGATAAAGTGATCGGTCGCGCTGATTTCGAGCGTGATACCGGGATGCGCGGCCAGGAAGCGCGGCACGATCGACGGCAAAATCTCGCGTGCGGCGATGCGCGGCACGTTCAACCGCAGCGTGCCCGTGGGACTGTCGCGAAAGCCGTTGACGGCATCAAGCGCGCCCGCGATCTCCGCGAACGCGGGGCCGAGCCGCTCGATCAGCCCTTGTCCCGCTTCGGTCGGCGTGACGCTGCGTGTTGTGCGGTTCAGCAGCCGCACGCCAAGCCGCGCCTCCAGTCGACGGATGGCATCGCTCAGCGAAGAGGCTGATACGCCGCGCAACAGCGCCGCCTGCCTGAAGCCGCGCGCGCGAGCGACGGCCAGAAACGCGTGGAGATCGGATAGATCGGGTTCGCTCATTGTTTGCCTCGTCGAACAGCCCATTCGGATTAAGGTGGATTGTCGCACGCGCCATTCGCTCGCATGATTCGTCTCAACGCCCCTCTTTTGAAGGAGAACGAACATGGAACAACGTCGATTAGGCAAGATCGGTCCGCAGACCGCCGCGATCGGACTGGGCTGCATGGGCATGTCCGGTATGTACGGACCATCGAACCGCGCCGAGAGCATCGCGACGATTCACGCGGCGCTGGAGACGGGCATTACGCTGCTCGATACCGGCGATTTCTACGGCATGGGCCACAACGAATTGCTGATCGCCGAGGCCTTGCGGAGCGCACCGCCGTCGCGCCGCGATTCGGCCATCCTCAGCGTGAAATTCGGCGCGCTGCGCGATCCGGCAGGTCAGTTTGTCGGTTTCGACGGACGGCCGAATGCGGTGAAGAGTGCGCTCGCGTACACCTTGCAACGACTGGGCGTCGATCACGTCGACATCTACCGGCCTGCGCGGCTCGATGCAAATGTGCCGATCGAAGACACAGTGGGCGCGATCGCCGACCTCGTCAAGGCAGGATACGTGCGCCACGTCGGGCTGTCGGAAGTGGGCGCATCGACGATCCGCCGCGCTGCTGCGGTGCATCCGGTGTGCGATGTGCAGATCGAGTACTCACTGATTTCGCGAGGTATCGAGGAGGCGATTCTGCCAGCGTGCCGCGAGCTTGGCATCGCGATTACCGCTTATGGCGTGCTGTCGCGTGGCTTGATTAGCGGCCACTGGAAAAAGGACGCTGCGCAACCGGGCGATTTTCGCGCGATGAGTCCCCGCTTTCAAGCGGGCAATGTCGAGCAGAACCTTGCGCTCGTCGATGCGATCGCGAAGATCGCGCAACAGAAGGGCGTGAGCGTTGCGCAGATCGCAATTGCGTGGGTGCTCGCGCAGGGCGACGACATCATTCCGGTGATCGGGGCGCGGCGGCGCGATCGGCTGACGGAATCGCTCGGGGCCCTGCACGTTGCGTTGAGTGCTGAAGACCGTGCGGCGATCGAGGCGGCGGTGCCGAAGGGCGCAGCGGCGGGAGATCGATATGCCACCGCGATGATGGCGCATTTGGATAGTGAGAAGGACTAAAGCGCGTTGGGCCGTGTTCTGCCTTAGGCACGCGGCCCTTTGCTTCCTTGCCGGCCTCAGGCTGCAGTCGATCGCAGCCTGGATTTAAAGCATCATGCAGTTCTTGTGTCCGGGACAATCATCAAATCGAACCGCACCAAGCTCAGTGAGACGAGACATAAGCCGCATCGGCTAATCCTGCAGGAATCGCGAAGCTCTCGCGCATGCGCTTCGCTTCCGCGGCCGGCGTCAAGCCAAACAGCCGCTTGAATTCCCTGCTGAACTGGGACGGGCTCGTGTAACCCACGGCGTGTCCTGCTGCCGCCGCGGTCAGGTCCTTGCGCACCATTAACAGGCGAGCCTGATGCAGACGCGTCGACTTCACGTACTGCATCGGCGACACCTGCGTAACGGCCCTGAAATGGCTGTGGAAACTCTGAACGCTCATGCCGGCTTCGTCGGCCAGCTGCTTTACGTCGAGGGGCTGTGCATGGCGTGTATGAATCAAGCGGAGTGATCGACCGATTCGGCCGAACTGCCCCCGCATCGTCAGAGCCTCGCGCATCGAGCCTCCCTGGGCCCCGGTGAGGACCCGGAAATAGAGTTCGCGCAGCAGCCCGGTACCCAATACGGCCGCTTCGAGCGGCCGATGCATGGCTTCGAGGAAGCGCAGCACGGACGCTTGCATCGCATCGTCCATCGGCGTCGATTGCAGACTACGACGATATCTTTAATCCCATCCGCGCAGCCCGCGAGGCAAAAAGCGGCAAGCAATTGGGAGATCCAAGGAAAGCGGCGCGCGCAATGCTGGCGGTCATTGCTGCGGATCAACCGCCTGCGCACCTCGTGCTCGGCAGCGATGCAGTCGGGCTCGTGCGAGACAAATTGTCGGCGTTGAGCGTTGAGATCGGTGCGTGGGAGGCGACTAGCGTGTCGACGGACGGCTGACCTGCCAGCATTGCGCGGCAAATCCCACGACGAAAAGTCCGAACCAGACCAGCAATGTGTGCAATACCACTGGAGCTAGAGGGGCACCGGCCAAGGGGTGCGAGAGCGGCAGCCGGGTCAGCGTTTCGTTGGTGCCAGGAACCAGAGATAAAAGAAAACTGAACGAGAGCCCAAATACCGACAGATACGGTTGAAGTCCTCCCAGGAAGGTCAGTCTGGTCGCGAACACGCCGCTGAAGGCTACAAGCAGTACCGCGATGCCAAACGCATGACCGGCGTTCAGGCCACCGGTACTTGACACGCCGAAGGACGTGATGACCGACAGCACCAAACCTATGAGATAGACCTTGCCGGAACGCGACGTCTCGTCGATCTTACGATAGCGGACAAAGCTGTAGATGCCTGCAACGATGGAAACCAGGCTGATAACGGTATGGACAGCGCCTGTAGGCGAGATGGGGTGAGTCATGGGCTACCTCTTCAAGAAAGACATAAGAGACGCGGGTGCCGCGGCGGATCACGTGGCACCTGCTCGGCTGCTGATTTACATCGGGGACGCGTCGTATTCCTGCCACCTGCTCAGGTACTTGTTCATGCTGCTTGCCCAGGGGCATCGGCATGGATAGAAGGATCGCCGAGGTGCTGCTGCACTGGTATCGGTCAAACGACCGACCCGGGCCGAATACGCTATAGTCGGGCGCAATGAACTCTGACAGTGTGTTGGTAGATCCGTGAACGGGAACGACAAAGTGCCGGATGAACCTGCACAGGTCCGCGTGTACGATGCCATCAGGGCGCTCGCATTCGTCGGCGACCTCAGCATGGGACAGCCAACTGACCATTCGCTGCGGACGGCCTGGCTGGCCGTCCAATTGGCCCAGGCAACTGGCGAGGGAGATTTGCTCGTCGCGACAGCCTTGCAAACGTCGCTGCTAAGGTGGTCGGGCTGCACGGCCAATGCATCCGGGTTCGCCGATATGCTCGGCGATGACGTAGCAGGGCGCGAGGCCATGCTGGCGCAGCGACAGGACTGGACGAAGCCATTCGAATTGCAGGATGTCAAAGGGGCAATCCGGCCGCTTGCGCAGATTCACTGCGAGGTCTCGGGCGAAATCGCACGCATCCTGAACCTCGCAACTGACACTGAAGTGGCGCTGCGCCATATCTTCGAAGTTTGGGATGGCACCGGGATGCCGGATGGTCTCGCCGGTACGGCGGTGCCGCGTGCGGTGTACGTGGTGTCGCTCGCAGGCGATCTGGAAATTTTCAGCCGCGTGTACGGCCTGACTCACGCGCTCACCTTGATCGCCGCTCGGGCCGGGACACGCTATCCGGCCGACCTGGCTGCACTAGTGGCTGATCGGGCGGTGCATTGGCTGGAGGTGCTGGCGACTGGGGAGCCCGTCGGATTTGACGAATCCATCCAGACACCACAGACGCAGGCAACCACGTCGATCGAGCTGATCGGTGACGTGATCGACCTCAAGCTGCCCTGGATGACTGGTAACGCGCGCGCGGTGGCTCGCGCGGCGTCCGCTTGCAGCGCCCGTCTCGGTGCTGGTGACGCTAGCGAGTCGCGCCTCTACGCGGCAGGTCTGATCCACGGAATTGGCCGCGCTACCGTGCCGAACACGATCTGGAAATGCGCGGGGCGCCTCTCCGCCGCCGACTGGGAAAAAGTGCGGCTCATACCCTACTGGACTGCTCGCGCGGGTAAGCAAACCGGCTCGCTCGCGCAGGCGACGGACCTGGCTTCGTACGCGTATGAGCGGCTCGACGGCTCAGGATATTTCCGCGGCGTAAGCGGGCAGGCGTTGTCATTTGAAGCACGCGTGCTGAGTGCCGCGGTCAAGTTTGTCGCGCTAGGTGAGAAGCGGCCCTGGCGCGATGCGCTGCCTTTGAGCGGCGTCGCACAACGGTTGCGCAGCGACGTGAACGAAGGTCGTTTCGATGGCGACGTCGTGGATGCACTGATCGATATGAAGGATGCGCCGCCACGTGGCAATCGCCCCCGGCAATTGGCGGTCCGGCTATCTGCGCGGGAGATCGAGGTGCTTCGTTCGATTAGCCGTGGCGCCAGCAACAAGGAAGCGGCACGCGAACTCGACCTGAGTCCGAGCACCGTCCGTACACACGTGGAAAGCGTATTTCGCAAGCTCGAATGCTCAACGCGCGCTGCCGCAACGTTGAAGGCGTCTGCGCTGGGGTTGTTGTAGTAGAAGAGCCTGAGCGCACTCATCACTGCTTCAAATGACGTAGACGAGCCGTCATGATCAGTCTGGGTTTGGCGGCTTGGCGCTGCGTTGGTGCTCAAGCTCACTCGATCATCGGTCTATGTCATTGGTATCGACCTGGCTGAATCGGCTCAAGAGCTCAAGGACAACCCCCAATACACGCACGTGTGCGGCGGCGTTGACGCTTCGGATACCTGGGACAAGGTGACAGCGCTGATCCACTCGCGCTCGCCGAAGCTAATCGGCCTCGGGCATTGCGCGGCGATGCTGGTGCAGGGCACTGTGGAAGAAGTGTCTTCCGATTCGTGGTGTCGCATCCTCGACGTCAACGTTATCGGGACGGTATGCAGACATCAATTACGTTACTGTCGAAATGCCCTTGCAGTGATGAGTTTCGTAGTGATCTTGACGACGTAGCGTCCCATCACCGTTCAATTTTGAGTTGATCTCATTGGAAAGCGCGAAGACGATTTTTCCGAGAATTTTCGCGCCTCAGGACACCTTTTCTGACATAAGCGGTACGAGGCCGCGTCAAAAATAATGTCTCGGCCCTTGATTTATCCAGGGTGCGGAAGTCACTTATTTCGAGACCCTACAATCTTGCGGCATGCGGCTTTACCGTGCTGGTCGGATCGCGCAATTTCGAGCACGGCGAGGCTGCGGCCAGGGAGGTTGGAGCAGACGCCCACGCGCTTCAGCTCGACGTGACGGATCAGGTTTCGATCATGGCCGCAGCGGAGCGTGTGCGCAACGAGTTTGGCCGCCTGAATGTGCTCATCCAGAACGCAGCCATCTCCAATACTGGCTGGCTGCCCGGTCAGTCCGTCGAGGAGTACAGCAGGACGACCTGTCCGGGCACCGTGTCGCTGGATGAAATGCGCGCGGTGTGGGACACCAATGTGTTTGGCGTACTCGCCGTCTACCGGGCGATGGTGCCGATCCTGCGCAAGACGCCCGGCGCGCGAATCGTCAACGTGTCGAGCGGTGCTGGGTCGCTGACAGCCAACGCAGACCCAGCCTACCCCCACCGTTCGATCTTCGGCCCGGTCTACCCAGCGTCCAAGACTGCTCTCAATGCTTTGACGGTCGCCATGGCAATCGAACTGGAGCCGGAGGGCATCAAGGTCAACGCTGTCTCCCCTGGTTTTACGAGGACGAACCTCAACGGCTATGCGGGCACAGAGACTGTGGAGGAAGGCGCTCGCGACGCAGTACGCGTCGCACTGCTGGGCTCGGACGGCCCCACAGGCAAGTTTACGCGATGGGAAAACGAATCTATCCCGTGGTAGTTGCGTCTTGAGCAAGTGATCGATTTGCTGAGGTGATCGGCCGTTGCACTTCCGTAAGCGGCCGTTGCCGCTATGCAGGTGTGAAAGGCGGTTGAGGGTCGGGAATACTCACTGCCAACTGGCCGCTTCCGGCAATGAATTTGAAGAGCGGGCTGACGCAACTCGACCCAAAACCGCCGTTCGAGAATCCAAAAAGCCGCCCTTCACCCCCAGCTTCATTGGCCATGGCAAACCGGATCATCTAGCCTGTTTGGTTCACGGCCGACTATGGGCGCATAGTACCTGCGCCCACCTTCATGCTGAAGTCTTCGAAATCGCGATTAGAGCGGAACTGTGAATTGGAGAATGTGAACACTTTGCCTTCGTAATCGAATTGCACTGTTTGGCGTCCCCTTTCGGTCAGACGTCGCGATCTTTCTGAGTAGCTTGGCCGGACGAATCGCCTGACATTATGCAAGTCTGAGACTGGAATGACGGTATTCGATCGTCCAGAAAATGTCGCCTCGCAGATCGTCAAATTTCCCGAACTAATGAATACGGTCCTTGTGATCCAAGGGGCAAGGATCATCCTGATAGAGAGCAAGGTGGCCAAGACGCCAAATATTACCGATAGGAGAGGGTTCACCTGGTCCTTCGGTATTCCCCAGAGGCGCAGCCGCCCGTAGTACTCGATCCACTCCGTGTCGGTTGAATAACGAAAACCTAGCGAACCGGCAACGCAGATTGCTATCGCAGTCGCGAGGAGCCAGAAGCGCCCAGTCAGCCGGTACTCATGCGAACCACTATTGCCCGATTGAGGATAACCACTTTCCATATCGAATGCCCCCGGTTTATGTAGTGTTCTGGTTTCGATTGTCAGTGATTTAGCAGATTCCGTCGAGCGACCGCTTGTGGCCGAGGGTGTGTAAAAACGTGCGACTTTGACATCGGGTTCGAAGATCGACCCACCAGAATGCTCTGTATTGGCTCCGTGGCACTTCGGGAAGGGTGAAGCGACACCTGAAAACCAGGCAATTTCGAGTTTTTACACAGCCTCGGCCGAATGCAGGCAACCGAGCCGGATTTCCTGAATACCGGCCCGCGTTCTTCTCATTGAATGGCTAAGGTCTACGAACCACAGAAGGGGCCGCTCTCCATCATTGCGCGCTTCCATTTGTGCTGCAGACTCTCTACTACCTTGGGAGGATTCACGGGAGCATTAGCTGTACCGATGTCCGTTAGATTGATGTGGCACTCGCCGTCTGTTACGGAGAGAGATGCCGTATAGCGATGATCGGCGGCAGGCGTGAACGTCAGCGTGTCGACGCAGAAACGTTCAACCAATACCAGGTTCTTCGAATAAGTCATGGAGAATGACAACGGCTTCCCCGGAATAATCTTGCGCGAGAGATCCTGCTTCCCGTCCATCACCGGCAGAAGATGTCGATCAGTACACTCCGCTGCTCCGCCGTAAATGGCCGCTTGCGCCGTGAAGTCACCAGCGGTGCGGAACGTGAGCGTTGCAGCATCCGTCTGGCTGGGCTCCTGGTATCCGGTCGCGCACCCGGCAATCGCAAGCGTGCACATCAATAGACTAAATATTCGGGTTGGCTTCATGTTGTTGTTCGATGGAGTGCGCGGTACGTGGGCAGATTTTTCCGCGCAAGAAATAGAGACCGATGCCCACTCCATGTATACGGCTACGGCCCGGGAATATTTAGAGATCGGATGGACGGCCGCTTTGGAGCAGCTTATGCCGATTGAATGTCGCTCCGCGCCGGGCAACGAGTGGCGCATGTTGGCCGATTGGGTGAGGTCGCCAACGGCAGCTTAGTGGCACTCCAGTCCGCAAAATCTGGATTTGGCTGACTGACCGGTTTGGAGAAAGTTGTCTGACCGGAGTGGATCGCTAAGCAGCTTTCCCGTGAATTTGCGAACCCCCATTTTGGCTGCCTCCGGCACACCCGTATTTCCCCCGAACCCTTATCTCGCGAAGGCCGCGCAGCGGGCGATTCCGCACGCGACGCTCATCGAGTTTCCCGAGTTCGGCCATACGCCGCAGATTCAGATTCCGCAGGCGTTTCATGCGGCGCGGGCCCATGCAACCTTGAATGGGGCGCGCCGCGAATCCCACGCCGCCGCGCTTATTTCCCGGCGGCCAACTTCTCGCGCACTTCAGCAGTAATCTCGAACGAGCGTAGCCGCGCGGCATGATCGTAGATCTGCGCGGTGACGATCAGCTCGTCGGCGCCGGTCTGCTCGATCACCGACGCAAGCCCAGCACGCACAGTTTCGCGCGCGCCGACCACCGAACAGGCGAGCGCATTCTCCACACCCGCGAGTTCGAACGCGTCCGCATCGGGCTTTTCAACGGGCGGCGGCAACTGGCCGGGCGTGCCGCGCCGCAGATTCAGAAATTGCTGCTGCAACGAAGTGAAGAGAAAGCGTGCTTCGTCGTCGGAGCCAGCGGCGAAGACATTGACGCCCACGATTGCATGAGGTTTCGCCAGCGCGGCAGACGGCCGGAACTGCGAGCGATAGATTCGCAGCGCCGTCAACAGGTGATCCGGCGCGAAATGCGAAGCGAATGCGAACGGCAGACCCATGGCGGCTGCCATCTGCGCGCCGAAGAGGCTCGATCCGAGGATATAGAGCGGCACGGACAACCCCGCGCCCGGCACGGCGCGCACGCGCTGTCCCTCGACGGGCGGGGCGAAATAGCGCTGGAGTTCGGCGACGTCGTCGGGGAACGCATCGGCGCTCGACTGCAAATCGCGACGCAGCGCGCGCGCCGTCGTCTGGTCGGTGCCGGGCGCGCGGCCGAGTCCGAGATCGATACGGCCGGGGTAAAGCGATTCGAGCGTGCCGAACTGCTCGGCGATCACGAGCGGCGCGTGGTTCGGCAGCATGATGCCGCCCGCGCCGACGCGGATCGTGCGCGTGCCGCCCGCGACGTAGCCGATCACAACCGACGTCGCGGCGCTGGCGATGCCGGTCATGTTGTGGTGCTCGGCGAGCCAGTAGCGATGGTAGCCCCAGCGTTCGGCGTGCTGCGCGAGATCGAGCGTATTGCGCAGGGCGGCGCCGGCGTTCGAGCCAGCGGGAATCGGCGAGAGATCGAGGACGGAGAAGGGGATCATGGCTTTCGGTGTTTTGCGCTTGGTGTTTCGTGCTTGGTGCTTGGTGTTTCGTATTTCGTGAGGCGCGGCCCGCCAAAGCGGACGCGAGGCATGGCCATTGTGCAGGAGTGCTCCGGTGCTTGCTGACGGCGAGCCAATATGCAAATGAGCGCAAAGGAACTCAAAGGAGCGCAAAGGAGCGCACACGAGCGAAACCGAGTGCACAGGAGCGCAAACAGAATCGAGAATCGTTTATATCTGCGCGTGGGGTTAATCCATCCGGCGCGGTGACTATCGCCCTTGCCAGGAATAAGGGTTTCAAATGCCTTTCTTGTGCGCCAAAAGCCTGTGAACGTTGAAGGCGAATCGTCCGCAGGCTGAAAAATTCATCGAAATTGCAACGGCGGGAAGCAGTTTTGCTGCCAGTGCTGAAGCGGGACCGGGTGGTTACTGCTACAATTTTCGGCGTCGAATCGGGGCGCGAGCAGTTCGCGATAGCGCGGATTTCCCTTATTGCGGCCTTAAGTCGTTCATTAATTCACGTTGCATCAGCTAAAACGCCTCCATCTAGCGGCCGGTTTCCTGCAAGGAACATGCGTTGTGGCCAGGATGCGCGTTGGGCTTTTTTTCCGGATTTCAGGGTTGTGCAAATGGTACGAAGCGATTCGCTTGATCTGACCGGTATGGATATCGGTCCTGCGCTCCAGCAGGGCCGGTCCGTGCAGATCGGGCGGCCGGGAGTGTTGGCATGACGGTGCAGTTGCCATCGGCCTGGTGGCTGGTAATCGCGGGATGCTGTGTGGCAGCGTTCTACGCGATCTTCGCCGCGCTGACGATGCCGCGCCTCGGCTCGGCCGCGCAGGTGCGCGAGGCCGCCCGGCGCGCCCGTGCGCGACGCGCCATTCCGGTGAGCGTGCTCAAGCCGCTGTGCGGCGCCGAGCCGCGTCTCTACGAAAATCTCGCAACCTTCTGCGAGCAGCTCCATCCGCGTTTCCAGTTGCTGTTCGGCGTGTCCTCGCCGTCCGATCCGGCCATTGCCGTCGTGCGCCAGTTGCAGGCCGCCTATCCCGATCACGACATCGAGCTCGTCATCGACAAGCGCGTCTACGGCAGCAACCTCAAGGTCAGCAACCTGATCAATCTCGCGGCGCACGCGCGCTACGACGCGCTCGTCGTCGCCGATAGCGACATCGCCGTCGAACCCGACTACCTGGACATCGTCACCGCGCCGCTCGCCGATTCGTCGGTGGGCGTCGTGACCTGCCTTTACTATGCGCGCAGCGTCGGCGGTTTCTGGCCGCGCGTCGGCGCGCTCTTCATCAACGAATGGTTCGCGCCCTCGGTGCGCGTCGCGCACAGCACGGGCTCGCGCGCATTCGGATTCGGCGCCACGCTCGCGCTGTCGCGCACGACGCTGGAACGCATCGGCGGCTTCACGTCGCTCAAGGACTGCCTCGCAGACGACTATCTGCTCGCGCGTTTCGCGCGCGATCACGGGCTTGCGACCGTGCTCGCGCCGGTCGTCGTCGCGACCGACGTCATCGAGCCGACCTTCCGCTCGTTGTGGCTGCGCGAGACGCGCTGGCTGCGCACGATCCGCTCGGTGAATCCGGGGGGCTTCGCCTCGCTCTTCATCACGTTCACGTCGCCGTGGATCGTGCTCGGCGCGCTGCTCAGCCTCCTGCTCATCGCGGGCAACGCGGGCATCGCCACGGCGCTTGCCGGCAGCGGCACCACGTCGGCGGCGTTGTTCGCGCTCGGCGCGAGCACCGCTGGCGGTATCATCGCGCGTGGGGTGCTGCATGCACGCAGCAGCGCCAACTGGCGCACCTTCTGGCACGATTTGCCGCTCGTGCCGCTGCGCGACACACTGCTCGCGCTGCAATGGCTTTCGGCCGTATTCGGCTCGCATGTCGTATGGCGCGGCGTGCGCGTGCCGGTGGCGAACCCCGAGACGGCGGACGCGGGCGTTACCGCGCCGGCGCGGCGTGCAGCGGTCGAGGTGTCCGACGGCCGTTAATCCGCAGATTTAATCGCGCGTGCCGCATGGGCGGCGCGCGCTACGTTTAATTTTTGTCATTCCAATTTTTTGCCCGTTATCACCCGGGTTGCCGGAGCACTCATCTCATGAAAACGCTGTTTTTGCAGGCCCCGTCCTATGACGGCTTTGACGGTGGCGCCGGTTCGCGTTATCAGGCGAAGCGCGAGATCCGCTCGTTCTGGTATCCGACATGGCTCGCGCAACCCGCGGCGCTCGTGCCCGGCAGCCGCGTGCTCGACGCACCCGCCGATGGCCTTTCTGTCGAAGACACGCTCAAGATCGCCGACGACTACGATCTCGTCATCATCCACACGAGCACGCCGTCGTTCCCGACCGATGCGCTCTTCGCGCAGGACCTGAAAAAGCGCAAGCCGTCGGTTCTGATCGGCATGGTGGGCGCGAAGGTCGCGGTCGATCCGCACAATTCGCTCACCGCAACGCCGGCAATCGACTTCGTCTGCCGCGAGGAATTCGACTACACCTGCAAGGACGTAGCCGATGGCATGCCGTTCGCCGACATCAAGGGCCTCAGCTACCGCGCGAAGGACGGCTCGATCGAGCACAACGAAGCGCGCCCGATGATCGAGAACATGGACGAGCTGCCGTTCGTGGCGCCGGTCTACAAGCGCGATCTGAAGATCGACAACTACTTCATCGGCTATCTGAACTATCCGTACGTCTCGATCTACACGGGCCGCGGCTGCCGTTCGAAGTGCACGTTCTGCCTGTGGCCGCAGACGGTGGGCGGGCACCGCTACCGCACGCGTTCGGTCGAGAACGTGCTCGAAGAAGTGAAGTGGATTCAGGACAACATGCCCGAAGTCAAGGAGATCATGTTCGACGACGACACCTTCACCGACTTCAAGCCGCGCGTCGAAGAGATCGCACGCGGTCTCGGCAAGCTCGGCGTGACGTGGTCGTGCAACGCGAAGGCGAACGTGCCGTATTCGACGCTCAAGATCATGAAGGAAAACGGTCTGCGCCTGTTGCTCGTGGGCTATGAGTCCGGCGACGACCAGATCCTGCTGAACATCAAGAAGGGTCTGCGCACCGATATCGCGCGCCGCTTCAACGAGGATTGCCGCAAGCTCGGCATCAAGATCCACGGCACCTTCATCCTCGGCCTGCCGGGCGAGACGCAGGAAACCATCAAGAAGACGATCGAGTACGCGAAGGAAATCAATCCGCACACGATCCAGGTGTCGCTCGCCGCGCCGTATCCGGGCACGGCGCTCTACAAGCAGGCCGTCGACAACGGCTGGCTCGAAGAGAACAAGGTGGTGAACCTCGTCTCCAAGGAAGGCGTGCAGCTTGCCGCGATCGGCTATCCGCACCTCTCGCGCGAAGAGATCTATCACAACCTCGAGAAGTTCTATCGCGAGTTCTATTTCCGGCCTTCGAAGATCTGGGAAATCCTGCGCGAGATGCTCACGAGCTGGGACATGATGAAGCGCCGTCTGCGCGAAGGCGTGGAGTTCTTCCGCTTCCTGCGCGCCCACGAGGCATGATGGAACGGCAGTCTCGCGAAACGCGCGCGCTGATTTTCACCGCCGACGACTTTGGCCTGCACGAGCGAGTCAACGCGGCGGTCGAGCGCGCGCACCGCGAGGGTGTGCTCAATGCTGCAAGTCTGATGGTGGCCGCGGACGCGGCTGCCGATGCCGTAGCGCGCGCCCGGCGCCTGCCGGGTTTGCGCGTCGGCCTGCACCTTGTGCTGGCCGACGGCGCGTCGATGCTGCCGCGCGCGCAGATTCCCGCACTTGTCGACGCGCAGGGCCGCTTCGGCGACAACATGGTGCGCGACGGCGTACGTTTCTTTTTTTTGCCGCACGTGCGCGCGCAGCTCGCAAAGGAGATTCGCGCGCAGTTCGAGGCGTTCGCCGCAACCGGGCTCGAACTCGATCACGTCAATACGCACAAGCATTTCCATCTTCATCCCACGGTGCTTTCGCTGATCATCGAGATCGGCCGTGAGTACGGGCTGCGCGCAATGCGTCTGCCGCTCGAAGCGGGTGCGCCGCTCGCCCTCAAGCCCTGGCTTCATCTCGTGCGCGCGCGGCTCGCGCGCGCGGGCATCGCGCACAACGACTTCGTGGTGGGCATCGCCAACACGGGCGCGATGGACGAGGCCGTGCTGCTCGACGCCATCGCGAATCTGCCGGCGCGCGGCGTCGGCGAGATCTACTGCCATCCGGCCGAGGCGGGCGTCGAGGCCATCACGCCGTCGATGCAGGCCTATCGCCACACCGACGAACTCGATGCGCTCGTCTCGCCGCGCGTCGCAGCGGCACTTGCGGCGGCGCGCGTGCGCCACGGCGGTTTCGCCGACGTGTTTTTCGGCGGTCCGGCCCGGCCCGGCGCGAACGCGCTGGCAAGCGAGGTTCGACCTTCATGAAGTGGCTGCAATGGCTGGGCCTGCCGGTCGGGATCGCCATCCTGATCGCGCTCGTCATCCGCGACGGCGCGCATGACGTCATGCACATCATCGGCACGGCGGGTCCCGTGCTGCTCTGGCTCGTGCCGTTCCATGCGCTGCCGCTGCTGCTCGATGCCTACGCCTGGCGCCTGTTGCTCGCGAAACGCCTGCCGCTCGGCTTCCTGTTATGGGTCGCCGCCGTGCGCGAGGGCGTCGGCCGGCTCCTGCCCGTGATGGGCGTGGGCGGGGAAATCGTCGGCATCCGCCTCGCGCGCTGGCGACTGCGCGACGGCAGCTTCGTCACCGCATCGGTGATCGTCGAAGTGCTCGTCACGATGGCTGTCCAGTACGCGTTCTCGGCGCTCGGCCTCGTGCTGATCGTCGCGGCGACCGGCGACGGCAGTTCGCTGCGCACGATCACGACAATCGGGCTCGCACTCGTTCTCTCGCTGCCGATACCGATCGTGACGGTCGTGCTGCTGCGGCGCGGCGGCTTTTTTCACACCATCGAGCGCTGGGCCGCGCGCATGTTCGGCGCGAACAATCCGATCGTGCTCGGCATCGACGGCCACCAGCTCGACCGCGATCTCAACGCGCTGATGTCGCGCACCGGGCTCATGTTCCGCGCCTTCTGCTGGCAACTGGCGGGGTACATGGTCGGCGCGTTCGAGACCTGGTGGGCGCTGCGCCTGCTTGGATTCCCGGTTTCGATCGAGGGCGCGCTCGCCATCGAGGCGCTGACCCAGGCCGTGCGCCACGCGGCCTTCATGGTGCCCGCGGGCCTCGGCATCCAGGAGGCGACCGTGGTGCTGCTCGCGCAGCTGTTCGGCGTGGGGCACGAAGTTGCGCTGTCGCTCGCGCTCGTCAAACGGATGCGCGAGGTCGTGTTCGGCTGTGTCTCGCTGGTTTCCTGGCAAGGCGCGGAAATTGCACGCACGCGTTTGTCCATCCGCGCAGGCAAGGCGCTTGCGCCCGCACCGGTGCCCGTGCCCGCGCCGGTGAGAATCGCCCATGAGCGCGATACCGCACGGTCCGACCATCACGAGAACGTGTAATAGCGGGTACATTGAGGGATACAGGCGGGGCAAACGCCCCATCCCCGGCATGAGCCCAGGCGATTCACGGTGATTGCGGTTCGGACCATGAAGCTCAAATTGCACAAGGCGCGGGTTTTCGCGGCCGTCGCGGCAACGCTTGCGGCGTTCGCGCTTTCCGGCTGCGACGACCGACAGATCGATTCCATGTGGCAGACCCTCAAGGCTTTCTTCGATTCCGTCAAACCCGACGTGCTCCTGTTCAAGGGCATGAAGCCCGGCATTTCGACGCTCGACGACGTGCGCAGGCAGATGGGCAAGCCCGAGACCGAGCGCATCTTCGACGACGGCTCGCGCCGCCTCGAATATCCGCGCGGCCCGGCGGGCCTCAACACCTACATGGTGGATATCGGCCCGAACGGCCGGCTCGTCGCGATCACCCAGGTCCTCACCGCCGAGAACTTCGCGAAGATCACCATCGGCATGAGTCAGGACGAAGTGCGGCAACTGCTCGGCAAGCCGGGCGAAGTGGCCGCCTTCCGGCTCAAGAAGGAAACGGTGTGGAGCTGGAAGTGGCGCGAAGGCGGCGTCGAACAGGAAGCGTATTTCAACGTGCATTTCGGCCCGGACGGGCGGGTCACCACGACTTCCCGCTCGGACGTGATGCGCGGTCACTGACTCACAGACAAGCGGGAGGCGCGCATGATGAACCGGCGGCGTAACCGGCGCATCGGTCTCGTGCTCGGCGGCGGTGCGGCGCGCGGCTGGGCGCACATCGGCGCGATCCGCGCGCTCGAAGAGGCCGGGATCAAACCCGACGTCGTATGCGGCACGTCGATTGGCGCGCTCGTTGGGGCCGTCTATGCAAACGGCGACCTCGACTGGCTCGAAGAATGGGTCGGCCACCTCACCTGGCAGACTGTCGTGCGGCTGCTCGACGTGCGTCTCTCGGGCGGATTGCTCGGCGGGCGCAAGGTGATCGATGTGTTCGCGAACCAGTTCAACGGACGCGGCATCAACGAGCTGCAACTGCCGTTCACGGCGGTCGCCACCGAGCTCGATACGGGCCGCGAAATCTGGCTCAGCGAAGGCGGCGTGGTGGACGCGGTGCGCGCGTCGATTGCGATTCCGGGGTTGTTTACGCCGATCTGGCACGACGGCGTGTGGCTCGTGGATGGCGGCCTCAGCAACCCGGTGCCGGTTTCCGCCGCGCGGGCGATGCGCGCCGATTGCGTGATCGCAGTCGACCTCAATCACGACATCCTGAATGGCCGCGACCTGGGCGGCGCCATCGACACCGTGTTGCGCGAGGCGCCCGAAGGCGCATCGTTCTCCTCGCTCTCCGCGCCCGGCCAACCCTCGGAATCCCCCGAATCCGCGGCACCTTCCACACCTGACGAACCTCAGCCGCTGCTGCGCCGCAATGGCAAGCGCTTTCCGCGCTGGCTCCAGCCCGCAGGGCAGGCGAGCGCCGACGTGCGCGTGGCGCCGCCGCCGAGCGCGCGCGTGCCGTCGATGCTCAGTTCGATCGCGCAGAGCATCGACATCATGCAGGTGCGCATCACGCGCAGCCGCCTTGCGGGCGAGCCTGCCGACGTGTTGATTCAGCCGCGCCTCGGCGGCATGGGGTTATTCGATTTCCACCGTGCGGAGCCCGCCATCGCGGAAGGGCGCGCGGCCGTGCAGTACATGCTGCCCGCGATTCGCGCCCAACTCGGCATCGAGTAGGAGAACAACGTGCCTCACACGACTCAAGCCGCAAGCCAGGCTGCGACGCAAAATGCGACGCAAAACAACGCGAGCAAACTGGTGGCGCGCGACCTCCACAAGCGCTACGGCGACAACGAAGTGCTCAAGGTGATGCAGAAGTTCGCCGACGAAGGCCGCACGATGATCGCCGTGACGCACGAGATGGGTTTCGCGCGCAACGTGTCGAATCATGTGATGTTTCTGCATCAGGGGCGCGTCGAGGAAGCGGGCGCGCCCGCCGACGTGCAGGGCAATCCGAAGAGCGAGCGGCTGCGGCAGTTCCTCTCGGGCAACCTCAAATAAGCGCGCCGCCGCTGCGCCCGAGGCCCTTTCGCCGCCGATGACACGTCACACTCGTTCCAGTGCGTCCGCAAACGCCGCGCGTGCCGCCGCTTCTGCTGCTGCTTCTGCCGCCGCTTCCGATGCTCCTGCACGCGCGGAGCGCACCGCCGAAGTCGCGATTGTGGCGCTGTCGCCGGTTTCGATGTCGGGCGTGGGGCCGATTGTCGACGCGCTCAATCTCGCCAACGAGATCGATGGCCGCGCACTCTACCGCTGGCGCATGGTGTCGTGGAACGCGCGCCCGGTGCCGCTTTCAGGCGGCGCGCAATGGCCCGCCGAAAGCGCATTCGACGACACGCTCGCGTGCGACTGGCTGATCGTCGTCACGGAGCGCTTTCAGCCCTTCGACGATTCCCGCCTCTTTCTCGCAACCCTCGCGCACGTCGGCCGGCGCACGCCGCTCGTCACCGGCATCCATCACGGCATCTGGTGGCTCGCGATGGCGGGCTTGCTGCACGGCTATCGCGTGGCCGCGAACTGGGAGACCTATCAACAGTTCGCCGAGCAGTTCGAACGCACGATCGTCACGCAACACATCTACGAAATCGATCGCGATCGCGCGACCTGCGCGGGCGGCCAGGCGACGCTCGATTTCATGCTCGCGATGATCGGCCGCGAGCACGGCCCGGAACTCGCCGAGCGCATTGCCGACGCGCTTGGCGCCAGCACGCTCAGAAGCGGCGACGAGCGCCAGCGCATTCCGTTCGTGACCGCGCCGGGCGAGCGCAACCCGCGCCTGAACGACGCGTTGTTGCTCATGGAAGCGAACATCGAGGACCCGCTTACCTCCGATGAAATCGCGGGCCTTGTCGGCGTCTCGCGGCGGCAACTCGAACGGCTGTTTCGCCAGTATCTCGGCGCGATGCCGTCGAAGTACTACCTCGGCCTGCGCCTTGCCAAAGCGCGCTCGCAACTGCAGCGTACGAGCAAGTCCGTCGTACAGATCAGCCTTGCCTGCGGGTTTGCATCCGCGGCGCACTTTTCGAACGCGTATCGCGAGCGCTTCGGCGTGACGCCGCGCGAGGACCGCCGCAACTGGATCGAGCGCCAGCACGGCGGCGCGGCTTGCGGGCCGCGCGCGGATGGACCTGCGCAGCCGCCGGAGTGCGAGTGAGCCTGAAGCGGCGCGAGTGAGCGCCGGTTAACGAAACTCGCCGGATTCACCCAACCCGCCGGATTTGCGCAATCTGCGCCCGCAACGGGTGCAGACGGCGAAAGAACGCGTCGCGCACACGCAAGACGTTTGCCGCGCAGTTGCCTACACTGCACCTGTCATCCACGCGCCGGGCGCTCGCCCGTGCGCGCACCGTCCAAATTCCGAGCCAGAGAGGATCCGTCATGAACGAGCAGAGTGTGACCCGCCAGACTTTCGACGAAGTGATGGTGCCGTGTTTCTCACCAGCGCCGTTCGTGCCGTCCCGCGGCCTCGGCTCGCGCGTGTGGGACACCGAAGGCCGCGACTACATCGACTTCGCGGGCGGCATCGCCGTGACGGCGCTTGGCCACGCCCATCCGGAACTCTTGCGGGTGCTCAATGAGCAGGGCAGCCAGCTCTGGCACATCGGCAACGGCTACACGAACGAGCCGGTGTTGCGCCTCGCGAAGAAGCTCGAAGCGCTGACGTTCGCCGACCGCGCATTCTTCGCGAACTCCGGTGCCGAGGCCAACGAGGCCGCGCTCAAGCTCGCGCGCCGCGCCGCCGTCGAGCGGTTCGGCGAGCAGAAGTATGAAATCATTTCCTTTGCGCAGTCGTTCCACGGCCGCACGTTGTTCACGGTGAGCGTGGGCGGCCAGCCGAAGTATTCGGAAGGCTTCGGTCCGGTGCCGGGCGGCATCCGCCATCTGCCGTACAACGATATCGAGGCTGCGCGCGCCGCGATCGGCGCGCAAACCTGCGCGGTGATCGTCGAGCCGGTGCAGGGCGAGGGCGGCGTGATCCCCGCCGATCCGGCGTTCCTGCGTGCGCTGCGCGAAGCGTGCGATGCGCACGGCGCGCTGCTGATTTTCGACGAAGTGCAAACCGGCGTGGGCCGCACGGGCCACTTCTACGCGTACCAGGACACGGGCGTGACGCCCGATATCCTGACCTCCGCGAAGGCGCTCGGAAACGGCTTTCCGATTGGCGTGATGCTCACGACCGAACCCATCGCCGCGCACTTCAAGGTCGGCGTGCACGGCACGACGTACGGCGGCAATCCGCTCGGCGCGGCGATTGCGGGCAAGGTGGTCGACCTCGTGAGCGATCCGGCGGTGTTGGCGGGCGTGCGCGCGCGCGGCGAATTTATCCGCACGAAGCTCGCGAAGCTGCACGAACGCTTCGACGTGTTCAGCGACGTGCGCGGCAAAGGTCTTCTGATCGGCGCGGAACTGACGCCACGCTTTGCAGGCCGCGCGAAGGACTTTCTCTCGGCTGCGGCGAACCGCGGCGTGATGATGCTGATCGCGGGCCCGGACGTGCTGCGTTTCGCGCCTTCGCTCATCATCCCCGAAGCCGATCTGGCCGAGGGTTTCGCGCGCCTCGAACAGGCGTTCGAGGACGTGATCGGCGCCGCGGCCGCGCGCGCTTAATTGTCCACGACAGCTCAAGATCGAGGATCGACGATGCTATTCGTTCGCCCGGCCAGGCTGGCCGATCTCGACGCGATCGCGCACATGGCGCGCACCGCGCAGCCCGTGCTGCATTCGCTCCCGCACGACCGCGCGGCGCTGGAAGCGCGCATCGCGCTCTCCGAGGACTCGTTTCGCGCCGAAGTCGATTTTCCGGGCGAAGAGTTCTATCTCTTCGTGCTCGAAGACGCGGCGACGGGACGGCTCGTCGGCACATCGAGCCTTATCGCGGCGGCGGGCTACGCCGAGCCGTTCTACGCGTTTCGCAACGACGCACTGATTCACGCGTCGCGCGAGCTGCACGTGAACCGCAAGATTCACGCATTGCAGATGTCGCACGAACTGACCGGCAAGAGCCGTCTCGCGGGCTTCTATATCGACCCGTCGTTGCGCGGCGACGCCGCCGCGCACCTCGTCTCGCGCGCCCGCATGATGTACGTGGCGATGAACCGGCGGCGCTTCACGCCCGACGTGTTTTCGCTGTTGCTCGGCGTCACCGACGACGCGGGCGTGTCGCCATTCTGGGAAGCGGTGGGGCGCAAGTTCTTCGGGCGCGATTTCAAGGACATCGAAATGGCTTCGGGCGGGCGCAGCCGCACGTTCATCGCCGAAGTGATGCCCGCGTATCCGATCTACGTGCCGCTCTTGCCCGAATCCGCGCAGCGCGTGCTGGGGGAGCCGGACACCAGTGCGCTGCTTGCCTACGATATCCATCTGGAAGAGGGCTTCGAGCCGGACCGTTATGTCGATATCTTCGATGCGGGTCCCGTGCTGACCGCGCAGGTCGATCGCACGACCTCGGTGGCGGCCAACGAGAGCCGCGTGGTGCGCGAGGCCGTGGGCGCCGCTGTGGGCACTTCGGCGGGCACCGCTGCGAACACTGCGGCAGGCGCGTCGTACATGGTGGCGAGCCAGCGCGGCGGCGAATTCCGCTGCGTGCTCACGACGTTGCCGCCGCTGCCTGACGGCCATCACCCCGGCACGCCTCACCACGCCGCGCGCGGCGTGGCGCCGCTCGATAGCGCCGCGCGTGCGGCGCTCGACGTACAGGACGGCGACGTCGTGCGCTGCGCGCCGCTGCGTCGTGAGACGCCGGAAACAGAAGATCAGTCGATGGGAGAAACGCAATGATCGTGGTTCGCGTCGTGCAGACGGGCGATGTGGACGCGCTAGTCGCGCTCGCCCAGGAAACCGGTCCCGGCCTCACCACGTTCAAGCCGGACCGCGACGCGCTGATGGCGCGCATCGCGCGAACGCGGCGCACGCTCGCGGGCGAGGCCGCGCCGCATGAGGCGGGCTATCTGTTCGTGATGGAAGACACCGCGACGGGCGACGTGGCGGGCGTGTGCGGCATCGAGACAGCGGTGGGCCTGCAGCAGCCGTTCTACAACTATCGCGTGAGCACGGTGGTCCACGCGAGCCAGGATCTCGGCATCTGGACGCGCATGCGCGCGCTGAACATCTCGCACGATCTCACGGGTTACGCGGAGGTGTGCTCGCTGTTCCTTTCGCCGCGCCATCGCACGTCAGGCGTGGGCGGATTGCTGTCGCGCTCGCGCTTCATGTTTATCGCGCAGTTTCGCGATCACTTTCCCGAGCGCCTCTGCGCGGAGCTGCGCGGTCATTTCGACGCGGAAGGCACCTCGCCGTTCTGGCGTGCGGTCGGTTCGCATTTCTATCAAATCGACTTCAACGCCGCCGATTATCTGAGCTCGCATGGCCGCAAGGCGTTTCTCGCGGAACTGATGCCGCGCCATCCGGTGTACGTGGAGCTGCTGCCCGAGGAGGCGCAGGCCTGTGTGGGCCTCACGCACGCCGACACGATTCCCGCGCGGCGGATGCTCGAAGCGGAAGGCCTGCGCTATGAGAATCATGTCGACATCTTCGACGCGGGCCCGGTGCTCGAATGCCACATCGCCGATTTGCGCACCGTGCGCGAAAGCGTCGTCGTGCCGGTGGAGATCGGCGCACACGATACGGCGTCGGGTGTGCGCTCACTCGTTTCGAACACGTCGCTCGGCGACTTCCGTGTGGGTTCCGCGGCGGGCGTCGTGCATGACGGCGTGTTCGTGCTGAACGCCCAGGAAGCGGCGGCCCTGAATGTCGCGGCGGGCGAGCCCGTGCGCGTGCTCGGCGCCGCACACAAATCTCAATAGCAACCGATAGGTGAGCGCAGCAGGCGCTGAAGTGGGCACTGCGCGCGCACCGTGGATCGACAAGGATGACCATGAACGAGCTTTTTATCGACGGGCAGTGGTGCGCCGCCACGGGTCCCGCGTTTGCCTCGCGCAATCCCGGCACGGGCGCGCAAGTGTGGAGCGGCAACGCCGCGTCGGCGGGCGATGTCGAGCGCGCGGTAGAGGCCGCGCGCCGCGCGTTCGGCGAATGGTCGCAGACGCCGTTCGAGACGCGCTGCGAAATCGTTCGCCGCTTTGCGTCGCTCGTGACCGAACGCAAGGAGCGGCTCGCGCAGGCTATCGGCCGCGAAACCGGCAAGCCGCTCTGGGAAGCGCGCACTGAAGCGGCGTCGATGGCCGCGAAGGTCGGCATCTCCATCGCCGCGTATGGCGAGCGCACGGGCGAAAAGCGCACGCCGATGGCGGACGGCGTCGCCGTGCTGCGCCATCGTCCGCATGGCGTCGTCGCCGTGTTCGGGCCGTACAACTTTCCGGGGCATCTGCCGAACGGGCACATCGTGCCCGCGCTGATTGCCGGTAACACAGTCGTGTTCAAGCCATCCGAACTCGCGCCGGACGTTGCGCGCGTAACCGTCGAGATCTGGCGCGAAGCCGGTTTGCCCGCCGGGGTGCTGAACCTCGTGCAAGGCGAGCGCGACACCGGCATTGCGCTCGCGAACCACCGCCAGATCGACGGCCTGTTTTTCACGGGCAGCTCGGACACCGGCACGTTGCTGCATCGCCAGTTCGGCGGGCGTCCCGAGATCGTGCTCGCACTCGAGATGGGCGGCAATAATCCGCTCGTCGTCGCCGAAGTCGAGGATATCGATGCCGCCGTGCATCACACGATCCAGTCGGCGTTTCTTTCGGCGGGGCAGCGCTGTACCTGCGCGCGCCGCATCCTCGTGCCGACCGGCCCGTTCGGCGACCGCTTTCTCGAACGCTTCGTCGAGGTCAGCGCGCGCATTGCCGTGGGCGAATACGACGCCGATCCGCAGCCGTTCATGGGCGCCGTGATTTCGTCGCGTGCGGCGGCGAAGCTCGCCACGGCGCAGTCGCTGCTGCTCGAACGCGGCGCGCGCGCGCTGCTGCCGATGACGCAGCGCGACCCATTGCTCGGCTTCGTGAGCCCCGCGATTCTCGATGTAACCGGCGTGGCCGACCGGCCCGACGAAGAGCACTTCGGGCCGCTCGCACAGGTGATCCGCTACGCAGGCTTTGGCGACGCAATCGCGCAAGCCAACGACACGGCATACGGTCTCTCGGCGGGTCTGCTCGCCGACGACGAAGCGCTCTGGAAGCGCTTTACGCGCGAGATCCGGGCGGGCATCGTGAACTGGAACCGTCCGACCAATGGCGCGTCGAGCGGTGCGCCGTTCGGCGGCACGGGCCGCTCCGGCAATCACCGTCCGAGCGCGTATTACGCCGCCGACTATTGCGCGTACCCGATGGCGTCGGTGGAGAGCGCACAACTGCAGATGCCCGCGAGCGTTTCGCCGGGCCTTCACTTCTGAGGATCGACGATGCAAACCCTTGAAGCGAACTTCGACGGACTCGTCGGCCCGACGCATAACTACGCCGGTCTTTCGTTCGGCAACGTGGCGTCGCAGAACAACGAGCGCTCCGTCGCGAATCCGAAAGCGGCGGCGCGCCAGGGACTGCTGAAGATGAAGCGGCTCGCCGACCTCGGCTTCGCCCAGGGCGTGCTGCCGCCGCAGGAGCGCCCGTCGATGCGGCTCCTGCGCGAGCTTGGCTTTGGCGGCAAGGATGCCGACGCCATCGCGAAGGCCGCGAAAGAGGCGCCCGAATTGCTCGCCGCAGCGAGTTCGGCATCGGCGATGTGGACCGCGAACGCGGCAACCGTGAGTCCGTCGGCCGACACGCCCGATCACCGTGTCCACTTCACGCCCGCGAACCTGTGCAGCAAGCTGCATCGCGCGATCGAGCACGAGGCGACCCACCGCACGCTGGGCGCGATCTTCGCGGATCCCGCGCATTTCGCGGTGCACGATGCGCTGCCGGGCACGCCTGCGCTCGGCGACGAGGGCGCGGCGAATCACACGCGTTTTTGTGCGCAGTACGGCGAGCGCGGCGTGGAATTCTTCGTCTACGGACGTAGCGAGTATCGTCGTGGGCCGGAGCCGAAGCGCTTCCCCGCGCGACAGACATTCGAGGCGAGCCGCGCGGTGGCGCAGCGTCACGGCCTCGCCGAGAACGCGATGGTGTTCGCGCGGCAGAGTCCGGACGTGATCGACGCGGGCGTGTTCCATAACGATGTGATCGCGGTGGGCAATCGCAGCACGCTGTTCTGCCACGAGCGCGCGTTCGTCGAGCAGAAAAGCGTGTATGACGAACTGCACGCGAAGCTGGCAAAGCACGGCGCGCAGCTGGACGTGATCGAGGTGCCCGACGCGCAGGTGAGCGTGGCGGATGCGGTGACTTCGTATCTGTTCAACAGCCAGTTGCTGAGCCGCGCGGATGGCTCGCAGATTCTGGTCGTGCCGGGCGAATGCCGCGAAAATCCGCGCGTGGCGGCTTACCTCGACGAGCTGGCTGCGAAGCGCGGACCGATTGATGAAGTGCTGGTGTTCGATCTGCGCGAGAGCATGAAAAACGGCGGCGGGCCCGCGTGCCTGCGTCTGCGCGTCGTGCTCAACGATGCCGAGCGTGCAGCCGTGCTGCCCGGCGTATGGATCAACGACGCGCTTTTCACACGCCTCGACGCGTGGGTCGAAAAGCACTATCGCGACCGTCTTGCGCCGCAGGATCTGACCGACCCGATGCTGCTTGTCGAGTCGCGCACGGCGCTCGACGAACTCACGCAAATTCTCGGTCTCGGCTCGCTCTATGACTTCCAGCGCTGAAACGTTACTCGCGGATTTTCTCGGCTACACGCTGGCGGGCTCGCAGCCTGCCAGCGTGGACGCCGCACACGGCAGGTGCGAGGGCACGTGCGAGGGTACGTGCATTAGCGTCTTACGCTGGCAATGGATCGATGACGGCGTGCTGCTGATCGAGCCCGCGCATGTGGATGCCGGGACGCGCAGCGTGCTGCTCTCGGCGGGCATCCACGGCGACGAAACGGCGCCGATCGAACTGCTGTCGCAACATGTCGCCGATCTCGCGGCGGGACGCGCGGCGCTCGCTTGCCGCCTGCTCGTCGTGCTCGGCAACGTGGACTCGATGCGCGCGGCGCGGCGTTATCTCGACGACGATCTGAACCGCCTGTTCGGCGGCCGCCATGCGAACGCGGGCGGCAGCCGGGAAGGGCAGCGAGCCGCCGCGCTCGAGGCGCACGCGCAGCGCTTTTTCGCGGCAGCGTCGAAGGAGCCGCACGCGCGTTGGCATCTCGACTTGCACACGGCCATCCGCGCCTCGGCGTTCGAGCAGTTCGCGCTCGTGCCGCACACGGGCGAGCGGCCGTCGCGCGCGTTGTTCGCATGGCTGGCCGACGCGCGCATCCCCTGCGTGCTGATCCACACCGAACAGGGCCCGACGTATTCATCGTTGACGGCCGACCGGTGCGGCGCCACGTCGTGCACGCTCGAACTCGGCAAGGTCCAGCCGTTCGGCCAGAACGACCTCGCGCGCTTCGCGGCTGCGGACGCCGCGGTCCGCCGTCTCGTCGCGGGTGTCGCGCCCGACGCGCGCGCGCCCATGCCGCGCGTCTTCACGGTAATCGGCCAGATCACGAAGCGCAGCGATGCGTTCGAATTGCACGTCGCCGCCGACGTGCCGAATTTCACGCCGTTCGCACGCGGCACCGTGCTCGCGAATGACGGCGACTATCGCTACGTCGTCGGACACGACGAAGAGCGCATCGTGTTTCCCAATCCCACCGTGAAGCCCGGATTGCGCGCGGGCCTGCTCGTTGTCGAAACGAGCGACGCGACGCTGGCCGCACTCGCCTGACGCAACTGCGGCGCGCTGTCGCGGCGCGCCGTGCCGATGCACATTCAGCATGCCGTGACATCGTCGCGCACCGCTTTTGTGCGTTGCGCGCGGGGGTTTTCGGGTGTTTTGCGCAGCGCGGCACGCATGCGGCCTTACTGCCGTTGCGCCGCATCGGTCCATGGGCGACGGTTCGATCCGCGCTATCCGCGCTATCCGCGCGGCGATCCCGAGCCTGCGCGCCCTTGCGTTTTCCTGGACCCCACTCACCACGCCTTCCTTTCGGTCCGGAACCGACCGGGGTGCGATTCCTGCTCTGTGCGGCTCACGCCCCGGTGTTGTGCGGTTCCTCGGCAGGCTGTCTGCCGATTTTCTGAGTGCTTGATTCGGATGTCGAATCAAACGGGTCGGATTTCTCACTATCGCGTGTGCAGCGGCCCACAAATCGGCCTGGCTTTTACGCCACAATTTGCGCAAACGCACTTGCCTGATAGTTGTCCAGAACTGACATCCTCCTGCCTTAATCCGCCTATGCCCGTACAATGCGCCAGGATAGAATCCACACGATGAGTGTCCGCCGGCGCGCATGAAGCGTGGGCGCGGTGCAAACGAATTTGAGAACCATGCGCCGGCAAATGTGCGGCGTGACGCAGGGGACCCCATGAGCTACAACGACGCAGATCGGCCGCCCATGCCAGGCGCTGCGGGAGAAAAGCCGCCGGCACCGCAGTACGAAGTCTATTTCGGCCGTCAACCCGTGCTGGATCGCGACGGCATTTTGTGCGCCTTCGAAATGGTGCCGCGCGTGATTGACCTGCGCGAAAACCAGGACAAACCGGGCCGTCCGGGCGCGGCGCTGGCCAAGGCGTTTGCGGCGCAGCCCGTGCGCGCGGCGTTGACCGGGCATCGCGGCTGGCTGGACGTCACGCGCGAAATTCTTTTCGACGATGGGCTGCTGCTTTTGCGTCCCGATCGCGTGATGTTCGAGCTGCCGTGCGATCTCGAATGCGATCCGGCGCTCATCGCGCGCCTCGTGCAGCTGCACGGGCGCCGCTTCCGTTTTCTGCTCGATCACGTCACGGAGCCGGACGACTCGTTCGCGAAGCTGCTGCCGTACGTCGAGGCGGTCAAGATCGATCTGCACGGGATCGCGCCGGACATGCTGCCGAAGCTGGCGGGCGTGATGAAGGCGGCGGGCAAGCTGCTCGTCGCGATGGGCGTGGAAAGCCAGGAGGACTTCGATCGGGCGCACGCGCTCGGCTTCGACCGCTTCCAGGGCTATTTCTTTGCGCAATCGCACGCAGGCGCACGCCGCGTGAGCGCGCCGCGCCACGCGCTCCTGAATCTGCTGCAACTGCTCGGGTCCGATCCGACCGTCGCGCAACTCGAAACCGAGTTGAAGCTCAATCCGGTCCTCGTGATGCACATCATGCGGCTCGCGAACTCAACGAGCTTCGGCATCGGACATAAGGTGACCACGCTGCGGGAGGCAATCAACGCGACGGGCACGGACCGCCTCCAACGCTGGACGCAGTTGCTGCTCTATGCCGATGGCCGCAAGGTGTCGCTCGAAGACGATCCGCTGCTGCAACTCGCGGCCACGCGTGCGCGGTTCCTGGAAATCGCGGCGATGCGCTTGCCGAAAGCGCGGATTGCCGAGCAGGAAGCGGCTTTTCTCGCGGGTGTGTTCTCGTGCGTCGATGCCGTGTTCGGCGGTCCGATCGGCGAAACCATCGATCTGCTTTCGATTGCGCGTCCGATTCGCTCGGCCATCGTGAACCGGGAGGGCTCGCTCGGTCAGTTGCTGAACGTGATGGAGGCGCTCGAGCGCGGCGACTGGGCGCGTCTCGATGAAGTGTGCGCACCGCTCGCGCCGTTCACGCCCGGCGAGGCGGCGGCAATCGCACTCACGGCAGCGGAGTGGGCAGGCATGGCCGACCGCGACGCCGAATCCCAGGGACTCGAACGCATCGAGGATTGAGGCTGGAAGGCCGTGGACACGGCAGCAGCGGCAACAGGAAAGGCGGCGCATGGCGCCGCTTTTTTTTCGGCAGGCGGACGCGTGTTCGCGCCCGCCTCGTAACGATTGAACGGCTCAGGCCGTGTCGGCCGAACTGCGTGCGAGAAAGCGTGCGAGCTCGTACGCGAGTTCATTGAGCGCGTTCATTTCCGTCTGTGAAATCCGCCGAGGTTCCTGCGTGTCGAGCCAGTCGCCGTAGAGGAGGGCCACCGGCCGTTCGTCCGGCGCGCCGACCGGCAGCAGGACGAATGCGCGAGCATCGTCGAACGTCGAGCGATACCAGCCGGGCAGCCGCGAGATCATCTTCGGCGCATGCGCGTTTTCGATGAAGATACCGACCGAATTCGCGATCGCCAGATGGAACACGTCGGGCTGGAACGCGGCGTTGAAGCGCAGTTTCGGCAGCATGCTCTCGATGCCGGGGCCGAAGCCGCGTTGCGCCGCAAATACGTCTGCACCCTGGCGCACGAACACGACCGTGCGCGCAAAACCGAGTCCGGCCAGCACCGTCTCGTTCGCGAGCGTGAGCGCCGTGCTGAACGGGCTGTCGGGCGGCAACGCGCGCAAGTCGACCACGCCTGCCGCAATGCGCGCTTCGACGTTGAGCGATTCGCGCGCGATGGCATCGGCGTTCGCATGCAATTCGTTGATTTCGTGCATGACGCCGCCGTTGGCCTCTTCCTTCGCGAGTGCGAGGCTCATCTGCGCGAGCAAGTCGGCATCGGTGGACAGGGCGCGGCCGTAAACCTGCGCGAGGTCGTTAATGTGCGATTCGCGCTCTTCTTCGGTGAGTTTCGCGGTGGTGAGCACGCGCGCAACCTCGCTCGAATAGTTCGTGATCGCGCGCAGCCACTGCACCTGGCGCGATTCGTTTTCCTGGGGATCGTAGTCGCCCATGCCTTCGCGGATCATTTCGGGCAGGCGCCAGCGCGTCGCGGCCTCGCGGCCGAGTTCGTCGAACGTGACGCCGAGCACCGCGAGGCACGCGTCGTCCTCGGCTGCGCCTTCGTCGCACTGGCGGCGAATCTGGTCCCACTCGGCTTCGAGGTAGAACACGACGAGCAGCTTTCCGACCTGGCGCATCAGCGTGCAGACCACGGCTTCTTCGCCGGCGCGCATGTCGCCGTTTTCCGTGAGCTTGCGCGCCACGCAGCCCGAGAGCATGGTGCGGTTCAGTTCGAGCTTCGCGTCGATGCGGCGCGGCGCGCTGTGATGGAAGTGGTCGACGATTTTCAGGCCCACCACGAGGTGCCCGACCGCGTCCATGCCGAGCACCATCAGTGCGCGCGTGATCGTCGTGATGTTGCCGCCGAACGCCATGTACATGGCTGAATTCGCGAGGCGCAGCACCTTTTGCGTCAGTGCGAAGTCGGACAGCACGACGCCCACGAGCGCATTGAAGTCGAAGTCGTCGTTGGACATTGCGGCGACTGTGGTGCGTAGCGACTGCGAAAGCATGGGGAAGTCACCACGCTCATTCATGCGCGTCCACAGTCGGTCGAGCAGGACTGCCTTTACCATCTGAACCATGTCAATTCCGCTAAAGCCCAGTCTTGTTGTGTACTGCCATCAATGCACCTCGTGGACATGGAGCGTACGCATTTCGAAGCGCTTCGCCAGTTCCTCGGAGGGGAGCGCCTTGCACACAAGCCATCCCTGAATGTGATCGCAGCCCATCTTCATGAGCAGATCGCGCTGCGCCTCGGTTTCGACGCCCTCGGCGACGAGTTCGAGATTGAGCGTGCGCGCGAGGCCCACCACGGCGTTGACGATCGCCTGATCGTTGCGCGAGGTGAGCAGGTTCTCGACGAAGCTGCGATCGATTTTCAGTTTCGACAACGGGAAGCGCTGCAGATACGCAAGACTCGAATACCCGGTGCCGAAATCGTCGACGGCGAACCGGATGCCGAGCGCCGTGATTTCTTCGAGCAGCGCCTTGGCGCGCAGGGGATCGTGCATGAGCAGGCTTTCGGTGATCTCGAACACGAGCCGGTCCGGCTCGATCCCGGACAGCTCGATTGCCTCTTGCACGCTTTCCTTGAATCTCGGGTTGCGGAACTGCTGCGGCGACACGTTGACCGCCACGTACTGCAATGAAATGCCCTGCGTGTCCCATTGCTTCAATTGCATGCAGGCCGCCTTGAGCACCCAGTTGCCGAGATAATTAATCAGACCGACCGATTCGGCAAGGGGAATAAATTTCGAAGGCGGCACGAGCCCGTGCAACGGATGCTGCCAGCGGATCAGCGCCTCCACGCCCACGACGCCGAGGGTCATGCTGCTCGTGATGGGCTGGAAGTGCAGCGAGAACTCGCCGTTGCGCACGCCGTCATAGAGATCGGATTCGAGCTTCAGGCGCTGGGCGTCGGTGGGATCGTTGTCGGGAACGTGCAGCATCAGCGTGTTGCCGCCCGCGGCTTTGGCCTGCTGCAGCGCCTGGTCCGCGCGCCGGATCAACGGCGTGTTGTCGGTTTGCGCGGCGTCGTCGCCGACCGTGCGCAGGGCCGGATGGAACGCAATGCCGATGCTGGCCGACAAGTGCACCGGCTGGGTGCGGAACGTGTACGGCTGCAGGATCGAGGTGAGCAGCCGCCGTGCGAGCGTTTCGGCATCGGCGCGCGCGTCGCTCGGGTCCGTATGCGGCTGCGGCGCGATCACGATCGCGAATTCGTCGCTGCCCGTGCGCGCGATCAACTCGCCCTGTAGCGCGAGGTGGCCGAGCCGCCGGGCCGTTTCGCGCAGCAGTTCGTCGCCCGCTTCGTAGCCGAGCGCGCGGTTCACGCGCTGATAATCGTCGATGTCGAGCAAGAGCAGCGCCACCGGCGCGCCATGCAGGTCGGCTTCGGTTTGCAGGCGCTCGAGTATCGGCCCGAGCGCCGTCTGGTTCGGCAGGCCGGTCAGCAGATCGTGGTGCAGCGCATGCGTGAGGCGCTGCTCGGCCCGTTGCCAGGTCGACACGTCGAAACCCGCAACCGCGAAACCGTCCTTGTCCGCGTACGACGCTCGTTGTACGCGCAACTCGACCGCGAGCGGATAGGTGAGCGCCTTCACGAGATGCACCGTGTCTTTTTCGATGGCGCCCGTCATGGTCGCGCGGTCGAACAGCGCGTCGAGGCGCAACTGGTGCTCCGGTGCGACGATGTCGTGCAGGGTGGCGCCGAGCAGATATTCGCGGTGATACCCGGCGAAGCGCAGGCTCGAATCGGAGACGTAGAGGAAGCGGAGGTTGCGGTCCAGGTGAACGAGGAAATCGACCGCGCTTGCGGTGTCCTCGAACGCGCGCGAGGCGGCATCCGGATACGCGGGCGCCTGCGGGTTCGCCGGCTCGTGCACGGGCGGCGGGGCGATGGTGGCTACGGGTGCAAGCGGGTCGCTGGCAGAGCGACGGGCCAGTGCGCGAAGCCGATCGACGACCGTGCGCATCCGGCCCGGACGGGATGCCGTAATCCTGTTTGCTTCCATGTCTGTCGCTGACAACCCTTATTCCATGCAGCCTGTCTGTCGCGTGCGTCGCTCGCCGGGCGCCCCAGGAACCTGGCGGCGCATTTTACATCTGGCTGAAACCGCATATCAGAACGAGTTATCGACCACGAAATGAAAATCTTTAGCGCATGGCTGGAAAAACACTGACGTGCCGTTCGGGCGTGGCGTGCGGCGCACGCTCATGCGGATTCGCGCCGGGCGGCGCTGCGTCAGGCTGCGCGCCGCGCGGCGGGCCGACGTGGCGTGCAATGCGCGATGAGCACGGCTGCGGCGTGCGGGCGCAGGCGGTGCTCGGGCGAGACTCGGGTGTCACCCGGGTGCGGCATTGGGTCGCCGACATTTTCATCGATGCGGGCGACGCCGGTGCGCGGCGCGACGGCGTGGCGCCCTTCTGCGAGTTCGATCATTGTGTGATCCAATGACGTCATCGTCGGCTGCGCGGGCATGCGCCATGCGCGAAGTTGACGACACATGGAAAGGATGACCGACATGAAATCCAGATTCATCGCGATAGGTGCAGCAGTGCTCATGAGCGCAGGGGCCGGGTTGTATGCGCTCAGCGCCGAGGCCACGCTGAAGCCTGGCGACCCGGCGCCGGACTTCACGGCCCAGGCTTCGCTAGGCGGTAAGACTTACACGTATTCGCTCGCGTCGGAATTGAAAAAAGGACCGGTGGTGCTGTACTTCTATCCGGCGGCCTTTACAAAGGGTTGCACGATCGAAGCACACGAATTCGCAGAAGCCGTCGACGAATACAAGAAGTACGGCGCGACGGTGATTGGCGTGTCGCACGACGACATCGGGACGCTGACGAAGTTCTCGGTGAGCGAGTGCCGCAGCAAGTTCCCGGTGGCCGCCGACGAAGACTCGAAGATCATCAAGTCGTACGACGCCTCGATGCCGATGCACGCAGCCATGGCCAACCGCGTGTCGTATGTGATCGCGCCGGACGGCAAGATCATCTATGAATACACGAGCCTCGCGCCCGACCAGCACGTGGCGAACACCCTGCGCGCCTTGAAGGAGTGGAGCGCGCAACATTCGCAGCAGTAAGTCTGGCGGCAAATACACGCCGCTTTCTGGCTTCCTGGTTCGTTCGCGGCGCGCGATGATTCGCGCGCCGTTTTCGTTTTAGCTTCGCCGTCCGGATTTCCCGCATGCCGCTTCTGGTTCTTCTGCTGGTGTTCGCCGCACTCGTCTACGGTGCGGTGTGGTCGTTTCATGCGCTCGCCGCGGAGTTCGGTCTCGCCGTGGCGGTCGCGGCGGCGCTGCTTGCGGCTGTCGCGCTGGCCGCGTTCATCGCGCGGATCTGGCAACGCCGCCGAGCCGTGGCGCCGAATCTGCGCGATGGCGACTGGACCCACGGCGTCTCGGGCGAGTGGGGCGCGGTGCGGCTCGCAGCCGGCAAGCGGCTGTGCGAGCTCGCGCTCGACGGCGCGCGTGGCGCGTACATCTTCGCGGACCTGCGCGATGCGCACGCCCAGCAGGACGCGAACCGGTGGTCGGTCGTGCTGCGGGTCGCCGATCAGGCGCGGCCCGAATGGCAGGTGCCGATGCCGGGCGAGCGCGAGGCAAAACGTTGGGCGCGCATCTTTACGCTCGCCATGGCTCAGCGTCTCTGAGGTCTCTGAATGAAGAAGGGCGGCCCGCGGGCCGCCCTTGTCACATGAAGCAGATGGACACAGAAGCTTATTTCGCCACTGCGGGCGCGGGCCGTCCGCGCTTCTGATCCCACCAGACACGCAGCCGGTCCATATACAGATAGACGACCGGCGTCGTATAGAGCGTGAGCATCTGGCTCACGATCAGCCCGCCGACGATCGAGATGCCGAGCGGTGCGCGCAGCTCCGCGCCTTCGCCGCGCCCGAACGCGAGCGGCAGCGCGCCGAGCAGCGCGGCGCAGGTCGTCATCATGATCGGGCGAAAGCGCAGCGAGCAGGCCTGATAGATCGCGTCGCGCGAGTTGAGGCCCTGGCGCGACGCCTCGATGGCGAAGTCGACCATCATGATCGCGTTCTTCTTGACGATGCCGATCAGCAGAATCACGCCGATCAGCGCGATGATGCTGAACTCGGTATTGAAGAGCAGCAGCGCGAGCAGGGCGCCCACGCCCGCCGAGGGCAGCGTCGAGAGGATCGTGAGCGGATGGATGTAACTCTCGTAGAGGATGCCGAGCACGATATACACGGCGGCGAGCGCGGCAAGGATCAGCAGCGGCTGGTTATTGAGCGACTGCTGGAACGCCTGCGCGGTGCCCTGGAAGCTGCCGTGGATGGTTGGCGGCACACCGATCTGGGCCATCGTGTCGTAGACGACCTTGGTTGCGTCCGAGAGCGATTTGCCGGGCGGCAGGTTGAACGAGATCGTCGAGGCGACGAACTGGCTCTGGTGATTCACGGAGAGCGGCGTCGTGCCGGGCCCGAACGAGGCAATCGCCGAAAGCGGGACCATCGTTTCCTTCGCGGTCGAGACGGCCGAGCCCGACGACGCGCTCGACTTGCCGCTCGCCGCGATCGAATTGATCGCGAGATTGCGCGCGGAATCGGCGGCGATGCTGGCCGCGCTCGCCGCTGCGCTTGTTCCTGTCGTGGCCGCCGTGCCGCCGCTGCGCGCGCTCGTGACCGGACCGCTCACCGTGCCCGCCGTCGCGTTGGTGCTCTGCGCGCCGCTCGCCGAGCCGCCCGCCGTGCTGATCCAGATGTCGTTGAGCATGTCCGGGCTCTGCCAGTACTTCGGCGCGACTTCCATCACGACGTGGTACTGGTTGAGCGGGTTGTAGATCGTCGAGACCTGGCGCTGGCCGAACGCGTCGTAGAGCGTGTTGTCGATCTGCGAGGGCGTAATCTTCAGGCGCGCGGCGCTCGCGCGGTCGATGTTCACCTGCGATTCGAGGCCGCCTTGCTGCTGGTCCGAATTGACGTCGGCGAGTTCGGGGCGCGCCTGCAGCGCCTCGGTGAGCTTCGGCCCCCACTTGTAGAGGTCCGCCGTATTGTCGGAGAGCAGCGTGAACTGGTATTGCGCGTTCGAGGCCCGGCCGCCCACGCGGATGTCCTGCACCGCCTGCAAGAACGTGCGCGCGCCGGCCACGTGCGAGAGCGGGACGCGTAGTTGTGCGATCACCTGGTCGGCGGAAAGCTTGCGCTCGCTCTTCGGCTTGAGCGAAACGAACATGAAGCCGGAGTTGGTGGCGCGTCCGCCGGAAAAACCCGCCACCGCATCGACGGCCGGATTGGCCTGCACGATGCGCATCATTTCCGCGAACTTCACCTTCATCGCCTGGAACGACGTGGACTGATCGGCCTGGATGCCGCCAATCAGACGCCCCGTGTCCTGTTGCGGGAAAAAGCCCTTCGGCACGATCACGTAGAGCGCGACGTTCAGCGCGATGGTCGCGATCAGCGTGAGCAGGATCACGAACGGATGCGCGAGCGCCCAGCCGAGCGTGCGCTCGTACCCGCGCTGCATGCGCGTGAAGCCGCGGTCGAGCCACTGCGCGAAGCGCCCTTCGGCCTGCCTTTCGTGCGGCTGCTCGAGCAGGCGCGAGCACATCATCGGCGTGAGCGTGAGCGAGACCGCGAGCGAGACGGCGATGGCGAGCGACAGCGTGAGCGCGAATTCCCGGAAGAGCCGCCCGACGATACCGCCCATGAGCAGAATCGGCAGGAACACGGCGACGAGCGAAACGCTGATCGACAGCACCGTGAAGCCCACTTCGCGTGCGCCGAGCAGGGCGGCCTGCATGCGCGGCACGCCGTTCTCGATGTGGCGCGAGATGTTTTCGAGGACAACGATCGCGTCGTCGACCACGAAGCCGGTCGCGATGGTGAGCGCCATCAGCGAGAGGTTGTCGAGCGAGAACCCCATGAGGTACATCGCCGCGAAGGTGCCGATGATCGAGATCGGCACGGCCACGCTCGGAATGAGCGTCGCGCGCCAGTTGCGCAGGAACAGGAACACGACCATGACGACGAGCACCACCGCGATGATCAGCGTGCGCTCCGTGTCCTTGAGCGAGGCGCGGATCGTCACCGAACGGTCCGAGGTGGGCGTCACGTCGACATCGGCGGGCAGCGACGCCTTCAGCCGCGGCAGCAGCGCGATCACGCGGTCCACCGTCTGGATGATGTTCGCGCCGGGCTGGCGGTACAGGATCACGAGCACGGAGCGCTTGCCGTTGGCGAGGCCGATGTTGCGCAGGTCTTCCACGGAGTCGACCACTTCGCCCACGTCCGCGAGCTTGACGCCCGCGCCGTTGCGATAGGCGATCACGAGATCCTTGTACTGGTCCGCCTTGCTCGCCTGATCGTTCGTATAAAGCTGGAAGCGCTGCGGGCCGAATTCGATGTCGCCCTTCGGGCTGTTCGCGTTGGCCGAGGCGAGCGCCGCGCGCACGTCTTCGAGGCCGATGCCGTAGTGAAACAGCGCGTGCGGCTCCAGCTCGACGCGCACGGCCGGATTCGCCGAGCCGCTCACGTCGACTTCGCCCACGCCGTCGACCTGCGAGAGCGACTGCTGCAGCACTGTCGCCGCCGAATCGTAGAGCTGGCCCGCGGAGAGCGTGGGCGAGGTGAGCGCGAGGATCAGGATCGGCGCGTCGGCGGGATTGACCTTGTGGTAGGTCGGGTTCTGCCGCAGGCTCGTGGGCAGGTCCGCGCGCGCCGCGTTGATGGCGGCCTGCACGTCGCGCGCGGCGCCGTCGATGTCGCGGTTCAGGCCGAACTGCAACGTGATGCGGGTGGTGCCGACCGAACTCTGTGAGGTCATTTCGCTGACGTCGGCGATGCTGCCGAGGTGGCGCTCGAGCGGGCTCGCCACGCTCGTCGCCACGGTCTCGGGACTCGCGCCAGGCAGCGCGGCCTGCACGGAGATGGTCGGGAAGTCCACCTGCGGCAACGGCGCGACCGGCAGCTTCGTGAACGCGAAGATGCCGGCGAGCGCGATGCCGAGCGCGAGCAGCGTCGTCGCGACGGGGCGGGCGATGAACGGGCGGGACAGGTTCATCGCGTCATTGCTCCGCGGGCGACGAAGGCGCTGAGGGTGAACCGGGCGATCCGCCGAAGCGGTTCCTCAGGCGCCGCGCGATCGAGTCGAACGCGAGATAGATCACGGGCGTCGTGAAGAGCGTGAGCGCCTGGCTCACGATCAGGCCGCCCGCGATGGCGATGCCGAGCGGCCGGCGCAGCTCCGAGCCCGCGCCGCTGCCGACAATGAGCGGCAGCGCGCCGAGGAGCGCCGCCATCGTCGTCATCATGATCGGGCGAAAACGCAACAGACACGCCTGATAGATCGCCTCGCGCGGCGGCTTGCCTTCCTGGCGTTCGGCTTCGAGTGCGAAGTCGATCATCATGATCGCGTTCTTCTTCACGATGCCGATCAGCAGCACGATGCCGATGATCCCGATGATGTCGAGATCGTGACCCGTGAGGATCAGCGCGAGCAGCGCGCCGATGCCGGCCGAGGGCAGCGTCGAGAGAATCGTGATCGGATGGATGAAGCTCTCGTACAGCACGCCGAGCACGATGTACATCGTCACGATGGCCGCGAGAATCAGGAACAGTTCGTTCGACAGCGATGCCTGGAAGGCGAGCGCCGCGCCCTGGAAGCGCGTCTGGAACGAGGCCGGCAGGCCGATGTCCTGCTCGGCCTGCTGGATCGCCTTCACGGCGGCGCCGAGCGAAGCGCCGGGCGCGAGGTTGAACGAGATCGTCGTGGCCGGGAACTGCGAGAGGTGCGTGACGAGCAGCGGCGCGGAACGCTCGTGGAACTTCGCGATGGCGGAGAGCGGCACCTGGCCCGTCGTCGACGTCGAGGACGGCAGATAGATCGCGTTGAGCGCGTCGGTGTAATGCTGCAATTGCGGATCGGCTTCGAGAATCACGCGGTACTGGTTCGACTGCGTGAAGATCGTCGAAATGATGCGCTGGCCGAACGCGTCGTAGAGCGCGTTGTCGACGGTGGCGGGCGTAATGCCGTAGCGCGCCGCGCTCGCCCGGTCGATCTCGATGAATACCGACTGGCCCCGGTCCTGCAGGTCGGTTGCGACGTCGGCGAGTTCGGGCACCTGCTGGAGGCGGCGCACGAGCTTCGGCACCCACGTCGTGAAGTCGCCGATATTCGGCGTGGTGAGCATGAACTGATACTGCGTCGGGCTCACCGTCGAGTCGATCGTGAGGTCCTGCACCGGCTGCATGTAGAGCGTCGCGCCCGGAATGTGCGCCACGCGCGCCTGCAGCGTGCGGATGATTTCGCTGGCCGTCTCGCTGCGGTCGTCGCGCGGCTTCAGGTTGATCAGCATGCGTCCGCCGTTGAGCGTGATGTTCGTGCCGTCCACGCCGATGAACGAGGTGAGGCTCTCCACGTTGTCGTCTTTGAGGATCTCGGCGGCGAGCGCCTGCTGGCGCTCGGCCATCGACGCGTACGAGACCGACTGCGGCGCCTGCGTGATCGCCTGGATCACGCCGGTGTCCTGCACGGGGAAAAAGCCCTTTGGCACGGCGACGTAGAGCAGCGCCGTGAGCACGAGCGTGAACACGGCGACCACGAGCGTCATGCGCTGGTGGTTCAGCACCCATTGAAGCGCGACGCCGTAGCGGCCGATCACGTAGTCGAAGAAACGGTGCACGCCCGCTTCGAAGCGGCGGGTTTCGCCAGGCGGCGTGTGGCGCAGCATCTTCGCGCACATCATCGGCACGAGCGTGAGCGACACGATGGCCGAAATCACGATGGTCACCGCGAGCGTGATCGCGAATTCGTGGAAGAGGCGGCCCACGACGTCGCCCATGAAGAGCAGCGGGATCAGCACCGCGATCAGCGAAACCGTCAGCGAGATGATCGTGAAGCCGATCTGCTTCGAACCCTTCAGCGCCGCTTCGAGCGGACTGTCGCCTTCCTCCACGTAGCGCGCGATGTTCTCGATCATGACGATTGCGTCGTCGACGACAAAGCCGGTCGCGATGGTGAGCGCCATCAGCGACAGGTTATCGAGCGAGAAGCCGAACAGATACATCACGGCGAGCGTGCCGATCAGCGAGAGCGGCACCGAGAGGCTCGGAATCACGGTGGCGTAAATGTTCGCGAGGAACAGGTACATCACGAGCACGACCAGCACGACGGACATCAGCAGCTCGAACTGTACGTCGCGCACGGAGGCGCGAATGGTCGTCGTGCGGTCGGTGACGATCTGCACGTCGAGCGCCGAGGGCAGCGATTCCTGCAATTGCGGCAGGATCGCCTTGATGTTGTCCACGACCTGGATCACGTTCGCGCCCGGCTGACGCTGCACGTTCAGGATGATCGCGGGCGTGCTGTTCACCCAGGCGCCGAGCTTCGTGTTTTCCGCGCCCGGCACGATCTTCGCCACATCTGTGAGCATGACCGGGCGGCCGTTGCGGTAGGCGATGACGGCGTTCTGGTAGGCGTTGGCGTCGCTGAGCTGGTCGTTCGCGTTGATCGTGTAGGCGCGCGTCGGACCGTCGAAGTTGCCCTTCGGCGTGTTGACGTTCAGGTTTGAGACGGACGTGCGCAGATCGTCGAGATTCAGGCCGTAGGCCGCGAGCGCGCGCGGATTCGCCTGGATGCGCACGGCCGGGCGCTGGCCGCCCGAGAGGCTCACGAGACCCACGCCCGCCACCTGCGAGATCTTCTGCGCGAGGCGCGTATCGGCGAGATCCTGGATGTCGGTCAGCGGCAGCGTTTTCGAGGTGATCGCGAGCGTGAGGATCGGCGCGTCGGCGGGATTCACTTTCGCGTAGATCGGCGGCGCGGGCAGGTCGGAGGGCAGCAGGTTGCCGGCCGCGTTGATGGCGGCCTGCACTTCCTGCTCGGCGATGTCGAGCGGCAGATCGAGGCTGAACTGCAGCGTGATCACCGACGAGCCCGCCGAACTCTGCGACGACATCTGGTTGAGCGACGGCATCTGCCCGAATTGCCGCTCGAGCGGCGCGGTCACCGACGAGGTCATCACTTCCGGACTCGCGCCCGGGTAGAAGGTCTGCACCTGGATCGTCGGATAGTCGACTTCGGGCAGGGCGGACAGCGGCAGAAAACGCAGCGCGACGAGGCCGACCAGCATGATCGCCGCCATCAGGAGGGCGGTGCCGACCGGGCGCAGGATAAAGGCGCGGGAAGGATTCATGCTTGCTTACTGCGCCTGTGCCTGCGATGCGTGGTGGCCGCCGGAGCCACGGTGAGCGCCCGAGGCGGCGGCCGCTCCGGCTGCTCCGGACGCGCCGGGTGTGCCCTTGGCGCCCGTTGCACCGCTGGCATGCTTCGGATGCTCGGCGGGGATCGTGATCTTCGAGCCTTCGCGCAGGCGGTCCGAGCCGTCCGTCACGACGCGCTCGCCCGCCGCGAGCCCCGACGCGATGCTGGTGCGCTCGCCGTCGACCGGGCCGACCTTCACGACGCGCACGGTCACGGTGTTATCGGGCTTCACGACGAACACGTAGCGCCCCTGCGAGCCGTTGAGCACCGCCGAGGTCGGCACGATCACCGCGTTGTGGATCGTGTCGACGAGCAGTCGCGCGTTCACGAACTGGTTCGGAAACAGCATCTGGTCCGGGTTCTGGAAATTCGCGCGCAGCTTGACCGTGCCCGTGGTGGTGTCGATCTGGTTGTCGATGGTTTGCAGATAGCCGTTTTCGAGCTGCGTCGTGTTGCTGCGGTCGTAGGCGGTGACCGGCATCTTCTTGCCCGCGTGGAGCTGCTTGAGGATGGCCGGCAAGTTGTCTTCCGAGGTCGTGAAGATCACGCTGATCGGCTGCAACTGCGTGAGAACGACGAGGCCGTTCGCGTCGCCGGGCGTCACATAGTTGCCGGCATCGACCTGACGCAGACCGACGCGGCCCGACGTCGGCGCGGTGATGCGCGCGTAGGTGAGATCGAGCTTGAAAGTGTCGATGTTCGCCTGATCGGACTTGACGGTGCCTTCGTACTGCTTCACGAGCGACGCCTGGGTATCGACCTGCTGGCTCGCGATCGAGTCCTGCGCGAGCAGGGTCTGATAGCGCTTCAGGTCGAGGCGCGCGGTGGCGAGCAGCGCCTGGTCGCGCGCGAGCTGGCCTTCGGCGTTCGCGAGCGAGATCTGATACGGGCGCGGGTCGATCTGGGCGAGCACGTCGCCCTGTTTCACCATCTGGCCTTCCTGGAAGTTCACGGCTTGCAGCGTGCCGGAAAGCTGCGTGCGCACGGTGACGCCGGCGAGCGGCGTGACCGTGCCGAGCGCCGTGATGACGATCGGCATATCGCCGTTCGCGGCGCTCGCCACGCTCACGGGCTGCGCCATGTTGGCCATCGCGCCCGGTCCGCCGTGGCGCGTGCGCGCGCTGCTGGCCGCACCCGGGCCGCCCGCGCCGGAGGGCGCCTTGTTCCACGGCTGCCAGCGCACCAGCACGATTGCGGCGACGACGAGTGCGGCGGCGATCACGATGAGCTTGCCGCGACGGCTGCGGGGGGCGGGAGAGGCGGCAGTTGACGGGGACGGCGTTTCTCGACGGGGCGGTTCCGGGTGCTTGTCTTGGTGATCCATCGGGCAGGTCGGTACGGTGCAGACGGGTTGAGCGGTTGTGTTATGCGGCGCCGCACGTGCGTGCGCCGCTGCAGTGTGCCGATGCTACGCGAAATGCGCGCAAGGTTAATGTCAGGCACGACGGCGATGACGTGCGCTTGAAGCGCAATTGATGCGCGCGCCTCGCGTGGCGGACGAAGGGCAACCGCGGTGGGGGCGGGCGGTGTGCGGGCCCGGATGGCCGCGCTGTAAAAGCATGATGCTAGTCGGCGCCTCCTTCAGCGTCCAGTCGCCTATCTTTCAAGACGTTACGGCGGTTACACCCGTTGTAGCCGCGGTGTAAGGGGAGGTTTGTCAGGCTCGATCCTCGATGGATGCCGGGGAGGCCGAGCCGCCGATTTCGGCGACGATGCGTGCGATGCACTCCTGCATCGCCGGTACGGCGTGGGTGACGAGCCACTCGCGCGGGCACTGCTGCGAGGCGCCGACGCAATTGACCGCGTAGCGCTCGCCGTCCGGCCCCGTGAACGTGCCCGCGATTGCGCTCAGGCCCTCGTACCACTCGCCGATGGCGATGCTGTAGCCCTGTGCGGCCGTTTCGGCGACGGCCGCGTCGAGACGGCTGCCGAAGAATCCCCAGTCGTTGCCGGCTGCGGCCTGCAGCGCGGCGATCAGGCCGTCGCGCTCGCGGGGGGCGAGCGACGCGAGGTACGCGCGGCCAACGGCGGTGCGGCTCATGTCGATGCGCGAGCCGACTTCGAGCCGCGAGACGAGCACGGCGGAACGCGGCCGGACCGCGTCGATGACGACCATGTCGAGCCGGTCGCGCACGGTGAGGTGCACGGATAGCGCGGTGCGTTCGGCGAATTGAGTGAGGAACGGTCGCACGCGGCTGCGGATGTCGGAATTGCGCAGGAAACCGTTGCTCAGCTCAAGCACGGCGGCGGCGAGCACGAAGCGCTCGCTGTCGGGCAGCCGCGCGAGAAAGCCGGTGCTCACCAGCGTGCCGGTGAGGCGCGAGAGCGTGGGTTTGGGGATGCCGGTCAGCTCGGTCAGCTCGCGGTTGCTGAGCGGTGCGTCGGCGGCGGCGATGCAGCGCATTACGGCGAGGCCGCGCGCAAGCGCTGTGACTTCGTCGGCTGCACTGTCTTTGTCGCGCATCGTTTCGGTGCGCGCTTGCGGGTCGATATGGGAAGTCATTCCAGGTGAATCTGCGTTTTTTTGAAACGGCATTTCGATTTGCAATCTCGCTGCCCGGTCGGGCCTGCGGGCGAGGCAGCGGGCGCCGATGAAAAGCGGGTCATATTGTGAGGTATTTCGTCAGGTAATTGTAACGGGCTCATCGCGCTTCATAGATCGTGCAATCAGGTGAGAATCCGCTTGACTTGGTCAGTCGATCAGTAAAAAATGGAATATTATTTCGGCGAAGCCCCGCAACACGCGGGGTTTTAATGGGCCGCAGAGTATGCATTTCGCATCGATTGAGCCGGGGTCGAACGAGTGCATCGAGCGAAGCATGGCCTGGAGGGTGCCGAATATCGTCTCTCAGGTTCTAGCACGGCCCTCGGAATGGCTAGAACTTTTAGGTGCGTCACGCTAACGCGTGACGCTTTTTTTATTCCTTGATGCAGCCTAAAGCTACCTAAGGCTGTCTAAGTGGCCCTTATTTCCAGGTCTTGCCACGCTAATTGCCGTCATTTTGCATGTGCGATGCACGGATTATCAAAAGCACGGCCGTTGATTCTGGTCATATTCGAAAACCAGATCCGGAGGCAATGGATAGGTAATAAACATGCAACAGGCGTGTAATAAGCGTGCAACAAATGCGCAATAGGTACGCAATAAGTACGCAATAAGCGCGCAACAGAAACGCAATAAAAGCGCGATCAAAACGGTGGGGCGGAAACGCGGGGACGGAATCAGGCGGGCGGCGGGCAATCCGGCGCCCGGTGCGTGATGGACGCACCGCGAGGTGGGGCGAGGTAAAAAGCGCGGGTTAAAAGCGCAGTGAGATGCGCGGTGACACGCGAGAACAGCGAACCGCCGCGCGGTGCCGCGGCGGTTCGCCCGCATGCCGGTGACGGCTGCGTCAGAAAACCGACTCGCGCTCCGGCGTCGCCGTGATCTTGTGGATCGACAGATCGGTGCCGCTGAACTCCTCTTCACGATCGATGCGCAGCCCGACCGTCAGCTTGAGCGCGCCATAGACGATCGTGCCGCCGAGCGCCGCCACGACGATTCCGCCGACCGTTCCCACCACCTGCGCCCAGAACGACACGCCGCCCATGCCGCCGAGCCAGTGCTTGCCGAAGATTCCCGCCGCGATGCCGCCCCATGCGCCGCACAGCCCGTGCAGCGGCCACACGCCGAGCACGTCGTCGATGCGCCAGCGGTTCTGCACGCACGTGAACATGTAGACGAACAGCACGCCCGCAACCGCGCCCGTCGCGAGCGCACCGAGCGGATGCATAAGGTCCGAACCGGCGCAGACGGCCACGAGCCCTGCGAGCGGTCCGTTGTAGGTGAAGCCCGGATCGTTGCGTCCCGCCACCCACGCGGCGAGCGTGCCGCCCACCATCGCCATGAGCGAATTGACGGCGACCAGCCCGCTGATCTTGTCGATGCTCTGGGAACTCATCACGTTAAAGCCGAACCAGCCCACCGTGAGCACCCACGCACCGAGCGCGAGAAACGGGATGTTCGAAGGCGGGTGCGCGGCGATGCGTCCGTCGCGCGTGTAGCGTCCGTGGCGCGCACCGAGCATGATCACGGCCGGCAAGGCCACCCAGCCGCCGAACGCATGTACGACCACCGATCCGGCGAAATCGTGAAACTGCTCGCCGAACAGATGCGCGAGCGCATCCTGCACGCCGAACCGTCCGTTCCAGACGATGCCCTCGAAGAACGGATAGATGAATCCGACAATCACGAAAGTCGCGAAAAGCTGCGGATTGAACTTCGAGCGCTCGGCGATGCCGCCCGAGACGATCGCGGGAATCGCCGCCGCGAAGGTGAGCAGGAAGAAGAACCGCACGAGGGCGTAGCCGTTGTGCGCGGCGAGCACGTTCGCATGCGCGAAGAACTGCACACCGTAGGCGATCGTATAGCCGATGAAGAAGTAGGCGATCGTCGAGACCGAAAAGTCGACGAGGATCTTCACGAGTGCGTTGACCTGGTTCTTCTTGCGCACGGTGCCGAGTTCGAGGAACGCGAAACCTGCGTGCATCGCGAACACCATGGCGGCGCCGAGCAGCAGAAAGAGCGTGTCGGCGCCATTCTTGAGATTGTCCATCCTTGCGTCCCGCGGTTGCCCAAAAAGAGCGCATTCTGAGCAAGATGCGGGCCAGGTCCGTGCCAAAGCGGTGAATCCGGTGAATTGGTCCGTGGTGCATGGCATTACAGCGGTGCGCGCGTGCACTGCGCCGGATTCCAGCCTGGTGCGCATCGGCTGTCGTGCACGGGGCGCGCCGGCACAATTCCAGTGCCGACGATCGAAGATGGGGAGGTCATGCGCCAGATCGGGGCGATCTATTCCATTTCCCTTTCTCGATTGTCCGATTGTCGGGAAATCGAAATATTCGCGTCGCGGCGCGTGCGATGACGACCGGTACGAACGCGAAATGGGTCGAATGTGTGGACCGTATGGACCGTATGGACCGTATGGGCCGCGTGGACCGCACATGGGGCACAAACGCCGACATAATGAGCGAACCCAGTCACCCCGTCGTCCGGACGCTCCGAACCGGCTCATTGCATGCGACTCACGACAAAAGGATTCCTGCTGATCGCGATTCCCGCTGTATTCGAGCTGACCCTGCTATCGGGCATCGTGAAGGCCGAGGCGGATGCGGAAGCCGCGGATCGCTGGAGTCAGCACAGCCAGAACGTGCTCGCGCAGGCGGCGCGCGTGCTCGAGCCGGTTCTCACCGAGTCGGTGCGGCTGCGCGGGGCGGTGGCGGCGGGCGACACCGCATTCACGACGCCGGTTTCCACGTGGATGGAGGTCGACCGGCGCATCGACCGTCTCGTCGAACTCGTCTCCGACAATCCAGGTCAGGTCGAACGCGCGGTGCAGATCCGCCAGGCAGTGCAGAACTACCGGCAATGGTCGGACCGTATTCAGGATCTGCTGCATTCGCGGCGGCACGGCGATCTGACCGAGTACTTTCGCGAGCTCACGGCCGCCGACGTGCTCGATCGTGTGCGCGCGCAGGTGACGTCGTTCCAGACCGAGGAGCGGCGGCTCGACGTGATGCGCGTGACGGAAGCCGAGGCCGCGCGGGCCCAGCAGCAGACACTCGTGATGGCGGCGGTGGTGGGTTCGATCCTGCTGGTCGCGCTTTCCGTGTGGCTTTTCACGCGCGGCGTGCGCGGCCGCCTCAACGCGCTCTCCGATAACGCGAGCCGCCTCGCGGGCAACGAACCGCTCGCGCCGCTCTCCGGCGGCAACGACGAAATCGCGCATCTCGATCTCACGCTGCATCAGATCAGCCAGCGTCTGATCGAGGCCGAGCGCATGCGCCTCGGCTTTCAGGCGGACCTTGCGCGCCGCGCGGACCAGCTCGCGCACATCAACGAAACCCTGCGCCAGCAGACCCAGGAAAACGAGATGTTCATTCATAGCGTGTCGCACGACCTGCGCGCGCCGCTCGTGAATCTCCAGGGTTTCTCGCGCGAACTGGACCACGCCTGTGACGACCTGCGCGCCCTCGTTGCGCGTTCGTCGCTCGGGCCGCAAGCGCGCGAGCACGTCGAGCGCCTGATCAACGAGGACATCGGCGAGGCGCTTCATTATCTGCAGACTGCCGTGCTGCGCGCGTCGCACATCATCGACGCGCTGCTGCGCCTCGCGCGCGTGGGGCGCGTCGAGTACCGGCGTCAGCGCGTCAACGTGCAGGAACTGGTGCAGCGCGTGGTCGATGCGATGCACGGCTCGATCCGCGCCCGCGGCGCGCAGGTGAGCGTGCACACGCTGCCGGACGTATGGGGCGATCCGACTGCGCTCGAACAGGTCTTCGGGAACCTGGTCGGCAACGCGCTCAACTACCTGGATCCCGCGCGCGACGGGCGCATCGAGATCGGCACGGCGCCTTCGCCGCCCGGCGTCGAATCGCTGCAGATCTTCTACGTGCGCGACAACGGGCTCGGCATTCCCGAAGTCGCGCTGCCGCGGCTTTTTCAGGCGTTTCAGCGCATGCACGGCAACGCCGTGCCCGGCGAGGGCATCGGGCTTGCGCTCGTGCGGCGCGTGGTCGAGCGCCATGGCGGGCGTGTCTGGGCGGAGTCGCGGGAAGGAGAAGGCACGACATTCTATTTATCGCTGCCCGATGCGCTGGCGTTCGTGCCGCCCGCGCCCGGCGAGGCGGTGCAGCTTGCTGCGCCTGCGGAGCTTTTGGCAGACGGTGCGGCGACGTGGAAAGCCGGGGAGAGCGGCGAGCCGGGCAATCCGGCAGACGACGAACGCGCCGAACCGCCGCCTGGTCCCGCCGCCGCGCTGCGGCAGGCGGGAGGACCACCGGAAAGCGTCTAGCCGCCGCCGGACACGCGGTGATCGGCGAGCGTGCTGTGACGCCGTGTGCGTTACGGCTCGATGCGGGTGCCGAGGAGCACGAGAAACTGCCGCAGCCATTCCGGATGCGCGGGCCAGGCCGGGGCCGTGACGAAGGGGGCGTCGGTGACGGCGCCGTCGATCGGAATCTCGGCATACTCGCCGCCCGCCAGCCGCACTTCGGGCGCGCAGGCCGGGTACGCGGAGATGCGCTTGCCGCGGATCACCTCGGCGGCGGCGAGCAGTTGCGCCGCATGGCAGATCGCCGCGATCGGCTTGTTTGCGCGCGCGAAGTGGCGCACGACGTCGATCACCTTCGGATCGAGCCGCAGGTACTCGGGCGCGCGGCCGCCCGCGATGGCGAGGGCGTCGTAGCTGGCCAGCTCGATTTCGTCGAAGGTGGCGTTGAGCGCAAACTGGTGGCCGGGTTTTTCGGTGTACGTCTGGTCGCCCTCGAAATCGTGAATGGCGGTCTTGATGCGCTCGCCGGCCTTCTTGCCGGGGCACACGGCATCGACGCGGTGGCCGACGGCCTGCAGTGCCTGGAACGGCACCATCGTTTCATAGTCCTCGGCAAAGTCGCCGGTGAGGAAAAGAATTTTCTTGACTGCCATCGCATGACTCCTCGGTTGGATAGGTTGGAACACATCGATCGCCCGGGCAGTCTACCTCAGCGTGTTTAACACTTGTGTGCCGTGCGCAATGACTGCAATTGAATGGCGCGCCTACGCGCCGGATCGCGACGCCGCCGCGCTCGCCGCGCTTTTCCGGGCCTCGGTCATGACGCTGGCCGCCACCCGCTACGACGCGGCGCAGTGTGCGGCGTGGGCATCGCTGGCCGACGACGTCGGGTCGTTCGGTGCCCGGCTCGCGCGCGGCAGCACCCTCGTCGCGGTGCATGAAGGCGTGCCGGTCGCCTTCGGGCAGCTTTGGCCGGCGGACCACGTCGAGATGCTCTATGTCGCGCCCGGCTGGGCGCGGCGCGGCCTCGCCACGGCGTTGCTCGCGCGGCTCGAAGCGCTCGCGTGCGAACAGGGTGCAAGCGTGCTAGGCACCCACGCGAGTGCGCTTGCTCGGCCCGTCTTCGAGCGCGCTGGCTTCTCGCTTATTTCAGAGCAGATGGTGTGGCGCGGCGGCGTGCCATTGCAGCGCTTTCAGATGGGCAAGCCGCTTCGCACGGCTGATCCTTCAGCGTGAGCCCGTTTTTCAGCGAGTCGATGGTCCGGGCCGCCGCACCCGTTGTCGCCGCGCCCACATTCACGCCGGCACGCTCGCTCACAATTTCACTTGCATTCTGTTACTCACGCCTGGCGCGCAGTCTGACGGAGTGCGGCTAAACTGGAAGGTCCTGATTTCGCCCCTTTCGCCATGAATTCATGCTCCGGACGGGTCGATGCGGGCGCGACGCAGCAGCACGCGAGACCGCCTGCGTCCGGTTCCGTCTCCGGTTTGCGCACCGCGCACACCGAGCGCACTGCGCGCCTGGTGCGGCGGCTCGCGCGCCACACGCTGATGACACTCGCGTGGCTGGCGGCTGCTTGGTTGTGTGTGCCGCCCGCCATGGCGCAGCTTCCGCCGGCCGCCAAGGCTGGCCCGCCTGCGCCAATTACGCCGGTGCCTGTGCTGCCCGCCTTGAAGAGCATCATCACGGGTCAGCCCACGCCGGCTTCCGGCGCCTCGGCACCCGAGGCCGCGTCCGCGCCGAACCCGGCCAGCGAGGCCGAATTCGCCCGCTCGCTCGACAGCGTGATTGCCACGCTCGACAACGAGCGTCAGCGCGAAGCGCTCGTCGCGCAGCTCAAAAAGCTGCGCGAAGCCTCGCACCACGTCGCGCCTGCGCCCGCTTCCGGGGCTGCCGTGACGTCGGGGCTGCTCGGCGCGATTGCTTCGGGACTTTCGTCCGTCGAAGCCGATGCTCGCCGCGGCAGCAGCCCGCTGCATTACTGGGCCGGGCGCTTTACCGCTGCGGGCGGCGAGCTAGTCGTGCTTGCGGCGGGCGGGGGCGACGAGAGCGCGGGTCACCTCGTGCTCGACATGTTCGCGATGCTGGCAGGGTGGGGCGCAGGCGCTGCGGCGCTCACCTGGCTGTTGCGCCGGACGCTGCGGCGCTTGTCGGTCGATACGGGCTTGCAGCCCAATCCGACTACCCTTGAACTGGCCGTCTTCGTGCTGCATCGGGTCGGTCCGTTCATCGCCGCGTTTTTTGGCGCGCTGGTTGTCGAGCGGGCGCTGCCGGAAGCTGTCGGCCGCACGATCGGGCTCGTGATCGCTTATGTGATCGTCGCGGGCGCCGTGTTCTCGTCGATCTGCCTGATCATGTTCTCGCTGTTCGGCTCGGGGCACCGGCGCGCCGCCGTGCGCGTGCTGATCGCGCGCGCCAGGCGGCCGCTTTTTGCCATTGGCGTGCTCAGCGCGCTCGGCGACGCGGCGACCAACTACGAAGTCGCCAATCAGATCGGCATGAACCTCGCCGCGCTGGTGTCCACTGCCGCGAACATGACCGCCGCCGTGCTGACCGCTACCTTCGCCATCGGCTTCAGGCGGCCCGTCGCGCACTTGATCCGCAATCGCGGCTACGAACTGCGCCACGACCACCGGGCGCTCACCGAAATCTTCGACGTGCTCGCGTCGCTCTGGCACGTTCCGATGCTGCTGCTCGCGGTGGCCTCCATCATCGCGACCATCGGCGCAATCGGCAGCAGCGAGAACGTGTTGCAGATCTCGGTCGTCACTGCGCTATTGCTCGTGCTCGCGTTCTTCCTGTCTGCAATCGTGCGGCGCATCACGCGCCCGGACCCGGCCCGCGTGCGGCGGCGCTCGCCGTATCTGCGGCGGCTCCTGCGCTTCGCAGGCTCGCTGACCATGGTCTTCATCTGGCTCGCCTATTTCGAGTTGTGCGCGCGCCTGTGGGACATTTCGCTCGCGCGCATCGTCGAGGCGAGCGTGGCTGCGCGCGGGATCGCGCACGCTTTCTTCGCGATTGGAGTGACGGTGTTTCTCGCGTGGCTCGTCTGGATCATCCTCGATACCGCGTTTCTCGAAGCGCTTAATCCGAGCGGTCCGCGCGGCAAGGGACGCGCGCCCAGCACGCGTGCGCGCACCATGCTGCCGCTCGTGCGCAACGCACTGCTCGTGACGATTCTCGCGATTGCCGGAATCGTCACGGCGGCCAATCTCGGCATCAATGTGACGCCGCTGCTCGCGGGCGCGGGCGTGATCGGTCTCGCGATCGGCTTCGGCGCGCAGTCGCTCGTGAGCGATCTCATTACGGGCCTTTTCATCATCATTGAGGAAACCATATCGGTGGGCGACTGGATCGATCTCGACAACGGTCACGCGGGCACCGTCGAGCATCTGTCGATCCGCACGGTGCGCCTGCGCGACGGGCAGGGCGCGATCCACGCGATTCCGTTCTCGCAGATCAAGATCGTGAAGAACCTCTCGCGCGACTTTGCGTTTGCGGTGTTCGAAGTCCGCGTACCGTTTTCAGTGGAACTCGACACGGTCACGCGGCTGATTCGTGAAGCGGGTGCTGAACTGGCCGCGGATTTTCGCTACCGGCGCGAAATTCTCGGGCCCATCGAAGTCTGGGGGCTCGACCGCTTCGAGCCGAACTGGATGGTGTTCAAAGGTCAGATCAAGACGCGGCCATTGCAGCAGTGGAGCGTTGCGCGCGCATTCAACGCGCGCCTGAAACGGCGCATGGACGAAGCGGGCATCGACATGCCGGTGCCGCAGATGGAGGTTCACATGTCGTCGCGCGGCGACGATGCCGCGCCGCACGCCGACGATTTCGCGCCGCCGCACGAGCGGCCGAAAAGGGGCGCGAGATCGTCGCCAAGCGACGCCTCGCACGAGCCGCGGCCTGCCCCGCCGCCCACGGCGGGCTCGGACGCCTCGCCGCCGCAGATTCCAACGGCGGGCGGCGCGGCGAAACGCAGCTAGCGGCACGTACGGCACCGTGGCGCGATGCGATGTGACGCGCCCGGTTGCGGGCGCAACCAACCCCGCCGCAAGCGGCGAAATGGACGCAGTGGGGCCGCAGTGGGGCCGCGGTGGGACCGTGGTGGCGGTTGCACCCGCCCGGCGCCCGCAGAAGCCGTTGCGCGCCGGCTTTTTTTGTGGCTTGCGTTGAGAAGGCGTTTCCCTATAATTCCCCGGTGCTGACTCTGAATAGAATAAATATCTACACAAGGGAAAGAGCGGGAATGGATGTCATCGACATAAAGCTCATCGAGCTGCTGCAGCAGGACGCCACGATGCCGGTCGCCGAACTGGCACAACGGGTGAATCTCTCGCAGACGCCCTGCTGGAAGCGCGTTCAACGCCTTAAGGAGACCGGCGTGATCCGCGCGCAGGTGGCGTTGTGCGATCCGAAAAAGCTCGGTGTGGGGACGACGGTGTTCGTCACGGTGCGCACGAACCAGCACACCGAGGCGTGGGCGCAGGCCTTCACGCGCGCGGTGCAGGACATTCCACAGATCGTCGAGGCGTACCGCATGAGCGGCGAGACGGACTATCTGCTGCGTATCGTGGTAGCGGATATCGACGATTACGACCGCGTCTACAAGCAGTTGATTCGCGCCGTGCCGCTTTCCGACGTCAGTTCGAGCTTCGCGATGGAAATGCTCAAGTATTCGACGGCGCTGCCGGTACGCAACGCGCAAACGGAATAAGACGGCTTGCGGCGCAGCGCGCCTGCGCCGCAAGCCGTCTGCAAGGCTGCGCGGCGTAGAATGCCCGCTTCCCCCATTTCTTTTCTGCGAGCCATGAACGATCCGCGCAAGCCGTCATCCGCGTTTGGCGTAGTCGTGTTCATCGTGGTGGTGGTGCTGCTCGTGATCGGGACCGTGCTCTTCAATGCCATTCGCGGCAAGCGCGAACACGACGAAGCCTTCCCGCCGCAAACATCCAGCGAAGCTGCCGGCGCAGCACCGGCGAGCGCGCCCGCGAAGTAGCGGGCGGCGCTTCTTTCACGTCACGCACCGCGTGCGGGTTATGCGGGTTATGCATCCGGGAGCCGGATCACGCTCGCGTCCTTGCGGATGATCCAGGACGCCGAAATCATCTGCTTGCATTGATGCGCGAGCAACTTCAATTCCTGTGACAGGTCCGCGGAGGACCCGAGCGTGCGCTCCGCGCCGACCACCATCGCGTCGAGTTCGCGCGTGAGGCGCCTGGTCGTATCCATCTGATCGGTGGGCGCAGGCGTGCCGGTTTCGGCGGCGACGAGGTTCTCGCGCACGCACGAAAGCGCGTAATCGAGCGCGTCGAGCGGCACGGCCTGGCCCGGCTTCGCGGCGCTGGCGAGAAGCGGTGCGCTCGCCGTGATCTGCGAGGCAAGCACGTGGCTGCGGATCAGCAGATCGTTAAGTTCGGCGACGAATTTCTGCGCGAGCTTCGGTTCGAGCATCATGCGCTGGAACGCCTGCCCGAGATTCGCGAACGCGATATGCACGTTTTTGCGCGCGAGGCGGTAGCGCATGTCGCGGTCGAGCGTCTGCGACGACGCACTCGTCTGCGCGCTCACTTTTGCGCCCACCGCGCCCACCACGGCCACGGGCTGGCCCGGCGGCACGCTTGCGGTTGCGCCCGGCCCCGCGCTCGCCGCGTGGGCCATCGCAGGCCGGACCGAACCGCCGCGCGCCGCTCCACGCCACCAGCTTGCGTCGAGATACTGGCGCGTTGCGGCGATCATGTCGTTCACGAGCTTGCCCATAAACCGGTATTCCCAGTACGGGAACAGATGGCTCGCCGCGATTGCGATCATGCAGCCGACCACGGTGTCGATCGCGCGCTCGCCGATGATGCGCAAATTACCGGGCGCAAGCAGATGGAACATCAGCAGCACATAGGCCGAGGTGAACACCACGCTTGCCGTGTAATTGAACAGCAGCAGGCTGTAGCTCATGATCATCGCGGCGAACATCGAAACGATCAGCACGAGCGGCTGCTTTACGAGCAGGATCAGCACGACGCTCGCGGCGCAGCCGATCAGCGTGCCGACAATACGCTGTGCGTTGCGCTGGCGCGTGAGCGAGTAGCCGGGCTTCAGAATGATGATGCTCGTCATCACGATCCAGTACGCGTTCGTGAGCGGCAAGAGCCGTCCGAGCCAGAAGCCCACGGCCACGGCGATCGTCACGCGCAGCGCATGGCGAAAGCTCGGTGAGTCCATGGTGAGGTTCGAGAAAATCTGCATGAGCGGCACGCGGCGGCTCGTCACGAAGCGCTGCAATGCCTCGTCGATGCGCAACTCGGTTTGCGTGATCGGCGCTTCGCTCGTGAGGTTGCGGCGCATGCGCTCGGTCAGGCGCGTCGCGCTCCAGATGCGCCGGAACGACGCCGAAATCGCCGCGTAGGCTTCGGGGTCCGTCGCGGGCAGATTGTTTTTCTTGAGCAGTTCGAGTTCGTATTCGATCGCGCGCAGCTCGGCTTTCACGTTGACGCTCGCGCGCGGCGCGTGGTTTTGCAGCACGCCAAGGCCGATATCCTCGAGATCGGCGGCCGCCTTGCGGATCAGGTCGCGGTAGAACACCAGCAGATCCGAGCCGCCGAAGGTGTTGCGCACGAGCGGATAGTCGGTGTGCGCGCCCACGAACAGCTCGTGCAGATCGACCGTGTTGATGAACAGGTTGAAGTGCATCGCGCGCCGCGCATCGAGCTTGCCGCGCCTGAGCTTCGGCAGATTGCGCAGCACGATGTCACGCGCGGCGTCCTGGCGTTCGACGGCGGCGATCTGCTTCGCAACGAGATTGCGATAGCACTCGTCGAGATCGTTGTCGAGATCGTAGAACTGTGCGCGCGCAAGCAGATAGTCGGCGCAGGCAAACAGGTTTTCGGCGAGCGCCTGCTGCTCGATACGATCGACCATTAGCCGGCTCACGAGCGTGGACCAGCCCGTGTACCACAGGCCGCCCACCAGGATCCACAGCGCGTTGACGAGCGCCTGATGCGGCCCGAAGTGCTCGTCGAGCGTCATCACCATCATGAAGAGCGTCGCGAAGCTGATCTGCGGCCAACGGTTGCCGTAGACGACGATCAGCGAGAGCACGAAGGTGAGCGGCACGACGGTGGCCCAGAGCGCGACCGGAATGACGGTCGCGAGGCCGGTGGCGTAAGCGGACAGAAAACCGATCACGCTGCACGCGAGCATTTCGTTGCGCTTGTACTTGAGCGGGCCGGGCATATCGACCACGCATGCGCCGAGCGCGCCGGTCGAGATGGTGAAGGCGAGGTCGCTCCTGTGGAAGACGAGCAGACACAGAACGGCTGGAAGCGAGATGCCGATCGCGATGCGCAGGCCGCCGTAGAAGTACTGGCTATAGAGGAATTTGCGTATTTCTACCGAATAGCGCATCGACTGCCGGTGAAGTTCGGGAGCGGCAGGACGCCGCAGGCTGCCGGTGAGTCTAACTGATTTTTGCGGCGCTCAGATGAGCCTGGTTGGCAAGGAAGGGAAATGCGCCGCGCCTTATGTGCCTTATGTGCCTTATGCGGCCGGATCGCGGAGCAGTCCGCGGGTGCCGCCGATGCGCCGCATGCGCGTGCGATACCAGAATGTCCAGGCGAGCAGGCCGCCGAACATGCCGTAGCCGAAGATCGGCGAGACGAGGAGGAAGCGCTCGATGGGCCAGGTCGCGGCGAGCCAGGTGCGCAGCGCTGCGTCGCCGGTCAGGCCGAGGCCCCACACGATGGTCAGCATGCGCATCGCCGCAGCGAACTCGCGGTGCTCGGTCCAGAGCAGTTCGAAGCGCGCGGCGCCTTCGGGCGTTTCGCGGGCGACGGTTGCACGCGCAAGGTAGAACACGAGCGGCCGTCGCGCGAAGAGCGATGCGAGAAAGGTGACGCCGATGGCGCCCGAGGCGAGACTTTCGCGCATCAGCAGCATGCGCGGGCCGCCGCCTAAGGCCATCGCGCCGAGCGAGAGCACGATGCCGAGCAGCACGATCGCGGCAAGCGCATCGATGCGTCTGAAGCGCGCGAGTTCGACGATGCTCCAGACGACCGGCGGCACCGCCGAGGCGACCAGCCCGCCGACCTCGCCGTAATGCGGGTAAGCGAGACGCCAGGCGACCCAGGGCAGGAGCAGATTGACGGCCAGTTCGGCGACAAAGGCCGGGCGCAGCTTCATGGGACGCGTGCTCCTGTGGGGTTGCGCAAAGTATGGTCGACGGAGCAACGATCGGCAATCGGCGTTGCCGCGGACCCTTTCATGGCCCGCATCGGGCGTGCCTCGCGCAATATCCGCGATGCGTTGCGTGTGCGACACTCGCGCATGCGCCGTTGCATCCCGCCTGGAAACGCTTGACCGTCATGACCGCCCACCATCCCGTTGCCGCAGATGAAGTCGAACTGGTTGCCGTTCGTGCGCAAGGCGCGGGCGGGCAGAACGTGAACAAGGTATCGAGCGCGATTCATCTGCGCTTCGACATCCGGAACTCGTCGCTGCCCGAGGTGCTGAAGATGCGGCTGCTCGCGCTGCCCGACCGGCGCATCACGCGCGAGGGCGTGGTCGTCATCAAGTCGCAGGAGTATCGCACTCAGGAGCAGAACCGCGCGGCTGCGCTCGCGCGCCTCGACGAATTGATCGACAGCGTGAGCGCGACGCGCAAGGCGCGCGTGCCGACGCGGCCCACCCGCGCCTCGAAGCTGCGCCGCCTCGACAGCAAGGCGCGCAAAGGCGAGGTGAAGGCGGCGCGGCGGCGGGTCGTCGACTGACGCCGCGCGGGGTTCAGTGCGCGGCTTAGTGCTCGGTATTGGGCACGTCGAGGATCAGGATGATGGTCCAGTCGGCGTCCCCTTCGTGGTGATACTGACGCTCGGCGACGATGAACGGCTGCTGCTTGCCCTGGGGGCCGAGAAACAGCACGTCGCCTTCCATCGGCAGGCATTCGACCGGGGGCAGGGCGAGGAACGCGTCCTGATTGCCGCGCGGCATCAATTTTTCGATCTTGCGGGACGCCGCTTCGGTCCATTCGATATCGAGCTGGATGTTGCTCATTCTGTTCTCCGCGCGAGTGGCGCACAGTGTGTGGGTCGGGTCGAGGTGCGCGACTTTAGCATACTGCGCGGCGGCGTCCGGCCGGGCGGCGATGGCGCGCGCCGGTGACAAAAAAAAGCCGATGCCCGCAATTGCGGCATCGGCCTTTGGGTGATTGTGGCCGGTCAAGACGACCGCGGCGCGTCGCTTACTGCGGCGCGTGGTGTCCCTTATGGCAACACATCCCCGCCTTCCCGTGGCGATGGTGCATGTTGTGGTGCTGGTGCATCGGCATCTGCATCGGCATTTGTGCCGATTGAGCGGCCGACTGCCGAGACTGCAGATCCTGCGCGCGCTGCAAGACATCCGCTGCCTTCTGCTGGTCGGTGCTCATGGTTACGCCACCTTGGTTTTGCGCATACGCAGCGCTCGTCAGGGCGCAAAGCGAAATCAGGACTGCGAGGGACACTTTTTTCATCTCTACCTCCGTAGAAGCGGTTTATGGACCCAGCCGTTGCCTGTCCAGGCCGAATGGACATGTCATACCAAAGAACAATATACGCTCCAGATGAAAACGCGTGACGCTGGCTGTGCTGCGTTACATCTGGTTACGTTTGCGTCGGCGTCGCAGGCCACCCGAACCCTCCGGTCATTCTGTAGACATGAAATTGGCCCATGCCGATCAAGTCGCGCAGCGCCGTCTGGACGTTGCAAAGATTGGCGTGGCGCGGGCACGCGCGAGGCTGCGCATGACGTATGCCCGAGACGGCGGGCACGGGATGTGTTCCGCGCTGCCGGAGCCGTGGCACGTCGTTACGCGTACGCGTACGCGGCCCCGGAAGGACGACGATGACCGTCTGCAGGCCGAACAGCATAAGCCGTGCTTTCGTATGGTCTTAGGGAGTGCGATACATCGCTGGCTGGTCCGGATCGTCCGGAATGGTGGTCGGTCACCCCGACGCGAGCAGGGGAATGCGGCGCGGGTCAAGGGGCCGCGACGCCGTGCGCGGGCGGCGTTTGAGCACGATCAGCGCAATAAATGACACAAAGAAAACAAATAGAATCAATGCGAATGAGGTAACGTAGTGTTTTCGGGGAATGGTCCCACGCGCTCATGCGCCGTAATCGTGGCGTAATCGCGGCGCGGCGCCGGTGGTGAGCGGGGTGGCTCGCCACGCTTGCCGGGGCCCGGAGAGCTTGCAGTGCCCGCCTCGCGGCGCACGCATATCGACGCCCGGTCGCGGCGGGCTGCGCGCTCCGCTGGCCGGCGCTGTCGGGCACAACCGTTCGAAGGCCGTATTTTAAGAAAGAAGTGAGATGACCACGTATTCCAACGAAGCAGTGCTCGAAGCGTTGCGGCGGGTGCAGTACCGGCAGGTCCCATGGGCGCGGCGTCCCGAAGTCTTCCAATACCTGCGCGATCTTGGCCTGATGGACACGGTGAGACAGCGTACGGTCGCACCAGCGCCCGGTTTCCACGCACCGGTCGACATCGCCGTTTTGACTGATCGCGGCCGCGCCGAATTTGCGCGGCTCGCGCGCGACGAGCGCTCGCTTCAGTGGGCCGACCACCGTATCGCCCGCTACGCGCTCGCATGCGTGCCGCAGGTCGGCCTCGAAACCCGCCAGTAAGCCGCTCCACTACCGCTCCACGGCCACGCCGCTGTCACGCCGTTCCCACGCTGGGCGGATCCCCGCGTCTCTCTGCGAAAAAAAGCCCGTATCGGACGATACGGGCTTACCGGAATTACTGCTGCCACGCTGTGCTTAATGGCTAACGGTAGACCGGCGGCCGTGCGCAGTGGTTCCCGCAATCTGTGCGGCTAAAACGCCGGGTTTGCGTCACGGCAACGTTCGAGCGATCGGATAGACGTGTTGCAGGCGAACCGCGCCGGAAAACCTGGGTGTTGAGCGAGGCGAGGCAGCGAGGAGGCGACCGGGGAGGCTCAGCGGTGTCGCTGCGCTGGCGGTTCCGTCCGCGGCTGTGTGGCGGCGCGCTGACGCGCGTTATCAACGATATCGCCGCGCAGGTTGCCACGCGGCACGGCCGCATTTGCGCCGCGCGGTAAATGCGCTTCGTTCGGTTGTTGAGTCGCGATGCGGGGCATGGGCCAGCCTGCAGCGCCTGCGCGCGGCGGCTGCGCGAGCGCGCCGGACGGCGCGAGCGAGGCAAGCAGTGCGAGGGTGGGCAGCGAAACCATGATGCCCCGGGCGAGCAGCGTCATGGGTTTCATGGCGGCCTCCCGTCAACCCGGGTTGTCGACGTTGATAGACATGCTCACACCCTAACGTTGGCCGCCAACGGGTGTTGTGAATATTGGTAATGAGATGTTTCGCCTGTCAGCCCGGAAAACCCGCGCGAGAAACTGACAGGCGAGGGCGCGAGCGCACCTCGGGCAGAGGGCTTCGGGGAGGGACGCATCACCGGGCGCGTGCGGCGCCCGGCCAGTGACACTGCAATGGATGCGGCCCGGAATTCAGGCCATCTTGACGGGCGCGCGCCACGACTCCGGATTGGTCCAGAACGCGCCGCGCAGGCGATCGCGGCTCGGCGGCGCGGGCGGCTTGGTCGCCGTCGCCCCGATGCGGCCGCGCAGCGAAATTTCGCGGCCACTCGTGCCGAGGCGCTTGACGATTTCGGCGAGCGTGCCGTCGGCTTGCCACTCGTCGAACCGGCGGCGGCAGGTGGGCGGCGATGGATAGCGGCCCGGCAGCTTCGACCAGCCTTCACCGGTCGACAGGACCCACAGCACAGCATTGACCACTGCCCGCGCTTCGACGCGGGGCCGCCCGCGTCGTTCGCTCCGTGCGGGTTCCGCACAGAACAGCGACTCGACCAGCGCCCATTCGTTGTCTCTCAAATCGTCGAAAAGCATCATGTTTCACCTCAGCGAAGCTATCTCTGGTGCACTGCCCCGCGCTGCGCACTCTTCATGTATTTCCGGCCTGGTTGGCGGAGTTTCAGGCTTGTTCGGTTGAAGGTCCGGACTTGTACGTTCCGGGCGTCGACCGATCCTGTGCGTGACCAGATGCGAAAAGCGTGCCAATTCGTACGCTCTTCGCCTCTAAGCCGCGTGGCAGCAAGTCCGCGCGGGTGCTTGCCAGCGCCGTATCTGACTAGAAATTGCGGGTCCCGAATATCAGGAGAATCACCAATCGTGTGCAATCGGGCACGCAACGCGTGCGTGCGCGCCGTATTGCTGCATTGCGGCGAATAATCCTTCGTTGGGGCTTCGTTGGGTTTTGTTGGGTCGTCGTTGGGTAATATCGACCGGCAGCCGCCACGTGTGCTCGTGGCTGCCTGTTGCCTTACCCCGACCGGGCTGCTTAGGTCAGGCGTGCGATGCGATTTGCATTGCACAATCGTCGGTTCGATATTGCGTGCGCGAAACCGAAATCGGGGTCGAACGCGCAGGCCAACGCACCATGAAATTCCGCTAACCGAAGTCGTCCGCGCAAGGGTTTTTAAGTAAAACGTAAATCTTCACATGTGTCGCGTGCGCGCTACACTAGTTGCCTGCGCAACTGCCGAACTCCCGGGATGTCCTTCGATGAGCGATTCCGCCCTGACTTCGTCCTTTTCGTCCGTTTCCTCCTTTACGTTGAAATCCGATTTGCCTGAGGCGCGCGACGCCGTGCAGACATTGCGCTCGTCGCAGATCCGGGAGGTTGCGAACGCGGGCTTCGGCGTGCCGGACGTGCTGCCGTTCTGGTTCGGCGAATCCGATCGCGTGACGCAGCCGTTTATCCGCGAGGCCGCGGCAGAGGCGCTTGGGCGCGGCGACACGTTCTACACGCACAATCTCGGCATCGCGCCGCTGCGCGAAGTACTCGCCCGGTACGTAAGCGAGCTGCACGGCGCGACATTGCCGGAGAGCATCGCGGTGACGAGCGCGGGCGTAAACGCGCTGATGCTCGCCGCGCAGCTCGTCGTTGGCGCGGGCGACCGGACGGTCGCGCTTACTCCGCTGTGGCCGAATCTGGTCGAGATTCCGAAGATTCTCGGCGCGACGGTCGAGACGGTGTCGCTCTCGTACGGCGAGCGCGGCTGGACGCTCGACCTCGACCGACTGCTCGCGGCGCTTACGCCGGACACGAAGCTGCTGATGATCAACTCGCCGAACAACCCGACCGGCTGGGTGATGACGCGCGACGAGCAGCGCACGGTGCTCGATCACTGCCGCCGCCACGGGATCTGGATCGTGGCGGACGAAGTCTACGAGCGCCTGTACTACGGTGAGGCTCAGGAGCGCGCGGCGCCTTCGTTTCTCGACCTCGCGTCGCGCGAAGAGCGCCTGATTTGCGTCAATTCCTTTTCGAAGGCATGGCTCATGACGGGCTGGCGGCTCGGCTGGATGGTCGCGCCGCCCACGCTGATGGGCGATCTCGGCAAACTGGTCGAGTACAACACGTCGTGCGCGCCGTCGTTCGTGCAGCAGGCCGGCATCGCGGCGGTCGCGCATGGCGAGCCGTTCACGCGCTCCCTCGTCGCCGATCTGCGCGTGTCGCGCGACCATCTGGCGGCGGCGCTCGCCCGGCTGCCGGGCGTCGACGTGAAGGTGCCGCGCGGTGCGATGTACCTGTTTTTCAAACTCCCCGGCGCGCAGCAGAGCCTCGCGCTGTGCAAGGCGCTCGTGCGCGACGCGGGCCTCGGGCTTGCGCCCGGCAGCGCATTTGGCCCCGAGGGCGAGGGTTTCGTGCGCTGGTGCTACGCTTGCGATCCTGCGCGCCTCGATGCGGGCGTCGAGCGTCTTGCGGGCTATCTGGCGGCGCGCGGGGTGGGCTGAGTTCAGACTGAGTCGGGGCTGAGTTGGGGCTGAGCGCGTGCCGGGCGTGTGCGGGGTGGTGTGTGCAATTTGCGCTCGGCATATGCATGGCGCCGCGACACCGGGGCTGCGCGTGAGCGTCTTTACGCACCCGGTGTTTTTGCGTAATATGGCGCTCAGTCTAGCGATTCCCCACGGGATTATCGCTGCTCCGTCCGGCTGGGTCTGGCTCTAGTGCCTGTATTGCGGCCCCCCGGTGCGTGCTCCCATCAATATGACCGATCAGAATCGGGCGAGCGCGTCTCCAGTTCCATATCGTCTCTGTCTGATCCGGTTCCTTGAACCCGACTTAAGGTCTGACCTGGCTGCATGAATACCCAAGAGGCGAAAATCGTCCTCGAGACTGCATTGATCTGCACGCAGGAGCCGCTGAAAATCGGCGATCTGCGCAAACTGTTCGCGGATGACATTTCGGCCGACACGGTTCGTCACCTGCTCGAAGACCTGAAGCAAGAGTGGTCGGGACGCGGCGTCGAGTTGGTGGGGCTCGCGTCCGGCTGGCGCTTTCAGAGCAAACCCGCAATGCGGACGTATCTGGACCGCCTGCACCCCGAAAAACCGCCGCGTTATTCGCGCGCGGTACTCGAAACGCTTGCGATCATCGCGTACCGGCAGCCGGTTACGCGCGGCGATATCGAGGAAATTCGCGGCGTAACGGTGAACACGCAGGTCGTGAAGCAGCTCGAAGACCGGAACTGGATCGAGGTCATCGGTCATCGCGACGTGCCGGGCCGTCCGGCGCTCTACGCGACGACCCGGCAGTTTCTCGACGACCTCGGGCTTAAATCGCTCGAGGAGTTGCCGCCGCTCGACGACCCGTCGTCGCAGATCGGCGAGCAGCTGCTCGCACAGCACGCGATCGAGTTTGCGGACAACGAAGCGGTGCAACGGATCGCGGCGGGCAGCGAAGGCGCTGTGGCTGACGAAACGCCAGTCTCCGCGGCGCTTGAGCCTGACGCGGCCGTGACGCCTGGAACGGTTGAAGTTGCGCAGGCAGAGCCGCACGCGCAGGCGCCCGTTGTCGCGGCGCAGGACGCTGAAGCCGACGGTCGCGAGACAGCGGCAGAGGCTGGCGCACAGGGCGTGAACGGCTCGGGTGACACAAGCGACGCAAGCGACACCCGCGCCGCATTCGACGCACTCGCCGCCGAATCCGGGCCGCACCTGGAAGCGCCGGGCGCCGCGCCCGAAGCGCATGATCCACTGAGCGTCGAGCCCGCAAGCGAAGATCGACGCGAACATGAAAGCCGCCGCGACGCGGCGCAGGACGATCCCGCCTCGACGGCGGATGACGAAGCCGCTCAGCGCGGCATCTGATGCAACAAGCGTGATTGACGCGCCCCGCAATGGGGCGCGCAACCTGACATTTTGAGGTTGTTTTGACTGATATCCACGACACCGATTCGACCGACGCGTCCGAATCCTCGCGCCGCGCGGCGTCCGCGCATGGCGACGAACCGCATGCTCGCGAAGGCGGGGGCGATGTCGCCGAGGTGCAGGCGTCCGGTGGCTCGGGCGAGGGCGAAGACCGTCCGCGCCGTGGCCTGCGCCGGGGTCCGCGCAGCCTGATCGCGCGCCGCCGGGCGGGCGCCAAGGCGAAGGCCGCCGATGCGGCATCCGCCGAGGGTGCGCCGGCTGCGGCAGAAATGCCGGCGGAAGGTGCGTCCGGCGCGCAGGCGCGCGCCCCGCGCAAGGAACGCACGGCGAAGCCGGGCCGCCGCGGTCAGGCCGAGGGCGCCGACCAGACCGCCGCAGCGGCTGGCAAGCCCGCGCGCAAACGCCAGAAGGGCCAGCAGCCTGGCCAGGGGCGCGCCGAAGCGCCGTCCACCGCGGGCGAGAGCGCGCAGGACGATCTGTTCCTCTACGTGACGTCGCCGGCGTTCGATGCCGACAACACCGCGGGATCCGGCGTGCGTGCGCCGATGCTGCGCCGCGGCCGTCCGCAGCAGGCCAAGCGCGTCCTGAGCGCGGATGACGACGCGCCCAAGCTGCACAAGGTGCTCGCCGACGCGGGCATGGGCTCGCGCCGCGACATGGAAGAATTGATCATCGCCGGGCGCGTTTCGGTGAACGGCGAACCGGCGCACATCGGCCAGCGCATCCTGCCGACCGACCAGGTCCGCATCAACGGCAAGCCGATCAAGCGCAAGCTGCCGAACAAGCCGCCGCGCGTGCTGCTTTATCACAAGCCGACCGGCGAGATCGTGAGTCACGCCGATCCGGAGGGCCGCCCGTCGGTGTTCGACCGGCTGCCGACGATGAAGACGGCGAAATGGCTCGCGGTCGGGCGCCTCGATTTCAACACCGAAGGTCTGCTGATGCTGACCACTTCGGGCGACCTCGCAAACCGGTTCATGCACCCGCGTTACAGCGTCGAGCGCGAGTACGCCGTACGTGTGGTCGGCGAGCTTTCGGAGGGGAACCGCCAGAAGCTGCTGAAGGGCATCGAGCTCGACGACGGCCCGGCGAATTTCCTGCGCATCCGCGATGGCGGCGGCGAGGGGACGAACCACTGGTATCACGTCGCGCTGGCCGAAGGCCGCAACCGCGAAGTGCGCCGCATGTTCGAAGCGGTCGGCCTGATGGTGAGCCGCCTGATCCGCACGCGTCACGGTCCGATCGATCTGCCGCGCGGGCTCAAGCGCGGTCGCTGGGAGGAGCTGGAGGACAACCAGGTGCGCGCGCTGATGGCGGCCGTCGGGTTGAAGTCGCCGACCGAGGAAAAAGGCGGCCGTGGCGGCAATGCGCAGGAGCGCCGTCAACCGGACCCGATGCAAACCTCGATGGGCTTCATTAACCGCGAGCCTGTCCTGAGTTCGCACGGCGCGATGAACCAGCCGCGTCAGGGGCGTCGCGGCGTCGCTGGCGGCTTCGGCGGCGGCAGCAGCCACAGCAGCGGCGGCGCGGCCGGCGGCTTCGGCACCGGTTTTGGTGGCGGCCGCAACGGCAATCGCGGCGGTCGGGATGTCGATGGCAATCGCGCGCCCGCGGCGGGCAAACGCGCGGGCGGCAACGCGGGCGGCAATGCGGGAGCCAATCGTCGCAGCGGTCCTGGCGGCAATGGCAACACAAGTGGCAACGCCAGCGGCAACCGCGCACCGGGCAGCAACCGTGGCGGCCAGCGCGGCGCCCCGCGCAACCGTACGCGCGGTCACTGAATTCGACAGCACGGCGCTCGCTGCGGCACAAGCAGCGAGCGCCGTCGCAAGTTGCCGAAGGGTCTCGAACACGCGCTTGCATTACCTTGCAGGCACATTGCAAACAATGTTGCGCAACCTGCGACAAACGCGAATCAAGCCTTTCCATACAGGCAGTTAGCGCGCTCCGGTTTGCGCTGAAATCAAAAAAAGGCTACAATCTCGTCGTCGCTGGGCGTGCAGCTTTTATTTGCGCCTCAGGTGCGACCACCTTGGCAAGAAAAGAAGATGGGCGTTTCGCCCATTTTTTTTTGGTCCGGCCGCTTTGCATCATGAAGCAAAGTCATGAAGCAAAGCGGCAGCGCGCAATAAAAGTAATACGTGCGAAAGCGAACGGACAAGGCTCTTTGCAGAGCCGCGCAAGCAGAAGCAAGCAGGCGCAAGCACGCGCAAGCAGCCACAGGCAGGGGTGAGTCAACCGGGGAGCAGGCAATGTGCAGGAGCGCGCGCTCACCTGGCGCGCGGCCCGCGAGACTGGATTTCAGGAAGTTGCTGGCCTGCTGCGCGAACATCTGGAGTAGGTATTGTGCAACTGACGGAACTGATTGAAACCACGGTCACCGGACTCGGTTACGAGCTGGTCGACCTCGAGCGCACCGGGCGCGGCATGCTGACGATCTACATCGATCAGCCCGCGGGAATTGCGATCGAGGACTGCGAGAAGGTCACGCGTCAGCTGCAGCACGTTCTGACGGTCGAGAACATCGACTACGAGCGACTCGAAGTTTCGTCGCCCGGCCTCGACCGTCCGCTGAAGAAACTGGCGGACTTCGAACGCTTCGCAGGCTGCGAAGCGGTCATCACGTTGAAAAAGCCATTGGACGGACGGAAGTCGTACCGGGGCATCGTGCATGCACCCGAGGGCGAAACCATCGGTCTGGAATTCGAAGGGAAGGCGGGTCCCGCGATGCTGGATTTTACGCTCGCGGACATTGACCGCGCACGCCTTATCCCCAAAGTTGACTTTAGGAGCCGCAAACAATGAGTCGCGAAGTGTTGATGCTGGTGGACGCACTGGCACGCGAGAAAAATGTCGACAAGGACGTGGTGTTTGCCGCCCTTGAAGCGGCGCTGGCGTCCGCCTCCAAGAAACTCTTCGACGAAGACGCGGACATCCGCGTGCACATCGACCGCGAGAGCGGCGTGCACGAGACGTTCCGCCGCTGGCGCGTCGTGCCGGACGAGGCTGGTCTTCAGGAGCCGGATCAGGAGATCCTGCTGTTCGAGGCACGCGAGCAAAACCCGGACGCACAGATCGACGAATTCATCGAGCAGCCGGTGCCGTCGGTCGAGTTCGGCCGCATCGGCGCGCAGGCCGCCAAGCAGGTGATCCTGCAGAAGGTGCGCGACGCTGAGCGCGAGCAGATCCTGAACGACTTCCTCGAGCGCGGCGAAAGCATCATGACCGGTACGGTCAAGCGCATGGACAAGGGCAATTTCATCGTCGAATCGGGCCGCGTCGAAGCGCTGCTGCGCCGCGACCAACTGATTCCGAAGGAAAACCTGCGCGTGGGCGACCGCGTGCGCGCCTGGATCAGCAAGGTCGACCGCACGGCACGCGGTCCGCAGATCGAACTCTCGCGCACCGCGCCCGAGTTCCTGATGAAGCTCTTCGAAATGGAAGTGCCGGAAATCGAGCAGGGCCTCCTTGAAATCAAGGCGGCCGCGCGCGATCCGGGCGTGCGCGCCAAGATCGGCGTCGTCGCCTACGACAAGCGCATCGACCCGATCGGCACCTGCGTCGGCATCCGCGGTTCGCGCGTGCAGGCCGTGCGCAATGAGCTCGGTGGCGAAAACGTCGACATCGTGCTATGGTCGGAAGATCCCGCCCAGTTCGTCATTGGCGCGCTCGCGCCGGCAGCTGTCCAGTCGATCGTCGTCGACGAGGAAAAGCACTCGATGGACGTGGTCGTCGACGAGAGCGAGCTGGCGGTCGCCATCGGCCGCAGCGGCCAGAACGTGCGTCTTGCCAGCGAACTGACCGGCTGGCAGATCAACATCATGACGCCGGACGAAAGCGCGCAGAAACAGAACCAGGAGCGCACGGTGCTGCGCGACCTGTTCATGGCCCGTCTCGATGTCGACGAAGAAGTCGCCGACATTCTCATCGACGAGGGCTTCACGAGTCTCGAAGAGATCGCTTACGTGCCGCTCAATGAGATGCTCGAGATCGAGGCGTTCGACGAGGACACCGTGCACGAGCTGCGCAACCGCGCGCGCGACGCGCTGCTCACGCAGGCCATCGCGAACGAGGAGAAGGTGGAAACCGCCGTACTGGACCTCAAGAGCCTCGACGGCATGGACCCGGATCTGCTTGCGCTTCTGGCGCAGCACGCAATTCACACCCGCGACGAGCTTGCCGAGCTGGCCGTGGACGAGCTGGTCGAAATGACGGGAATGGAAGAGGACGCCGCCAAGGCGTTGATCATGAAGGCGCGTGAACACTGGTTTCAGTAATGAAGCCGGTGCGCAACGAGCAGGAAGCGACCATGACCCACTGAACTGATCGCGGCTGGCCCCGCCGCCGAGCGGGGCCCAAACGGGCCGCATGAACCGATGTCAACCGCAAGGAATCGCTCCTTGCATTAAGAGGAATGAATGGCGAGTATCAACGTAGCCCAATTTGCCGCGGAACTGAAAATGCCTGCAGGTGTGCTGCTCGAGCAATTGCAGGCGGCGGGCGTCCAGAAAGCGAGTGAGGACGATGCCTTGTCAGAAACCGATAAGGCACGCCTGCTCGACCACTTGCGCAAGTCGCACGGTTCGAACGACGCGGACAAGCGCAAGATCACGCTGACGCGCCGGCATACGTCGGAGATCAAGCAGTCCGACGCGACGGGTAAGGCTCGCACCATTCAGGTCGAGGTGCGCAAGAAGCGTACCTTCGTCCGCCGTGACGAATCCGCCGATCAGGCGGAGGCATCGAATCATGCAGCCGACGCTGTCGCCGCCGAAGAGGCCGAGCTGCAGCGCCGCGAAGAGGAAGCTCGCCGCGAGGCCGAGCTGCTCGAACGTCAGGCTCAGGAACTGAAGGAGCGCCAGGAGCATCTCGCGCGTGAGGAGGCCGAGCGTCTCGCGCGCGAAGAGGCCGCTGAAGCCGAGCGCCGCCGCGCCGAGGAAGAAGCCGCGAAGAAGAAAGCAGCGGCCGATGCCGCCGCGCGCGAGCTGGCCGCCCAGGCAGTCGAGGCGCAGCGCACCGCTGCCGAGGCACAGGCGAACCAGGAACAGCAGGAACAGCAAGACCGCCAGGAAGAGCAGCGCGCCGCAGCCGAGCGCGCCGCGCAACGCGAAGCTGCCCAGAAGGCCGAGGCCGCTGCGCGCGAGGCCGCCGACAAGGCGCGCAAGGAACAGGAAGAGATCGCGCGCCGCCGTGCGGCCGCCGAGGCCGAAGCGCGCGCGATCCGCGAAATGATGAACACGCCGCGCAAGGCGCAGGTCAAGGCGCCTGAGCCGCCGAAGCCTGTCGAGCCGGCCAAGACCGCCGAGGCGAAGGGCACGCTGCACAAGCCGCCGCGTCCGGAAGGTGCGGCACGCCCGGCGCAGGCCGGTGCTGGCGCTGCGGCGAAGAAGGCGGCTCCGGCTGCTGCTGCGCCGGCGGCGGGCGCACCGGGCGCAGGCGCGGGCGACCGCAACAAGAAGCCGGGCGCCGGCAAGGGCGGCTGGCAGGACGACGCCGCGAAACGCCGTGGCATCAAGACGCGCGGCGACTCCTCGGGTGGCGTCGATCGCGGCTGGCGCGGCGGTCCGAAGGGCCGTGGCAAGCACCAGGACAGCGGCTCGTCGTTCCAGGCGCCGACGGAACCCATCGTGCGTGAAGTGCACGTGCCGGAAACCGTCACGGTGGCCGACCTCGCGCACAAGATGTCCGTGAAGGCTTCGGAAGTCATCAAGGTGATGATGAAGCTCGGCCAGATGGTGACGATCAACCAGATGCTCGATCAGGAAACGGCGATGATCGTCGTCGAGGAACTCGGCCACCATGCGGTTGCCGCGAAGCTCGACGATCCGGAAGCGCTGCTGATCGAAGGCCAGACCACGTCGACGGATGCCGAGCAGCTGCCGCGTCCGCCGGTCGTCACGGTCATGGGTCACGTCGACCACGGCAAGACCTCGCTGCTCGACTACATCCGCCGCGCGAAGGTTGCCGCGGGCGAAGCGGGCGGCATTACGCAGCACATCGGCGCTTACCACGTCGAAACGCCGCGCGGCGTCATCACCTTCCTCGATACCCCGGGTCACGAGGCCTTTACGGCCATGCGTGCGCGCGGTGCGAAGGCGACCGACATCGTGATTCTCGTCGTCGCTGCCGACGACGGTGTCATGCCGCAGACGAAGGAAGCTATCGCTCACGCCAAGGCGGGCGGCGTGCCGCTCGTCGTGGCGATCAACAAGATCGACAAGCCGGACGCGAATCTCGATCGAGTGAAGCAGGAACTCATCGCGGAAAGCGTCGTGCCGGAAGAATACGGCGGCGAATCGCCGTTCGTGCCGGTGTCGGCGAAGACCGGCGCAGGTATCGACGAGCTGCTCGAAAACGTGCTGTTGCAGGCCGAAGTGCTGGAACTGACGGCGCCGGTCGTGGCACCTGCGAAGGGCCTCGTGATCGAAGCGAAGCTCGACAAGGGTAAGGGTCCGGTTGCAACGGTGCTCGTGCAGTCGGGTACGCTGAATCGCGGCGACGTCGTGCTTGCTGGCAGCGCCTACGGCCGCGTGCGTGCAATGCTCGACGAAACCGGCAAGGCCACGAAGGAAGCGGGTCCGTCGATCCCGGTCGAAATCCAGGGTCTGTCGGAAGTGCCGGCTGCGGGCGAAGAAGTCATCGTGCTGCCGGACGAACGCAAGGCGCGCGAAATCGCGCTGTTCCGCCAGGGCAAGTTCCGCGACGTCAAGCTCGCGAAGCAGCAAGCCGCGAAGCTCGAAAGCATGCTCGAACAGATGGGCGAAGGCGAAGTGCAGAACCTGCCGCTCATCGTCAAGGCCGACGTGCAGGGCTCGCAGGAAGCGCTCGTTCACGCGCTGCTCAAGCTCTCGACCGACGAAGTGCGCGTGCAGATCGTGCACGGTGCGGTCGGCGGCATCAGCGAAAGCGACGTCAACCTCGCGGTCGCTTCGAAGGCGGTCATCATCGGCTTCAACACGCGTGCCGACGCTCAGGCGCGCAAGCTGGCCGAAGCGAACGGCGTCGACATCCGCTACTACAACATCATCTACGACGCAGTGGATGAGGTGAAGGCGGCCATGTCGGGCATGCTCCCGCCGGAAAAGCGCGAGACCATCATCGGCATGGTGGAAGTGCGCCAGGTCTTCAAGGTGCCGAAGGTCGGCGCCGTGGCCGGCTGTATGGTCACGGACGGCATGGTCAAGCGTTCGTCGTCGGTGCGCGTGCTGCGCAACAACGTGGTCATCCACACCGGCGAACTCGACTCGCTCAAGCGCTTCAAGGACGACGTGAAGGAAGTGAAGCAGGGTTTCGAGTGCGGTATGTCGATCAAGAACTTCAACGACATCGTCGAAGGCGATCAGTTCGAGGTGTTCGAAATCACCGAAGTCGCGCGTACGCTGTAACGCACAGGCGCGACGCTTGACGGGCGGGGCGGGCGCTGGCCGGCCCCGCCCGTTTGTTTTTGTGCGGACTGCTGTGTTTGTTTCCGGCGTTCCGCTTTTCAAGCCGCCGAACAAGGTGGATTAATCATGACGAAAAAACGTTCCTCTCCGAATCGCAACGTGCAGATCGCCGACCAGATCCAGCGCGATCTCTCTGAACTCGTGGCGCGTGAAGTGAAGGATCCGCGCATCGGGCTCGTCACGATCCAGAGCGTCGAGCTGACGCCGGACTACGCCCACGCGAAGATCTTCTTCACGACGCTCACCGGCGACCCGCTGGCTACGCAGGAAGCGCTCAATCATGCGGCGGGCCATTTGCACAACCTGCTCTTCAAGCGCCTGCACATCCACACCGTGCCGACGCTGCATTTCCATTACGACAAGACGGTCGAACGGGCTGTCGAGATGTCGCGCCTCATCGACGAGGCCAATTCGACGCGCGCGAAGGAAGACTGAGCGCCGCTCGCCGGGCGTGCGCTCGCGTGAGGTTCGTGCCCGCCGAAGGCGGCGGGCGAACGTGCTTGTGAACGTGCTTGTGAACGACTCGCCTGGCTGTTTTTTCTGCCCGACATGACTGCATCCTCTTCATCTGCCCAACCCGGCGCGGCCCGGCCGAAGATTCCGCGCCGCCTGCTCGATGGCGTGCTGCTGCTCGACAAGCCCATCGGCCTTTCGAGCAACGACGCGTTGATCCGCGCAAAGCGCCTCTACCGCGCGAAGAAGGCCGGCCACACCGGTACGCTGGATCCGCTGGCTTCGGGCCTGCTGCCGCTTTGCTTCGGCGAAGCGACCAAGTTCTCGCAGGATCTGCTCGATGCCGACAAGACCTACGAGGCCACGATGCGCCTCGGAATTCGCACGACGACGGGCGACGCCGAAGGCGAAGCGCTCGACACGCGCGAGGTGACCTGCGACGAGGCGGCGGTGCGCGAGGCGATGGCGAAGTTCGTCGGCGATATCGTGCAGATTCCGCCGATGTACTCCGCGCTCAAACGCGACGGCAAGCCGCTCTACGAATACGCACGCGCGGGCCAGGTCGTCGAGCGCGAAGGGCGTCAGGTGACGATCCTCGCGCTGGAGATCATCGCGTGCGCGTTGCCGGACGTGACGTTTCGCGTGACGTGCAGCAAGGGCACGTATGTGCGCACGCTTGCCGAGGATATCGGTGAGACGCTGGGCTGCGGCGCGCATCTCGTGATGCTGCGGCGCACGGGCGTCGGCGCGCTGACACTCGAACATGCCGTGACGCTCGATGCGCTTTCGGACGCCGACGACGCATCGCGCGACGCGTGGCTGCAACCGGTCGATGCGCTGCTTTCGACGTTTCCCGCCGTGACGCTCGACGCCGAAGCGTCGCGCCGTTTCACCCACGGCCAGCGTTTGCCGCTGGCCGAGCTTGCGGTGGACCGGTCGCAGTGGGGCGACGTGCTGCGCGTGCGCGTCTATGGCGACGATGGCCGTCTGCTGGGCGTCGCGAAGCCCGCGAACGGCGTGCTCGCGCCGGAGCGGCTAGTGGTGAACGCAGCCGCGTAAGCCTGCTCCATCGTTCAAAGCAAAACGGCACGCCGGTGTGAACCGGGCGTGCCGTATTTGTTTGGGACGGGCTATGACGCCCGCTTGCGCTGTTACCGGATCAGTGGATCATCAGTGTGCCGCTGATGCCGCCGCACCCGCGTCCGCGCTACTCGTGCGCTCGGGGCGCGTGATCCAGATCAGCCCGATCAGCACGATGAAGATCGCCGACGAAATGTAGAAGAGGTCGTTGACGCCGAGTTGCGCGGCCTGCTGCGACAGCATCTTGTCGAAGAGTCCGTGCGCCTGCGCCGGATCGAGGCCGGTGGCGTTCTGCATCTGCAGCATCGACTGGTTGAAGATCGGATTGGTCGGCGTGGCCTGTTCGGTGAGGCGCGCGTGGTGAAACGTCGTGCGGTGATCCCAAGCGGTCTCGAAGATGGACGTCCCGATGCCGCCGCACATGATCCGCACGAAGTTCGACAGCCCCGATGCAGCCGGAATGCGGTTGCCGGGCAGCCCGGACAGCGTGATCGACACGAGCGGAATGAAGAGCCCCGCCATGCCGATACCCTGGATCAGTGTCGGCAGGGTCAGCGCCCACGTATCCACGCCGGTCGTGTAGCGCGAACGCAGCCAGAAGCACAGCGCGAAGACGATGAACGCCGAGGTCGCGATATAGCGCGGATCGGTGCGCGGCAGGATGCGGCCCGTGATCGGCGAAAGCATGATTGCGAAGAAACCCACCGGCGCCATGACGAGGCCCGCGTCGGTCGCGGTATAGCCGATGCTGGTCTGCAACCACAGAGGCAGCAGCACGAGATTGCCGAAGTAAAGGCCGTAACCCACCGAAAGCGCGATTGTGCCGCCGGTGAAGTTGCGTCGCGCGAAGAGCGAAAGATCGACGACCGGATGCTTGTCGGTCAGCTCCCACACGACGAAGAAAGCGAACGCGATGACCGCAGTGAGTGCGAGCACAACGATCGTCGTCGACGAGAACCAGTCGAGGTCCTTGCCCTTGTCGAGCATCACCTGCAGCGAGCCGACCCAGATGATCAGCAACGCGAGGCCGACGCCGTCGATGGGCGCCTTTTTCACGACCGAATCACGGTCACGGAAGATCGTCCACGTCGCGAACGCGGCCACGATGCCCACCGGAATGTTCACGTAGAAGATCCACGGCCACGAGATGTTGTCGGAGATCCAGCCGCCGAGAATCGGCCCGGCCACCGGCGCGATGAGTGTCGTCATCGACCACATGGAGAGCGCGATGGGCGCCTTCGCGCGCGGATAGCTCGCGAGCAGGAGCGTCTGCGAGAGCGGGATCATCGGGCCCGCCACGGCGCCCTGCAGCACGCGCGAGGCGAGCAGGAAGGGCAGCGTGGGGGCGAGGCCGCACATCCACGACGAGATCACGAACAGAATGATCGACGCCATGAAAAGACGCACCTGACCGATGCGGTCGGTGAGCCATCCGGTCAGCGGCACGGAGATCGCGTTCGCGACCGCGAACGAGGTGATGACCCACGTGCCCTGGTCGGACGACACCCCGAGGTCGCCCGAGATCGACGGGATCGACACGTTGGCGATCGAGGTGTCCAGCACGTTCATGAAAACCGCGAGCGACACCGCGATGGTGCCGAACACGAGTTTTGCGCCTTGCAGCGGCGGATGGACGACGGGTTGGTGCTCTGCCATTAATTCGCTTCTGGTTGGCGGGGGCGGCTTACATCGCTTTGGCGGCGGATTTCGCCGCGCGCACGTTCGCCGACGACACAGCCGCCTTGCCGGTGTTGGTACCGGCACTGGCCCCGGTGTTTTCCGAAATGATGCGGGCGATTTCGGCATCGGCTTCCGCGCCATACTGGTCGAACACGTCGGTCTGATAGACCGTGTTCTGCGCGTTGCCGAGCTGGCTGCCCGAATCGTCCTTGATGTTCACGTCCACCTGCATCGACAGGCCGATCCGCAGCGGGTGCTTCTCGAGGTCGGCCGGATCGAGCGAGATGCGCACCGGCAGGCGCTGCACGACCTTGATCCAGTTACCCGTGGCGTTTTGCGCGGGCAGCAGCGAGAACGCCGAGCCCGTGCCCGCCGAGAAGCCGACGACCTTGCCGTGATAGACCACCGAAGAACCGTACACGTCGGCCGTCATCTCGACCGGCTGGCCGATGCGCATGTGCTTGAGCTGCACTTCCTTGAAGTTCGCATCGACCCACACGGCGTTGAGCGGCACGACCGACATGAGCGGCGTGCCCGGCGCGACGCGCTGGCCCACCTGCACCGAGCGCTTCGCCACGTAGCCGGTGACCGGCGCGGGCAGCGTGTTGCGCGCGTTCGCGAGATACGCGTCGCGGACCTTGGCCGCGGCAGCCATGACGTTCGGATGCGACGAGATGGTCGTGTTCGCGGTGAGCGCGCGGTTGGCGGCGAGCTGATGCTGGGCGGCTTCGAGTGCGGCTTCGGCGCCCCGCACGGACTCGCGTGCGTGCGAGATCTCTTCCTGCGAGACGGCGCCCGTCTGCGCAACCAGCATGCGGCGGCGCAGGTCGTCCTGGGCGCGCGCGAGATCGGCCTCGCGCACGGCGACTTGTGCCTGGTACTGGCTATCGTCGGCGAAGAGGCCGCGCACCTGGCGCACCGTCTGCGCAAGATTCGCTTCGGCCTGCTGCAGTGCGATGCGCGAATCGGCGGGGTCGAGCAGCACGAGCGGATCGCCTGCCTTGACCGTCTGCGTGTCGTCCGCCTTCACTGCGATCACCGTGCCCGTGACCTGCGGCGTGATCTGCACGACGTTGCCGTTCACATAGGCGTCGTCGGTGCCTTCCGTATAGCGCGCGACGAGGAAGTAATAGAGGCCGTAGGCAATGGCTGCAATCGCGATCACGAGGACAAGCAGCGTCATCATGCGGCGGCGCTTGCCGTTGCTCGCGCTCGGCTGCGCGTTCGGTTGCGGGCCGGCGGCCGGTTGCTGGGGGGTGCTCATGGAAATGATCTCCGGGGTTCTCTTGTGCTGTTCGTTCGACTATTCGATCGAGGCTGTTCTGGTCGGGCGGGCGCGGTGTCAGTTCGATGCCGACGTCGATGCAGCCGCCGAAGCGGGCAGTGCGGGTAGTGTGGGCGCCGACGTACCGGTCCACGGCGCGCCGTTGGGGCCCTTCGCTTCGCTGCCGACGTCGGAAGGCGGCACGAGATCCGCACCGTGTGCGTCGAACCCGCCGCCGAGCGACTTGATGAGCGCCATCTGGTCGTCGCGCCGCTGCGCCTTCAGGTTCGTCACCGTCTGTTCGGCGGCGAGGCGGTTCTGGTCGGCGTTGAGCACCTGAAGCTGCTCGGACAGGCCCGCCTTGTAGCGGATCACGGCGAGCTGCCAGGCGTTCGTCGAGGCGTCGAGCGCGCGCTCGGCGTCGACGAGCTGCCGGTCGGCCGAATGAATCGACGCGACCTGGGTCGCGACGTCCTGGAACGCGCCGATGAGCGTCTGGTTGTAGGTCGCCACGTCGAGTTCGAAGTCGGCATAGCGGCCCTTCAACTGTCCGCGCAGGGCGCCCGCATCGAAGATCGGCAGATGGATCGCCGGACCGAGCTGCATCTGGCGGCTCGTGAAGTTCAGGAATTTGCCCCAGCCGAACGCATCGAAGCCGAAGCCCGCCGCGAGGTTCACGTCGGGATAGAACTCGGCCTTGGCTTCCTTCACGTCGTGCATGGCGGCTTCGACCTGCCAGCGCGCGGCGACGATGTCCGGGCGGCGCGACACGAGATCGGCGGGCAGGCTGTCGGGTAGCGAGACATCGGCGGCCGGCTGCAGCACCGGCTGCGCGATCTGCAGCCCGCGATCCGGTCCCTTGCCGAGCAGCGCGGCGAGCTGGTAGCGCACCGTTTCGATCTGGCCGTCGATCTGCGAAAGATTGGCCTGGCTCGACGCGATATTGCCGTTCGCGGTCTGACGCTCGACGTTGGTGTCGAGGCCCGCGAGCACGCGCCCATTGGTGATCGTGCCAATGGTCTTGCGGTTGTCGATTTCGTGCGAGGCGATGTCGCGCAGCGCATACAGCTGGGCGAGCTGGTTATACGTGCGTGCGACCGATGCCGCGAGGGTGATGCGCGCCTGCTGCATGTCGGCGACGGCGGCCTTTTGCGCGGAGACGGCCTGCGCGAGGCGCTGACGGTTCTTGCCCCAGAGGTCGAGTTCCCACGACGCGCTCGCAAGCGCGTTGTTCTCGCTATACCAGGAGCCGCCGAACGGAGGCGGGTAGAGGGCATTGGCCGAGTACAGCTCGCGGGTCCACGAGTAGCTCGCGTTCACCTTCGGAAAGAGCGCCGACTTCGACGTCTGGATGTACGACGACGCCTTGGCAATGCGCGCCTGCGCCTGCGCGATGGTCGGATTGCCTTCGAGCGCTTCGTCGACCAGCTTCGGCAGTTGCGGGTCGCCGAACTGGTTCGCCCAGTCGAGCGTGGGCCACTGGCCGCCCTGCGCGGGAATGCTCTGCGCGGTCTCGAACTGCTGCGGCTGGGCAATGGTCTTGTCGCTCTTGATGCCGAAGTAGTTCGCGCATCCCGAAAGGGCCATCGCCGCCATGGCCGCTGCTGCTGCGGCGGCGGCCCGGCGCACGGCTGGCCGGGACTGGGAATGGGGAGTCATTGCTCGTCTCGATGCGTGTGAGGTGAAGGTAATACTGGACGGTGCAGCTATTTTCTTCTGAGATGCTTTCAAATTTAATTGCCCCGTCATGAATTAGCGGGCGGGTTCTGGCTCGCTTCGCAGCCGTTCGCCAGCACGCGTCGCAGCATGCTCTTCAGGAACCCGACCTCCTCGGGCGAGAGGCCGCTCAACATGCACTCGCTGATGCTCGTGAACATCGCCGGCATACGCCTCGCGATCGCCTGGCCTTCGGGCGTGAGCGCAAGACGCACTGCGCGGCGGTCCTCCGAGCTGCGCACGCGCTTGAGCAGCCCACGCGTTTCCAGCCGGTCGACGAGCCGCGTCACCGCGCTCGCGTCGATCCCGTACTCGCGGGCCAGTTCCGCAGCGAGCACGCACTTGCCGCTCGCGACCATGAACAGCACGCTAGCCTGCTGACTCGTGACGCCGAGTTCCGCGACGGTGCGCTGGTTGACCAGATTCGACATGGTCGACTTCACGCGTGAAATCAGATAGCCGACGCTTTCTCCGAAGTCGTACTCGAGGACTTCGGACGGAGGTGTATGGGCCGGATCCGTCATAATTCTGCTGCGCCTGCAATGATTGACCAGGCATGGATTATAGAGTGCGATTAGTTGACGCGGCAAGCGTCAATTATGCAATTGCCGAAGAAGTTTTGCAGCTATCGAGCTTAATCCGGTCCCGAGGGCGTGGGAGAATCATCCGTTTTGGCGCGGAAAGGCCGTGGCAAAAGGCTGGCGCGCGCCGGTGCCCTATGGAAGGGGCTAATTCGAGGCGGTTATCCCGGCGATGAATCTTGCGCCGCCGACTGCGGTCCGGATGGCTCCGGGCGGTTGTCCTGTCACCTTACAGGCCGCGATGAGGACATGTGTCAGAGGAAGTCATCATCGCGTGCTATACTTTCAGGTTCCCGAAAAGTGCGTTTTTGTCGAGGTGCTGTGTCCCGGTTTGTCCGGAGCCGGCGCAACGGCAGCCGGCAGAACCGGGCGAATGGGGCACGAACGCAACACGTCGATGCCCCCGATGCCTGTCTGTTAGCCGCGCACTCAACTGTGTCCCCAGGTTCCTATGTCCCGCGCTCTTCGCAACATCGCCATCATTGCCCACGTCGACCACGGCAAGACCACGCTCGTCGATCAACTGCTGCGCCAGTCCGGCACGTTCCGCGAAAACCAGCAGATCGCCGAACGCGTCATGGACTCGAACGACATCGAAAAAGAGCGCGGGATCACGATTCTCGCGAAAAACTGCGCGGTCGAGTACGAAGGCACCCACATCAACATCGTCGACACCCCGGGCCACGCCGACTTCGGCGGTGAAGTGGAGCGCGTGCTCTCGATGGTCGACTCGGTGCTGCTGCTCGTCGACGCCGTCGAAGGCCCGATGCCGCAAACGCGCTTCGTCACGAAAAAGGCCCTCGCGCTCGGCCTCAAGCCGATCGTCGTCGTCAACAAGGTCGACCGCCCGGGCGCCCGCATCGACTGGGTCATCAACCAGACGTTCGACCTCTTCGACAAGCTCGGCGCGACCGAAGAGCAGCTCGACTTCCCGGTGGTGTACGCGTCGGGCCTGAACGGCTACGCGTCGCTTGACGATTCGGTCCGCGAAGGCGACATGCGCCCGCTCTTCGAGGCGATCCTCCAGCACGTGCCGGTGCGCGCCGCCGATCCGGAAGGCCCGCTGCAACTGCAGATCACCTCGCTCGACTACTCGACCTACGTCGGCCGTATCGGCGTGGGCCGCATCACGCGCGGGCGCATCAAGCCGGGCCAGCCGGTCGCGCTGCGCTTCGGCCCGGAAGGCGAAGTGATGAACCGCAAGATCAACCAGGTGCTGTCGTTCCACGGCCTCGAGCGCGTGCAGGTCGAATCGGCCGAAGCCGGCGACATCGTGCTGATCAACGGCATCGAGGATATCGGCATCGGCGCCACGATCTGCGCGGTCGACAACCCCGAAGCGCTGCCGATGATCACGGTGGACGAGCCGACGCTCACGATGAACTTCCTCGTGAACTCGTCGCCGCTCGCGGGCAAGGAAGGCAAGTTCGTGACGAGCCGCCAGATCCGCGACCGCCTCACGAAGGAGTTGAACCACAACGTCGCGCTGCGCGTGAAGGACACGGGCGACGAAACGACGTTCGAAGTGTCGGGCCGCGGCGAGCTGCACCTCACGATCCTGATCGAAAACATGCGCCGCGAAGGCTACGAGCTGGCCGTGTCGCGTCCGCGCGTCGTGCTGCACGAAGTCGACGGCGTGAAGATGGAGCCGTACGAGCAACTGACCGTGGACGTCGAAGACGGCCACCAGGGCGGCGTGATGGAAGAGCTGGGCCGCCGCAAGGGCGAAATGCTCGACATGGCGTCGGACGGCCGTGGCCGCACGCGTCTCGAGTACCGCATTCCGGCGCGCGGGCTGATCGGCTTCCAGGGCGAATTCATGACGCTCACGCGCGGCACGGGCCTGATGAGCCACGTGTTCGACGAATACGGTCCGATCAAGGACGGTTCGCTCGGCGAGCGCCGCAACGGCGTGCTGATCTCGCAGGACGACGGCGCGGCCGTCGCCTACGCGCTGTGGAAGCTGCAGGATCGCGGCCGCATGTTCGTGAAGCCGGGCGACGCACTGTATGAGGGCATGATCATCGGCATCCACAGCCGCGACAACGACCTCGTCGTGAACCCGATCAAGGGCAAGCAGCTCACCAACGTGCGCGCCTCGGGTACCGACGAAGCCGTGCGCCTCGTGCCGGCGATCCAGATGTCGCTCGAATATGCGGTCGAATTTATCGACGACGACGAACTCGTTGAAGTGACGCCGCAGTCGATTCGCCTGCGCAAGCGTCACCTGAAAGAGCATGAGCGCCGTCGCGCAAGCCGCGAAGCCGTTGCTGAATAATCGGTTTCAACGATTTTGCGCACTGCAATGCAAATAAGGATGCAAAAAAGCCGCCCCTATGCAGGCGGCTTTTTTGCGTCCGGAATAACTGTATTGCAGTGCAAAAAGAATGTGCTGCAAGAGCCGCGAAAGCCTGTCCGGAAAGGGTTTGCATGCGGTTCTCGCGTCACGTTGCGTCCGACGGAGAGCAGCACTTATGTGCTATCCTCCGCGGATGCATGATTTAGGTCCTTCCAAGCAGACTTGATTCGCAATCCGCTAAACGGTCAGGCCGTGGCGCGGAAGGTTGAGTAACCCGCTATTTCTCGAGAAACTCGAAGAAAGGTGAGCGTAAATGTCGGAAACGATGAAGCAATTCCAGCTGAACTCCTATCTGTTCGGCGGTAATGCTCCGTATGTCGAAGAGCTATACGAAGCATATCTTGATAACCCCGCGTCCGTACCGGACACCTGGCGCGAGTATTTCGACGCGCTGCAAAACGTGCCCTCGTCGAGCGGCACGGCGGACAGCGACGTCGCGCACGGCCCGATCGTCGAGTCGTTTGCCCAGCGTGCCAAGGCCAACGCGTTCGTTTCGCGCGGCGGCGGCGAAGACCTCGCCACGGCCCGCAAGCAGGTTTACGTTCAGTCGCTGATCGGCGCATATCGATTCCTCGGCTCGCAATGGGCCAACCTCGATCCGCTCAAGCGCCGCGAGCGTCCGAACATCCCCGAACTCGAGCCCGCGTTCTACGACTTCACCGAAGCCGACATGGACGAGACGTTCAGCGCGACGAACCTGTATTTCGGTTACGAGCGTGCGACGCTGCGCGAGATCGTCAAGTCGCTGCGCGATACGTACTGCGGTACGATCGGCGTCGAATACATGTACATCGGCGATCCTGAACAGAAGCGCTGGTGGAAGGAAAAGCTCGAGTCGATCCGTTCGACGCCGAACTTCTCCAACGACAAGAAGAAGCACATCCTCCAGCGCCTGACGGCCGCCGAAGGCCTCGAGCGCTTCCTGCACACCAAGTACGTCGGCCAGAAGCGCTTCTCGCTCGAAGGCGGCGAGAGCTTCATCGCGTCGATGGACGAAGTCGTTCGTCACGCAGGCGCGAAGGGCGTGCAGGAAATCGTCATCGGCATGGCCCACCGCGGCCGCCTGAACGTGCTGGTCAATACGCTCGGCAAGATGCCGGCCGACCTCTTCGCCGAATTCGAAGGCAAGCACGTCGACGATCTGCCGGCCGGCGACGTGAAGTACCACAAGGGCTTCTCGTCGGATATGGCCACCGAAGGCGGCCCGGTCCACCTGTCGCTCGCATTCAATCCGTCGCACCTCGAAATCGTCAACCCGGTGGTCGAAGGCTCGGCCAAGGCGCGTATGGATCGCCGCGGCGACGAAAACGGCCTGCAGGTGCTGCCGGTGCAGATCCACGGCGACGCGGCTTTCGCGGGCCAGGGCTGCGTGATGGAAACGCTGAACCTCGCGCAGACGCGCGGCTACGGCACGCACGGCACGCTGCACATCGTCATCAACAACCAGATCGGCTTCACGACGTCGGACCCGCGCGATACGCGCTCGACGCTGTATTGCACCGACGTGGTCAAGATGATCGAAGCGCCGGTGCTGCACGTGAACGGCGACGATCCCGAAGCAGTCGTGCTCGCCACGCAGCTCGCGATCGAATACCGCATGCAGTTCCACAAGGATGTCGTCGTCGACATCGTGTGCTTCCGCAAGCTCGGCCACAACGAGCAGGACACGCCGGCGGTCACGCAGCCGCTCATGTACAAGAAGATCGCGCAGCACCCGGGCACCCGTGCGCTGTACGCCGAGAAGCTCGTGCAGCAGGGCGTGATCACGGCAGCGGACGCCGACGGCTACGTCAAGGCGTATCGCGCCGCGATGGACGAAGGCAACCAGACGCTCGACCCGGTGCTCTCGAACTACAAGAGCAAGTACGCCGTCGACTGGGTGCCGTTCCTGAACCGCAAGTGGACCGACGCCGCCGATACGGCCGTTCCGCTCGCCGAACTCAAGCGCCTCGCCGAACGCATTACCACGGTCCCCGAGAACTTCAAGGTTCACCCGCTCGTCGAGCGCGTCATCAACGACCGCCGCACGATGGGCAAGGGCGACGCGAAGCTCGACTGGGGCATGGGCGAACACCTCGCGTTCGCATCGCTGGTCGCTTCGGGCTACACCGTCCGTCTGACCGGCCAGGATTCGGGCCGCGGCACGTTCACGCACCGTCACGCGGTGCTGCACGACCAGAACCGCGAGCGCTGGAACGACGGCACGTACATCCCGCTGCAGAACATCGCCGAGAACCAGGCGAAGTTCACGGTGATCGACTCGGTGCTGTCCGAAGAAGCGGTGCTCGGTTTCGAGTACGGCTACTCGACCGCCGAACCGAACACGCTCGTGCTGTGGGAAGGCCAGTTCGGCGACTTCGCAAACGGCGCGCAGGTCGTGATCGACCAGTTCATCTCGTCGGGCGAAGTGAAGTGGGGCCGCGTCTCGGGTCTCACGATGCTGCTGCCGCACGGCTATGAAGGCCAGGGTCCGGAGCACTCGTCGGCGCGTATCGAACGCTATCTGCAACTGTGCGCCGAGCACAACATGCAGGTCGTTCAGCCGACCACGCCGGCGCAGGTCTTCCACCTGCTGCGCCGCCAGATGATCCGCCTCTTCCGCAAGCCGCTCATCGTCTTCACGCCGAAGTCGCTGCTGCGCCACAAGGAAGCCGTGTCGGATCTGTCCGATCTCGCGAACGGCACGTTCATGCCGGTCATCGGCGAAGTGGACGAGTCGATCGATCCGAAGAAGGTCAAGCGCGTGGTCGCCTGCTCGGGCCGCGTGTACTACGACCTCGTCGCGCATCGCCGCGAAGCGAAGGTGGGCGACGTCGCGATCGTGCGGATCGAACAGCTCTATCCGTTCGCACACAAGCAGTTCGAAGCGGAAATGAAGAAGTACGACAACGCGACCGAAGTGGTCTGGGTGCAGGACGAGCCGCAGAATCAGGGCCCGTGGTTCTACATCGAGCACCACCTGAAGGAAGGCATGAAGGAAGGGCAGAAGCTCGCGTACAGCGGCCGTCCTGCTTCCGCCTCGCCGGCGGTCGGCTACTACGCGAAGCACTACGAGCAGCAGAAGGCGCTGATCGAAGGTGCGTTCGGCCGCCTGAAGGGCGCGCAGGTCGCGAAGTAAGCACGAAAGAGCAACTCGAACCGGGAAGGCGCGACTCGCGAATGACGCGCTTTCCCGCGCTCACGTGCGCGACCCGGTTCGTTTCACGGGGGAAACCCCGGTACGTATTCAGGAAAAAATCACATGGCTATCGTTGAAGTCAAGGTCCCCCAGCTTTCGGAGTCGGTTTCGGAAGCCACCATGCTGCAGTGGAAGAAGAAGCCGGGCGAAGCTGTTGCCCAGGACGAAATCCTCATCGAACTCGAGACCGATAAGGTCGTGCTCGAAGTGCCGGCGCCCGCAGCCGGCGTGCTGGCCGAGTTCCTGGCCAACGACGGCGACACCGTCGTGGCCGATCAAGTGATCGCGAAGATCGACACGGAAGGCAAGGCAAGCGCAGCAGCGCCCGCTACTGCAGCTGCAGCCGCTGCACCCGCAGCCGCTCCGGCCGCTGCCGTAGCACCCGCTGCCGCCGCCGCGGCAGCAACGACGGGCGCCAGCAGCAGCGTCGCTTCGCCCGCCGCTTCGAAGCTGATGGCCGAGAAGGGTCTGTCGGGTTCGGACGTCGCCGGCACGGGCCGTGACGGCCGCATCACGAAGCAGGACGTGCTCGGCGCCGGTGCGCCGAAGGCCGCCGCACCCGCACCGGCTGCGAAGCCCGCCGCTGCACGCCCGTCGCTGCCGGACGTCAAGGCGCCGGCCGCTGCCGGCAACTGGCTCGCCGACCGTCCGGAACAGCGCGTGCCGATGTCGCGTCTGCGTGCGCGTATCGCCGAGCGTCTGCTCGAGTCGCAGCAGACCAACGCCATCCTCACGACGTTCAACGAAGTGAACATGGCGCCGGTCATGGACCTGCGCAACAAGTACAAGGACAAGTTCGAGAAGGAACACGGCGTGAAGCTCGGCTTCATGTCGTTCTTCGTGAAGGCGGCTGTTCACGCGCTGAAGAAGTTCCCGCTCGTGAACGCGTCGATCGACGGTAACGACATCGTCTACCACGGCTACTTCGACATCGGTATCGCTGTCGGCTCGCCGCGCGGTCTCGTGGTGCCGATCCTGCGCAACGCCGACCAGATGAGCCTCGCCGACATCGAAAAGAAGATCGCCGAGTTCGGTCAGAAGGCGAAGGACGGCAAGCTGTCGATCGAGGAAATGACCGGCGGTACGTTCTCGATCTCGAACGGCGGTGTGTTCGGCTCGATGCTCTCGACCCCGATCATCAACCCGCCGCAGTCGGCGATCCTCGGCGTGCACGCCACGAAGGAACGCGCTGTCGTCGAGAACGGCCAGATCGTGATCCGTCCGATGAACTACCTCGCGATGTCGTACGACCACCGCATCATCGACGGCCGCGAAGCCGTCCTGTCGCTGGTCGCCATGAAGGACGCGCTGGAAGATCCGGCTCGTCTGCTGCTCGATCTGTAAAGCGGCGCTTCTTCATTGCGCATCATTCGCATCATCAAGTCTCTCTGAGCGTCGCGTGCGCGGGCGGTGGAAACCACCGCCCGCGTGCCGCGCTCAAGTCTCGAAAGGATGACCATGTCCAAAGAATTTGACGTCGTCGTGATCGGCGCCGGCCCCGGCGGCTATATCGCGGCGATCCGCGCTGCCCAACTCGGCAAGTCGGTTGCCTGCATTGAAAAGTGGAAGAACCCGGCCGGCGCGCTGAAGCTCGGCGGCACCTGCCTGAACGTGGGCTGCATTCCGTCGAAGGCGCTGCTCGCTTCGTCGGAACAGTTCGAAAACGCCCAGCATCACCTGATCGATCACGGCATCAGCGTTTCGGACGTCAAGATCGACGTCTCGAAGATGTTGGCCCGCAAGAACGACATCGTCGAAAAGATGACGAAGGGGATCGAGTTCCTGTTCCGCAAGAACAAGATCACGTGGCTCAAGGGTCACGGCAAGTTCGTCGGCAAGAACGAAGCCGGCGTGCAGATCGAAGTGAGCGGCGAAGCCGACGCGGAAGTCGTGACGGCGAAGAACGTCATCATCGCGACCGGTTCGAAGGCGCGTCACCTGCCGGGCATCCCGGTCGACAACAAGATCGTCGCCGACAACGAAGGCGCGCTCTCGTTCGACGCCGTGCCGAAGAAGCTCGCCGTGATCGGCGCAGGCGTGATCGGCCTGGAACTCGGCTCGGTGTGGCGTCGTCTGGGTTCCGAAGTCACGGTGCTCGAAGCGCTGCCGGAATTCCTCGGCGCGGCCGACCAGTCGCTGTCGAAGGAAGCCGCCAAGCTCCTCAAGAAGCAGGGGCTCGACATTCACGTCGGCGTGAAGGTCGGCGAAGTGAAGGCAACGGACAAGAACGTCACGATCGCCTACACGGACAAGGACGGCAAGGCGCAGACGCTCGAAGCCGACCGCCTGATCGTCTCGGTGGGCCGCGTGCCGAACACCGACAACCTCGGCCTCGAAGCGATCGGCCTGAAGGCGAACGAGCGCGGTTTCATCGACGTCGACAACCACTGCGCGACGAGCGTGCCGAACGTGTACGCGATCGGCGACGTGGTGCGCGGCCCGATGCTCGCGCACAAGGCCGAAGACGAAGGCGTGCTGGTGGCCGAGATCATCGATGGCCAGAAGCCGCACATCGACTACAACTGCATTCCGTGGGTGATCTACACCGAGCCGGAAATCGCATGGGTCGGCAAGACGGAGCAGCAGCTCAAGGCCGAAGGCCGCGACATCAAGACGGGCCAGTTCCCGTTCATGGCGAACGGCCGCGCGCTCGGCATCAACAAGGCCGACGGCTTTGTGAAGATGATCGCCGACGCGAAGACCGACGAGCTGCTCGGCGTGCACATCATCTCGGCGAACGCATCGGACCTGATCGCGGAAGCCGTGGTGGCGATGGAATTCAAGGCGGCAGCCGAAGACATCGGCCGCATCTGCCATCCGCACCCGTCGCTCTCCGAAGTCATGCGCGAGGCGGCTCTCGCCACCGACAAGCGCGCACTCAACATGTAATGCGCGCGGGCAGGGCGTCCGGCTCTTTTGGATGCTCTGCCGCGTTGTAATTTGCATCACGACGAAGAGGCGGGTGGGGTCTATCCCTCCCGCCTTTGCTTATTTGCGGCCCATGAAATGAACGTCACCGAGTACTACGAAAAGGAACTGCAAAACCGCGGGTACCAGTCAGATGCGGCCCAGCGCGCCGCGGTCGACCGGCTGCAGCAGTGCTACGACGAATGGGTTGCGTACAAGGCGCGCCGCTCGAACGCGTTCAAGAAGCTCATCATTCACCCCGATCTGCCGCGCGGCGTGTACATGTGGGGCGGCGTGGGGCGCGGCAAGAGCTTCCTGATGGACAGCTTCTATGCGGTCGTGCCCGTGCAGCGCAAGACGCGCCTGCACTTTCACGAATTCATGCGCGAGGTGCATCGCGAGCTGGAAGAACTCAAGGGCCAGGCCGATCCGCTCGACGAACTCGCGCGCCGCATTGCGAAGCGATACCGCCTGATCTGCTTCGACGAATTCCATGTCTCGGACATCGCCGACGCGATGATCCTGTATCGGCTGCTCGATCGTCTCTTCACGAACGGCGTGCAGTTCGTGATGACGTCCAACTACGATCCCGATCTGCTCTATCCCGACGGCCTGCACCGCGATCGCATGCTGCCCGCCATCGCGCTGCTCAAGGACAAGCTCGACGTGCTCAACGTCGACGCGGGCATCGACTACCGGCAGCGCACGCTCGCGCAGGTCGAGGTCTACCATACGCCGCTCGGCGCCGAAGCCGACCGCGCACTGCGGCACTCGTTCGCACAACTCGCGGCGGTGCCCGACGAAAGCCCGATCCTGCACATCGAGAAGCGCGAGATCAAGGCGCTGCGTCGCGCCGACGGCGTGGTCTGGTTCGATTTCGCGACGCTGTGCGGCGGGCCGCGCTCGCAGAACGACTATCTGGAACTGGCGAGCCGCTTTCACGCCGTGATTCTGTCGGGCGTGCCGCAGATGACGCCGCGCATGCAGTCCGAAGCGCGCCGCTTCACATGGCTCATCGACGTGTTCTACGACCACAAGGTGAAGCTGCTGATGTCGGCGGCGGTGTGTCCCGAGGCGCTCTACGTCGAAGGCCCGATGGCGAACGAATTCACGCGCACGGTCTCGCGGATCGTCGAAATGCAGTCGAAGGAATATCTCGAAGCGCCGCGCCGTATCGTCGATACGTCGCTCACCTGAGCAAGCGCGCCCGCGCGTCGTCGTGAAGGTAGCGAATGTCGCGAAAAACGGGTGCGTCGATGTTTTCAAGATTCAGACCCGTCTGATACTCGGCGCGGGGGCAAGTGGATATCGTTTGTCGGTGACTGCCCCGACAAAGGAGAACACCTTGACCCCGCATCGCGATATCAACGAGGACGAATGGGAACGCGTCATGCCGCTTTTCCCCGAATTGCGGCAGCGTACCGAATTGCGCGGCCGGCCGCTCGCCAATACGCGGTCGGTACTCAATGGTGTTTTGTGGGTCATGTATAGCGGCGCGACGTGGTCGGCCATGCCGCGCCGCTATCCCTCGTACCAGACCTGCCATCGCCGGTTCAAAGCCTGGTACGACGACGGCGTACTCAAGCGCGTGATGGCCGAACTGTTCGGTGATGAAGGCGCGGTTGTGTGCCATGCGTTTGAATCGCGCATGCGCAAGCCGATGAACCGCGCGGGCAAGGGCATGCGCAACGAGCCGCAGCCGGTGAAGAAGGGTTCGCCGTTCGGCCCGGTCACATCCACGGGGACGCCGCCGTTCCCCACTCATCGCCTGCTGTTTCGCCCGAGTTCCTGAGTAGCATCACGGCCTGTGGATCGCCGTCCGGCCCACAGGTTCACCGTGGCAGGCGAAGCCACTTCCGGATGCGCATGCAGGCGGGTGCGCGCGATGTCTCGCGGCCCCGCACTGCTTCGCATCCGTTCTCCTCATCCACGTCGAAATGCCGCTTCAGTTGGCGACTGCTGCTGGCAACTACTGTTGACAACTACTGCTGGCGAATCCACGTTTGTGAGCGGCCGAGCAGCGCGATGCCCAGATAACCGCGCACCACGAGCTTGTGACCGCCGTCTTCGACGTGCATCTTGCAGCGGTACACCTTGCCGTTTTCCGGATCGAGGATGTGACCGTTGTCCCAGCCATCGTCGGTCTTCTTCATCCCGTCAATGACCGTCATGCCGAGAATCGGCTGGTCCTTGCGTGCGTCCGTGCACGCAGTGCACTTGCGCTCCGGATTGTCGTTCGCGCTGAGTCCCTTGATGACCTTTCCGCTGAGCTGGCCGCTGCCGTCGACGCTGATCTGGACGAGCGCCTTCGGCTGGCCGGTGTGATCGTCGACGGTCTGCCACACGCCGACCGGCGTATCGGTCTGGGCATAGGCCGCAATTGCGCCGCCGAGCAAGGCGCTCGCGAGCGCGAGCTGGGTTGCCGCGCGCGCGGCGAACGCAACGGTGCGTCCGGTGATCCGGTTCATCCTTTGTCTCCTATGGTTTGTCCTGGCCGTGCGGACCGCGCATCGCGCGCCGCGCCCGGCGGTGTGGGCAGCATACGCGAAAGCGGTGTCTCCGTTTGAGAGGAGGGACTCTAGTCGCTCGTGCGATGGGTCGGGGCGACGCGTATGTCGTGTTCGATCCATCTGGCGTGAGGGTGCAGACGTGGCTTGAATTGCGCTGTGCCGTGCGTGGGCTGGATAACTGAAGGCATCCTTATTAATTGCCGGATCGGCGCTTGTGTCGTTGAGCGCGCGGCCCGCATGGTTAAGTTGCATCCGAGCCGGGAGCGAGCCAGTGATCCAGCCACTCATCGCCTTGCGTTCGACCGAGGCGCAGGTCCGGGTTGCCGACACTCGCGTGGTGCGTTTCGATTTCAGGCGATGTGGACTCGCGCGATCCCGTTCTATCGCCATATGGGCACACCTATGCGGGCAGTACGTCACTTCAGTGCATCCTGAACTCGCGATTTCCGTAGTCAACGCCGCTCAACGGCATCTCAGCGGGGCGTGCAGACCGGCGTGATGGCCGTGCAAGCGGCAGTAAGCCTTGCGACGGCTCAAGGCGAGTCCATACTCGCGCCCGGCAGCGTAGGGTTCCTGGTGCAAACTGGCATCGCGAAGTTGTGTGTCGGGCATGTAGGCGCGATGCGTCGCCTCCGCTGCCGTATACCAGACCCGCTACGGGCGCAAATGCCGGCGCAAAGATAAGTCACGATTTCCCGGTATCAGGCGAAAAGTGTTGCGGGAAAAGTAGTGAAAGCAGCAATTTTGCGATGAGAAGCCCGAAACCGGGGAAAGTGAGTAATAATTAGGCCGTTTTGCCAAAACTAGAACTGTTCAAAGCAGGAACTACATGAACTACGACCGGAGAGTTCGAAACGCGGCACTGGCAGTCATGGTGCTAATCGGGGGTACGCAAGCGGGCTGCGCGCAGTCTGCATTGCAATCCGCTGGGCCGACCACCCAGCAAACAACGCAGGGTATTGAAGCGTCTAACGCTGAATCTGCCGCGTCGGCGGCCCAGCCTGCCGCGGTTATCGCGGCGTCGGCGCCTCAGGCGACTGTGGCGGCATCGGTAGCGCCGGGCCAGACGGATGTGCTGACGCCAGATGAGGCGCAGCAGAACGCGGCCGGTAACGTGGCCGAGCTTCAGAAGATGATCGGCGCGTCGCAGCTTAATGAGCTTCGCACGACCTATAACGGTGCGTACGGCGCGAGCCTGCTGTTTTACGGCAAGGAAATGACGTACTACGTCGCACTGTTCCAGAACAAGACGTTCTGGCGCGTCATCAAGACGAGCGACGAAACGCGCGCCGAAGCGATCTACCGCGATTTCGCGGCAAAGACCCAGCAGCTTTCGGAAGTCGAGATTCGCCGCATCCGCCTCGAAGCGCAGAAGGCATTCACCGATCGCATGATTGCGCTGACCCAGGAGCACGCAAGCAGGCTGCAAGCCGACCTCACGGTCGCGCGTCAGCAGCAGGCGCTCGTGGCCGACCAGCAGAAACAGTCGCGCGAGCAGGCGACTGCGCTGCAGGCTCAGAAGACGGCGGCGCAAGATCAGCTGCGCTCGGTGCAGCGCCAGGTGCGCGAACTGCAGCGTCAGGTCGAAGGCGGCTTGCCGACGCAATAAGTGTCGTGCCGCTGCGGTTTGCGGCGGCATGAATCTTTCGCGATCAAAGGGCGGACGGGCGTCCCGGACGTACCGCCGCCTTTGCGTTCGCTCGCCTGCGCGGCGATGCTTCGGCACGCCGGTTCGCCGTGAGACATTTCTTTCATGGGGCCGCCACGTTCGGCGGCTTCGTGTCCCTTCGCGCGCTGTGATTTAGCCGCCGCGCGCGTCTGGCTTTTCTCGCTCGCGCCCATCAGCCGCCAACATCGTTCGTTGTTGGATGCGCGACTGGCGCCGCGACCCACCCTCACAGACTGCCGACATAGCCTCTTGAGCGGTGCAGCGGCCCGGCTGCGCGCGCCGCGATCATCTGCGTGCGATTTTTGCCGTGCGCGCTGCCGCGCGCATCGCACAACTCAATGTCTGGCGCCGTGGGCGGTGGTGCCCGCGCGCCTTCCTCGCTTCACCGCGTGGTGATGCTCGGGCTTGCTTGGGGTCGGCTTGACCGCGATCGGATCGCTCGCCGGAAAGGTTTCTTCCAGCGCTTCGTCGAGCGGATCTGCAGGTGACCGCATGGGGGTTTTCTTCGACGCACTCATGATGTTCTCCGTGGCAGGACGTGCGTGTCCCAGCATATCCCAACGGATAAAACCCTGAATGCAGGCGGGTTTCGGGCGGCACCTGCGGTGCTGCCCGAAAGCAATGGAAGTGGCAAAAGAGGCGCTATGTGCGGCAGACGCGCCGCTGCGTACCGGCGCGGCGACCGCATCGGGTCGCCGGTTTCCGGTTGAAAACGCGTGCGCGGCGATGCGCGCGGTGATACCGCTCAGACGTTGCCGGAGTCGCCGCCGCCATTATTGCCGGTGCCGTAGAGCCGGCGTCGGCGCGTGACGACCACCGGGCCGTCCTGCGGCGGACGATCGCCTGACGGGGCGGGAGCGTTCCACGATTCCTGCGATTCGCGCGGCTCTCTCGGTTCGCGGGGCTCGCGCGGTCCATGGCTGCCATGGACGCCGCGGCTCGTGTGCTCGCCGGCATGCGCCGGTCGCGCCGGACGCGGGCCCGGCCGCGTGCCGGTGTCGAGCTGGATCGTGGAGATGGCGCGCTTGTAGATGCCTTGCAGGCCGACAGGCGTGCGCAGCATCACGAGGTACTGATCGAACGACTCGATGCATCCGGTCAGGCGAATGCCGTTGACCAGATAGATTTCGACGCGCTTACGTTCCTTGCGCGCGGCGTTCATGAAGTCGTTTTGAGGATGCGATTCTGCGGAAGGCATGGACGAAATATGACCTGGCGGCTCGATGCCGCATTCAGTTGAAAACGTTTGCTCGCCGGGATTCTACCTTGTGGCGGCGGGATTCGCGTGCGTGAGCACGCGCTACTGCAGCACTATACCGGCTCGGCGCCGGATCGGCAGAGTGGCGGGTCGTGCTCATCGTTGCTTCCCTCGGCGGCGGCAAGGTTGCGGGCGGGGTCAGCTTCGTGCCCGAGGCGTCTTCGGCGTCCGCTACATTGCATCCGCGCCTGAAATCTGCGAAGACACCCGTGATGACACCAGCGACGGCATTCACGCCCGATCTGTGACAGTGCGCCGCATTTGCGGCGTACGCTCACAGCGTAGTGCAAAGCGGCGGCCCGTGCGCAACTGATTCTCGTCGATTGCCGACACTTTGCTTTCGCTTTACAGCGGCAGTCATTCTCGCGTCTCGCGCCCCATTCGTTATGTGCGGCGCCTCACATGCAGCATGCACGCGACTGCACACGATATACAGTCAAAAAACAGCCGGAAACAACGTACACAACGGGAATAAAGGGAATAACGGGGACTTTCGGCGCGTTTATCCGTGTGTCGGCACTTGCGTCGCGCATCGTGCGCTTCGCAAGGTATCCGGGGCAACACGGCAAGGCGCGTCCTGCGAAGGAGGTGACGATGAAGCGGTTTCGCAAGCTACTGGTGTTCCTGATGCTGGTCGCTGTTTCCGGGACAGGGCTGGCCGCGTGCAGCGACATGAATACGAGCGGTAGCTCGTCGTCGGGAAGTGCGGGCAGCAGCTCGGGCAGCGGTTACTGACGGGCGGACGGGGTGCCGCGCCATCCGTCCAGGGAGTTCGAGGCGCAAGTGGTGGCGCAGCTCGCGCCACTGCGGCGCTATGCGCGCTCGCTGACGGGCGACGCAGCCTGGGCCGACGATCTCGTGCAGGATGCGGCCGAGCGCGCGCTCTCGCACTGGAATTCGTTTCGGCCGGACAGCAATCTGCGCGCCTGGCTGCTGACGATCCTGCGTCACATTTATATCGACCAGTTGCGCGGCCGCCGCGAGATTACGGTCGACGACGAAAGCGCGCCGTGGCGCACGCTCGAAGCGCCGCACGGCGAGGTCGACGGGCTCGATCTGCGCGACCTGCAGCGCGCGCTCTATCTGCTGCCCGCCGCACAGCGCGAGGTGCTGTTGCTCGTGTGTGTCGAGGAACTGAGCTACCAGGAAGCGTCGGCCGTGCTCGGCGTGCCGTCCGGCACCGTGATGTCGCGCCTGTCGCGCGCGCGCGAACATCTGCGGGTGCTGCTCGGCCAGGATCCCGCGCGGCGCACTGCATCGCTCAGGGTGGTGGGGACTACGCGATGAATCACGACGACCTCGAACGCGATCGGGAGCGCCTGCTGGCCGCAGCAGCCGATGGCGGCGCGCCCGAAACGGATCTCGCAACGCTTTCGGCGTACGTGGACGGCGAACTGTCGTCTGACGAACGGGCCGCGCTGCATGCACGAATTACGGACGATCCGCTCGCCGCAAACCGCGTTGGCGCGTATTTCGCCCAGAAATCGGCGTTGCAGGCGCTCTGCCGCGCAAGCGCTGCGGACCCGACGCCGGCTTCCTGGCTCGTGCTGCGGCCACGCAATCCGTGGTGGTGGAGCTTCGGCATGGCCGCCGCCTGGTGCGCCGCGGGTGCGGGCATCGCGCTCGCTGCCGCCGCATTTGTTCCGCGCGGCGGGGCAAACGCGGTGGTTACCGGGTCAAGCGCCGGATCGGGTGCGGAAGCGGACAGCGCACGCGCGGGCGGCTTCGTCACGCCCGCCGATCCCGATGCCTTCGCGCGCCATGCGGACGTCGCCTACGCCGTCTATACGCCCGAGCAACGCCATCCGGTCGAAGTCGGTGCGGCCGATGAGACGCATCTGGTCGCGTGGCTGTCGAAGCGGCTCGGCAAGCCGCTCTCGGTGCCGTCGCTGAGCGAATATGGCTATGCACTCGTCGGCGGACGGCTGCTGCCGGGCACCACGGGACCGGCTGCGCAGTTCATGTACGAGAACGACGCGGGCGAGCGGCTCACGCTGTACGTCGGCGCATCCGGCAAGGACAGCGGCGCGGTGCGCCTGCTGCGCGACGGCAATCGCCGCACGTTCTACTGGACCACCGACCGCATGGGCTACGCGCTATCCGGCCCGCCCACGGAAGGCAAGCTGCAGGCCATCGCGTACGAACTCTGCGGCGCGCTGGGCGGCAAGCCCTCGCAGTGGGGACGGTGGTGACGGGCGGCGCGATGCGGGACGCCGCGCGCATCTTGCCGCCGGGCATGAGCGAGGCGCACTTCGAGCGCGCGCTGGCGGCGTTCGAGTCGATCGTCGGCACACCCAATGTGTGCCGGGGCGGCGCGGCGCTCGAACCGTATCTCGATCCCTTTGTGCCGGTTGCCAATCCGCGCGCGTTCGCGCCGTCGGCGGCGCTGTTGCCCGCCGACGTCGACGAAGTCCGCGCGATCCTGCGCGTCGCGAACGAGACGCGCGTGCCTCTGTGGACCGTGTCGACGGGCCGCAACTTCGCCTATGGCGGTGCGGCGCCGCGTCTGTCCGGATCGGTCGTGCTGGACCTGCAGCGCCTGAAACGCATTCTCGCCGTCGACGAGCGGCTCGCCTACGCGCTCGTCGAACCCGGCGTGAGCTACTTCGATCTGTACGCCCATCTGCGCGACGGCGGCTACCGCCTGTGGGTCGATCCGCCCGCCGCCGGGTGGGGCAGCGTGACCGGCAACACGCTCGAACGCGGCTTCGGCACGACACCCTACGGCGATCACGCCGCGACGCTGTGCGGCATCGAGGTCGTGCTCGCGAACGGCGACATCGTGCGCACCGGCATGGGCGCGATCGAAACCGGCACCGCATGGCAGCTTTACCGGCATGGCTACGGCCCCGGATTCGATGCGCTTTTCACGCAGTCGAACTACGGCGTCGTCACGAAACTGGGCGTATGGCTGATGCCCGCGCCGCCGGCGTATCTGCTCGGCGAGGTGCAGGTTCCCGACGAAGCGGATCTCGCCGTGCTTGTCGATACCCTGCGCCCGCTGCAGCTCGATGGGACGATTCGCAATCATGCTGCGATCGAAGGCGTGATCCGGCGCGCGGCGGGCATCGCGCCGCGTACGCGCTGGTTCGACGGCGACGGGCCGATGCCGGAGGCTGCCGTGAGCGCGATGCAGCGCGATCTCGGCGTGGGCCGCTGGAATCTGCACTTCGGTCTGTACGGCACGCCCGAAGTCATCGATGCGCAGCGGCGCGTGGTCGAGCGCGCGTTTGCAGCGGCGCCGCACGCGCGCATCGCCGCGACGCGCTACTTGGCGGACGACGTAGCAGGCGACGGGCCGCAAGGCGGTGCGGACCGCAACCTCGTGGGCATTCCGACGATGACCGCGTTTCGCATGCTCGACTGGCGCGGCGGTTTGGGCGCGCATGTGGATTTCTCTCCGCTGTGTCCCGCCGATGGGCGCGATGCGATGCGCCAGTACACGCTCGTGAAGACGCGCGCGGCCGAATACGGTTTCGATTACTACGGCGGCTTCACGGCGGCGGGGCGCTGTTTGCATCACATCTTCGCGGCGATCTTCGCGCGCGAGCGGCGCAACGATGCCGAACGTGCGGGCGATCTGCTGCGCGCGCTGATGAGCGACGCGCGCGCGGCGGGCTATGGCGTGTACCGCTCGCATCTGCTGTACATGGACTTCGCCGCTGCGCAATACGGCTTCAACGACGGCGCGTTGCTGCGTCTCGCGGAAACCCTCAAGGACGCGCTCGATCCGCACGGCGTGTTGTCGCCGGGCAAGCAAGGCGTGTGGCCGGCGGTGTGGCGGCACGAGCGCGGCTACACGTAAGCGGGAGGCTGCGATGGACCGGCGGACATTTCTGTGCGAGACGGGCGGCGCGCTCTTCGCCGCCGCGTGCGATATCGCGCCCGCGCGCGGTGTGCGAGTTGCGTTCACGGGCGAAAGCGCGCGCGCGTGTGCGCTTTCGTGTATCGCGCTCTTCGATCCCGCGCTCGCGCAAGGCAGGGCGCTTGCGCAATACGCTGCGCGCACAGGCATCGAGGCGTGGCCCGCTGACGACGACATCGGCGTGCTCTGGCATGCGCGCCTCGCCTCCCGCGCCGAACGCGCCCAACACGCCGGAGCGCACACGCGCATGATTGCCGCGCTGCGGCCCTCCGACCAGTTCGTGCTGACGCGTCTCGCAGCGCCGAGCGGCGCTGTCGTGTTGATGTGCTGACGTGCTGACGTGCTGATGTGCTTACGATCAGCGCCACGCCTGAAAGCGATAGTCCGGATTCTTCGAATCGAACGTGAGCGCGTCGAAGGACTTCGGCTCGATGTGCTCGAAGACGATCTCTTCGAACGGCCTGCCGTCGCTGTCGTACGACTGCGCCAAGCGGAACCACGGATGCCGTAAATCCAGCCCGAGCGTTTCCTTGCTCGCGTAGCCGCTGTTCTCGCCGGGCGGCGCATCCCAGGTGAACGCGACCACACGCACGCCGTCCACCGTCTTCACGCTGATTTGCGCGGGCCGCACGAGCCCCGCTTGCTCAAGGCGCGCGTCCTCATCGACAAAGCGGTGCGCGATGTACTCGGTGCCGAGATCGGTCAGCAGATGGCGCGATTGCGCATGGGCGAACACGCCGTCGAGTTGCGTCCAGAGCGACACCCTGTGAAAGAGGCCGCCCGGATGGCCGTACATGGCGTCAGTGCGGCGCGCGGCGTCGTAGAGCACTTCCTGGCCCGCGTGCGCGCCGTCGGGGAGCCAGCGCGCGTAGATCCGCAGCGGCGCGTGCGCAAGCCGCACGAGCATGTGGTCGGGTTCGGCGGGCCAGCGGCCGTGGATGCGCTCCTTGCGCCGCAGCACGAACTCGCACGAGGCATAGCCGTTCGGGCCTGCCTCGATGTAGCGCGGCAGCGCGCGCGGATCGAGCGAGGCGAAAAGCGCGACGAGTTGCGCGTCGTCGAGCGTGGCGAGTCCTCCGTCCTGCGCGGCATGTTGCAGCCAGCGGACCTGATCGTCTAGCGGCAGACGCCCGACGTCCGCGGACCGTTCGTCGCCGGGCGATGCGAGCGCGCGCGCGTCGGCGTCCACGGCTGCAGACGGCGCACGCGCGACGGCGCAGGGAAGCACGAGCGCGGCGCAGAGGGTCAGGAGACAGGCAGACGGCGTTGTGCGAAACCTCATCGGCGCACGCTCCATGAATTCGTCGATCCGTTGCGGCGCGCACTCACCGGGAACCTGCGCGGGAAGCCACGATGAAGCTGCGCCGACACGGCATCAACGAATCAGGCCGGCGCTTTCTTCCCGGCGGCTTCGTCGCGCAGCGCGCGCCGCAGGATCTTGCCGATGTTCGATTGCGGCAGCGCATCGCGGAACTCGACGATGCGCGGCACCTTGTAGCCCGTGAGCTGCTCGCGGCAGAACTGGATCAGCGCGTCCTCGGTGAGCGTCGGGTCGCGGCGCACGACGAACACCTTCACGCGTTCGCCCTGCACCGGATCGGGCACGCCGATCGCCGCCACTTCGCGCACGCCCGGATGCGAGGCGATCACGTCCTCGATCTCGTTCGGGTACACATTGAAACCCGACACGATGATCAAGTCCTTCTTGCGGTCGACGAGCCGCACGTAGCCCTGTGCGTCCATCACGCCGATGTCGCCGGTTGCGAGCCAGCCGTCGGCGTCGAGGACCTTGGCGGTCTCGTCGGGGCGGTTCCAGTAGCCTTGCATGACCTGCGGGCCCTTCACGCAGAGCTCGCCAGCCTCGCCGATGTTCGCCCACGTGCCGTCGTCCCGGCGAAAGCGCACCTGCGTCGACGGCGCGGGCAGGCCGATCATCCCGTCGAAGTCGTGCTGGTGGCCGATATCGACGGGATTGAGCGTCACGATCGGCGAGCATTCGGTGAGGCCGTAGCCTTCGATAATCGGCTGGCCGGTCACGGCCTTGAAGCGCTCGGCGACGGCGCGCTGCGTCGCCATCCCGCCCGCCATCGCGAGCTTGAGGCCCGAGAAGTCGCGCTGGCGGAATTCCTCGTTATCGAGCAGCGCGCTGTAAAGCGTATTCACCGCCGAGATGCAGCTGAACTTCTCATGCCGGATCGTCTTCATCACGCGTTTGATGTCGCGCGGATTCGCGATCAGGATGTTGCGGCCGCCGAGCGCCATGAACACCATCGCGTTCACGGTCAGCGAATAGATGTGATAGAGCGGCAGCGGCGTGAGCACGGTTTCCTGATCGGCGTCGAGCTGGCCCGCCGTCCACACCTTCGCCTGCACGAGATTGGCGACGAGATTGCCGTGCGTGAGCATCGCGCCTTTCGCGACACCCGTCGTGCCGCCCGTGTATTGCAGGAACGCGAGATCGCCGCTCTTGACGTTGACGGGCGCGACGGGGTGCCGTGCGCCTTGTGCGAGCGCGTCGAGGAGTTTGACCGCATGCGGCAGCCGGTACGCAGGAACGAGTTTCTTGACGTGCCGCAGCATGAAGTTGATAAAGCGGCCCTTCAGGTTGAAGCCTTCGCCGAGCAGATCGCCGAGCCCCGTCACGACGATGTTCTTGACGCGCGTGCCGGGCAATGCGTCTTCGAGCGTTTTCGCGAAATTTTCGAACACGACGATGGTTTGCGCGCCGCTGTCCTGCAACTGGTGCGTGAGTTCGCGCGCGGTGTAGAGCGGATTCACGTTGACCACGATGGCGCCGGCCTTCAGCGCGCCGAACAGCGCGACCGGATATTGCAGCGTGTTGGGCAGCATGATGGCGACGCGCTCGCCCGGCTTGACGCCTGCGCCTTGTAACCACGATGCGAACGCGGCGGCCTTGCGCGCGAGTGCGGCATAGGTCATCGGCGAACCGGCGCTCACGTAGGCCACGCGTTGGCCGTAGCGTGCGGTGCAGTCATCGAAGAATTGCGTGAGCGAGGCGTAGCTGTGCACGTCGATTTCACGCGGGACGTCTGCGGGATACGACGCGTACCAGACGCCGTCGGTGTCCGGCGCGGGTTGCGCGGCGCCGCCGGTGGTCGAGGGCGGGCAGGGCAGATCGGTCATGAGGTCTCTCCGGGCGTCGTTTGAGTAGTTGTTGCGTTCATCGTGCATGGAGCGTGGTGCGAATGGCCGCAAGCCAACGGCGAGCAGCAAGCCGCAGTGAGCATCAGCGAGCAGGGAGCCGTGCGGCAGCCATTCGTCAGTCCGAATCGTGCCATGCCGCGGCGCGGCGCGAAAGCGTACGGAACGTCACGCGCAAACGAAAAAACCGCGCGGGCGTGAACCCGCGCGGTCTCGTGTTGCGATGCGGCGGCGCGTGGCCGCAGTGCGTATGCGCGATCAGACAGCCGACACTTGCTTTGCAGACTGCGTCATGTCGATGCCGCGGCGCTCGCGGCTGAAGAGAATCATCACGGCGATGATGACCGCCACCGTGCCGGCCACGACCGCCATCGCAAGGCCGTAGTTGTCGTCATGCGAGACGGCGAACGACGCCTGCATCGTCGCGTTGACCGAGGCGAACAGGTTGCCGAGCTGATAGACGAGGCCCGGGAACGTCGCGCGGACTTCGTCGGGCGAGATCTCGTTCAGATGCACCGGAATCACGCCCCACGCACCTTGCACGGAGATCTGCATCAGGAACGCGCCCATGGCGAGCAGCACCGGCCCGCTCGAGAAGGCCCACAGCGGCAGCACCGGCAGCGCGATGAGCGCGGAGATGAAGATTGCCTTGCGGCGGCCGATCTTCTCGGAGAGCGAACCGAAGAACAGACCGCCGCAGATCGCGCCGATGTTCAGCACGATGGTGATGACCGAGACGGTATGCGGATCGAAGTGATGCTGTTCGCGCAGGAACGTCGGATACATATCCTGCGTGCCGTGCGAGAAGAAGTTGAAGCAGGTCATCAGCACGATCGCATAGATCGAAAGGCCGAAATTGTGCTTGAGCGTCGTGAGCAGGCTCGGACGCGGGCGCTTTTCCATTTCCTTCCACGCCGGGGATTCCGGCACGTTACGGCGGATATAGAGCACCAGCAGCGCCGGCACGACGCCGATGAAGAACATGCCGCGCCAGCCGACGTATTGATAGAACACGCCGAACACGATCGAGGCGAGCAGGAAGCCGCTCGGATAGCCGGCCTGCAGGAGGCCCGAAACGATGCCGCGCGATTTCGGCGGAATGGTTTCCATCGTGAGCGCGGAGCCGACGCCCCATTCGCCGCCCATCGCGACGCCGAAGAGCGAGCGCAGGACGAGGAAGGTCGTGAGATTCGGCGAGAAGCCCGAGAGCATGCCGAGCACCGAATACAACGCGATGTTGAGCATCAGCGTCGGGCGGCGACCGTATTTGTCGGCGAGGCGTCCGAATATCAGCGCGCCGAGCGGGCGCATGGCCAGCGTGAGCGTAATGGCGAATGCGACTTCAGGGATTTTGACGTTGAATGCCGTGGCGATATCTTTCAGGACGAATACGGTCAGAAAGAAATCGAAAGCGTCAAGTGTCCAGCCTAGATAGGCGGCGATCGTGACGTGCTTCTGTTCACGCGTCCAGCTCATTGATTGTTCTCCTGATATTGCTGCGCTGCGCCGTCTGTCGCGGCGAGGTCTTGTGTGGTCCGGTACGCGCCAGCCGGTGGACCTGGCGGGAGTGTACGCCAGGCATTAAACATCCGCACCAATGTTGCGACAACCTCGGACTAATCCCTGGGGTCATTTGTCGCAACTGAAAGCTATTTGTGTTAATGGAAAGAAAAACGTAATTTATAAAATATCGATTTTCTGCGCATATTTATCTGTCGGGTTAACTCGGGTTAACTCGGATTAACGATTCAGTGACGGATTTCAATCGCGCAACGGTTCGTCTTTTCAACGCGATACCTCCGTGATCCCTTTGCGCATTTCAAATGAACGACCGTGCTTTCCTTATTTACCTCAGCGGAAGGCGTCGCTAGAATCGGTCGCCATCGTCGGTGATCCGGCGATGCCGGGTCTGTCAAACGTATCGGCTGCGCCGCGCACCGGCCAGCCCAGATCAAGGAGGAGCAAGCATGCAGGTCAGGGACATGTTCGAACTGGGCGGGCAGGTGGCGCTCATCACCGGCGGCTCGCGCGGCCTCGGGCTGCAGATGGCCGAGGCGCTGGGCGAGATGGGGTGCCGCGTCGTGATCACGGCGCGCAAGGCCGACGAGCTCGCACAGGCGCAGCGTCACTTGCAGGAGCGCGGCATCGAGGCGATGACTGTCGTCACCGACCTCCAGCGCGCAGAGAGCATCGCGCCGCTCGTCGACGAAACGCTGGCGGCATGCGGGAAGATCGATATCCTCGTGAACAATGCGGGCGCGACGTGGGGCGCACCGGCCGAGGACTATCCCGACGAGGCGTGGCACAAGGTCATGAACCTGAACATCAACGCGCCGTTTTTCCTCGCGCGCGAAGTCGGCAAACGCTGCATGATTGAGCGCAAGCGCGGCAAGATCATCAACATCGCATCGGTTGCAGGCCTCAAAGCGTCGCCCGGCCCGATGCAGACCATCGCGTACAACACGTCGAAGGCCGCGGCGATCCACTTCACGCGTGCGCTCGCAGCCGAATGGGGCAAGTACGGCATCAACGTCAACGCGATCTGCCCGGGCTTCTTCCCGTCGAAGATGTCGGCGGGCCTGCTCGACAAGCTCGGCGAGTCCGTGATCGAACGCACGCCGCTGCACCGCCTCGGCGACGACGACGATCTCAAGGGCGTCGTCGTGTTTCTCGCGAGCGCCGCTTCGCGTCATATCACCGGCCAGTACCTGGCTGTCGACGGCGGCGCGAGCGTCGTCTGAGTTTCATCACGGCCTGCATGCGCCGCCTCATGCGCGGCGCATGCACGGATGGCATGACATGCGTGCCGCAGCGGCGCGCATCCAACGAGACGGAAACCGCCATGTCCACGTCAGAACTGTCACAGTCCGCTTCTCAACCCGCGGCGCCCGCGAGATCTGCGCAGCCTTCGCCGCACTGGCCGTCGCATCTGTCGCCGCATCTGACGATTCCGGCCACGAACCTGTTCTATAACGCCGAAGTGTCGGCGGCGCGCTTTCCCGACAAACCGTATATCTACTTCTACGACACGCCTGTCACGTTCGCGCAGTTCAAGGACGAGGCCGAGCGCGTCGCAGGTTATCTGCAGCAGCACTGCGGCGTGAAAGCGGGCGACCGCGTGCTGCTCTACATGCAGAACAGCCCGCAGTGGATCATTGCGTATTACGGCATCCTGCGCGCCAACGCCGTGGTCGTGCCCGTGAATCCGATGAATCTCACCGAGGAACTCGCGCATTACGTCGAGGATAGCGGCGCGACGACCGCTTTTGTCGCGCAGGATCTTTACGCGCGGATCGCGCCGCACGTGCGCGAGGATGAGGGCGAGGGTCTGCATCATCTGCTGGTCGCGACCTATTCCGATTACCTCAAGCGCGAGCCTTCGTCGCCGCCGCCGGAGTTCGTGAGCGCGCCGCGTCATGTTGCCGGGCCGGGTGTCGTCCACTGGGCCGACGTGCTCAATGCGCGCTGCGCTCCGGGCGCGTTGAGCGCCGGTCCGGACGACCTGTGCGTGATGCCTTATACGTCGGGCACGACGGGCAAGCCGAAGGGATGCATGCATACGCATCGCAGCGTGATGAGCACGGCGGTGGGCGGTTGCAACTGGTTCGGCAGCAACCAGGATGCCGTGCAGCTTTCGGTGCTGCCGCTCTTCCACGTGACCGGCATGCAGGGCGGCATGAACAGCCCGCTCTACAACGGCTCGACCATCGTCATCCTGCCGCGCTGGGATCGCGATGCCGCCGCGCGCGCGATCGAGCACTATCGCATCAACGGATGGCAGGCGATTTCGACGATGGTGGTCGATTTCATTTCGAATCCGCGCATCGACGAATACGATCTGTCGAGTCTCGCGTGGATGCGCGGCGGCGGCGCGACGATGCCCGATGCGGTGGTGAAGAAACTGCGCGATCTCACGGGGCTGGAGTTCGTCGAGGGCTACGGCATGTCCGAGACGATGGCGGCCACGCACATCAATCCGCCGCAGCGTCCGAAGCCGCAGTGTCTCGGCATTCCGGTATTCGACGTGGATGCGCGCGTGGTCGATCCGATCACGCTCGAAGAATTGCCTGCCGGCGAATCGGGCGAACTCATCATGCACGGGCCGCAGGTGATGCAGGGTTACTGGCGCAATCCGCAGGCGACGCGCGACGCTTTCATCGAACGCGACGGCAAGCGCTTCCTGCGCACGGGCGACCTCGTGCGGCGCGATGAGGAAGGCTATTACTTCATGACCGACCGTCTGAAGCGGATGATCAACGCGTCGGGCTACAAGGTGTGGCCGGCCGAAGTCGAAGCCTTGATGTACCGTCATCCGGCGATCAAGGAAGTGTGCGTGATCGGCACGCTGGACGAACGCCGCGGCGAAACGGTGAAAGCCTGTGTGGTGCTCGATCCGAAGCAGCAAGGCAGCGTGAGCGAGGACGACATCGTCGCGTGGGCGCACGCCAACATGGCGGCCTACAAGGCGCCGCGCATCGTGCAGTTCGTCGACACGCTGCCGAAGTCGGGCAGCGGCAAGATCCTGTGGCGCAAGCTTCAGGAAGACGAGGCGCAAGCGCGCGGCTGATTTTCTCGGCGCAAATGGCCTACGGTGATTCGGCGCGCCCGGCGCGCGCCGAATCGCCAGCCGAGGCCGCAGCGCTCACGCTTGCGGCCTCGGAATCTTCTGCACTCCAATTCGCTACAACTCCGCGCCGTTTTGAATCCCTCACGGGCATCAGGCACCGGCAAGCGCCGGCACGCCCGCGCCCGGATCGCGCCAGTCTTCTTCCCAATGCGCCCGCGTGGCGGGCAGCTCCCTCGACAGTCCGTGTTGCACGACGCGCTCCGGAAACCATTCGCCCGGAACCTGCGCGCGCTTGAGCGCGAGAATCGCTTCGCACAGGAAGTCGATGCTGTAGGCATTGAGCAGGTGCGGGTGATGCGCTTCGATATAGGCCGCGACGCGCGCGTGCTCGCCATCGATCGATGCAAGCGAGTAGAGCGTTTGCGCGTCCCAGCGAAACCGCAGGCCCAGTTCCGCGAATGCCGAATTGAATGCGCCGAGATGCGCGTCCAGTTGGCGGTCGTGTTCGATGCCGTGCCGGTTGGCTTGTGAATGGCTCATTGCAGTCTCCTCAATGTCGGATCGGATGAGCCAAGCGTAGAAGCGGCGATGAATAAACGATAGTTAAAGTTTTTTGCTTTTTGTATAAGGCATTGTTTATTGATTGTTTGAAATGAAGCGCTTTGTGTGCGGCGTGAGCGTAAACCCCGGCTGGGTTGTTCGCTGACGTCTGATATATTGTATTGAAAATGTGGAATGTCCAGAGTAGAGCCGGCAAATCAGAACGTTGGAGACAAACACCGATGTCCGCCGATAGACAAGCCGATGCTGGGATCGCCCAGCTCACCTTGACGCTCGAACCCATCAACGCCACCGTCTCGCTGCGCGATCAAGCCTATGCAAAGCTGAAACAGGCCATCGCGGAGACCGACATCTACCGCTCGCGAGACGAAATCCGGATCGATGAAAAAGAGCTGACCGAGAAGCTGGGCGTGAGCCGAACGCCGGTGCGCGAGGCGATGACGCTGCTGGAGCAGGAGGGTTTTCTGCGCACGGTGCCGAGACGCGGCGTCTACATCCTGCGCAAGACGCGTAAAGAAGTCGTCGAGATGATCTATATGTGGGCCGCGCTCGAAAGCATGGCGGCGAGACTCGCGAGCGAGCGCGCCTCCGACGGCGATATCGCCCGCCTGCGGCGCATGTTCGCCGACTTCAGCGATGCGATGCCGGCCGACCACATCGAGGAGTATTCGGAGAAGAACATCATGTTCCACCAGTCGCTGGTGGAATTGTCCAAGTCGCCCATCATCGTCGAGACCATCAAGAACATCTTCATGCATGTGCGTGCGATCCGGCGCATGACGATCGCGCAGAGCGACCGCGCAGAGCGCTCGATCGTGGACCATATGCGGATCATCGAGGCGCTCGAACAACGCGATACGGCGCGCGTCGAGCAACTGGTACGTCAGCATTCGATCGAGCTTGCCCTGTTCGTTGAAGCCAATTGTGATTTTCTCGACTGAGCGCGTCGGTCTATAAGTTTTGCGTCTGAATTACAGCGTCGAGCATTCTAATAATTGATATGTAGTGCGTATTTATTTGTGGTTTTCAGTATCGCCAGGACGTGCTTCTTTGCTGATGCACATCGGCCCGGTATTTATCGCAATGCAGCAGTATGGGGCCGGGAAAAAACGTCTTGACTAATATTGTGTGTGGAATATTGTATATCACAGTTACGTAACGCCCCGCCAAAGAGGAGACGTCATGGCAGAAGCAGGCATTAACCAGGCGCAAAACAGCCCAGCGCCCGAAGCTCAGCAAACCACCGACGGTTTTCATCTCGTCATCGACGCGCTGAAGCTGAACGATATCGACACGATCTTCGGGCTGGTCGGTATTCCCATTACCGATCTCGCTCGCCTAGCCCAGGCCGAGGGCATGCGCTTCATCGGCTTCCGGCATGAGCAGAACGCCGGCAACGCCGCCGCTGTCGCCGGTTTCATGACGAAAAAACCCGGTATCTGCCTGACGGTTTCCGCGCCGGGCTTTCTGAACGGCCTTACCGCGCTCGCGAACGCCACGACGAATTGCTTCCCGATGATTCTGATTAGCGGATCGAGCGAGCGCGAGATCGTCGACTTGCAGCAGGGCGACTACGAGGAGATGGACCAGCTCAACGCGGCGAAGCCCTACGCGAAGGCCGCGTATCGCGTGCTGCACGCGGAGGACATCGGCATCGGCGTGGCGCGCGCGATCCGCGCGGCCGTATCGGGTCGACCGGGCGGCGTTTATCTCGATCTTCCGGCCAAGCTGCTCGCACAGACGTTGGACGCCGTTAGGGCCAGGCAATCGCTCGTGAAGGTGATCGATGCCGCGCCGCGCCAGATCCCGGCGCCCGATTCGGTCAAGCGCGCACTCGACGTGCTCAAGGGCGCGAAGCGCCCGCTGATCCTGCTCGGCAAGGGCGCGGCCTACGCGCAAGCCGATGCGCAGATCCGCGCGCTCGTCGAGAAGACCGGTATTCCGTATCTGCCGATGTCGATGGCCAAGGGGCTCTTGCCCGACACGCACGAGCAGTCGGCGTCGGCCGCGCGTTCGTTCGTGCTCGCCGAAGCCGATGTCGTATTGCTGATCGGCGCGCGCCTGAACTGGCTGCTCTCGCACGGCAAGGGCAAGACATGGGGCGCCGCGAACGGGCCGAAGCAGTTCGTCCAGATCGACATCGCGCCCACCGAGATCGACAGCAACGTCGCGATCGAAGCACCGGTGATCGGCGATATCGGCTCGTGCGTCGAGGCGCTGCTCGAAGGCATCGGCGAGCACTTCCCGCAGCCCGGCGCCGAATGGCTCGAAGCCGTGGCGGACCGCAAGAACAAGAACCTCGCGAAGATGGCGGCCACGCTCGACAAGAGTCCGACGCCGATGAACTTCCACAGCGCACTGCGCGCGATTCGCGACGTGCTGAAGACGCGACCGGACATCAACGTCGTCAACGAAGGCGCGAATACGCTCGACTACGCCCGCAGCATCATCGACATGTATGAGCCGCGCAAGCGCTTCGACTCGGGCACGTGGGGAATCATGGGCATCGGCATGGGCTTCGCAATCGGCGCAGCGGTGACGAGCGGGACACAGGTCGTCGCGATCGAAGGCGACAGTGCTTTCGGTTTCAGCGGCATGGAACTCGAAACTATCTGCCGCTACAACTTGCCGGTCTGCACCATCGTCTTCAACAACAACGGCGTGTATCGCGGCACGGACGTGAACATGGGCGGCGGCGCCGATACGGCGCCCACCGCGTTCGTGAAGAACGCGCGCTACGACAGGATGATGGAAGCGTTCGGCGGCATCGGTCATCAGGCCAGCACGCCTGAGGAGCTGACCGCTGCGCTGCTCGAAGCGATCGCATCGGGCAAGCCCACCTTGATCAACGCTGTTATCGACGAAGCGGCCGGCACGGAGAGCGGCCGTCTCACGAATCTGAATCCGCAAAGCGCGGCAATGAAAAAATAAATTCAATCGATCGGAAAACAGGAGATACGCAATGAGCAAACCCCTCGACGGCATCAAGATCATCGACTTCACGCACGTACAGGCCGGGCCTGCCTGCACGCAGATGCTCGCATGGTTCGGCGCGGACGTGATCAAGGTGGAGCGTCCGGGTGCGGGCGACGTTACGCGCAACCAGTTACGCGACATCCCGAACGTCGATGCGCTTTACTTCACGATGCTCAACAGCAACAAGCGCTCGCTGACGCTCGACACGAAGAAGCCCGAAGGTAAAGAAGTGCTTGAAAAGCTGATCCGCGAATCGGACGTGATGGTCGAGAATTTCGGCCCGGGCGCACTCGATCGCATGGGTTTTACGTGGGAGCGCATCAAGGAGCTGAATCCGAAGATGATCGTTGCTTCGGTCAAGGGCTTCAGCGAGGGCCATCATTACGGCGACCTGAAGGTCTATGAGAACGTTGCGCAGTGCGCGGGCGGCGCGGCTTCGACGACGGGCTTCTGGGACGGCCCGCCGACGGTGAGCGCAGCCGCGCTCGGCGACAGCAACACCGGCATGCATCTGGCAATCGGCATTCTCACGGCGCTGATCTCGCGCGACAAGACCGGCAAGGGGCAGAAGGTGGCCGTCTCGATGCAGGACAGCGTGCTGAATCTGTGCCGCGTGAAGCTGCGTGACCAGCAGCGTCTCGAACGCATGGGCTTCCTCGAAGAGTATCCGCAGTATCCGCATGGCACGTTCGGCGAGGCGGTGCCGCGCGGCGGCAATGCGGGCGGCGGCGGCCAGCCGGGCTGGGTGCTCAAGTGCAAGGGCTGGGAAACCGATCCGAACGCGTACATTTACTTCACGGTTCAGGATCACGCATGGGAACCGATCTGCCGCGCGCTCGGCAAGCCGGAGTGGATCGAGCATCCGGACTACGCGACGCCGAAGGCTCGCCAGCCGCACATCTTCGAGATTTTCAAAACGATCGAGGCGTGGCTTGCCGACAAGACGAAGTTCGAAGCCGTCGACGTTCTTCGCACGTTCGACATTCCGTGCTCGCCGGTGTTGAGCATGAAAGAACTGGCGAACGATCCGTCGCTGCGTGCGAGCGGCACGATTGTCGAGGTGCCGCATAAGCAGCGCGGCTCGTATCTGACCGTCGGCAGCCCGATCAAATTTTCGGATCTCAAGCCGGAAATCAAGAGTTCGCCGCTGCTCGGCGAGCATACCGACGAAGTGCTGGCCGATCTTGGCTACACGCCGCAGCAGATCGCGACGCTACACGAAGTACGCGCAGTGTGATCGGGGGGGATCCGCGATAGAGGCGCCGGCACGGCGTGAGCCGTGCCGGCGCCTTCGATTTACGCCGGACAACCTGCTTGCCGCAAAATCCAACGCTTGCGGTACACACCGATTAACGACGACGTCCGGACTGATTGTCGCCGCTTCATATTGTTGCGGTCACAACGGTCACAGCGGTCAACGCACGGCACGTGGCGCAAGCCGCATTTCCAGGGCGCTGGGTGATCGATACGAGCGTGTACGCGCGAAGCGGCACGCATCGCCAGGTCGCGCCATTCGCAGCATTCCAACATCGAGCAGGAGACGTTTGATGAAGTCGCGGCTATGCATTCGGCACGCCACGCGCAACGGCGTGTGGCCGATCTGTTCTGTCTGCTGTTCCCTTGCCATTGCGATTCCGCTTGTCGGAGGTGCGATTTGGCAATGACCATTGCAGTGCCGCGCGAAACGCATCGAGGCGAGCGACGTGTGGCCGCGACGCCGGAAAGCGTCGCACATCTTATCAAGTTCGGATATGAAGTCGATGTCGAGACGGGCGCGGGTGCGCAGGCATCGTTCACCGACGAGGCCTATCGCCAGGCGGGCGCCCGGATCGTCGCCGATACACACGCGCTGTGGGCCGCCGCCGATATCGTGATCAAGGTGCGCCCGCCATCGGCTGACGAAGCGGGTCTACTCAAGCGCGATGCGACGCTCATCAGTTTTATCTGGCCCGCGCAAAACGCCGCGCTGCTCGATCTGCTGGCCGCACGCGGCGCGACTGTCCTCGCGATGGACTGCGTGCCGCGCATTTCGCGTGCGCAGAAGCTCGATGCATTGAGTTCGATGGCGAACATGGCGGGCTATCGTGCCGTGATCGAAGCGGCGCAGCACTTCGGGCGTCTTTTCACCGGGCAGATCACGGCGGCGGGGAAGATGCCGCCCGCGAAAGTGCTCGTGATCGGTGCGGGCGTCGCCGGGCTGGCGGCGATTGGCGCGGCGCGCGGGCTCGGTGCGGTCGTGCGCGCGTTCGACACGCGGCCGGAAGTGGGGCAACAGGTCGAGAGCATGGGCGCGGAGTTCCTCACCATCGATATCGATGAGGAGGGCGGCGGCGCGGGCGGCTACGCGAAGCAGATGAGCGCGAAATTCATCGAAGCGGAGATGGCGCTCTTCGAGGCACAGGCGCGCGAGGTCGACATCATCATCACGACCGCGCTCATTCCCGGCAAGGCAGCGCCGCTGCTCATCGACGCGCGCACGCTCGCGTGCATGCGCGCGGGAAGCGTGATTGTCGACATGGCGGCGGAGCAGGGCGGCAATTGCGAACTGACGCGCCCGGGCGAGGTGGTCAACGTGCACGGCGTGACGGTGATCGGCTATACGGATCTCGCGAGCCGCATGGCGAACCAGTCGAGCCAGCTTTACGCGACCAATGTGCGCCACCTGCTCGCGGACATTACGCCCGCGAAGGACGGTGAAGTGCAACTCGACATGGCCGATGTCGTGCAACGCGGTACGACCGTCATGCAGCGCGGCACGGTGTGCTGGCCGCCGCCCGCCGTAGAACCGTCGCCCACGCCTGCAAGCAACGCGGCGGCAAACACCGCGCCTGCGGCGGGCAAGGCGAGCAAGGCTGGCGATGGCGATAGTGCGCGTCGGCACGGCGCGTGGTCGCTCGTTGCGCTGATGGTTATCGCTTTGCTGCTGCTCGCACTCGGCGCGGTTGCCCCGGGTGCGTTCGTGGCGCACTTCACGGTGTTCGTGCTTGCGGTGTTCGTCGGCTATCAGGTGGTCTGGAACGTGACGCCTGCGCTGCATACGCCGTTGATGAGCGTGACCAATGCCATCAGCGGCATCATCGTGATCGGCGCACTGCTGCATCCGGGCGATGCCGGAATGATCGTGCGCGTGCTTTCGGGCATCGCACTCGTGGTGGCGACGATCAATATCGCGGGTGGATTTCTCGTCACCCAGCGCATGCTGAAAATGTTCCAGCGGACCTGAGGAGACGTCATGTTGAATGGAATCGGAAGCATGGCGTGGCTCGGCGCGGCGACGCTTTTTATCCTGAGCCTGCGCGGACTCAGTCATCCCGCGAGTGCGCGCCGCGGCAACATCTATGGCGTGGCAGGCATGCTGATCGCGGTGCTCGCCACGCTGCTCGTCACGCGCGGTGCGGGGCTGCAGATTGTGCTTGTCGCGGCGGTCGTGGGCGGCGCCATCGGCACCGTGCTCGCGAAGCGCGTAGCGATGACACAAATGCCGCAACTGGTGGCCGTGCTGCACAGCTTCGTCGGCCTGGCCGCGACGTTAATCAGCGTGTCGAATTATGTGGCTCGCGATACGCCGATGGTCGGTGTGGAGCGCGTGATTCACGACACCGAGATCTATGTGGGTGCATTCATCGGTACGGTGACCTTTAGCGGATCGATCATCGCGTTCCTGAAGTTGCAGGGGACGCTGAGCGGCAAGCCGCTCGTGCTGCCCGCACGGCATCTGCTGAACGCGGTCGTGTTCGGTGCGTGCGTCGTGCTCGGCTATCGCTTTGTCAGTGCGTCCGCAGGCGACGGCGGTCTTTACGCGCTGCTCGTCATGTGTGTGTTGGCGGCGGCGCTCGGCGTGCATCTGGTGATGGCGATCGGCGGTGCCGACATGCCGGTGGTGGTGTCGATGCTCAACAGCTATTCCGGCTGGGCCGCCGCCGCGACGGGCTTCATGCTCGACAACGATCTGCTCGTCACGACTGGCGCGCTGGTCGGATCGAGCGGCGCAATTCTCAGCTACATCATGTGCCGGGCGATGAATCGCAGCTTTGTCTCGGTGATACTGGGCGGCTTCGGTGCGAGTACTTCAACGGGGAGCGCCGCGCCGCAGGGCGAGGTGGTGCCGACGACCGTGGACGAAGTGGGCTCGCTGCTGCGCGACGCCGCCGAAGTCGTGATCGTGCCGGGCTATGGGATGGCGGTTGCGCAGGCGCAGGGCACGATCAGCGAGATTACGCGGCGTCTGCGTGCGGCGGGCGTGCGCGTGCGCTTTGCCATCCATCCGGTTGCAGGGCGTCTGCCGGGACACATGAACGTGCTGTTGGCCGAGGCGAAGGTGCCATACGACATCGTGCTGGAAATGGACGAGATCAACGACGAGTTTACGGAAACCGATGTCGTTCTCGTCATTGGCGCGAACGATATCGTGAATCCGGGCGCGCAGGAAGATGCGTCGAGTCCGATCGCAGGTATGCCGGTGCTCGAAGTGTGGAAGGCGCGCACTGTGGTTGTGTCGAAGCGCAGTATGGCGACCGGTTACGCCGGCGTCGACAATCCGCTGTTCTACAAGGACAACACGCGGATGCTGTTCGGCGATGCAAAGGGCAGTGTGGATGCGCTGTTGAGGCAGCTTGAAGCGGCTTGAAGCAGCGTAAGCCTGGCGTCGTTGTCAGCTCAGTTGCCAGGCTCATTCGCTGCTTTAAATACCGCGCTTCGCGCCCACGGGAAGTAAACAAAAAAACCCCGCAAATTCGATAATTTACGGGGTTATCTGTTTGTTTCTTTCTACTGCTTCGATTAGCTTTCTGGCGCCAGGAGAGGACTCGAACACTGCTTGTAAGTTATTGAGTATATGTGAATTTGGCGCTTGTCTTTGGGCGAGTATACGCTTGTGTATACGCAAAAATAGTGGATGTCTTCGCCAATCCTCGCTACAACGCATTTGCGCTGAGACATCTCGCTGACGATCCGCGCTGCGTCGTCCACGGGCAGCATGTCCGCCGCAGTGTCGGGATGCGCAGACCAGACAAGGGCTAGTGTTCAGTCATGACCCAAGCGCTTCCAGAGGGATTCGTGCCTGCGATCAAGCAGTGTGACGGTGTATCAGGTCAAGAACGGGCACTATGTACCGGTCCAGACAATACGTCTGTAGTGACCCCAAGTAGTCGCCGACGGTAAGCCGCGTGAGTGAACCTATCCGTCACGTTCTCAAACCGCACAAGCCATGTGAAGTGACAAAGCTACCGCGACAGGACGGGTAAAGACGATTCAATTCCACGCTGGCAGACGTAGATCTCGCCATCCGGAAGGACGTCACGGATAGAACCGCCCCAGGGCATCATGCAACGTCGCGGTAGAGAAAGGTCCGAGATGTGTTTCCAGAAGCCGACCGTTAGCATCATAGAACAAGGTAGTCGGGTAGCCTGCCGCATGAATGCGCGCCGCAAGAGAGGATGTTGGATCAAGCCACACATTGCTCAGGTGAAGCGAGCGACCTGCAAGATAGCGGCGAACAGTATCTGCCTGCTCACCCTGATTGACGAAAATGAAGCGTACATGGGGATTTTCTGCCTGGACGCGCTCAAATGCAGGTAGTTCAGCCTGGCAGGGTGGGCACCATGTTGCCCAGAGATTGACGATTGTGGGCAGACCTTCCGTGTTCAAGAGGTGCGACGTTCCATCGAGCGATTGCAGTACGACTGCCGGTATCGGTGATGGAGCGGGAGCGTCATTTCGAAGTACCTGTGCGGAACCGTAAGCCAAGACACCTGTCGTCAGGGCGAGTGCAAGTGGCACTCGGGTTTTCCCGCTGCGCAACAGGCGCCATCCGGTCATGAGGGCGCCGGCAACCACGCCGGTGAGCGGATCGAAGCCGAGATCGCGAATATCGAACACGGCGATCATGTCGTGCCGATACTGCGGAAGAAATCGGATTGCAAACGCGATGCGTGCCGCAATCAGCCCTGCTGCAACGATCATCAAGACATCGGCCTCGATGGAACCGTGGCGCTTCTCCATCAGCCAGCCCATCGTCAATACGACAGTGACGCCGAACATGAAAATCAGCGCAGGTATAGGCAGGGCGAACGAACCAATCGACATGATGACGTGAGCAAATCGTGAATGATGAAATGATGCCGCGTTGCAATGCAAGCCTTCACGCGTGGACCGCAGGTCTTGCGGTTGGTGCAAGGCTACAAGTCCGCTGGGGGAAGAGTCAGGCTCAATGACGAGCCTGACTCAAGGCGAGTAACTTCAGATTGTCAGTAGGCCATGATGTGATGGCCAGATTAACAGGGCGTTGCTTCCTGCATCAGCCACTCGCGAAATGCCACCAGCTTTGGCTGCGACGCGCATTCCGCCCGATAGACGACATAGTAAGCCAGCTCCGACGCCAGCTTTATCCCGGGAAACAGCGGGACCAGCCGACCTGCCGCCACGTCATCGCAGGCCATGACGCTTCGTGCCAGGGCAACACCGTGCCCGTCAATGGCCGCTTGCAGGACCGCAGCGGAATTATTGACCTGCATACCGCGGCTGGTATCGACCTCGGGTGCTCCGGCTCGCAATAGCCAGTCACCCCAGGTGGCGAACCCCGTGTGCGTGTCCACGGACAGATCATGTATCAACGGTTTTCCGGCAAGATCGTGCGGGGTAGTCAGGCCGCCGGTCCGGGCGAGCCATGCTGGCGAACACACCGGATAGATCTGTTCATCCAGCAGTTTTTCGGCAACCAGGCCCACCCAGCTTCCACGGCCGTATCGCACGCCAATGTCGATGCCTTGCGCGGCGAAGTCCACCAGCTTGAGATTCGTATCGAGACGGACATCGGTTTCGGGGCAAAGGACATGAAATTTTTCGATTCGCGGCAGCAGCCATTTGGCCGCGAATGCAGGGCTGATGGCAACGGTCAACACCCCGCTGGGCGATCCCTCCCGCAATCGGCTCAAGCCCAGAAATAGGCGATCGAAGCCGGCCCGGATGTCCGGTAGAGCCCGCTCTGCCGTTTCGGTTGGAATCAGGCGGGCACGACCGCTTGCTCCGCGATGAAATAGAGGCGTGCCGAGCCATTCTTCCAGGGACCGGACTAGCTGCCCCACGGCTGCGGGCGTTACGTTCAAATCCGCTGCCGCCGCCGAAAAACTTTGATGGCGTGCGCTGGCTTCAAAGGCGCGAAGTGCATTGAGGAATACGGGGGCTTTCATAAGAAATATTTTCTTTGCCTGGTGCGAAGAATATAGCAGTTGTCCGCACGGTTCACCACGCGAATAATAACGCCAGAAACACGCAAATGCCGGTATGAAGCGACCGCCGGGCTCAATGGCGCACGATGGTGCGAACAGGAAAGATTTTCTGTCAATCCGTTGGCTTGAAGCCGGCCCGTTGGCATCTGCGCAGATGGCAGTTCGACAAAGGAGCGAAGTGTGAGTGGTGTACGCGTTACCCCGTGGCGAGAGGGCGAGTTCGTCCCTCGAGAGTTGCTTGCTGGCATGCAGGCCCGTCGGCCCAATGGTGAGCTGATCGATATTGACCGTGTGTTGCTGAGGAGTTTTCCACTCGCAACAGGCTGGAACGAACTACTGCGCCGAGTTCGCACCGACTTCAGCCTGGAACTGGAATACCGTGAACTCATCATGCTGCGGGTGGCGGTGTTGAACCATGCCGACTTTGAATGGGATGTGCATTATCCCGCTTACCTGCAGGCCGGCGGCACGGAAGAAAAGTGCCTCGCGCTCAAAGCGCGAAGCGTAGCTAGCCCTATCTTCGACGAGAAGGAGCGCGCCCTGATCGTGTTGACCGACCAGTCCACGAAACAGGTTGATGTGGATGCTGGCGTCATCGAGGAACTAAAGCGCCTTTTCGATGAAACGCGAACCGTCGAAGCCGTTGCCACGGTTGCGGCCTACAACATGGTCTCCCGCTTTCTGGTGGCGCTGGCAATCTGAAATTCAGTATCGGAAATTACGGCAGATGATTGAGGTGTTCTCACTGGTACACGCTACGCGAAGCGACCTGGATGCGTGGCGATACTCATGCCGCACGGGCGGATTGATCACAGGATAGGTCCGCCTTTTACGCCACAGATCGAGGCCGCTCTGGATAGCGGTTTGTGTAATGTTCTTTAAAGATCGCCTGTTTGTCCTTACTCAGTACCTCTTGCCACACCATCTACTGTCCCGTCTCATCGGCTATGCCGCCGAATGCCGCGTGCACTGGTTCAAGATCCATCTGATTGCCTGGTTCATCCACCACTACAAGGTCGATATGCGCGATGCTCGTGTCGAAGATCTGGAAGGCTACGAAAACTTCAATGCCTTCTTCACGCGCTTCCTGAAGGATGGCGTTCGACCGCTCAATAAAGCTGCCGGGGGAGTGCTTTGCCCAGGAGACGGAACCATCAGCCAGTTCGGTACCATAGAACGCGGCCGCATATTCCAGGCCAAAGGCCACAGCTATAGTCTGGTCGAACTGCTCGGCGGCGATGCCGACCGCGCCTCACTGTTTATGGGCGGCGAGTTCGTTACCGTCTATCTGTCGCCACGGGACTATCACCGTGTGCACATGCCGGTGGCTGGCACATTGCGTGAGATGGTTTACATCCCTGGGCGACTGTTCTCCGTGAACCCGCTAACTGTTGCGCACGTTCCGGAGTTGTTCGCTCGCAATGAAAGAGTGGTCTGTCTGTTTGACACCGAGCATGGCCCAATGGCCGTAGTGCTGGTTGGCGCAATGATAGTTGCTTCGATCGAGACCGTTTGGGCTGGCCCGGTGAACCCGCCCAGGCGAGCGCTGACGACGTTTGGCTACGATGCGATACACGCGCGGATTCGTCTGGAAAAGGGCGCTGAACTAGGGCATTTCAAGTTGGGCTCCACCGCGATCGTATTGTTCGGACCCTGGCAGGTGAATTGGGTGGACGCACTCGATGCCGGCAGGCCGGTGCGGTTGGGTCAGTTACTTGGTAAGGCCCGAGCGGTGTCGCCAACGACAATGTGTTCACACCAGGGTGCCGTGCGGGCGTAATGGTATCCAGCTTCGTGCATCCTGATGAAAATCAATTCTCTTTATTTGTGAGGATCTCTAAATTGAATAATGCGTGCACCACGAGTCGGACGGATGAGACGGGAAATCTGGATGCGTGGATAAGCCGATGAAGAAATGCTTTCCATGATCGATACTTTATCTCGTTTGTGATCGGGTATCGACAAGTAGAAAATGATCTACCTGGATCAAGCCGATTCATTCGACATTTTCCGATAAAACTCTCCAGGCGGTGGTAACTGTCGCAGTCAATCAATGGAGCAAATTCTCCCTCTGAATTTCTCATCGTTCTTCAACTGACGGTGGCGAGACCGCTGGGCGTCAGGTTTAATTTCCCCTCACTACGGTGTCAAATATGGTCTATCTGCAAATCAATCTGAAAGTTAATCCTGCTAACCGGGAGGCTGCGGCGGGTGTCTATCAGAAATACAAGGCTCCTTTCCTCAACACGGTTGCGGGCGCCCAATCAAAGGAACTGCTGGTGCGCGATGTCGATGTGCAGGTGCTCCATGGCTTCGACAGTGTGCATAACGCCAAAGCCTACCTGGAAAGTGACCTGTTCACCGCCGATGTGGTAGGCGAACTCAAACCGTTGTTGGCGGATGCGCCCGACGTGCGCATCTACGAGGTCGTGTAATACCGCTCTCTGCCGCGAATTTGAGTACTCGGGCTTCCCGGAGCCCAACTGGAGCTGAAACCATGATGCAGGATTGGAACGCTTACCGTAACGCATTGCAGGTCCGCATTGGCGAATTTGCACAACTGAATCCCGACGTGATGAATGGCCTGGCGATGATCAGCGGTGCCGCCGAGAAAGGTAACAAGCTGGAGCCGAAGGTTCACGAACTGATTGCGCTCGCGGTGGCAGTTACGACGCGGTGCGACGGCTGTATCGCTACTCATACGCAGAAAGCGGCCGAGCTGGGTGCGACGCGGGAAGAAATCGCCGAAGCACTGGGCGTCGCGATTGCGCTGAATGCGGGGCCCGCACTGGTTTACTCGGCTCGCGTCCTCGATACCTACGCTTCGCTGCTGAATAAGTAATCCGAACCGGGGCTGTCCACCGACGACAAGCTGGCCAGTCCCGGGTTCGATTCTTGAAGAATGGCCATGCTTGTCAATTGCGGGACACACGGGTGTCACCGTGTATCTGAAGACGGGCTGCGTCATCGGTCTTAGACAGGGGGAGGTCTCATGGTGGTGGCCAGGATCGCGATCGTGGGAGGAGGTCTCGCGGGTTTGTACGCGGCATTTCGTCTTGAACAGCGGGGGATCGAGGATTACGTGCTCCTGGAGGCGCGCCATACCTATGGCGGCCGCATCGAATCTGTGTCTTCCGGTGAGTTTTCGGTTTCGGGAGGCAGTAACGTGCAGCGTGATCTGGATCGCTTCGATCTTGGCGCGACGTGGTTTTGGCCCACACTTCAACCCCGACTGGACCGTCTGGTTCGCGAACTCGGTCTGGAACGCTTCGAACAGAACGAAACCGGCGATATCGTGGTTGAGCGATCACCGCACCAGCTTCCCACGCACATGGGCAGCTATGCTACGTCGCCACAGGCGGTGCGCCTCGTCGGCGGAATGAGCGCGCTGGTCGATGCCCTGCATCGGAAGTTAACAACCACGCGGCTCAGGGGGGATCAGCGCGTGCGACACATGCGCTGCGCAGGCGATCGGATTGAACTGAATGTCGAGGATTCGCACGGGCAACTCACGTCCTGTTCAGTCGAGCAGGTCCTGTTGGCAGTTCCGCCGCGCCTTGCCGCTGCGACGATCGGTTTTCAACCTGAACTACCGAATACGTTAGTGCGGGCGTGGCGTGATACGGCAACCTGGATGGCGCGACACGCAAAATACATCGCGATCTACGACACGCCCTTCTGGCGCGAGCAAGGGCTTTCTGGTGAAGGAAGAAGTGCCTGTGGCCCGCTTACTGAAATCCACGATGCATCCATGCCGGGCGGTAGTGCGGGGTTATCTGGTTTCATCGGCGTGCCTGCTCTTATTCGCAGGAAAACATCACCGAGCGCATTACGTGCACTGTGTCGTGCACAACTTGAACGGATGTTCGGTCCGCAGGCAGCCGCACCGAAGGCCATGGTCGTCAAGGACTGGGCCGAGGACGTGCTCACTGCCACGGAAGCTGATCAGGATGCTGGCGTTCAGCAGCACGGGTCAGCGCCTGCAGCGTCGCCCACATCGGGCGTCTGGTGCGGACGCCTCGTCGGTGTCGCCAGCGAATGGGCTTCCCATTTTCCGGGCTACGTTGCTGGTGCTATCGAAGCGGCCGACCACGGCGTTCAGATGCTGCTGGAAGGGCAATAAAGCGGAGGGGGCTCCGGTCAGGCATCGTTGAATAGCAACGACATATGGGGGTGCAGTTATGAAGAATACCTATCAAGCTATGCAGGTGACGACGCTTGGAACACTTGATCTGGTGGATCGCCAGATACCGGTGCCCGGCGCTGGAGAAGTCCTGATCGAAGTCGAGGCCTGCGGAATCTGCGGTGCCGATGTCAGTGATATCGAAGGTGCTGATCCCGCAGCGCAACCGCCTCGTGTGCCGGGACATGAAGTGGTGGGCCGCATTGTTGCGAGTGGAAGTGGTATCCCCTCAATCTGGAAGATCGGCCAGCGGGTCGGTGTGGGCCGCCTCGGTGGTCATTGCAATGAGTGCGTTCAGTGTCGCCGTGGAGAGTTCCAGCTCTGTCAAAACCAGCCCTTCGTCGGTGCTACATGCGATGGCGGTTATGCAGAAATGATGATCGCGCGTAGCACGGCGCTGGTCTCCATCCCCGATGAACTCGGCGCCGAAGAAGCGGCACCGATCCTGTGTGCGGGCATTGCCACCTTCAATGCGCTCCGGAAATCCGGCGCCGAGCCCGGCGATCTGGTCGCGATACTGGGCATCGGCGGGCTGGGTCACATGGCGTTGCAGTATGCGCGCAGGATGGGGTTCAAGGTGGTTGCGGTTGGGAGAGGCGAAGACATTGTTGAGGATGTGCTTGCGCTGGGCGCACACGTGTATATCGACACCAACCGGGAGGATGCGGTCGCGCGACTCAATGACATGGGTGGCGCACGGGCGATCGTGGCCACCATCGGCCATGCCGGGACGTTGTCGGCGCTAATGAACGGACTCGCACCCCATGGCCGCCTGATCGTGCTTGGTGCCGACAAAGATCCGCTGCTTGTATCAATCGGTCGTCTGGTCGTCGGGGAGCGCAGCGTAAGTGGGTCGCTCACAGGCTCACCTTACGATACGGAGCGCGCGCTGACCTTCAGCGTGTTGACGGGGGCGCGACCGCTAATCGAAACCATGCCGCTTGAGCGAGCCAATGAAGCGTATCAGCGAATGAAATCAGGCGACGTCAAGTTCCGTATGGTGCTAACGATGAAAACAACTTCACCGACCGGTTAAACAGCAGGTCAGCCATTTCGTAAGTGAGGCATCTGGCTTGACAAACTTTTCCCTGGTCTTGCCGCCCGTTATTGCTTGCATCTTCACACGGTATTCCGTGAGCCTTTGACACCTGTTTCCTGGGCCAGCTCCAGGAAACCTGCAATATACGCAATCTCTTCCTCGCCGCGTCGGATCCCCACGTTGATACTTTTCTGGATGCCGCGCTTTCCGAGTCGCACCGCGCGGATGGGCAAACCTGCGCCCTCCTCGAGCACGAGCCAGTCCGGCAGGACTGAAACGCCACGGCCGGCGGATACGAGCTGCAGCATCAGGTCGGTGGCTTCCGCGGTTCTGTGGCTTTTCGGTTTGCAATGCGCCGGTACAAGGAAGCGCGTGTAGATGTCGAGTCGCTCGATGCTCACGGGAACGGTGATCAATTCCTCGCCGAGCAGATCACGCGGGTGAGCGAACGTGCGCGTGGCCAGCGCGTGCCCCTCATGGACGACGAGAACCAGTTCGTAGTCGATTACCGGCGTAAAGACGATGTCGGGCAGGTCGACAGGGTCCGGGGTGATGAGCACGTCGATCTCATGCCCCTGAAGTGCCGCGATCCCATCGAAGCGAAAGGCGGTGCGGACGTCGAAGTCGACGTCAGGCCATGCAGCCAGATAACGCGGTGTCAGCCGGTTCAGCCATTTCTGGCAGGGATGGCACTCCATACCCACACGCAATGCCCCGCGCCGGCCCTCGGCGAAATCGACGAGGACGCGTTCAGCATGATCGATCTGGGGTAGTACGCGATGGGCCAGAGCCAGCAGGTACTCGCCGGCCTGCGTGAAACGTAGATTGCGCCCGTCCTTGGTCCAGATCGTGACACGGTAACGCTCCTCGAGCTTGCGAACCATGTGTGAGAGTGCCGACTGCGTGACGTTCAGGCGCTCGGCCGCGGCCGTGACGCTTCCCAGACGACCGACCTCCATCAGCATAGCGAGTTGTTGACGATCTAGCATCCATGACCTCAGCTCATTGGTGTGTGAAAAAATACCATTTTTAATCATGATTTCAAGTTGCTATTCTGACCGAAATCCAGGGGCACGCAACATCAGCGCGCCGATTTATCGAGACAAGGAAGATATGTTGACTGCTTATTCAACAGTGTTGAAGGATGGTGCTCCGACTGCCCGGAGTGTTTCGATTTTCGATGAAGTGATCGACCGAAAAAAATCGAACTCGATGAAATGGGCAATCGCAGAAAAACTCCTTTCCGCAGACGAATTCGAAGCACGGCCGTTACCTATGTGGGTCGCGGACATGGATTTTCGCTCCCCCCAACCGGTCATCGACGCGCTTCACGAAGCCGTTGAGCACGGCGTGTTTGGCTATCCCGGTGGCGCACCGGACAGCTATGTCGATGCCGTGACTGGATGGCAGGCCAGGCGGTTCGGCTGGGATGTCGCGAAGGAGTGGGTCGTACAGACGTCGGGCATTATCACGACGCTGAAGACGGCGGTGCAGGCATTTTCCGCACCAGGCGATTCCGTCCTTATTCAGCCCCCGGTCTATGCCCATTTCCACAATGATGTGCTGATGAACGGGCGCCATCTGGCCTTTGCGCCATTGGAGCGAACGGAAACGGGTTACCGGTTCGACGAAAAGGTCTTCGAGGCCGCGATTCGCGACAATACCAAGCTCTTTATTCTGAGCAATCCTCATAACCCGACAGGCAATGTGTGGTCTGAAGGCGAGTTGCGGGCTATGGGTGAGATCTGCCTGCGCCACGGCGTGCTTGTGATTTCCGATGAAATTCACCAGGACCTGATAATCAACCCGGCAAAAAAGCACATTCCGTTCGCTTCCCTCAGCGAGCAATTCGCGCAGAACAGCATCACGTGTACGGCCCCGAGCAAGACGTTTAACTTGCCCGGTCTGCAAAGCGCCAACGTCTTTGTGCCGAACCGGCGCTTGCGCGAGGAGCTGCTTCGACAGTACGACCGGAACATGTTCCCGCTCGTCAATACGCTGGGAATGGTAGCGGCGGAAGCCGCCTATGCGCATGGCGAGCCGTGGCTCGAAGAAATGCTGTCTTACCTTCGTGGAAACCACACCTATTTCCGCAATGCGGTTCGCGACGTCACGGCGAAAATCAAGGTGTTGCCCGCGGATTCGCTCTACCTCGCCTGGATGGATTGTCGAGGGCTTGGCATGGATGCGATAGCGCTAGACAAGTTCATGCTGACGAAGGCGCGGTTGTGGCTCGACAAAGGGCAGAAATTCGGGATCGAAGGTCACGGGTACATGCGTGTGAATCTCGGTTGTCCGAGGTCTACTGTAGACGAGTCCGTAAAGCGACTCGCCGTCGCGTTGGCGGGACTCTGAGGAAAGGTGCGCGACAGGAGTGGGCGGCGGCATAAGACCTGACGCCGACGCGTACCTTCGAGAAGCCGAAAGCCAGTGCAGTTGCTTCATTGCAAAAGTGAAAGCGATACGCTGGCCGTCCGACTCTCTGGTCGACCACCAGAGGGAAATCTAATCAATTCCGTGTGGCAAGCCAGGCCGCAGAGCCACCGGTAGATTTTGTATCACTTCGCGGGCGCGAATCGGTGTAGTAACGATTAAATATATAAATTAGCACTACATATAACGATAAAGAAATGGGGAGGGAGAGGAAATCTCGGGTGAAGGCATTTCATGGCCCATCTGTACGTGGGTTGTTGCTATGCATCTTGAAGACAGTACGGACGTATAGGTCCGTTGGAGGAGACAAAATGAGCGAAGCGAATGAAATACAGGCGTACGAGCAGGAAGATTTAAAGAGAGACCTCAAAAGCCGCCACATCCAGATGATCGCGATCGGCGGCGCGATCGGGACCGGTCTCTTTTATGGGTCGTCCTGGGCCATCAAGACAGCGGGCCCGGCGATTCTCCTCATGTACATACTCGCAGCAATAGCCATCTACTTCGTGATGAGGGCGCTTGGCGAGATGGCGGTCGAGGAACCTGTGTCCGGGTCCTACATATCCTATTCGAATCGCTACATCCATCGATTCGTCGGCTTCCTGAATGGGTGGAATGCATTCATCTTCCTGCTGGCCACAAGTGCGGCAGAACTGAATGCGCTCGGCAACTACATGCACTTCTGGTATCCGGGCTTGCCGATCTGGGTCACTGCTCTGGTGGCTGTATCGGGGATGTTCGTGGTCAATATCGCTGGTGTGAAGATATACGGTGAAGCCGAATTCTGGTTCTCGCTCATAAAGGTTGCCGCTATCGTCGCGATGATCGGCTTCGGCGCTGCCATGATTTTCTTCGGGGTGGGAAATCATGGTGTGCCGATTGGTGCGCACAATCTCGTCGCTAACGGCGGATTCTTCGCAAAAGGATGGGGAGGTGCGCTTCTGTCCATCGTGATGGTCGCGTTTGCGTTCGGCGGTGTTGAAAATCTTGGTCTGGCCGCCGGAGAAGCAAAGGACGTCAAAACAACGATGCCAAAGGCCGTGAGCGCCACGTTCTGGCGACTGCTGATTTTCTATGTGGGTGCGATTGCCGTGCTGCTGATGATCTTTCCGTGGACCTCGCTGACCACGAAGGGCAGTCCATTCGTGGAAGTCTTTGCGAAGATCGGCGTTCCGGCGGCGGCGGGGATCATGAATCTGGTGGTGGTTACGGCGGTACTATCGGCGGTCAACTCCAGCGTGTTCACGAATAGTCGCACGTTCTACAACCTTTCCTTGCAAAAGAATGCCCCAGCTTTCCTTAGCGTGGTGAACAGCCAGAAGGTGCCGTCGCGCGCGATTATGCTCGTCTTTGGGGCGATGTTTGCGGGGGTCGTTCTCAACTACATCATGCCGGAAAGTGCGTTTGAGCTTTTCTCTTCGGTCACCGTGTTCGGTCTGATCTGCGCGTGGTCGTCCATCCTTGTCAGTCATCTGAAATTTAGAAAGACGCGCATTCAAAGCGGTCGCGACGCGGAAATCTCTTACAAGATGCCTTTCTACCCGTATAGCAACTACTTGGCATTGGGTTTCATGGCGGCTGTGATGGTCTGCATCGCAATTCTCCCTGATATGCGGATGTCTCTGGCAGTGTCTGCCGCGTGGGTCGTGGTCGTATTCATCGCCTACAAGTTCTACACGAGGAGCGAAGTGATTCTCGCTGAGCCGGAGCCGACTTCTTCGCGCGGCTAGCGCATCGGTTCTCAATGCGGTCAGCCGCCGCCGTGGGGCTCTACACGGCGCGGCTGACACTGGCGCCCAATTGCTGCCGTGACCGAAACCGAGGGCTTCACACCGAGGGGGAGCGTGTGCACAGCACGCGGTAAGGCTGATGATCCTTGCTTCTAGTGGGGCGTTCGCTGTTGAAGTTTCGGTGAATGGTTTAACGCCGGAAGATCGCACTGGCTTCGACTTGTCACAAAGATTTTCTTTTTGCGTCGCATGTTTAATCTCGTTTGTCTGCTGGTTCGAAAGAAACAATAATTATCAAAAATTCGGGCGTGTTGACGATTTGCCTCGCCGTGGCGGTGCAGAAGATCTGCCTGGACATCGATAGCTAATCTACTAAGTGCGCTGTTTCGGTGTCGGTACCCGGCGTCTCATCGGTGGTCGCGGAAAAGCGATGTGTAGCACCGTTTGGTAGTTGTCGGACATAACCTGTGGCCGGTCAGAAAGGATATCAACGTGAGTAACGAGTTCAACGGTAAGAAGTTGCTGGTGATTGGTGGTACTAGCGGGATGGGTTTTGAAACGGCTCGGACGGTCGTGGCGTCTGGTGGCCGCGCTGTGATTGTTGGGAACCGTGCTGAGAAAGCTGAGCAGGCGCGAAAGGAACTGAGTGCGCAGGGCGAAGTTATGGCGTTGGCCGCGGATATCTCCAGCGAGGAAGGACTGGCTGCGCTTCTGAGGTCAATCGACGAAGATCACAAAGACATTGATTTGCTCGTCAACGCAGCAGGCATTTTCTTCCCGAAGCCGTTCCTGGAGCACAATGAAGCGGACTACGACCAGTATATGAAGCTGAACAAGGCGTTCTTCTTTATCACGCAGAAGGTCGCCGCGAACATGGCGGACGCGAATCGACCGGGTTCGATCGTCAACATTGGTTCGATGTGGGCCAGACAAGCTATCGCAGCAACGCCGTCGTCAGCATACTCGATGGCGAAGGCGGGTCTTCACTCGTTAACGCAACACCTCGCGATGGAGTTGGCCGCCAGGAAGATCCGCGTTAACGCGGTGTCGCCCGCGGTCGTTGCGACGCCGATCTACGAAGGGTTTATCTCGAAGTCTGAAGTGCATGATGCCCTGCAGGGCTTCAACAGCTTTCACCCCATCGGTCGCATAGGCACGCCTCAAGATGTGGCGGAGGTAGTTGCGTTCCTGCTGTCGGATAAAGCGAGCTGGGTCACGGGTGCGATTTGGGACGTGGATGGTGGCGTTATGGCAGGTCGCAACTAACGCGCAGCGGATTCGCCGTTCGGCTCCGTGGCAATTTGTAGGCGGGAGCGGCGCGGCCCCAGATGGTCCTGGCAGGTGGCGGCTGACGATATCCGAAACGCGATGGTTATGAAGTCGATATCTCGGCAAGCTACTTTGTTGGACTTCGGCTTGCGGCATCCCGGTCTTCGCTAATGCTTATCGACACATCACGTTCCCATTCTCACGTGTTCTCGAAACTGCACTCAGTTTTTTAATCAATTATCAAGCAGGGCGCATTAATGATTGCGGTAATGGAAAGTGCGGTGCGGGCGTCCGTTATAGGTATCGGTGCGACGGTGATCCTCGACCTGTGGATAACCGTGGGTTCGAGGCTTTTCGGTATCTCGGGACCCGATTGGGCGATGGTGGGGCGCTGGGTCGGCCATATGGCTTCGGGGCGCTTCGTTCACGCGAATATCGATCGCGCCTCTCCCATCAATGGGGAACTCGCACTCGGTTGGATGGTGCATTATGTGACGGGGATCGTGTACGGCTTGATTCTCGTCACCATATGGGGTGGTGAGTGGTTGCGGCAGCCAACAATCCTTCCTCCAATGCTCTTGCTTTGGATGTTTTTGGTCGCTCCTTATTTTGTGATGATGCCTGGAATGGGCGAGGGAATTGCGGCATCCAGGACGCCGCATCCAAATCTTGAACGTTTAAAGAGTGTCGTAGGGCACTCTGTGTTTGGATTCGGGATGTATCTGGTGGCGATATCTATCAGAAACATAAATGCGTGAATCGCAATGATCATTTGCTGCCTCGGCTACAGCTGATGGACAGTACCCGCATCACATCGTGCGCGTTGACCAGCGCTTCGTGATGTCACGTTGATTCGCGTGGACGTGACGCGATCAAAGGGCAAGGCTATGGGTCTGTCGTCGGCGTTCCACGGTATCGGTTTGCCGACGACTTCGGTCGTTTTCCGCGACGGCACGGGAGCCGGTCAGCGGTGGCTGGTTAGTCAAGCAGGTACCTGTCAACGGGTGGCCTCTCTGGTAGATGCAGAAGGCGGCCAAGCCGGGAGTGCATCGCGAGCAAGAACCGGCGATATAGGCGACTTACCAGGAAAAGGTGCTCACGAATGAATATTAGATTGAAGTCAGTCTCGTTTGCAGCGGGTGCGATTGCCCTAATCGCGTTAAGTTCGGTGGCAATTGTCAGCCGCTTTGCTTCCGCAGCGGATCAGCCCGTCGTTCCGCCGGGACTGCAGAAGTTCGCCGAATCGGCTGGAGTCAAAATTGTGGGACGTATAGCGCCGGCACCCGCGGGCATGACTGGGTGGGCTGCATACAAGGGGCAACAGCCGCTGGCCTTTTACAGTACAAGTGACGGCAAGTACTTTTTAGCTGGCACGCTGTTCGATGCGCAGGGCCATGATGTAACCAAGGGCGCATTGATAAAGGTTGTTGGTGGCCAATTGAGTGGCGGTGTCTGGAGTCAACTGGAAAAAAGTCATTGGATTCGGGAAGGAAATCCGAATTCACCGCGGATCATGTACGTTTTCACAGACCCAAATTGTCCATATTGCAGCCGCCTCTGGAGTGATACGCAACCTTGGGTCAAGGCCGGGAAGGTTCAGATCCGGAACATCCTGGTTGGCATTCTGACGCCAACGAGTTACGGCAAGGCCGCGGCGTTACTCTCGGCAAAAGACCCACAGAAGGCATTTCATGACCATCAAATGGTCCAGTTCGGCATCAATCGAGTGAGTGAACCGGGACAGATGAAGTCGCTTAATGACAGTGGAATAGCGCCGCTAGAAAACGTGGATGCGAGGATCAGGAAGGAACTGGACGAGAATCAGCAACTGATGTCCGATCTTGGTATTGACGCGACACCGGCGCTTTACTGGAAAGACGACGACGGAACGTTGAGATCCTCCCTCGGTGAACCACGGAATTTGGCTTCGGTCCTCGGCCTCCGTTAATTTTTAAAGCGCCTCGTTAGCCGGTTCGCGAGCAATCGCGGCGGACTTGTGGGCCTCGACGAATGCAACCTCGGGGTAGGGGGCAGGCTGCGAAAGTTCTCCTTTCCCGTACCTGGGCGACGATAGCGGAGCAGCCGCGTTTTGCTTTCGTCTAGTCAGGCGCGTAGGGCAAGCCCGCTTCCATCGGTGATTAGATAGGGACGTTCGCGCGGTTTAGCGACGCGAAACACCGCTTCAGACTTGGGTTCTGACGCCTTTGGACATGGCTTGCACCGCAATTCCGCGTATACGCATGTGTATACGCAAAAATTGCTGATGCCACCGGAATATGACGGCCATCCGCAGAAACAAAAAACCCCGTAAGATTTCGATCTTACGGGGTTTCTCGAACTACTTCGGCTTGTGCCGGAACATCTTCTGGTGCCCAGGAGAGGACTCGAACCTCCACAGTGTTGCCACCGCCAGGACCTGAACCTGGTGCGTCTACCAATTCCGCCACCTGGGCACGTCTTGAAGCTAGGCGGCCATTATAGCGGCCCGATAAAACCTGTCAACAAATGTTTTAACCGCTTTCGCCGATCCTCGCTATAACGCATTTGCGCCGAGACATTTCGCTGACGATCCGCGCCGCGTCGTCCGCGGACAACGTGCCGCCTTGTCCAGCTTTATGCCACCGTAGCCGTTCCGGCAGTCGCGGTAATTGCCCACTGTGGTGCGCCCTGCAATGCAACGGGGCGCAGGAAGCGCTCGATCGCGGCATAGCCCACTGAAGTCGTTTGCGGTTGCGTCGAAGCGGGCCACGGTCCGCCGTGCTGCTGCGCGTCGCAGACGGCCACACCCGTCGGCACGCTGCCGAACAGCACGCGCCCCGCGATACGTTGCGCTGTAGCTGCAAGCGCACGATTTGCGGCCGTGTCGGCTTGCGCGCCCCACAGTGTGACCGTGAGCGAGCCTTCCACGGCGCTGAGCACGTCGAGCGTTTGCGCTTCGTCGCGCACCTTCACGATCAACGCAGCCGGGCCGAACATCTCTTCGTGCAACGCCGCGTTGGCAATGAACGTCTGCGCGTCGGTTTCGAACAGGCGGGGCGCGGGCGCTGTCGCTTCGTCGTTTTCTGCCGACGCCGCGAGACGCACGCGCACGCCCGCCTGCGCGGCGACATGCGCCGTAGCGCTTTCGAAGCCGCGGCGCATGTCCGCCGTGAGCATCGCATGCGGCTTCTGGGTGGACAACGTCTGCGCCAGCGCCTGCGCAAAGCGATCGCCGTCGGTATCGTCGCGCACGACGATCAACCCCGGGCTCGTGCAAAACTGTCCGCAGCCCATCGTGATCGAGGCGGCGAGTGTCGCGGCAGGCGTTTCGACCCCATCCGTGAGCGCTTGCGGCAGCACGACGAGCGGATTGATCGAGCCCAGTTCGCCATAAAACGGAATGGGCCGACGGCGTGCATTGGTGGCGCGCCACAGGGCCACGCCACCCTGATACGAACCCGTGAACGCCACCGCAGCGATATCTGCATGACCCACGAGGTGCACCGCCGCTTCGCGCGATGCCTGATCGACGAACGCGATCACGCCTTCCGGCAGGCCCTGTTCGCGCAGCACGCGCGCGGCCAGTGCATGCACGCGGCGTGAGAGTTCAGGATGGCCCGGATGCGGCTTGACGATCACCGTGCAACCCGCGGCGAGCGCGGACGCCGTATCGCCGCCCAGCACCGAGAATGCGAAGGGGAAATTGCTCGCCGAGAACATCGCGACAGGCCCGAGCGGAACGTGCACGCGCGTGAGTTGCGGTCGGCCCGCTGGCGGCGCGCCGGGCACGGCCGCGTCGTCAACCTGGAGATTGGCGATGCCTGCGTCCACGCGTTCGGCAAAGCCGCGCAGCTGAAATGCGGTGCGTGCGAGTTCGCCATTCAGACGCGCGGTGCCAAGCGAGGTCTCGTCGTCGGCGATCGCGACGAGCTGGGCGGCGTCGCGCTCAAGCGTGTCGGCAAGGCCGCGCAGCAGGGCGCTGCGCACCGCACGCGAAGCCGTGCCGTAAGTTGCCTGGGCAGCGTGCGCGAGCGCGACCGCTTCGTCGATAGGCGCGAAAGGCGCCGACGTCACAGGGTTCTCTGTCTGCATGTCGAATTGACTCCGATTTAAAAAAGACCGCGCGCAGCGAGATTGGCATAAAGCGCTCGCACGCCAAACGTCCACGGTTCGATTTCGGTGCAAAGACGCACGGTGTTGACGATGGCGCCAAGCGGCGGCGCGCTGATTGTGACACGATCGCCGATGTGGTGGGTAAAGCCGCCGCCGGGCGCGTCACGGTCCTTGATCGGCGAGAACATCGTGCCGAGGAACAGCATGAAGCCGTCCGGATACTGATGGTGCCGGCCCCACGCCTGCGAGACGAGATCGAGCGGATCACGGCTGATTTCCCGCATATGGCTCACACCTTCGAGCAGGAAGTCGCCGTCTGCGCCTTCCACCCGAAGCGACACGCTGGTCGCGCGAACCGAGTCGAGCGTGAATGTTCCGTCGAATACGCGAACGAACGGGCCGATCGCACACGAGCCGTTGTTGTCCTTGCATTTGCCGAGCAGCAGAGCGGAACGGCCTTCGATGTCGCGCAGATTGACGTCGTTGCCGAGCGTCGCTCCGATCACGTTGCCCTTGCTGTTGACGGCAAGAACGATCTCCGGCTCGGGGTTGTTCCATGCGGAGGCCGGATGCAGGCCGATATCCGCGCCGAATCCAAGGGCGGACATCGGCTGCGACTTCGAAAACACCTCGGCGTCGGGGCCGATCCCGACCTCCATGTACTGTGACCACGCACCACGGCGTTGAAGCGCTTCCTTCAGCCTGATCGCAGCCTCGGAGCCCGGCCTGATCTTCGAGAGATCGGTGCCGATCAGTTGCGTGATTTCCGCGCGAACGGTTTGTGCTTTCGCTGGATCGCCTCCGGCCTGCTCCTCGATGACACGCTCGAGGAGACTCACCGCGAAGGTTACGCCACATGCCTTGATTGCCTGAAGGTCGCATGGCGTGAGCAAATAAGGCCGGTCGGTGTCGCGCGATGCGTCGAGGCTGTGCTCGAGCAGGACATGCACATCGCCGAGCGATTCGCCCGATACGGCACGAGCGAAATCGACCAGATCTTCTCGATCGAACAGGTCTGCCGTGGTCTGCGCCGCTCGGGAGATGTCGAAGACTATACCGTCGCGAACGACAACGACACATGGGCCGGCACCCGCAGGGGTTTGTCGCCAGATTCGTCCAACCAGCAATGCACGTTCGAGATCGTGCGGAAGGTAAGCGGATGCCGGGATCATGATAAGCATTCAGAGAGTGAGGGATAGGTGAGCGAAATCGTAGAGAGCAAGATGTCTCTGAAGCAAACGAAATCTCGTCATGATGCCTTCCTGGATGGAATACCTTGGCGCCACGCCCGATTTCGGCGTAATGGAAAACGGGAAATGACGTCCGCTATACGGACAGAACCTGGCTGATGCGCAAGTTCATCGGGCCTATGCTCATTCGGAATGGCGCCAAATATCATCCCCTATAATCGGCGATCTTGAGGGGATTCCCGTGGCTACGCAATGGTGAAGAGATGACGAATGTGTTGAGGATGTTGAATTCGTTGCCTCCGATCGAGACGCTCGTGTGCTTTGAGGCCGTCGCCCGCAGCGGGAGTTTTACGGCGGCCGCGCGTGAGCTTTCGATCACGCAGAGCGCCGTGAGCAAACAGATCAAGGCTTTGGAGGAGGCGCTTCATTGTGCGCTGTTTGACCGGCACGCGCGCGGCATCACGTTGAGCAAGGCGGGCGCAAGCTTTCTTGAGGAAGTGGAACCCGTTTTGTACAGGTTGCAGCGTGCGGTGCAAAAGGCCCGGAATGCGCAATCCGGGGAGGCCGTCACCATAAGCTGCACACTGTCGGTTGCGCATTATTGGCTGTTTCCCCGAATCGTTCGTTTCAACCAGAAATATCCGGACATTACGGTGAGCGTCGTTTCGACCAACTCAATGAATGAGCACAGCGTCGGTGAAAACGACCTGGGCATCCTTTATGGATCGGGTGACTGGACGACGCTGGAGAGCACGCCCCTCATTCACGAGATTGTCTATCCGGTCTGCAGTGCCGAGATGCAATATCCCGAGCCTGCCACGCCGGGTGATCTGCGTTCGTTACCGCTTATACAACTCGATTCGCACCAGTGGGACTGCCTCGACTGGCAGGACTGGTTCGACCATTTCGGCGTCGATTATCAAATCCCCGGAAAAGCGATTACGTTCAACCAACTGACGTTGACGCTAAACGCCGCGCTCGAAGGACTTGGAGTGAGTCTTGTCTGGGATTCGATGGCGCGCACGGCGATTGAATCCGGCAAACTCAAGCGAGTCGGTCAGTTTCAGTACGAGACGGGGCGCGGCGATCATCTCGTGTATGTGAAACATCGTCCGCTTAGTACGCAGGCTGCAACGTTCCGCGACTGGCTGCTCACCACGATCTGATCCAGACGAAGTCGTCGTTCCAGCGCGACCGTCGTCGCGCTGTCTTTGCATTCCTCGCAGGAATTGCTGCGGATTCTCGGCAATACAATCTAGGGTTATCCCTAGCCAACATATTCCAGTCCGGCATATCTCATGCGGCGATTTCGTTTGTGCGGTCGATATCGGCTTCGTAATCTCATATCAACCGTAGCAACGGAGTAGCACGGTAGTGGTGGGAATGGCCGCTACCGACATCGCCTCGACATTCAACCCGGTATTGCAATGGACATCTTTATCCAGCAGCTCCTTAACGGACTCGTACTCGGCAGCATCTACGCCATCATCGCCCTGGGCTACACCATGGTGTACGGCATTCTCGGCATCATCAACTTCGCGCACGGCGATGTGCTCATGGTCGGGGCGATGGTTGCGCTCTCCGCCATCACGGTGCTGCAGAACCACTTCCCGGGCCTCGGGAACATCCCCACGCTGTGCATCGCGCTCGCAGTTGCCGCAGTCGTTTGCGCCTTCGTCGGGTACACGATCGAACGAATCGCTTATCAGCCGCTGCGCCGCGCACCGCGTCTCGCGCCGCTCATTACCGCGATCGGCGTGTCGATTCTGCTGCAGACGCTCGCCATGATGATCTGGGGCCGCAATCCGCTCGCGTTCCCGCAGCTCATCTCCACCGATCCGATCAACGTCATCAAGCCGACTGAAACCGGCGTGGGCGCCGTGATCTCGCCGACCGAGAT
>NZ_JAMXLH010000050.1 GCF_024281035.1 Paraburkholderia sp.
GATTGCCCGCCGAGGCGGTGATCACGCCGCGCTCGCGCTGGGCGGGCGTGAGGTGCGCCATCTTGTTGTAGGCGCCGCGCAGCTTGAAGGAGAACACCGGCTGGTTGTCCTCGCGCTTCAGGAACACGCGGTTGGAGAGGCGCGCCGAGAGGTTCGGGGCGCGCTCCAGCTCGGTCTCGCGGGCCACGTCGTAGACGCGGGCGGTGAGGATTTTCTTCAGGTAGTCGTCGTGGGTGGCCATGCGGGCGGGCGCTTAAGCGGGAGATGACGGGAAAAGAATCAATGATAGCGCCAACGGCGCACGCGCTGACAGCAGGGGCGGAAGCGAGGGAAGGAAGCGGCGCGGGCCGCCGCGCAGGGGCGGCGGGCGCGTGAACCGGCGTCGGGCAAAGGTGAAACTTGTATGTCCTGCGTATGTCCCTCATATGTTCCGCGTATGACCCTGCGCGCGCCGCGAAGCGTCAGCGCAGGTGCGGATCATGCGTTAAAATCCGCTTTTGACAAGCAGGATCGGAAGATGCTCTGGCAACCTCGGACCGCCCACTTGGTGCCCGCACGGCGCGAGACCCGCCCCGCGGCGCAGAGGCATGTCCGCCACGCACGATCGTGTCGCGGAGTCTGAGCGCCGGGGAACCGTCGGCGTGAGTGCTGCCGCCGCCCATCTTCCCCACCCCCCAGGTCCGCAACCAGCCACAGGCGGACAAGATTTCAGAATAGCGCCCCACGCGCCCAGTCCGCATCGGCCGGACGGCCAGCGAGCCGTTTGCTCGGTACTGACCCAAAGAGTCGTCCAACCATGAACGCACCTCAAGTTTTCGATCCTCACGGCGCCGCCGCTACGGTGACTGCCGACGTCGAACCGCGCCTGCGCGAGATTCCCTATAACTACACGTCCTTCTCGGATCGGGAAATCGTCATCCGCCTGCTGGGCGAGGAGGCCTGGAGCGCCCTTGCCGAGCTGCGCTCGGAGCGCCGCACCGGCCGCTCGGCGCGCATGCTCTACGAAGTGCTCGGCGACATCTGGGTCGTACGTCGCAATCCGTATCTGCAGGACGACCTGCTCGACAACCCGAAGCGCCGCGCGCTCCTGATCGAAGCGCTGAATCACCGTATCGCCGAAATCGAAAAGCGCCGCCGCGCCGACCTGAGCGAGCACGGCGACAACGCGGGCATGGACCGCGCCGCACGCGTCGAAACGCTGATTACCGCCGCGCGCCGCGCGATCGACGCGTTTGCCGGCGAATTCGGGGAAATGGCCGAGCTGCGCCGCCGCGCGACGAAGGTGCTGCGCCGCTGCACGCAGAAGGACAACATCCGCTTCGACGGCCTCTCGCGCGTCTCGCACGTCACGGACGCGACTGACTGGCGCGTCGAATATCCGTTCGTCGTACTCACGCCCGACACCGAAGCCGAGATTGCCGCGCTCGTGAAGGCCTGCTTCGAACTCGGCCTCACGGTGATCCCGCGCGGGGGCGGCACGGGTTACACGGGCGGCGCGGTGCCGCTCACGCCGTTCTCGGCCGTCATCAACACCGAAAAGCTCGAACAGCTGGGCGCGGTCGAAATGACCGACCTGCCGGGCGTCGAACGCCAGGTGCCGACGATCTTTTCGGGCGCGGGCGTCGTCACGCGCCGCGTGACCGAGGCCGCCGAAGCCGCGGGCTTCGTGTTCGCGGTCGACCCCACCTCGATCGACGCATCGTGCATCGGCGGCAACATCGCGATGAACGCGGGCGGCAAGAAAGCGGTGCTGTGGGGCACGGCGCTCGACAACCTCGCCTGGTGGCGCATGGTCGATCCCGAAGGCAACTGGCTCGAAGTCACGCGCCTCGACCACAACCTCGGCAAGATTCACGACGTCGCGCTCGCACGCTTCGAACTCAAGTGGTTCGACGGCGAGCGCGCGCCGGGCGAGAAGCTCTTGCGCACCGAGTGGCTCGACATCGAGGGCAAGCGGTTCCGCAAGGAAGGCCTCGGCAAGGACGTCACCGATAAATTTCTCTCGGGCCTGCCCGGCGTGCAAAAGGAAGGCTGCGACGGCCTCATCACGTCCGCGCGCTGGGTGCTGCACAAGATGCCCGCGCATACGCGCACCGTCTGCCTCGAATTCTTCGGCCAGGCGCGCGAGGCGATTCCGAGCATCGTCGAGATCAAGGACTACCTGTTCGAAACGGCGAAACGCGGAGGCGCGATTCTCGCCGGCCTCGAGCATCTCGACGAGCGCTATCTGCGCGCGGTCGGCTATGCGACCAAGAGCAAGCGCAACGCGTTTCCGAAGATGGTGCTGATCGGCGACATCGTCGGCGACGACGCCGATGCCGTCGCCACGGCGACTTCGGAAGTCGTGCGCATGGCCAACGGCAAGAGCGGCGAGGGCTTCGTCGCGATCTCGGCCGAGGCGCGCAAGCGCTTCTGGCTCGACCGCAGCCGCACGGCCGCCATCGCGAAGCATACGAACGCGTTCAAGATCAACGAAGACGTCGTGATCCCGCTCAATCGCATGGGCGAGTACACGGACGGCATCGAGCGCATCAACATCGAGCTGTCGATCAAGAACAAGCTGCAACTGCTCGACGCGCTCGAAGTGTTCTTCAAGGCCGGCAACCTGCCGCTCAGCAAGAGCGACGACGCGAGCGAAATCCCGAGCGCCGAGCTGCTCGAAGACCGCGTGCAGCAAGCGATCGAGCTGCTCAGGCGCGTGCGCGCGCGCTGGGAGTTCCTGCGCGACAAGCTCGATTTGCCGCTTGCCGAGGCGCAGCACTCGCTCGTGCAGCTCGGCTACGAGGCGCTGGCGGAAAAGTTCGCCGACCGCGTCGACGCGCAGCCCGGCGCGAACGTGTTCCACATCACCCAGGACCGTACGGTGCGCGTGTCGTGGAAGCAGGAGATCCGCGCCGAACTGCGCCAGATCTTCAACGGCGGCGCGTTCAAGGCGATCCTCGACGAAGCCCAGGCGATCCACAAGAAGGTGCTGCGCGCGCGCGTGTTCGTCGCGCTTCACATGCACGCGGGCGACGGCAACGTTCACACGAACATTCCGGTCAACTCCGACAACTACGAGATGCTGCAGGACGCCCACGCGGCGGTCGCGCGCATCATGAAGCTCGCGCGTTCGCTCGACGGCGTGATCTCGGGCGAGCACGGCATTGGCATCACGAAGCTCGAATTCCTCACGGACGACGAGATCGCCGAATTCCGCGCCTACAAGCAGCGCGTCGATCCGCAGGGCCGCTTCAACGCGGGCAAGCTGCTCGAAGGCGCCGACCTGCGCAACGCCTATACGCCGTCGTTCGGCCTCATGGGTTACGAATCGCTGATCATGCAGCAGTCCGATATCGGCGCGATCGCCGAATCGGTGAAGGACTGCCTGCGCTGCGGCAAGTGCAAGCCGGTGTGCGCGACCCACGTGCCGCGCGCGAACCTGCTCTACAGCCCGCGCAACAAGATCCTCGCGACTTCGCTTCTGATCGAGGCGTTCCTGTACGAAGAGCAGACGCGCCGCGGCGTGTCGATCAAGCACTGGGACGAGTTCAACGACGTCGCCGACCACTGCACGGTCTGCCACAAGTGCGTGACGCCGTGCCCGGTCAAGATCGACTTCGGCGACGTCACGATGAACATGCGCAACCTGCTGCGCAAGATGGGCAAGAAGAAATTCAACCCGGGCAGCGCGGCGGGCATGTTCTTCCTGAACGCCACCAATCCGCAGACCATCAACCTCGTGCGTACCGCGATGATGGGCGTGGGCTACAAGGCGCAGCGCTTCGGCAACGAACTGTTCAAGAAGGTCGCGAAAAAGCAGACCGCGCATCCGCCGTCATCCACGGGCAAGCCGCCGGTGGTCGAGCAGGTGATCCACTTCGTCAACAAGAAGATGCCGGGCAACCTGCCGAAGAAGACGGCGCGCGCGCTGCTCGACATCGAAGACAACAAGATCGTGCCGATCATCCGCAATCCGAAGACGACGAGCGTCGATTCGGAAGCGGTGTTCTACTTCCCGGGCTGCGGCTCCGAGCGCCTCTTCTCGCAGGTCGGGCTCGCGACGCAGGCGATGCTGTGGGAGGCGGGCGTGCAGACCGTGCTGCCGCCGGGCTATCTGTGCTGCGGCTATCCGCAGCGCGGCTCGGGCCAGTACGACAAGGCGGAGAAGATCGTCACCGATAACCGCGTGCTGTTCCACCGCGTCGCGAACACGCTGAACTACCTCGACATCAAGACCGTGGTGGTGTCGTGCGGGACGTGCTACGACCAGCTCGCCGGCTACGAATTCGAGAAGATCTTCCCGGGCTGCCGGATCATCGACATCCACGAGTTCCTGCTCGAAAAGGGCATCAAGCTCGAAGGCGTGAAGGGTACGCGCTACATGTATCACGACCCGTGCCACACGCCGATCAAGAACGTCGACGCGGTGAAACTCGTCAACGAACTGATGGGCAGCGATCACGACGGCTACAAGATCGAAAAGAACGAGCGTTGCTGCGGCGAATCCGGCACGCTGGCCGTGGCGCGGCCGGACGTGTCGACCCAGGTGCGTTTTCGCAAGGAAGAAGAAATTCGCCGGGGTGCGGCGAAGTTGCGCGGCATCCCGCTCGTCGGCACCGGCGCGAACGGCGTGCAACCGGCCACGCCGAAAGAGGCGGGCGGCGTGGGCACCGACGTGGACGTGAAGATCCTGACGAGCTGCCCGGCGTGCCTGCAAGGGCTCTTGCGGTACAACGAGGACGCCGATATCGACGCCGATTACATCGTGATCGAAATGGCCCGGCACCTGCTTGGCGAAAACTGGATGGCGGACTACGTTCAGAAGGCAAACAATGGCGGAATCGAGCGCGTGCTGGTTTAATGGCGGCGCGCAACGATTGCGCGAAGTTTTGTAACGATTCCGTGAACCGGTTCGGGGGCAACGATGGGATGCGTATTCTGCAGTGAGGAGGGCGGCGACGTGCTGTGGCAGGACGAGCGGATGCGCGTCGTGCTGGCGACGTCGGAGGCCGACTACCCGGGTTTTTGCCGCGTGATCTGGAACGCGCACGTCGCCGAGTTCTCGGATCTCGGCATGCCGGACCGGGAACACCTTATGCGCGCCGTCTATGCCGTCGAGCGGGCGCTGCGCCGCGTCATGCAACCGGCGAAGGTGAACCTGGCGAGCCTCGGCAACCAGGTGCCGCACGTGCACTGGCACGTGATTCCGCGCTTCACGAACGACGCGCACTTCCCGCTGCCGGTGTGGGCGCCGCGCCAGCGCACGGTTTCCGAGGCGATGCTCGGCCAGCGCCGTGCGCACGCCACGCTGCTGCGCGACGCCGTGCGCCAGGAAATGCAGCAGGCGCTGGCCTGATAAACAGGCCCTGACCCGAGGAGGCCCTGGCCCGAGGCGGCAGGGCGGCCTCGCTGAGCGGGCGGGAGCCCGAGGACGATCATGAGTGGACTGAAAAACGATACGCCGGTGCCGACCGGCGTCGTGGTGCACGCCGTTTCGCGCGTGCTGGAACTGCAATATGCGAACGGCGCGAGTTACCGCATCCCGTTCGAGCTGATGCGCGTGTATTCGCCCTCGGCGGAGGTGCGCGGCCATGGACCGGGCCAGGAGACGCTGCAGACGGGCAAGCGCGAGGTCGCCATTACGGCGCTCGAGGCCGTCGGCCACTACGCGTTGCAGCCGACCTTCTCGGACGGCCACAACAGCGGCATCTATTCCTGGGATCAGCTTTACGAACTGGCAACGTGCCAGGACGAGCTGTGGGCCGACTATTTCGCGAAGCTGAAGGCAGCGGGGGTTGATCGCGATGCGCCCATGGCGCCGCCTCCTGCCGCACATGGCCACTGCCACTGACGCTTCCTGTTACGATCCTGCCCCGTCGTCGCCGCGAGCATGCCGCGACGACTATTCTGAATACAACTGAAGACAAGACCCCCTGCGAAAGGAAGACCGCGATGAGCAAAACCCACTTCGGCTATCAGACAGTCGACGAACAGGACAAGGCGAAGAAGGTGGCCGGCGTGTTCCACTCGGTTGCCTCGAACTATGACCTGATGAACGACCTGATGTCGGGTGGCTTGCACCGCGCGTGGAAGGCCTTCACGATCGCGCAGGCCAACGTGCGGCCGGGCGCGAAGGTGCTCGACATCGCGGGCGGGACCGGCGATCTGTCGATGGCGTTCGCGAAGAAAGCGGGGCCGAAAGGCGAAGTCTGGCACACCGACATCAACGAATCGATGCTGCGCGTGGGTCGCGACCGGCTGCTCGACCGCGGCGTCGTCACGCCCGCGCTGCTCTGCGACGCGGAGAAAATTCCCTTTCCGGACAACTACTTCGATGTGGTGACCGTGGCTTTCGGGCTGCGCAACATGACCCACAAGGACGCCGCGCTCGGCGAGATGCGCCGCGTGCTCAAGCCGGGCGGCCGTGTGCTCGTGCTGGAATTCTCGAAGGTGTGGGAGCCGCTCAAGAAAGCCTACGACGTCTACTCGTTCAAGGTGCTGCCGTGGCTCGGCGAGCGCTTTGCCAACGATTCCGAAAGCTATCGCTATCTCGCGGAATCGATCCGTATGCACCCGGACCAGGAAACTTTGAAAACAATGATGGAACAAGTCGGCCTCGACGCCGTCAAATATTACAATTTGTCAGCTGGCGTGGTAGCCTTGCACGTCGCTACAAAATATTAGCGTCCATAGTTAACTGTTTTTAAAGGAAATTTCGATATGTCTGAGCCCCGAATCATTGCTTCCAAAAAGCTTTCATCGTGGTGGGCCAGACGGATCGGAACCCTGGCCGTAATCGGCGCGCTGGTTGCCGGCTCGTTCGCGTCGTTCGACGCCGAAGCCCGGCGCATGGGCGGTGGCCGCAGCTTCGGCAAGCAATCGCCGGTGGCCACGCAGCGCAGCGCGACTACGCCGCCTGCGCAGCAGAGCCCGGCGGCGCAGCCCGGCCAGGCGCAGCGCGCCCAGCCCGCCACGCCCGCGCCCGCCGCTCCGGCGCGCAACCGCTGGCTCGGGCCGATCGCGGGACTCGCCGCCGGCCTCGGCATCGCCGCGCTTCTTTCTCACTTCGGCCTTGGTGGAGCATTTGCCGGTGCGATGGCCAACGTCATCATCATTGCGCTGATCGCATTCGTCGCCATCTGGCTGATCCGCAAGATCGCGAACCGCCGCCGCGCGGCCCAGCCCGCCTGGCAGACCGGCGGCGGGCTGATGTCGCAGGGCGGTTTGCACGGTGGTCCGCAGGCGTCGGGCAGCTTTCCTTCGGAGCCGCGCTTCACGGCGCCGCCGACCGGCCAATACCTCGCACCCGAAGCGAATCCGCTCACGACGCCGCAGATCGGCGCCGCACCGTCCATCCCCGCGGGCTTCGACACCGAGGGGTTCCTGCGTAATGCCAAGGTCCATTTCGTACGTCTGCAGGCTGCGTGGGACGCGGCCAATCTGGACGACATCCGCGAATTCACGACGCCCGAGATGTTCGCGGAGATTCGCGTGGATCTCGCCGACCGTGGTACGCAGTCGAACCAGACCGACGTCGTGCAGCTCAACGCGGATCTGCTCGATGTGACCGAGCGCGGCGACGAGTATCTCGCGAGCGTGCGCTTTTCCGGCTTGATTCGCGAGACGCCGGGCGTTGCTGCCGAGCCGTTCGCGGAGATCTGGAATCTCTCGAAGTCGCGCTCGACGGGCGAGGGCTGGCTGCTCGCCGGTATCCAGCAGACCGAATCGCACTGAGATTCGCACCGAGAACGCACTGAACGCACTGAATCCCGCTGGCCCTCCGCCTGGCGCGGCACAGGGCCTCGCTTCAGACTGCGCGTCCTGTGGTCGTTCTTCATGATTTGCATCATGACGCCGTCGCGGCACGGTGACAGGACGCCACGTTAGCCGCCCGGCCAGGCCGGCGCGCACCGCGATCGGACCGCACGAACGCTACAATAGGAGCCCGCGCGAGCTTTTGCCCGCGCGGTTTTTCTTATTTCATGTCCGATGACCTTCGCCGCCAAGCCCTTCACCGCCGCCGTCAATCACCTGCTCGCCCGCGAATCGTGGGCCCGCGACCGCCTCGCGCCTTATGCGGGCAAGACGGCGCGCCTGTCGTGTCCGCCCGTCGTGCTTACGCTGCTCGTCCAGCCGGACGGCTACCTCGCCGCCGTGGATGAACACGACGCGCAGCACGCGGACGTCGCGCTGTCTCTGCCCGCCTCGGCGTTCTCGTCGTTCGTGCAGGGCGGCCAGGCCTCGGTGATGAAGCACGTCAAGATCGAGGGCGACGCGGAATTCGCGCAGGTCATCGGCAAGCTCGCGGAGCATCTGCGCTGGGAGCCCGAGGAGGATCTCGCGAAGCTGATCGGCGACGCGGGCGCATGGCGTATCGCCTCGCTCGCGCGTACGGCGCGCGACCAGGCGTGGCGCACCGGCCGCAACGTGCTCGGCTCGGTCACGGAATATCTGCTCGACGAAAACCCGCAACTCGTGCGGCGTGCCGAGCTGGATGGCTTGAACGTCGAACTCTCCCGCGCGCGCGATGCGCTCGCGCGCGTGGAGAAACGCATCGAGCGCCTCGAACAAAAAACGGTTGCCGGCGCGCCCACGCCGCTGCGCAGCATGCGCCCGACAACAGGCCACTAGAACATGCGTTTCCTGCGTTTTCTGAAGATTTTCTTCACGATTATCCGGTTCGGTCTCGACGAAGTGATGCTGAGCCGGATCAACGACCGGCGCGTGCGGCTGCTGTTGCGCATCACCACCATCGGCCGCCGTTTCAACCAGCCGCCCGGCGTGCGGCTGCGTCTCGCGCTGGAAAGCCTCGGCCCGATCTTCGTGAAGTTCGGCCAGGTGCTCTCCACGCGCAGCGATCTGCTGCCGCCCGATATCTCCAGCGAACTCGCGCGCTTGCAGGACCAGGTGCCGCCGTTCGACTCGGCCGTGGCCATCGGCCTGATCGAAAAAGCGCTTGGCGCGCCCGTGGATTCGCTCTTCGATGAGTTCGAGCGTGTGCCCGTGGCGAGCGCGTCGATTGCCCAGGTTCACTTCGCGAAGGTGAAATCGGGGCAGCACGCGGGCAAGCCGGTCGCGGTGAAGGTCCTGCGGCCGAACATGCGCCCCGTGATCGATTCCGATCTCGCGCTGCTGCGCGACCTCGCCATGTGGGCCGAGCGGCTGTGGGCGGACGGCAAGCGCCTGAAGCCGCGCGAAGTGGTCGCCGAATTCGACAAGTACCTGCACGACGAACTCGACCTCATGCGCGAGGCCGCCAACGCGAGCCAGTTGCGCCGCAACTTCGCGGGCCTCGACCTGCTGCTCGTGCCGGAGATGTACTGGGAGTTCAGCACGTCCAACGTGCTCGTCATGGAGCGCATGGTCGGCGTACCGATCAGCCGCGTGGACCGGCTGCGTGCGGCGGGCGTCGATATTCCGAAACTCGCGCGCGAGGGCGTCGAGATTTTCTTCACGCAGGTGTTCCGCGACGGCTTTTTCCACGCCGACATGCACCCCGGCAACATCCAGGTGAGCCTCGACCCGGCGCACTTCGGACGCTACATTGCACTCGATTTCGGCATCGTCGGCGCGCTCTCGGACTTCGACAAGAACTACCTCGCCCAGAACTTCCTCGCGTTCTTCAAGCGCGACTATCACCGGGTCGCTACGCTGCACATCGAGTCGGGCTGGGTGCCGGCCACGACGCGCGTCGAGGAGCTGGAGAGCGCGATTCGCGCCGTGTGCGAACCGTACTTCGACCGCGCGCTGAAGGACATCTCGCTCGGCCAGGTGCTGCTGCGGCTCTTCCAGACTTCGCGCCGTTTCAATGTCGAAATCCAGCCGCAGCTCGTACTGCTGCAAAAGACCATGCTGAACGTCGAGGGGCTTGGCCGCTCGCTCGATCCGGAGCTCGATCTCTGGAAGACGGCGAAGCCGTATCTCGAACGCTGGATGACCGAGCAGATCGGTCTGCGCGGCTGGTACGAGCGTTTCAAGATCGAAGCGCCGCAATGGAGCAAGACGCTGCCGCAGTTGCCGCGCCTCATCCATCAGGCGCTTCAGCACCGCGAGGGCACCGCCCATCTCGCCGACGAGGAAACGCTGCGCACCCTGCTCGCCGAACAACGCCGCACGAACCGGCTGCTGCAAGGCGCGCTGGTGTTCGGCATCGCGGTGGGGGTGGGCATGGTGGTGGCGCGCGTGTGGATTGCGCTCGCCGCGGGCGGTTGAGTCTTCGCAACAGGCACCAGACAGAAGGAGATCGAGCATGAACGAGCCGGTTCGCCCCACGCAGCCCCAAGGTGTACCCGAATTCGACACGCGCGATCCCGGGCTCGCATCGTTCTGGGACGAGCGCTTCAGCCGCGGCTTCACGCCGTGGGACCAGGCGGGCGTCCAGCCGCAATTCGAAGCGTTCGCCGCGGCTCACCCCGATGCAGCCGTGCTGATACCCGGCTGCGGCAACGCGTGGGAAGCGGGCTGGCTTGCCGGGCACGGCCGCACCGTGCGCGCCATCGACTTCGCCCCGGCTGCGGTCGCGAGCGCGCGTGCGGCGCTCGGCGAGCATGCGGCGGTGGTCGAGCAGGCCGACTTCTACACTTACGAGCCGCCGTTCGCACCCGGATGGATATTCGAGCGCGCATTCCTGTGCGCGCTGCCGCCCGCGCACTATCCGCGCTACGCGCAGCGTATGGCCACGTTGCTGAAGCCCGGCGCGCTGCTCGCGGGTTACTTTTTCATCGGCGAGCCGCAGAAAGGGCCGCCGTTTCCGATGCGGCGCGATCAGATCGAAGCGCTGCTTTCGCCGTACTTCACCTTGCTCGACGAGCAGCCTGCGGTCCGCTCGCTACCGGTGTTCGAGGGCCGCGAGCGCTGGATGACCTGGCGTCGCAACGACGTGCGCGTCGAAACTGTCGCGCAGGCCACTTGATCGGCGCTCGGTCCGCCCCAAACTGTCAGAAATTGGCCGCGACCGGCCCCGTCCCGGCAAAAGCCAGGGCGGGCGATCGATTGCGGCTATAATTCAAGGCTTTGCAGGCATTTGTCAGATTTTCACCGGGATAGAGATCATGCCGATCTACGCTTATCGCTGCGAGTCGTGCGGCTTCGAGAAGGACGTGCTGCAAAAGCTCAGCGATGCGCCCCTCACGAAATGCACACATTGCGGTGCCGAAACGTTCCGCAAGCAGGTGACCGCGGCTGGCTTCCAGCTGAAGGGCTCGGGCTGGTACGTGACCGATTTCCGCGGCGGTAACAGTGGCAACAACGGCGGCGGTACGAGCGCGGCTGCAACCGGCGCGAAGGCGGCGGGCGAGTCTGCGGCGTCGTCCGAGGGCAGCAAGCCGGCGGGCGAGAGCGCCGCGGCACCGGCTGGATCGGGCACAAGCGCGGGCACGAGCGCAGCGTCGGGCACGAGCACGAACACCAGCGCGACGGCCAGCACGGCGGGAACCACCTGAGAATCCGCGGCCCGGTTGTATACGCCGGGCCGCACGTACGCTGCGCTGATGGTGCGCGGCTCGCATGGCGGTGTAGACGATGACGAAGAAAGCGACGCTCAAATCCGTATTTCTGACCGGCCTCCTGGTGCTGGTTCCGCTCGCCATCACGCTGTGGGTGCTGAACCTGATCATCGGCACGATGGATGAGACGTTGCTGCTGCTGCCCGAATCGTGGCGGCCCGTGCGGCTATTCGGCCTGCGTCTGCCGGGCATTGGCGCGATCCTCACGCTCGCGTTCATCTTCGCGGTCGGCCTTCTGACGCACAACTTCATCGGCCAGAAGCTGGTCTCGTGGTGGAACGCGCTCGTGCGCCGCATTCCGCTCGTCGGGCCGCTGTACAGCAGCGTCCAGCAGGTCTCCGATACGTTGCTCTCGAGCAACGGCAACGCATTCCGCAAGGCGCTGCTGATCGAATACCCGCGCCGCGGCTCGTGGACGATTGCGTTCCTCACCGGCGTGCCGGGCGGCGACGTGGTGAATCACCTGCGCGAGCCGCACGTCAGCGTTTACGTTCCCACCACGCCGAATCCCACCTCGGGTTTTTTCCTGATGGTGCCGAAAAGCGAGGTGATCGAGCTGGATATGAGCGTCGATGCGGCGCTCAAGTATATTGTTTCGATGGGCGTCGTCGCCCCGGCAGCGCCTGTGCGCCGCCCCATCGATCCTCCGCTGTAATACCGGGCGCCGGACGCGGCTCATGACTGCGCGCGGCCGCCCGTTCAATTATTCATGCATAACGAAAGACGAACATCATGTCGATGAGATCTGAATATTGCGGTCTGGTGACCGAGCAGTTCCTGGGCCAAACTGTTTCGCTGTGCGGATGGGTGCATCGCCGCCGCGACCATGGCGGCGTCATCTTCATCGACCTGCGCGATCGCGAGGGCCTCGTTCAGGTGGTCTGCGACCCGGACCGCGCAGAGATGTTCAAGGTGGCCGAGGGCGTGCGCAACGAATTCTGCGTTCGCATCACGGGTGTCGTGCGCAACCGTCCGGAAGGCACGGTCAACGCGAACCTCACGAGCGGCAAGATCGAAGTGCTGTGCCACGAACTCGTGGTGCTGAACGCGTCGGTCACGCCGCCGTTCCAGCTCGACGACGACAACCTCTCCGAAACCACGCGCCTCACGCATCGCGTGCTCGACCTGCGCCGTCCGCAGATGCAGCACAACCTACGCCTGCGCTATCGCGTGACGATGGCCGTGCGCAAGTATCTCGACGCGCTCGGCTTCATCGACATCGAAACGCCGATGCTCACGAAGAGCACGCCGGAAGGCGCGCGCGACTACCTCGTGCCCTCGCGCGTGAACGCCGGCCAGTTCTTCGCACTGCCGCAATCGCCGCAGCTCTTCAAGCAGCTGCTGATGGTGGCGAACTTCGATCGCTACTACCAGATCGTCAAGTGCTTCCGCGACGAAGACCTGCGCGCCGACCGTCAGCCCGAATTCACGCAGATCGACTGCGAAACGTCGTTCCTCGGCGAGCAGGAAATCCGCGACCTGTTCGAAGACATGGCGCGTCACGTGTTCCGCGAAACCATCGGCGTCGAACTCGATGCGAAGTTCACGGTCATGCAGTACTCGGAAGCCATGAGCCGCTTCGGCTCGGACAAGCCGGACCTGCGCGTGAAGCTCGAATTCACCGAACTGACCGACGCCATGAAGGACGTCGACTTCAAGGTGTTCAGCGCCCCGGCCAATACGAAGGACGGCCGCGTCGCGGCGCTGCGCGTGCCGAAGGGCGGCGAACTCTCGCGCGGCGATATCGACGGCTACACGGAATTCGTGCGCATCTACGGCGCGAAGGGCCTCGCGTGGATCAAGGTCAACGAAGTGGCGAAGGGCCGCGACGGCCTGCAAAGCCCGATCGTCAAGAACCTGCACGACGCCGCGATTGCCGCGATCCTCGAGCGCACCGGCGCGCAGGACGGCGACATCATCTTCTTCGCGGCCGACCGCGCGAAGGTCGTGAACGACAGCCTGGGCGCGCTGCGCCTGAAGATCGGCCACTCGGAATTCGGCAAGGCCAATGGTCTCGTCGAGAGCGGCTGGCGTCCGCTGTGGGTCATCGACTTCCCGATGTTCGAGTACGACGAGGAAGAAAACCGCCACGTGGCCGCGCATCACCCGTTCACGAGCCCGAAGGACGAGCACCTGGAATACCTCGAATCGGATCCGGGCCGCTGCCTCGCGAAGGCCTACGACATGGTGCTGAACGGCTGGGAAATCGGCGGCGGCTCGGTGCGTATCTATCAGGAAGAAGTGCAGAGCAAGGTGTTCCGCGCGCTGAAGATCGGTCCGGAGGAAGCGCGTGCGAAGTTCGGCTTCCTGCTCGACGCGCTGCAGTACGGCGCGCCGCCGCACGGCGGTATCGCGTTCGGCCTCGACCGCATCGTCACGATGATGGCCGGCGCCGATTCGATCCGGGACGTGATCGCGTTCCCGAAGACGCAACGCGCCCAGTGTCTGCTTACGCAGGCGCCGAGCCCGGTGGACGAGCGCCAACTGCGCGAACTCCACATCCGTCTGCGTCAGCCCGAGCAGAAGGCTGCACAGTAAGCACGCGCAGTCCGTGCGGCGGGCCTCGCGGGCGGGGCGCCGCACGAGACAACGCAACGCAAAACCCAACGCAAAACCCAACGCAGGAAAGGCGCATCGAGCGCCTTTTTTGCTTTTTGCGTTACATTTTGTCCTTGTATTTCTCTTTGTAGTTTCTCTATCAGGCCCGCGCGAGCGACGACGCGTGCCGCGAGAGTCCACTCACGCTCCGTCACCATGCAGAAGCCGCCGAAGATTCCGGAATCCGTACTCGTCGTCATTCACACGCCGCAGCTCGAAGTGCTGGTCATCGAACGCGCCGACCGGCCGGGTTTCTGGCAGTCGGTGACGGGCTCGAAAGACCGCCTTGACGAGCCGCTCGCCGAAACCGCCGTGCGCGAGGTGGGCGAGGAAACCGGCATCGTCGTCGGGGCGGGCGACGTGCCGCATGCCGCGCTCGTCGACTGGCGCCACACGATCGAATACGAGATCTATCCGGTCTGGCGCCATCGTTACGCGAACGGCGTCACGCGCAACACCGAACACTGGTTCAGCCTCGAAGTGCCGCACGGCACGCCTGTGACGCTCGCGCCGCGCGAGCACATTGCGTATCTCTGGCTGCCGTACGAAGAGGCGGCTGCAAAGTGCTTCTCGTCGTCCAACCGCGAAGCGATCCTGCAGTTGCCCGGCCGGCTGCGCGGAGCGCGCGTGTGATGGATATCGATCCGCGGCGCGCCGTCCGGCTGCACGAACTGCTGCTCGGCCGGCGCTACCGGACTCGCTATCGCTTCACGAGCGGCAACGACGTGCGCCTGTTCGCCTCGGGCGCGGCGCTCTTTGGCGCGATGATCGAGCACATCGACGCGGCCACGCGCGACGTCGCGCTCGAAACCTACATCTTTCGCGACGACAGCATGGGCCGCGCGGTGTCGGCGGCGCTCGTGCGCGCCGCCGTGCGCGGCGTGCGCGTGCGCGTGATCACCGATGGCATCGGCAGCCCGCGCACGGCGCTCTTCGACGACTGGCCCACCGCCGGTGTCGAGCATCGCGTCTACAACCCGCACATCTTCGGCCGCTTCGGCTTTTCTCGCACGCACCGCAAGCTCGCCGTCATCGACGATCAGTACGCGTATTGCGGCGGCATCAACGTCATCGACGATCGCGAACAGGACGGCAGGACGTTGCCGTTCGCCCGTTGGGATTTTGCCGCCGAGCTGAGCGGTCCCGTGGTGGTCGACGTACGCGAGGCGTTCGAATTCCAGTGGCGCCGCATTCAACTCGGCTACCGTCCGCCGGTGCCGCGCTCAGCAGCGGTGCAGCCGTTTCCCGGTGTGCCCGCGAGCGTGGGCTTTCTCTCGCCGCATCCGACCGGCCAGGGCACGGGCCGCCGCGTACGGCCCGTCGACGACGCCCTGCGCGAACTGGCGAGAGCCGTGCCGCGCGGGCGCGCGGCGCGCATCGTCGAGCGGCTGCGTGCGCGCCTGCGCGCAAGCGTGCGCGACCCGCGCACCGCGCGCGTGCCGTGCGTGGCGTTCGTCGCGCGCGACAACGTCGTGAACCGGCGCACCATTGAAAGGGCCTATCTCGACGCCATCGGCGCCGCGCGCGACGAAGTGCTGCTCGCCAACCCGTATTTCATGCCCGGGCGGCGGCTGCGGCGCTCGCTCATCGAAGCGGCCGGACGCGGGATCACCGTGCGCCTCCTGATCGGACGAAAGGAGTTCAAACTCCTCGACTACGCGGTGCCGTTCCTCTATCACACGCTCTTGTCCGCGGGCGTGCACATCGCCGAATACGAAAAGACCATGCTGCACGGCAAGGTGGCGGTGGTCGACGCGAAGTGGGCCACCGTGGGCTCCTCGAATCTCGACGCGCTCAGCCTCGTGCTCAACAACGAGGCCAACGTGGTGATGGTGCTGCATCCGCAGATCCAGCAACTGCGCGACGCGATTCTGGCGGCGTTCAGCGACGCCAGGCCGATAGACCGCGCGCGCTATGAGGCACGCCCGGTGCTTGAGCGGGCGGTAAGCTGGCTTGCCTATTCGGCCTATCGTGCGGTCATGAAGCTGCTGACGGTCGGCGGCTACGATTAGCTGCAACCCGCGCCAACCCAGGCTCCCCCGTCGTGCCTGCCATACGAAGAGATAAGGGCGCAATCGATGGAAGCCCGCTTGTGCGCGGCACGCTTTGCCCCAGAATTAGAGCATTCGTTAGAAACCGGTTTCTAATAAAGTGCTTGTTTCGCGGACGGCTGTACTCAACAATAGTACGTCCGTTCGATTTTATATCGGCCTCCATTCCGGCCACATCGTTACGGTAAAAACAGCTATGCGAAAAGGCGAACAGACACGAGCCGCAATTCTCGATGCAGCACTCGACCTGGCAGGTCGTGATGGACTGGAAGGTCTGACGATCGGCCTGCTGGCGGAGCGCATGCAGATGAGCAAGAGCGGCGTCTTCGCTCATTTCGGTTCGCGCGAGGATCTGCAGGCCGAGGTGGTGCGCGAGTATCACCGCAGATTCGAGGAAGAAGTCTTCTTCCCGAGCTTGCGTGAACCGCGCGGTTTACCCCGTCTGCGTGCGATGCTGTCGCGGTGGTTCGAGAAGCGCATTCACGAAGTCACGACCGGCTGCATCTACATCAGCGGCGCGGTGGAGTACGACGACCGCGCGGACAGCCAGGTGCGCGAGCAGCTTGTGTCGAGCGTCACGATCTGGCGTGCGGCGCTGCTGCGCGCCATTTCGCAGGCGATCGAAGAAGGCCATCTGCGCCGCGACACCGATCCGGGGCTGATGTTGTTCGAAGTCTATAGCGTCACGCTCGGCCTGCATCATGACGGTCGCTTCCTGCATCTGCCGGACGCACCGAAGCATGCGTGGGCCGCGCTGGAAAAACTGATTGTTTCGTATCAGAGCGAAGGCCGGTAACGCCTGGCTATCGGCTGACTGGCGGCGCCGGGTGCGTCGCGGCGGCGGTTGACCGGCAACGCTCTTAATCTGGAGAGAAGAGATGGGACAGTACACCGCGCCGCTGCGCGACATGCAGTTCGTGCTGCACGAGCTGCTGAACGTGGAAGGCGAAGTGAAGCAGATGCCGAAGCATGCGGACCTCGACGCCGACACGATCAACCAGGTGCTCGAAGAAGCGGGCAAGTTCTGCTCCGAGGTGCTGTTTCCGCTGAACCAGGTGGGCGATCGCGAAGGTTGCACGTACAGCGGCGACGGCGTCGTCACCACGCCGGCCGGCTTCAGGCAGGCGTACGCGCAGTTCGTCGAAGCGGGCTGGCCCGCACTCGCGTGCGACCCCGACTTCGGCGGCCAGGGCCTGCCCGTGTTCATGAACAACGCGCTGTACGAAATGCTGAATTCGGCGAACCAGGCGTGGGGCATGTACCCGGGTCTCTCGCACGGCGCTTACGAATGCCTGCACGCGCACGGCACGCCTGAACTTCAGAAGACCTATCTGCCGAAGATCGTCTCGGGCGAGTGGACCGGCACGATGTGCCTGACCGAGCCGCACTGCGGCACCGACCTCGGCCTCCTGCGCACGAAGGCCGAACCCGGCAGCGACGGTTCGTACGCGATCTCCGGCACGAAGATCTTCATCTCGGCTGGCGAACACGACATGTCGGCCAATATCGTTCACCTCGTGCTGGCGCGCCTGCCGGATGCGCCGCTCGGGACCAAGGGCATTTCGCTCTTCGTCGTGCCGAAGTTCGTGCCGACGGCAGCGGGCGAGCCTGGCGAGCGCAACGGCATCAAGTGCGGCTCGATCGAGCACAAGATGGGCATTCACGGCAACGCGACGTGCGTGATGAACCTCGACGGCGCGAAGGGATGGCTGGTCGGCGAGCCGAACAAGGGCTTGAACGCCATGTTCGTGATGATGAACGCAGCGCGCCTCGGCGTCGGCATGCAAGGTCTCGGCCTCACCGAAATCGCGTACCAGAACTCGCTCGCGTATGCGAAGGACCGCTTGCAGATGCGCGCGCTGACCGGCCCGAAGGCGCCGGACAAGCCCGCCGATCCGATCATCGTCCATCCGGACGTGCGCCGCATGCTGCTCACGCAGAAGGCCTGGGCCGAAGGCGCCCGCGCGTTCACGTACTGGTCGGCGCTGCAGATCGACCGTGAGCTCTCGCACGCCGACGAAGACGAGCGCAAGCAGGCCGCCGATCTCGTCGCGCTGCTCACGCCGATCATCAAGGCGTTCCTCACCGACAACGCGTTCGAAAGCACCAACCTCGGCATGCAGGTGTTCGGCGGCCACGGCTTCATCTCCGAGTGGGGCATGGAGCAATACGTGCGCGACGCGCGCATCAACCAGATCTACGAAGGCACGAACGCGATCCAGTCGCTCGACCTGCTGGGCCGCAAGGTGCTCGGCGACATGGGTGCGAAGCTCAAGAAGTTCGGCAAGCTCGTGACCGATTTCGTCGAAGCCGAAGGCATCAAGCCGGAGATGCAGGAGTTCATCAACCCGCTCGCCGACATCGGCGACAAGGTGCAGAAGCTCACGATGGAAATCGGCATGAAGGCGATGCAGAACCCGGACGAAGTGGGCGCGGCTGCGGTGCCGTATCTGCGCACGGTCGGCCACCTCGTGTTCTCGTACTTCTGGGCGCGCATGGCGCGCATCGCCCTCGACAAGGAAGCGTCGGGCGACCTGTTCTACAAGTCGAAGCTCGCCACCGCGCGTTTCTATTTCGCGAAGCTGCTGCCGGAAACGGCCGCCGCGATCCGCCAGGCGCGCGCGGGCTCGAAGACGCTCATGGAAGTCGACGAAGCGCTGTTCTAAAAGCCTGTCCGGTGCGGCGCCGAGGCTGAGGTTGGGCCAGACAGCGCCGCACGGCCTCGATGTCCGAACGCGGCGTCGCAGCGTGCAGCAGTGCGTAACACATCGCACCCGATCGCACGCAGGGCGCCGCCCACACTCCCAATCCGCTCGACATTGCATATCCGCTGGAGGAACAACGTGAGCAATTTCATTATTCGCAAGGTCGCCGTGCTCGGCGCCGGCGTGATGGGCGCGCAGATCGCAGCGCACCTGATCAACGCCCGCGTGCCCGTGCTGCTGTTCGATCTGCCCGCGAAGGAAGGCCCGAAAAACGGCATCGCGCTCAAAGCCATCGAGAACCTCAAGAAGCTCTCGCCCGCGCCGTTCGGCGTGAAGGAAGACGCGCAGTACATCACGCCCGCGAACTACGAAGACGACATCGAAAAGCTCGCGCAATGCGACGTCGTGATCGAAGCCATCGCTGAGCGCATGGACTGGAAGCACGATCTGTACAAGAAGGTCGCGCCGCACATCGGCCCGAACGCGATCTTCGCGACCAACACGTCGGGGCTGTCGATCACCGAGCTTTCGCAAGGCTTCGGCGACGATCTGCGCGCGCGCTTTTGCGGCGTGCACTTCTTCAACCCGCCGCGCTACATGCACCTCGTCGAGCTGATTCCGACCGTGCACACGAAGCCCGAAATCCTCGACCAGCTCGAATCGTTCCTTACGAGCGTCGTCGGCAAGGGCGTGGTGCGCGCGAAGGATACGCCGAACTTCATCGCGAACCGCGTCGGCATCTTCTCGATCCTCGCGGTGATCGCCGAGGCAAAGAAGTTCGGTCTGCGCTTCGACGAAGTCGACGATCTCACCGGCAGCCGCCTCGGTCGCGCGAAGTCGGCGACGTTCCGCACGGCCGACGTCGTGGGCCTCGACACGATGGCGCACGTCATCAAGACGATGCAGGACAACCTGAAGGACGATCCGTTCTTCCCGGTCTACGAAACGCCCGCGGTGCTCGCGGGGCTCGTGGCGAAGGGCGCGCTCGGCCAGAAGAGCGGCGGTGGTTTCTATCGCAAGGAAGGCAAGACGATCAAGGTGCTCGATGCGAATTCGGGCGAGTACGTCGAAGCCGCCGGCAAGGCCGACGAGCTCGTCGGCCGTATCCTCAAGCGCCCGGCCGCCGAGCGCCTGAAGCTCCTGCGCGAGTCGCAGCATCCGCAGGCTCAGTTCCTGTGGTCGATCTTCCGCGACGTGTTCCATTACATCGGCGTGCATCTGGCGTCGATTGCCGAGAACGCGCGCGACGTCGATCTCGCGATCCGCTGGGGCTTCGGCTGGAACGAAGGCCCGTTCGAGGGCTGGCAGAGCGCGGGCTGGAAGCAGGTCGCCGACTGGGTCAAGGAAGACATCGACGCCGGCAAGGCGCTCTCGAATGCGCCGCTGCCCGCGTGGGTGTTCGAAGGCCCGGTCGCCGCGAACGGCGGCGTACACGGCGCACAAGGCTCGTGGTCGCCCGCCGAACGACGCTTCGTGCCGCGCTCGAACCTGCCGGTGTACGAGCGCCAGGTGTTCCGCGCGCCGCTCTTCGGCGAAGCCGGTGCACGCGATCCGTTGACCTTCGGCAAGACGCTTTTCGAAGACGACCACGTGCGCGCCTGGACCGACGAGCGTGCGGGTGAAGACGACGTCGTGATCGTCTCGTTCAAGAGCAAGATGAACACCATCGGCCCGGGCGTGCTCGACGGCCTCGCGAAGGCAATCGAGATCGCGGAAGCGGGCTACAAGGGCGTCGTCGTGTGGCAGCCCACGTCGCTCAAGCTCGGCACGCCGGGCGGCCCGTTCTCGGCTGGCGCGAACCTCGAAGAAGCCATGCCCGCCTTCATGATGGGCGGCGCGAAGGGCATCGAGCCGTTCGTGAAGAAGTTCCAGCAAGGCATGCTGCGCGTGAAGTACGCGAACGTGCCGGTCGTGGCGGCGGTGTCGGGCATCGCGCTCGGCGGCGGCTGCGAGCTGATGCTGCATAGCGCGAAGCGCGTCGTGCACGTCGAGAGCTATGTCGGTCTCGTCGAAGTGGGCGTGGGCCTCGTGCCCGCGGGCGGCGGCCTGAAGGAAGCCGCGCTGCGCGCTGCCGATGCCGCGAACGCGGCCGGTGCCGCGAACGCGGCCGGTGCCGCGCCGGGCGACCTGCTGCGCTTCCTGCAGAAGTCGTTCGAGAACGCCGCGATGGCGAAGGTGTCCGGCTCGGGTCTCGAAGCGCGCGCAATGGGTTACGTGAAGCAGTCGGACACGATCGTCTTCAACGTGTTCGAACTGCTCGACACGGCGAAGAAGGAAGCACGCGCGCTGAGCGCCGCCGGTTACCGCGCGCCGCTGCGCCCGGTGCAGATTCCGGTCGCGGGCCGCTCGGCGATTGCGACGATCAAGGCATCGCTCGTCGGCATGCGCGACGGCCGCTTCATCAGCGATCACGATTTCCTGATCGCGAGCCGCATCGCCGAAGCGGTGTGCGGCGGCGACGTCGAAGCGGGCAGCACGGTCGACGAAGAATGGCTGCTCACGCTCGAGCGCCGCGCATTCGTCGATCTGCTCGGCACGCAGAAGACGCAGGAACGCATCATGGGCATGTTGCAGACCGGCAAGCCGGTGCGCAACTAAGCGGCACGACGCACACCAGACACTGGAGTATCAGATGAGCAAACAGTTGCAGGACGCATACATCGTCGCCGCGAGCCGCACGCCCATCGGCAAGGCGCCGCGCGGCGCGTTCAGGAACACCCGCCCGGACGAGCTGCTCGTCCACGCGATCAAATCGGCGGTGGCGCACGTGCCGGGTCTCGACACGAAGGTGATCGAAGACGCAATCGTCGGCTGCGCGATTCCCGAAGCCGAGCAGGGCCTGAACGTGGCGCGCATCGGCGCGCTGCTGTCGGGACTGCCGAACACGGTGGGCGGCGTGACCGTCAACCGCTTCTGCGCGTCGGGCCTCACGGCGCTCGCGATGGCGGCGGACCGCATCCGCGTCGGCGAAGCCGATGCGATGATCGCGGCCGGCTGCGAATCGATGAGCATGGTGCCGATGATGGGCAACAAGCCGTCGATGTCGCCGCATATTTTCGATTCGGACGAAAACATCGGCATTGCCTACGGCATGGGCCTGACCGCCGAGAAGGTCGCTGAGCGCTGGAAGGTGAGCCGCGAGGCGCAGGACGCGTTTGCGGTGGAATCGCACCGCCGCGCGCTCGCCGCGCAGCAGGCAGGCGAGTTCGACGACGAGATCGCGCCGTACACGATCATCGAACGCTTGCCGGATCTCGCTTCGGGCGACGTGAAGGTGAAGGAGCGCGTGCTCTCGCTCGACGAAGGCCCGCGTGCGGATACGTCGATGGAAGGGCTCGCGAAGCTGCGCGCCGTGTTCGCGAACAAGGGCTCGGTGACGGCGGGCAACAGCTCGCAGACGTCGGACGGCGCGGGCGCGCTGATCGTCGTCTCCGAGAAGATGCTCAAGCAGTTCAACCTCACGCCGCTCGCGCGCTTCGTGAGCTTCGCGGTGCGCGGCGTGCCGCCCGAGATCATGGGCATCGGCCCGAAGGAAGCGATTCCGGCCGCGCTGAAGGCCGCGGGGCTCAAGCAGGACGACCTCGACTGGATCGAACTGAACGAGGCGTTTGCCGCGCAGTCGCTGGCGGTGATTCAGGACCTCGGCCTTGATCCGTCGAAGATCAACCCGATGGGCGGTGCGATTGCGCTGGGCCACCCGCTCGGCGCGACCGGCGCGATCCGCGCGTCGACGCTCGTGCACGGCCTGCGCCGCCGCAATCTGAAGTACGGCATGGTGACGATGTGCGTCGGCACCGGCATGGGCGCGGCGGGCATCATCGAGCGCCTGTAAGCGGCTCGGGCGCTTTGGGGTATTCGGTGCCGAAGCGCCGGAACAACACGGTTCGCAGGCTACACGTGGTCTGCGAACCGTTTTTCATCCTGGGTGGCGACGCATGGCCCACGAGGAGACAAAAGGAGAACGCGGATGACCAATACGGCGACGAAGGAAATCCAGATCGCGCGCGAAAACGGCGTGCTGTCGATCACCATCAACCGCCCCGAGCGCAAGAATGCGCTCACGCCGGCGATGTACGAGGCGATGAACGATGCGCTCGCCTCGGCGCAGGAGGACGCGTCGGTGCGTGTCGTGCTGCTGCGCGGCCAGGCCGATATCTTCACCGCTGGCAACGACATCGAAGACTTTCTGAAGACGCCGCCCGCTGGCGGCGATTCGCCCGTGATGCGCTTCCTCGGGGCGATTGCGAGCGCCGACAAGCCGCTCGTCGCGTCCGTGGCCGGTGCGGCGATCGGCGTGGGCACGACGCTGCTGCTGCATTGCGACATGGTCTATGCGGCCGATACCGCAAGCTTCGCCCTGCCGTTCGCGCAACTGGGGCTGTGCCCGGAAGCGGCGTCGTCGCTGCTGCTGCCGCGTATCGCCGGTTATCAGGCGGCGGCGGAAAAGCTGCTGCTCGGCGAGATGTTCGGCGCCGCCGAAGCGCACCGCATGGGCTTCGTGAACCGCGTGCTGCCCGCAGCCGAACTCGATGCGTTCGTGTCCGCGCAACTGGCGAAGCTCGTGGCGCTGCCCGCTTCGTCGCTGCGTCTGACGAAGGCGCTCATGAAGCGTGCGAGCGGCGAGGAGATCAAGATGCGGATCCAGGAAGAGGCGGTGCACTTCGGCAAGATGCTGCTGCAGCCGGAGGCGCGCGAGGCGTTCACGGCGTTTCTGCAAAAGCGCAAGCCGGACTTCCGGCAGTTCGACTGACGCGCGCCCGCGCGGCCTCGACAACGTTCTGGCCGCGCCGCCTGCAGCGCCTGCTCCTGGCGTCCGCCTTTAGCGAACCTCGTAGTCGATGTAACCGGATTCGCGGCAGAAGCTCACGAGGCGCAGACCGGCGCGCTGCGCGATGGCGATGGCGAGCGAGGAGGGCGCGGAGATCGTCGCGAGCATCGGGATGCCGACGCGTGCGGCCTTGCGCACCAGCTCGTAGCTCGCGCGGCTCGACAGGAACACGAAGCCTTGCTGCGTGTCAGTGCGGTCGAGCGCGAGTCGCCCGATGAGTTTGTCGAGCGCGTTGTGGCGGCCGACGTCCTCGAATGCGCAAAGGATCGAGCCTTGCGCGTCGCACCAGGCGGCTGCATGCAGGCCGCCGGTCAGCTTCGTGAGCGCCTGATGTTCCGGCAACTCGTGCGCGGCGCGTGCGATGGCGCCGGGCGCGAGACGCTCGACGAAGCCCGTGTCGGGCACGCGCTCGGGCTGCAGTTCGAGCAGGTCGATGCTCTCGACGCCGCACACGCCGCAGCCTGTGCGGCCGGCGAGTGCGCGGCGCTTCTGCTTGAGTCCGGCAAAGGCCTGCTGAACGACCGTGAGGTGGACCTCTGCGTGCGGCAGGTCCGCATCTTCGTGAAAGACGACCTCGATGTCCTGGATGTCCGCGTTGCGTGCAACGATGCCCTCCGAAATCGCGAAGCCCACGGCAAACGCTTCCAGATCGCAAGGGGTGCACATCATCACGGCATGCGAGATGCCGTTGAACACGAGCGCGACGGGCCATTCCTGGCCGACGTAGTCGGCGCGCGTTTCGACCGCCCCGCTGTCGTGCCGGCGCACATGCAGCCGGACGGTGCCGGGCTGGTCTTCTGTTTCGAGTGGGTTCAAGCGTGATACTCCGTCTTCTGGCCTCGCGTGGCGTGCTCGCGCGCCGCGCGGAAGGCTCTAAAATACCTCAAGCGGGCGCCTCCAGCATACGTCCGCCTTGCGAGGATACCGCCATGACATTGAACGCCGCTCCGCTTCTGTTCCGGTTCGAAGTCGAATCGTCGGAAAACCTCACCTACATTCCCATGTGCGTGCGCTTCAATCTGGACCGCTTCGGCCTGCGCATCTCGCTGTCCCAGTGGCAGTTGCTGCCGCTGGAGGATCGCAGGCTGCTCGCCCGCTTTCCCGTCGACGAAGACATCGCGACCGAGCCCAATTTCGACCACGCGCTCTTCGAAATGCTGCGCACGCACGCAAATGTCGAGCCCGAGTGGTTCGAGCCCGACGAAGCGCCGGCCTGGCGCGACCTCAACGCCGTGCCGGGCGGCATCGCGCAGCAGGCGGCGCTCGCGAGCGTCGCCGCGCCGGACCTCGAAGCGTGGGCGCGGCTTGCGCCGTTCCAGCGCTACGTGCTCGCCAAGCTCGCCCGCAAGCCCGAGAGCAACCACGATTTTGTTCCCGCCATGCGCGAGTTCGGGCTTGCAGCGGGCGCTTAAATCACGTCCGAGGGCCGTCCGGATCCCTTCATCGGCGAGCGCCGTCCTGGCGCCGCCGAATATTCCCGCCGAATATTCCAGCCCCTGGCTCTCAAGCCTCGCCGAAAGCGTGCCGTTATCCGGTTTGGCGCAGTAGACGCCGGCCATTCGCACGCAGGTCGTTTCCTTTCGTCCCGCGCACACCGTCCGGGGGACGAACGACGTTCGGCACACAATGAACCTTCTTTTTTCGAGACGCCAGCTCATCAATCTGGCGGTCGTCGTGGCAGCCATCGGGGCCAACGCGTTCGTCGCATGGTCGCAGATCGGTTTGCAGCGCGAGATCGATACGCAGGCCGCGCGCGCCTCGCGCGTGAGGCATGACATCGCGCGCGTGCGCGATGTGCTGACCGGCGCGATCGGCGCGCTTGCCCGCCTGCAGACGACCGGGGAGCAGGAGGCGCCCGCTGCGCGCGCCGGGCGTGCCGCGCTGCTCGACGAAATCGTGCGATCGGCGCGCGCCGGGCTCGCGAACAATCCCGAGCTTGCCGGCCGGTTCGATGCGGTGGCGCCCGAAGCGATCTCGCTCGAGCACGATATCGACGACGCGCAGGCGCGCGACGCCCGGCAGCTGGCCGATGCCCAGGCCGCAGGCGCCGCCGGTGACGGCCACGCGGATTCCGGCGCTGCAGGTGCTACGGGTACTGCGAGTGCTGCGGGCGCGGCGCGCGTGGCGGGCGCTGCAAGCGATGTGCAAGGCGCCGGCGCGTCCGCCATCGTGGGCGAAGCCCGCGCTTCGCTCGCGAGCGACTACATTCGGCTCGACGCGCGCACCCACCAGCTCAACGCGAAGCTTGCGGGGCTCCAGAGCTCGGAGGATCTCGCCCTGGCCGGTGCGCTCAGCGAAGCGGCCCGGTCGGCGAGCCGCACGCTGCTGATGCTGGTCGTGACGATGCTCGCGGGCGTTACCGTGCTCATCTACACCTTCGCCGCGCGCGAGAATGCGGCTCGCGAGCTGCTGCGCGGCGTGCGCTCGCGCGGCGAGCGCTTCCAGGGGCTGTTCGACGCGCACCCCGTGCCGATGTACGTCTTCGACCGCGAGACGCTGCGCTTTCTCGCCGTCAACGCGGCGGCCATCCAGCAGTACGGCTACAGCGAAGAAGAATTCCTGACGATGACGATCCGCGACATCCGCCCGCCCGAGGACGTCTCGCGACTCGAACAGCACCTCACGCGCTCGGACACGCTTACGCCGAACGTGCGCACGATGGCGGGCATCTGGCATCACCGGCGCCGCGACGGCTCGATCATTAGCGCGGATGTGTCGCACCACGCGCTGACCTTCCTCGGCCGCGCCGCCGTATTCGTGCTCGCCGACGACGTCACCGACCAGATCATGGCCGAAGCCGAAGCCCAGCGCTCGAACCAGATGCTCGAAACGGTCATCGACAACATTCCGCAGCGCATCTTCTGGAAGGATGCTCAATCGCGCTACCTCGGCTGCAACATGGCGTTCGCGCGCGACGCGGGCCTCGCGTATCCCGAGCAGGTGGTCGGCAAGATCGACGATGAGCTGCCGTGGAGCACCTACGCGGCGTCCCTGCGCAGGCAGGATCTCGAAGTGCTCGAATCGGGGCTGCCGAACATCAACTTCGAGCAGGACCTCGTGATCCGCGGCGAGCACAAGACGAGGCTTTCGAGCAAGCTGCCGATGCTCGACGGCGAGGGCCGCGTGATCGGCGTGCTCGGCACCTACACCGACACCACCGCGCACAAGCGTGCGGATCTCGCGCTGCGCCTGCAAAGCCGCGCGCTCGACGCCTGCGTGAACGCCATTCTCATCACGGCGCCGGGGCTGGACGGCAGCAATCTGATCGAATACGCGAACCCCGCATTCAGGCGCATCACGGGCTACGATCCCGCCGAAGTGCTCGGCCTCGACAGCCGCCTGCTGCAGCGCGACGACCGCAACCAGGACGGACTTGTCGCGGTCCGGAAGGCGCTTGTCGCGGACCGCGAGGTGAGCGCCGTGCTGCGCAATTACCGCAAGGACGGCGCGCTCTTCTGGAACCAGCTGCTGATCGCGCCGGTGCCCGGCGTCGATGGCCGCACCACGCACCACATCGGCATCATCAACGACGTCACCGAGCTGATCCGCTATCAGGAGCAGCTCGAATATCAGGCGAACTACGACAGCCTCACGATGCTGCCCAACCGCAACCTGCTGCGCACCCGCCTGCAGCAGGCGCTCATGGCTGCGCACCGGCAGGCGCGCAGCGTCGCCGTGGTGTTCGTCGACCTCGACGGTTTCAAGCACGTGAACGACAGCCTCGGCCACAGCGTCGGCGACCGGTTGCTCGCCGTGGTCGCCGAGCAGCTCGTGCGCTGCGTGGGTGCGGGCGACACCGTGGCGCGCCACGGCGGCGACGAGTTCGTGATCGTGCTCACCGATATCGTCGACGAGCGCGCGCTGGTCGGCTGGATGGAGCACGCGCGCGCGATCATCTCGGAGCCGTTGTGGGTCGACGGCACGGAGCTGTACGTCGGCTGCAGCATGGGCGCGAGCCTGTATCCGCAGGACGGCGACGACGCCGAATCGCTGCTCAAGAAGGCCGACGTCGCGATGTACCGCGCGAAGGACATGGGGCGCAACACGTTCCAGTTCTTCCAGCCGGAGATGAACGCGAACGTCGACGTGCGCATGAACCTCGAACGGCGCCTGCGCCGCGCGCTGCGCGACGGCGAATTCAAGCTGCACTACCAGCCGCAGGTCGAGGTGGAAACGGGACGGATCATCGGCATGGAGGCGCTGGTGCGCTGGTTCGATCCCGATTCGGGGCTCGTGCCGCCCGCGAAGTTCATCCCGGTCGCGGAGGAGAGCGGCCTGATCGGTCCGTTGACGGACTGGGTGCTGCGCGAGGCCTGCCGCCAGAACCGCGCGTGGCAGCGCGCGGGGCTCTTGCCCGTGCGCATGTCGGTCAACGTGTCGGCGCGCGAATTCCATCAGCGCAATATCGCCGAAGTGGTGACCGAAGTGCTGGCCGAAACGGGACTCGACCCCTGCTACCTCGAACTCGAACTCACCGAGAGCGCGCTCATGCGCAACGCGGAAGAAGCCGTGTCCATGCTCAACGAACTGCACGAGCTTGGAATTGGACTTGCGATCGACGACTTCGGCACCGGTTATTCGAGCCTGAGCTACCTGAAGCGCCTGCCCGTGGACCGGCTCAAGATCGACCAGTCGTTCGTGGCGGATATCGGCACGAACGGCAACGATCAGACGATCACGGCCGCGATCATCGCGCTCGCACACGAATTGCAGTTGAAGGTGATCGCGGAGGGCGTGGAGACGACCGTGCAGTTCGAGTTTCTGCGCGAGCGCGCGTGCGAGGAGATGCAGGGCTTCTTCTTTGCGCCTGCGCTGCCGGGCGACGATATCGAGCGCTTGCTGCGCGCGAGCGCCACGCCAGTCGAAAGCCGTGGCGTCGCGTGGGTGTCGTGACGCACCGATGTGACGTATCGACGTGACGTATCGACGTAACAAGCGGTGCGGGGCGCTTGTGTTGCGCCCCGGCAGGTTTTACTCGAGCGGCGGCAGCGGGCGCGGACGGCGGTCGTTGCCGGTGGCGACGTAGGTGAGCGTCGCTTCGGTGACTTTGACGACCTCATCGGCGAGACGCATGCGCTGGGCGTACACCTCGACTTCGACGGTCACCGACGTCCTGCCCGTCTTCACGATCTCGGCATAGAAACTCAGCAGATCGCCGACGAACACCGGCTGCTTGAAGAGAAACGAGTTCACCGCGACGGTCGCGACGCGGCCGTTCGCGCGGCGGCTCGCCGGGATCGAGCCGGCGATGTCGACCTGCGACATGATCCAGCCGCCGAAGACGTCGCCGTGGACGTTCGCGTCCGACGGCTGCGGCATCACGCGCAAGGCGGGCGGTTGTTGGGGGAGCGGATGGGCGTCGTTCATCGGTGATCCACAAAAAAAGGTGAAACGTTGGGGCGTCGGCGCGCCGCAAGGTACGCGGAAGGTGCGCCTAATGTACGACTAAAATGCGCCGGTTGGCGGGCCTCAGCGGCGTGTGCAGCGTTCTGCGACAATACCGGGACTAGGAATTGTACGAGAAAGCGGTACGGGACAGCGGTACGGGAAAGCGGGCTGGCGGCTGGCCGATGCAGACAGCGCGGTTCCTGCCGAACGCCCGCCGAACGCCCGCCAAACGCCCGCCAAACGCCCCGCCGACCCGTTGCCCGCAACGCCGCCGACACCCCGAAATACGCTCTCACGCCTCGCTTTCGCCCATGCGCCGTTTCCCGTCCTCCAACGACCCCGTGCTGCCCGCCGTCGGCCCGCGCAACGACTGGCAGACGATCGTCTCGCTGCTGCCGTATCTCACGGCCTACAAATGGCGCGTGGCGTTCGCGCTCGCTTGCCTGATCGGCGCGAAGGTCGCGAACCTCGGCGTGCCGATCGTGATGAAGCACATCGTCGACAATCTCGCCGCGGTGCGCCATCTCGCGGCGCTCGGGCGCGAACAAAACGCGCCCGGCATCGTGCTCGTCAGCGGGCTCGGGATGCTCGTGATCGCGTATGCGGTCGTGCGGCTCTCGACGTCGCTCTTCACCGAACTGCGCGAGATCCTGTTTTCGAAGGTGACGCAAAGCGCCGTGCGCCTGCTTGCGCTCAAGGTGTTCCGCCATCTGCACGCGCTGTCGCTGCGCTTCCATCTCGACCGGCAGACGGGCGGCATGTCGCGCGACATCGAGCGCGGCACGCGCGGCATCATGCAGCTCATTTCGTACTCGCTTTACAGCATCTTGCCGACGCTCGTGGAAGTGGGGCTCGTGCTCGGCTTCCTGGTCGTGAAGTACGAGGCGTATTACGCGATCGTCACGCTTATCGCGCTCGTCGTGTACATCGTGTTCACGGTGCGGGTGACCGAGTGGCGCACGCACTTTCGCCGCACGATGAACGAACTCGATTCGCGCGCGAATTCGCGCGCCATCGACTCGCTGCTCAACTACGAGACCGTCAAGTATTTCGGCAACGAAGAGTGGGAAGCGAAGCGTTACGACGAAAATCTGCAGCGCTACCGCGCGGCCGCGATCCAGTCGCAGCAGTCGCTCTCGGCGCTGAATTTCGGGCAGCAGACGATCATCGGCACGGGGCTCGTGTTCATCCTGTGGCGCGCGACGCAAGGCGTGATGGCGGGCAGGCTCACGCTCGGCGACCTCGTGCTCATCAACACGTTCATGCTGCAGCTCTACATTCCGCTTAATTTTCTCGGCGCCGTGTATCGCGAACTCAAGCAGAGCCTGACCGACATGGACCGCATGTTCACGCTGCTCACGGTCTCGCGCGAAGTCGCCGACGCGCCGGGTGCGCCGCAGCTTGCCGTGCGCGGCGGCGAAGTGCGCTTTTCGCGCGTGAGCTTCGCGTATGAGCCGTCGCGGCAGATCCTGCACGACGTGAGCTTCACGATTGCCGCTGGGACGACGACGGCGGTGGTGGGCCACAGCGGCTCGGGCAAGTCGACGCTCGCGCGCCTGCTGTTCCGCTTCTACGATCTCGAGCGCGAGACGGGCGGGGCGATCACGATCGACGGCCAGGATATCCGCGACGTCACGCAGGAGACGCTGCGTGCGTCGATCGGCATCGTGCCGCAGGATACGGTGCTGTTCAACGACTCGATCTACTACAACATCGCGTACGGGCGGCCCGATGCGAGCCGTGACGAAGTGATCGCGGCGGCGCGCGCGGCGCATATTCACGCGTTCATCGAGACGCTGCCGAAGGGCTATGACACGCCGGTCGGCGAGCGTGGACTGAAGCTGTCGGGCGGCGAGAAGCAGCGTGTCGCGATTGCGCGCACGCTGCTGAAGAATCCGCCGATCCTGCTGTTCGACGAGGCGACCTCGGCGCTCGATTCGCGCTCGGAGCGCGCGATCCAGCAGGAACTGGACAACATCGCGCGCGAGCGCACGACGCTCGTGATCGCGCACCGGCTCTCCACGGTCGTGCATGCCGAGCAGATCATCGTGATGGACCATGGGCGGATCGTCGAGCGCGGCACGCATGCCGAATTGCTGCGCGCGGGCGGCCACTACGCGCAGATGTGGGCGCTTCAGCAGCAGAAGTCGAGCGAACCGGCCGGGCAGATGGCGGAGCCTGCGGGCGGGAAGTGAGGCGCGTGGCGGGTGGATTGGGCGCGCGTTGTGCGTGGGTTGGGCGTGGCGCTTGTGTGAGCCTGTGTGAGGCCCATGCGGTCCATGCGGCTCAGGCGGCTCAGGCGGCTCAGGCGGCTCAGGCGGCCCATGCAGCGCGCACGGGCCGTCCGCTGCGCTTTAACCGTGCTGGCGGGCCAGCAAGGCTTCGTCGAGCGCCGCGAGTTGCGCGGGCGTGCCGACGTTTTCCCAGTGTCCTTCGTAAAGCTCGCCGCTCGCGCGCCGCTGCGCGATGCTCTCGCGGTAGTACGGCGTGAGCGCGCGCTTCGTGCCGCGCGCGAGCGCGCGGAACATGCGCGTGTCGTAGAGCCCGATGTTGCCGAAGGTGTAGCGCGGCGCTCCGTCGGCGGCGAGCACGCCATCGGCGCCGAGGGTGAAATCGCCGTTGGGATGGAACGGCGGATTCGGGACCATCACGAGGTGCATATGCGGCTCGGGCTGCACGGCGAGTGCCTCGGCGCGTGCGTCGAGCCGCGCGAAGTCGAATTCGCTGTAGACGTCGCCGCTCACGGCGAGGAACACCGCCGGTTCGCCGTTCAGTTCGAGGAGCGGCAGCGCTTCGGCGATCCCGCCCGCCGTCTCCAGCGCATCGCGCTCGGGCGAATAGCGCAGCGCGACGCCGAATTGCTCGCCGTCGCCGAGCGCCGCCTCGATCCGGTCGCCGAGCCACGCGTGATTGATCACGATATTCGTGTAACCCGCCGCCGCAAGCCGCTCGATCTGCCACGCGATCAGCGGTTTGCCGCCCGCGCTCAGCAGCGGTTTGGGACAGGTATCGGTAAGCGGGCGCATGCGTTCGCCGCGCCCGGCTGCGAAGATCATCGCCGTGCGCTCGAAACGGGCGCGGCTCATCGCGTGAATCTCGTCATGGGCGGGCATGGTCAGAAGGTGTAGCCGGTTTCGACGCTCGCGCCCTGCAGCTCGTCGATGAGCCGCGCGAACGCCGCCAGCGGCCGGTAACGATGCGCGACCTTGCTCGCGTAGCCGAGGAAGCGCGGCAGGTCGGCCATGTAGTGCGCCTTGCCGTCGCGGTAGTTGATGCGGCAGAAGAGGCCGAGCACCTTGATGTGCCGCTGCAGGCCCATCCATTCGAGCTGGCGGTAGAAGTCGCCGAAGTCGGCGTCGACGGGCAGCCCGGCTTTTTTGGCGCGCTCCCAGTACCACGCGACGCAATCGAGTTCGAATTCCTCGTCCCAGCTGATAAACGCGTCGCGCAGCAGCGACGCAATGTCGTACGTGATCGGTCCGTACACCGCGTCCTGGAAGTCGAGCACGCCCGGATTCGGCGTTGCGATCATCAGGTTGCGCGGCATGAAATCGCGCAGCATGAACACCTGCGGCTGCATGCGCGCATTCGCCACGAGCAGCGCGAAGGTGCGATCGAGCACGCCGCGCGTGGCCTCGTCGATTTCGCGGCCGAGATGGCGCTGCAGAAACCACTCGGGCATCAGCTCCATTTCGCGGCGCAAAAACGCTTCGTCGAACGGCGGCAGCACGTCTTCGCGCGACGACAGCTGCCAGCGGATCAGCGCATCGAGTGCGTCGCGCATCAGTTCGCGCGAGCGCGGGCCGGGGCCGGCTGCCTGCAACGCCTGCAGATACGGTGCGGCGCCGAGATCGGTCACGAGCATCAGGCCCGCTTCGAAGTCCACTTCCAGCACGCGCGGCACATGCACGCCCGCTGCGGCGAGCAGGTCGGCGATCCGGGCGAATTCGCGGCATTTTTCGGGCGGCGGCGCATCGACGGCGATCAGCGATGCGCCGTGCTCGCTGCTGCTACTGCTGCTGGCGATGCGAAAGTAGCGCCGGAAGCTCGCGTCGGAGGACGCCGGGACGAGCGTGGCGAGGTCGAGGGCGTAACGGTCCGCGTGGCGGGCAAGCCAGGCGGCGAGCAGGGTGTGCCGGGGATCGGCGGGAGTGTCGTCTAGGCGGGGTGCGGCGGTCGAGGTCATGAAAACCGGGGGCAAAATCAGTGGATCAACGTCTTGCCATATAATACCCCACGACTTTTTTGACGCGACCCGCGCCAAAGCCCACGTGACGGTTCGTACGCCGCCTCGATCGAACGATCGAGGGTAACCGGACGTGCAGCCGGGCCTCGCCTCGCGCCGGCGCGAGAGGCACGAGGCAGCGCTGGACCGGGCAGACGGCCGTGCCGATTCGCCAAAACCATAAATGCCGCCCAGACAGTTTTTCCAGACGATCTCCAGCAGTGACGACGGCGTGCCGGGCAAGCGGCGGCTCATCGCGGCACTCGTGGCCGTGCCGGGTTTGATGCCCGTGCTGGCGCACGCCCAGCTGTCGGGTGCCGCCGCGCAGCCCGAGCCGCTGGACGGCCCGTTGAGCCTGCGCCTCGCACCGCAACTCGAAGTTCACCCGAATGTGTCCGCGCAGCGCCCGGCCACGTTCGTGCTCGGCGACTCGACCACAGGCACCGCCAACACCGACATCGCGCTCAGGGGCTCGGCCGAACTGCGCCAGGGCACCAATATCGTGAAGGGCGAGGCGCTGCACTACGACGTCGACACCGACACCGCCGCCGCGTACGGCCACGTCGTGGTCTCCCAGAGCGGCGCGACGTTCACGGGCCCCGAGGCTCACCTGAGAGTCGAAGCCAACGAAGGCTTCATGCCCGCGCCGAAGTATCACTTCACGTTGACGGGCGGCTCCGGCAGCGCCGAGCGCGCGGACCTGCTCGACAGCGAGCGTTCGGTGCTCACGAACGGAACCTACACGGCATGCCGGTGCTCGACGAACCCGGCGTGGTACATCAAGGGCAGCGAGTTCGACTTCGACACCGGCGCGGACGAAGGCGTAGCGCACAACAGCGTGCTGTTCTTCCAGGACGTGCCGATTTTCGCGAGCCCGTGGCTGACGTTTCCGCTGTCGGGCGACCGCCGCAGCGGCTTGTTGCCGCCGACGTTTTCGGTCAGCTCGACGAACGGCTATGAGATCGCGCTGCCGTATTACTTCAACATCGCGCCGAACCGCGACCTGACGCTCACGCCCGAACTGATCTCGAAGCGCGGCGTGTTCACGGAGGCCGCCTACCGGTATCTGTCGACCAACTACAGCGGCACGATCACCGGCACGTTCCTGCCCGACGACGCGATCACGAAGACGAACCGCTATGCGGTGTTCATCCAGCACAACCAGAACTTCGGCGGCGGCTTCGGCGGGTACATCTACTACAACAGGGTTTCGGACAACACCTATCCGGAAGACCTGGCTTCACCGGTCAACCAGTTCCTGAACGGCACGCAGCTGCTGTATCAGCAGGAAGCGGGCTTGACCTACAACAACGGCCCGTGGTCGGTGCTCGGGCGCATCCAGCACTGGCAGACGCTCGAGCCGACCGCGGCGCCGTATGGCCGCGAGCCCCAGTTGAACGTCCAGTACGCGAAGTACAACGTCGGGGGCTTCGACTACGGGGCGGAAGCCGACTACTCGCGCTTTCGCATCACGAGTTCGGACATGACCGAAGGCGACCGCGTCGTCTTCAATCCGTACCTGTCGTACTCGCTGATCGGGCCGGGCTACTTCGTCACGCCGAAGGTGCAGTGGCACTTCGCGTCGTACGACCTCAGCAACATCGGTTCGGGCTCGCCGGCCGGACAGCCGAAGAACTTCACCGAATCGGTGCCGACCTTCAGCTTCGACACGGGGCTCGTGTTCGACCGCTCGGTGCACCTGTTCGGCCGGGACTACATCCAGACGCTGGAACCGCGCCTGTACTACGTGTACACGCCGTACCGGAACCAGAGCTTCGCGCCGCTCTTCGACACGGCCGAGTCCGACTTCGGACTCGCGGAAATCTTCACGCCGAACACGTTCGTCGGCAACGACCGCATCGCCGACGCCAACCGCATCACCGCCGCGATCACCACGCGCTTCATCGACGCGGCCACGGGCGACGAGCGCGCGCGCTTCGTGCTCGCGCAGCAGTACTACTTCCGGGATCAGCGCGTCACGCTGTTGCCGACCGAAACGACCGCGCAGGCCACGCATTCGGACCTGATCGCGGGCGCGTCATTGAAGCTCGGGGCGGGTTTCGCTTCGGAAACGGCGTTCCAATATAATGCCGACAACGAACAGCTCACGAAGGCGAGCATCGGATTCGGCTACAGCCCGGGGACGAGCCGCGTGTTGAATGTCGCGTACCGCTACACGCGCGCGAACACGACGCTCGACAACCAGCCAATCAACCAGATCCTGATCTCGGCGCAATGGCCGCTTTCGCACCGGGTGTACGCTGTGGGCCGCTTCAACTACGACGTGAACGGCACGCGCCTCGTCGACGGGCTGGTCGGCTTGCAGTACGACGCCGATTGCTGGGCGCTCGGCGTCGGCCTGCAGCGCTACGCTAACGGGGTCAATACGACAGGCGGTCAAAACTCGGCTACGCGGTTCCTCGCGCAACTCACGCTCAAGGGGCTGTCGAACGTCGACAACGGGTTGGTGGCGGCGTTCCGCGCCAGCGTGCCGGGCTACACGCCGCTGCCCGGCCAGCCGCCTGTGCCGTCGCGCTTCACGGATTATCAATAACGCGTGATCCGCCGCGTTTTCCCAAACCGGGACGCGCGGGGCAACGTGGGGTCGGTTGCATAGAGACGGGCGAAGCTGCCCGCCAACATTGGAGTATCTGTGGGAATGATGAACAAGCTTCGCCTGTCAGCTTTCGCTGCGACTTTCCTCGCCGCCGCAGTGCTCGCGCCGGTCGCCCCGGCGCAAGCGCAGGCGCTGCCCGCCGGATCGGGCCAGTCCTCCACGAGCCATGCGGCCGACTCCGGCCAGATGGTCGACACGATTGCAGCCGTCGTGAATAACGGCGTGATCACGCAGCGCGAACTGGATGAGCGCGTCGAAATGATCGCGCGCCGCCTGAACCAGCAGAAAGCGCCCGTGCCGCCGACAGACCAGCTGCGCTCACAGGTGCTCAACCAGATGGTGATCGAGCGCATCCAGCTCCAGAAGGCGAAGGAGGACGGCATCGTCGTCGACGATACCGCCGTGCAGCGCACGCTCGAACGCCTCGCCCAGGTCAACGGCATGGACCTGGCCACTTACCGTTCGCGTATCGAGGCAGCGGGCGTGCCGTGGAGCACGTTCATGAACGACGCGCGCACCGAACTCACGCTCTCGAAGCTGCGCGAACGCGAAGTGGACAGCAAGATCTCGGTCTCGGACGCGGAAGTCGTGAACTACATCGCGAGCCAGCGCGGGCCGAACGCGGGTCAGCAAAACGACCTGCGCTTCGAGCGCATCCTGATCAAGGCGCCGCTCAACGCATCGCAGACGGACATCGAGGCCGCGCAGGCCAAGGCTAACGCGCTGCTCAAAGAGGCGCTCGGGGGCAGCAAGTTCGCGAGCCTCGCGAAGTCGAACTCGCAGGCGCCGGAAGCGAAAGCGGGCGGCGACATGGGCTTTCTGCCGCCGGAGAAGCTTCCCGCCGAATTCGTGACGGCCGCATCGATGCTGCGCCCGGGCGAGGTGAGCCCGTCGGTGATCCGCACCAACGACGGTTTCGAGATCATCCGTCTCGTCGATCGACGCGCGGGCCGCGGCACGTCGGCCGATGCGCCGAAGCTCGTGCAGACGCACGTGCGCCACATCCTGCTGCGCGTCGGCGAAGGCACGTCGGAGCCGGAAGCGCGCCAGAAGCTCCTCGAAATCAAGCGTGAACTGCAGGCAGGCGGCGATTTCGAGAAATTCGCACGCAGCTACTCGCAGGACGGTTCGGCCTCGCAGGGCGGCGATCTCGGCTGGGTCAGCCCGGGCGAAACCGTGCCCGAATTCGAACGCGCCATGAACACGCTGCAGGACGGCCAGGTGAGCGATCCGGTCCGCACCGAATACGGCTACCACCTGATCCAGGTGCTCGGCCGCCGCGACGCCGAGGGCTCGGTCTCGCAGCAGATGGACATCGCGCGCCAGGCCATCGGCCAGCGCAAGGCGGAGCGCGCCTACGCCGACTGGCTGCGCGAACTGCGCGACAGCGCCTACGTCGACTACAAGATCAGCGGCATGACGCCGCCGCAGCACTAAAGGAATCGCACCGTGAACGCCCCCGCAACCTCGCCGTCGGCCACGCCGGCTCCGCGGGGGCCGCAGTCTGTCACGCAGCCTCTTCCGCAGCCTCTCCGTATTGCCATCACCACCGGCGAGCCCGCCGGCGTCGGTCCTGAACTGACTGCGATGGCGCTCGCGGGCGCGGCCGCGCACTGGCCCGATGCGGAGTTTGTCGTACTGGGCGACGCGGATCTGATGGCGGCGCGCGCCGCCGTCGTGAACGTCGACTGGGCTGCACTCTGCACGACTGGCGCGGGTTCGCGCGTGCGCGTCGAGCATGTGCCGCTCGCGGCGCCGGCGCAGGCAGGCAAGCTCGATGCCGCCAATGGCCGCTACGTGCTCGGGTTGCTCGACCGGGCAATCGACGGCGCGATGGCGCGGACGTTCGACGCGATCGTCACCGCGCCGCTGCAAAAAAGCACGATCAACGATGCCGGCGTGCCGTTCACCGGTCACACCGAATATCTGGCGGAGCGCACCCATACGCCGCGTGTCGTGATGATGCTCGCGGGCACCGGCGCACGGCCGCTGCGCGTGGCGCTCGCGACGACGCATCTGCCGCTCAAGGACGTTCCCGCCGCGCTGACGATCGACTCGCTCGTCGAGACGCTGCGCATTATCGACCACGACCTGCGCCGCCATTTCGGCGTGCCGCAGCCGCGCATCCTCGTGACGGGGCTCAATCCGCACGCAGGCGAAAACGGTTACCTGGGCCGCGAAGAGATCGACACGATCTCGCCCGCGCTCAAGGCAGCCGTTGCGGCCGGGATCGATGCGCGCGGTCCCTATCCCGCCGATACGCTGTTCCAGCCGCGCTACCTCAACGAAGCCGATTGCGTGCTGGCGATGTTCCACGACCAGGGCCTGCCGGTCCTGAAATACGCGACGTTCGGCGAAGGCATCAACGTGACGCTCGGTCTGCCGATCATCCGTACGTCGGTGGATCACGGCACCGCGCTCGATCTCGCCGGAACGGGCCGCGCCGATGCGGGCAGCCTGATTGCCGCGGTCGACGCCGCCGTTTCGATGGCGCGCTTTCGTCATACCCGCGCCGCGCCCCCCTGATTGATTTTCCAGACGATGTCCAATAGCAGCAGACAGCACCAGGGCCACTTTGCGCGCAAGCGCTTCGGGCAAAACTTTCTCGTCGACATGGGCGTGATCAACGCGATTGTCGACACCATTCGCCCGCAGCGCGGCGAACGCATGGTCGAGATCGGGCCGGGCCTCGGCGCGCTCACCGAGCCGCTGATCGAGCGGCTCGCCACGCCCGAATCGCCGCTGCACGCGGTCGAGCTCGACCGCGACCTGATCGCGCGGCTCACGAAGAAATTCGGCGCGCTGCTCGAACTCCACGCGGGCGACGCGCTCTCGTTCGATTTCGGCTCGCTCGCGGCGCCTGGCGAGAAGCCGTCGCTGCGGATCGTCGGCAATCTGCCGTACAACATTTCGAGTCCGCTGCTGTTTCACCTCGCGACGTTCGCGCCGTGCGTGATCGATCAGCACTTCATGCTGCAGAACGAAGTGGTCGAGCGCATGGTCGCCGAGCCGGGCAGCAAGGCGTTCGGCCGCCTCACGGTGATGCTGCAGTACCGCTATGTCATCGACAAGCTCATCGACGTGCCGCCCGAATCGTTCCAGCCGCCGCCGAAGGTCGATTCGGCGATCGTCCGCATGATTCCGTATGCGCCGCGCGAACTGCCGGTGGTCGATGACGCGATCCTCGGCGATCTCGTGACCGCCGCGTTCTCGCAGCGGCGCAAGATGCTGCGCAACACGCTGGGCGCGTATCGCGAGCGCGTGGATTTCGAGGGACTCGGCTTCGATCTCGCGCGCCGCGCCGAGGATGTGCCCGTGCAGGAGTATGTGAGCATCGCGCAGGCGCTGGGCCGGGAAGCGCAGGCGCCAGGCTGATCGCGGCGCAAGTCGGTACAAGCTGGACAGACCATGCGGGCGCGAAAGCGCCCGCAGTCGTTTTCAGCCGGGCTGGAAGACAAACAGCCGGTACACAGGTCGCACCAGCGCGCGGCGCGCTTCAGCTTTGCTTTGCTTTCGCGGGCGCGTTGACGAGCGCGATCCCGGCCAGCACGAGAAGCGCGGCGGCGAGAAAGCGGCTGCTGAACGATTCGCCGAGCAGCAGCACGCCGAACGTGACGCCGAAAAGCGGCGTGAGGAACGAGAACACCGAAAGCCGCGACGCCATATAGCGTGTGAGGAGCCAGAACCACGCGAGATAGCTCGCGAACGCGACCACCACGGCTTGATAGCCGATCGCCATGACCGCAAGCGGCGTGACGGTGCGGACCTCCATCTGGCCGAGACCCGCCGCAAGCGCAAGCAGCACGAGCGCCGACACCGCCAGTTGATAGAAGAGCACTTTGCTCGCGCTTACGTGAGCGAGCGTGCTGGTGCGTACGACGACGGTCGTCGCGGCCCACAGCGCGCCGCCGAGCACGCCGAGCGCATCGCCCGCGAGACCGGTGAGCATCGCGTGCAGATCATTTGCGCTGCCGGCGCCGCTGCTTGCACCGCTGTCTGTACCGTTGCGCACGAAACCATCCGCGAAGGCGAGCGCCATGCCCGCAAACGCCACCGCAATCCCGATCCACTGGGTGCGCCGCATCCGCTCGCCAGGCGTGAACCAGTGCAGGCCGAGCGCCGTGAAGCAGGGGGCGGTGTAAAGGAACACGGCCATGCGCGACGCGCTTGTCATCGTCAGGCCGAGAAAGATGCAGATGAACTCGCCCGCGAACAGCACGCCCGCGAGCAGACCCGCGGCCAGCGTGCCGTCCTCGCGAAAGAGCGGCGTGCCGCGCGCGCGTGCGAAACCGCACACGAGCACGGCGGCAATCGCCGAGCGCAGCCCCGCCTGAAATACCGGCGGCAGCATCGCATTGGCGCTCTTGATGGCGACTTGCTGGAGGCCCCAGATCGCGCAGAGCACGATCATCAGGATCACAGCCTGGCTGTCGGGTGCGCGGCGCGCGGGCAAGGCGATTGTGCTCATCGGTCGGCGGACGGCTGTGGTCGGACCGATAAGATATCAAACTCCGCGCGCATTCAATAACGATGCCCCGGCGCTGGGCACGGGGCTTTCGGGCGAATACGGGTACTTATGCCGAAGCGCGTTGTACCTCGTAGGCCTTCAAGTGGCTATAGGCGATGCGCAGCACCGAAATCGCGTCGCCGTTCTGCGCTTCGCCACCGCGCCGGATCAAGTCGCCGAGCACGTGATCGGCTTCGATTTGCGAGCCGTTTTGCACGTCGCGCAGCATCGAAGCCGTAAATGGCGAGCCAGGCGCGAAGAGCATCGAGCGTGCGCGGGCGACGAATGCGTCGCGTACCGCGTGGCTGTTCGCTGCCGCAATCGCGCGGCACTCGGCGAAGAGGCGCTCGACAGTCGCTTCGCCGTCGGGCGTGGCGAGAATGGTGCCGACCGACGCGCGAAAGAGACACGTTGCGCCCGCAAGCGATGCGAGGAACACCCATTTTTCCCACATCTCCTGGAGAATGCGTTCGCTCGCCTCGACATTGAAACCGGCGTTGGAGAACGTATCGGCGATGGCCTGCGCGCGCGTCGAGATGCCGCCTCCGAGGTCGCCGAAGGTGATCGCATGCATGTCGTTCAGATGCACGATTTCGCGTTGCTCGTTCAGTGTCGCGGCAATCACGCAAACGCCGCCGAGAACGGCTTGCGTGCCGAAGCGCGCCTGCAGCACGTCGAGGTGGCGCATGCCGTTCAGCAGCGGCAGGATCAGCGTCGAGGGGCCGACGCCCGCCGCGAACGAGTCGATCGCGCCGTCGAGATCGTAGGCCTTGCAACTGAGCAGCACGACATCGAATGGCTGTGCGCCCGGCGCTTTTAGTGCGTCCTGTGTGATGGTTTTGACGTCGCGCAGCGTGAGGTCGCCGAAGCGGCTGCGGATCACGAGGCCGTGTTCGCGCAACTGCGCCGCGCGCGCGGGCCGCACGAGGAATGTCACGTCGTGCCCGGCGGCGGCCAGGCGCCCGCCGAAGTAACCGCCCGTCGCCCCTGCTCCCACTACCAGAATCCGCATGTCTTCTCCTTGTATCGATCAACGTCTCAACTTCGACTGTATGGCTTGCCTGCCGCACCTGGCAAATTCGGGATGGCGTTCATGCTAGTGCAAATCGGGGAAGCCTGCCGGTCCGGCCGGTCCGGCCGGTCCGGCGTGGGCAGGGCGGACGGGATTTTGGTAGAGTCCGGTTTTTGACGATGGCAAAACGGAGTTCACGATGCGCCTGCTTCACACGATGATCCGGGTCGGCGACCTCGATCGCTCGATCAAGTTCTACACCGAACTGCTCGGTATGAAACTGCTGCGCCGCGACGACTTTCCCGAAGGCAAATTCACGCTGGCGTTCGTCGGCTACACCGACGAGCGCGATGGCGCCGTGATCGAGCTGACCCACAACTGGGATACGCCGTCATACGATCTGGGGACGGGTTTCGGTCACCTGGCGGTGGAAGTCGACGACGCCTACGCCGCGTGCGCGAAGATCAAGGCGCAGGGCGGCACCGTCGTGCGCGAGGCCGGGCCGATGAAGCACGGCACCACCGTGATCGCGTTCGTGACCGATCCGGACGGCTACAAGATCGAGTTCATCCAGAAGAAGTAAGGACGCGCCGTAGGTGCTGCACGCGGCGCCGGATCGTTCCGGCGCCCGTTGCGTTTGATGGCTGACGCCGTGCCTGGCGCCGGCTACTCATCTTGTTCCGGTGGCTCACGATTAATCTGCAGTCCGGATAATCGCGTATTGGCTGGCAGCGGCGAGCACGGCCACTAAAAATACAGCGAGCGGGCCCGCTCACACGCCCGGCACCATCTCCGGCGGATGCTGCCTGAGCGCCTTTCGGGCTTCGCGAAACTCGGGAAAAATCGACTCGACCGTTTGCCAGAACCGCGGGCTATGGTTCATTTCGCGCAGGTGAGCCAGTTCGTGCGCGACGACATAATCGACGATCGAAAGGGGAAAGTGCACGAGCCGCCAGTTAAGGCGGATGCGTCCTTCGCTTGAGCAGCTTCCCCAGCGCGTCGCAGCCGAAGAAAGCGCATATGAACGAAACGTCACGCCAAGCCGCCCGGCGTAGAGCGCAAGCCGCTCGCCGAAAATGCGCTTCGCTTCGCCCTGCAGCCAACCGAGCGCACGATCCTTGATCTGCTGCGGATCGGCATGCGGCGGCAGTGGCAGCGCCAGCACGCGCGTGACTTCGTCGAATTCCAGGTGCCGCGCGCCCAGCACGACCCGCACGGGCTTGCCGAGATAAGGCAGTTCGGCCCCATCGTTCCATTCGATGCGCGGCAGCGCGCGCTGCTCGACGCGCGTTTGCCATTCGGCGAGCTTGGCGAAAATCCAGCGCTGCTTCTCGGCGATGGCGTTCTCGACATCCGCGAGCGTGACCCAGCGCGGCGCCGTGATCGCGAGCCCCGTGCCGTCGATTGCAAAGCCGATCGAGCGCCGCGAAGAGCGTTTGAGCCGATAGTGCAGCGTTCGCGCGCCCAGGACGAGCGTGCGCAGCTTCGTGCCGTCCGGCGCGAGCGGTGCGCTGGACGGTGAAGCAGGCGTGGTGGATGTAGCAGGCGACGCCGGCTCGGCGAAGAGCGGCAGATCGAGTTGACGGTTGTCGAGCGCCGCAGCGGGCCGCGGCGTGGAGGACTTCTGCATCGTCAGGTCTGGTGCGATTGAGCGGGTGCCGCGTGCTGCGCGTGAAGTGCGAAGCGTGTCGCCGAACCACCCGCGCGCTTCAGATCTGTGCGGGGTTCGCAGACGCGTTTTTCGTCACGCGATACGCGTCGGGATCGATACGGCGCATTTCGGCTTCGATCCATGTTTCGACGCGCGTATTCACTTCATCGGGCGAGAGTCCGGCCGTGTCGATCGGCTTGCCGATCGACACCGTGACTATACCCGGATATTTCGTGAACGAGTTGCGGGGCCAGACGTGGCCTGCATTGTGCGCGACCGGTATGACCTGCGCGCCCGTTTCGATAGCGAGGCGCGCACCGCCGCTCTTGTACTTCCCCTGCTTGCCGACCTGCGTGCGCGTGCCTTCCGGGAACATGATGACCCACGCGCCTTCGTCCATGCGCAACTTGCCCTGGCGCGTCACCGATTCGAATGCGGCCTTGCCTTCCTTGCGGTTGATATGAACCATCTTCAGGAGGCCGAGCGTCCAGCCGAAGAACGGAACGTAGAGCAGTTCGCGCTTGAACACGTAGCACAGCGGGCGCGGCATCAGCGCGGGCAGCGCGACTGTTTCCCATGCGGACTGGTGCTTCGCGAGCACTACCGCCCGCCCGTCCGGCAGGTTCTCCATGCCCTCGACGCGATAGCGGATGCCGTTCAGCCAGCGCGCCACGAAGAGCGTGGTGCGGCACCAGCCCACCGCCATCCAGTAGCGCCGCTCGGCGTTCATGAACGGGAACACCAGCATGCATGCCGTGGCGTACGGCGCCGTGAACACGATGAGGTAGATGAAGAGCAGCAGGGAACGGAGAAAGCGCATCGGTCGGGCCGGAGGGGAGGGGCGTGCGGCGCGCAGCTTGCGTGCGCCGCAGCCTGTGAGGTTAGTGTTGCGTCGGGTCGGACGTGCTCAGACGTGCTCTTTCGCCAGGAAGTCGAGTGCGAACGCGCGCAGGTCGGCGTGGACTTGCGTGCCGGCGGGCAGGCCGCCCGCCGCCAGCGTCTTCTCGCCCTTGCCGGTCAGCACGAGGTGCGTGCGAAAGCCGAGCGCGGCGCCGGCTTCCAGGTCGCGCAGCGAGTCGCCGACAACCGGCGTGTCTTCCGGATCGACTTCGAAGCGCTCCGCGATCATCTTCAGCATGCCGGGCTTCGGCTTGCGGCAGTCGCAGTGGTCCTGCGAAGTGTGCGGGCAGAAGAACACCGCGTCGATGCGCCCGCCCACGGCGGCAGCCTGGCGGTGCATCTTCGCGTGCATGGCGTTGAGCGCAGCCGTGTCGAACAGGCCGCGGCCGATGCCCGACTGGTTCGACGCCACCGCGACGCGATAGCCCGCCTGGTTCAGGCGTGCGATCGCTTCGAGGCTGCCCGGAATCGCGACCCATTCGTCCGGCGACTTGATGAACGCCTCGGAATCGAGGTTGATCACGCCATCGCGGTCGAGGATCACGAGCTTTCTGCTGGGACTGGTCGGCATGGCGTCGCGCTCAGTGGTGGGTTCGGGGCATCACGCGGCGAGCCGCGAAATGTCCGCAACGCTGTTCATCTGGCGATGCAGCGCCTTGAGCAGCGCGAGGCGGTTGGCCCGCAGCGCCGGGTCTTCGGCGTTGACCATCACGTCGTTGAAGAACATGTCCACGGACTCGCGCAGTGCCGCAAGCGCGGTAAGCGCGCCCGTGTACTCGCGTGCGGCGAGCTGCGTTTCGACGCGCGGCGTGACGGCTTCGAGCTGGGCATGGAGCGCTTTTTCGGCGGCTTCGACGAAGAGGGAGATCTGCACACCCGCATCCCCGGCGCCATCGGACTTCTTGAGGATGTTCGAGATGCGCTTGTTCGCAGCCGCGAGCGACGCGGATTCAGCGAGCGCCGCGAATTCGCGCACGGCGTCGAGGCGCGCGACGATGTCGTCGAGGCGCGTGGGGTTCAACGCGAGCACCGCGTCGATTTCGGCGGCGGCGTAACCGCGCTCGCGCAGCAGGCCGCGCAGGCGGTCCATGCAGAACTCGTAGATCGCGTCGGTGGAATCGGTCACGGCCGGGACGTTCGCGAATTGCGCGGCGGCGGCGCGCAGCAGTTCGACGAGGTCGAGCGGCAACTGCTTCTCGACCAGAATGCGCAGCACGCCGAGTGCGTGGCGGCGCAGCGCGAACGGGTCTTTCTCGCCGGTCGGCGCGAGGCCGATGCCCCAGATGCCGACGATCGTCTCCAGCTTGTCCGCAAGCGCGGCGATCGTGCCCGTGGGCGTGCCCGGCAGTGCGTCGCCGGAGAAGCGCGGCTGGTAGTGCTCGGAACACGCGAGCGCCACTTCTTCGGCTTCGCCGTCGTGGCGCGCGTAGTAGGTGCCCATCGTGCCTTGCAGCTCGGGGAACTCGCCGACCATGTCGGTCAGCAGATCCGCCTTCGCGAGGCGTGCGCCGCGCTTCGCGAGCGCGACGTCGGCGCCGCACAGCTGCGCGATTTCGCCCGCGAGCGCTTCGAGGCGCTCCACGCGCTGAAGCTGCGAGCCGAGCTTGTTGTGATACACGACGTTCGCGAGCAGCGGCACGCGCTGTGCGAGCGGCTTCTTCTTGTCCTGCTCGAAGAAGAACTTGGCGTCGGCCAGACGCGGGCGCACGACGCGCTCGTTGCCTTCCACGATTTCGACCGGCGTGTCGGTCGCGATATTCGAGACGATGAGGAAGCGCGAGCGCAGGCGGCCTTCGGCGTCGGTAAGCGCGAAGTATTTCTGGTTCGTCTGCATCGTGAGGATCAGGCATTCCTGCGGCACTTGCAGGAATTCGTCCTCGAACTTGCACGCGTACACCACCGGCCATTCGACGAGCGAATTCACTTCGTCGAGCAGCGCGTCGGGCATCACGACCTGGTCGGCGAGCGCGGCGGCGATCAGCTGCGAGCGGATCGATTCGCGGCGGTCCGCGTAGCTCGCGATCACGAAGCCCTTATGCTGCAGCGTGTGCGCGTAGTCGTCGGCGCGCGTGATCGCAATCGGGCCTTCGGACAGGAAGCGGTGGCCGCGCGTCGTGTCGCCGGCGTCGATGCCGAACGCCGTCACCGGCACGATCTTGTCGCCGTGCAGCACCGTGAGACGGTGCACCGGGCGCACGAACTGCACGTTGGTGTCGTCCGGGCGCTGGTACGTCATGACCTTCGGAATGGGCAGCTTCGTGAGCGCTTCGTCGAGCACGGCCTGCAGGCCGTCGGCGAGCGTCGCGCCCGGCGCCGCGTAATTCAGGAAGAACGCTTCGTTCTTGCCGTCCGAGGCGCGCTCCAGCTCGCTCACCGGGGTGTCGGGGAAGCCGAGTGCCGCGAGCTTCTTCGCGAGCGGCGCGGTGGGCTGGCCATTGGCGTCGAGCGCAACCGTGACCGGCAGCACTTTTTCGCGCACCTGCTTTTCAGGGGCGACGCTGCGCACGTTCTTGATCGTCACCGCGAGGCGGCGCGGCGTGGCGTAGCGGTCGAAGGAGAGATCGCCTTCGATCAGGTCGCGCGCGGCGAGGCGCTGCGCGATGCCTTCGGCGAACGCGTCGCCGAGGCGCGCGAGCGCTTTCGGCGGCAGTTCCTCGGTCAGCAGTTCGACGAGGAGAGTGGCGTGATGAGCTTGGGTCATTGTTGTCGGAAATCCGGTCATTCCTCGTCGAGCTTGCGTTCGACCTTCAGCGGCGGTGCCCACGCGGGCATCGCGGCGTCCTGTTCGTCGGTGGTGAGGCCAGGCACGCCGTGCACCGGATTGCCGAGCATCGGGAAGCCGAGCTTCTCGCGCGAGTCGTAGTACGACTGCGCGACGCTGCGTGACAGCGCGCGGATGCGGCCGATATACGCCGCGCGCTCGGTCACCGAGATCGCGCCGCGCGCGTCGAGCAGGTTGAACGTGTGAGCGGCCTTGAGCACGAGTTCGTAGCCGGGCAGGGCGAGCTGAAGCTCCATCATGCGCTTCGCTTCGCTCTCGTACGCGTTGAAGAACGTGAACAGCAGGTCGACGTTCGCGTATTCGAAGTTATACGTCGATTGCTCGACTTCGTTCTGGTGATAGACGTCGCCATAGGTGAGGCGGCGCAGTTCGGGGCCGTTCGGGCCTTGCTCTTCCCATTCGGTCCAGACGAGGTCGTAGACGTTCTCGACCTTCTGCAGATACATCGCGAGACGTTCGAGCCCGTAGGTGATTTCGCCGAGCACCGGCTTGCAGTCGAGGCCGCCCACCTGCTGGAAATAGGTGAACTGCGTGACTTCCATGCCGTTGAGCCACACTTCCCAGCCGAGCCCCCACGCGCCGAGCGTCGGATTTTCCCAGTCGTCCTCGACGAAGCGCACGTCGTTCTGCTTCAGATCGAAGCCGAGCGCTTCGAGCGAGCCGAGGTACAGGTCGAGGATGTTTTCGGGCGCGGGCTTGAGCACCACCTGGTACTGGTAGTAGTGCTGCAGGCGGTTCGGGTTTTCGCCATAGCGGCCGTCCTTCGGGCGGCGCGACGGCTGCACGTAGGCGGCGCGCCACGGCTCGGGGCCGATTGCGCGCAAGAAGGTGTGGACGTGCGACGTGCCGGCGCCGACTTCCATGTCGATCGGCTGGAGCAGCGCGCAGCCCTGCTTGTCCCAGTAAGACTGGAGCGTCAGGATGATTTGCTGAAACGTGAGCATGAAGTGCCTGCAGTGTCTTTGGGGCAGGAAGCGGCGGCTCCGGCGGCGCGCGAACGAGTCGTGCTGCGAGTTGTGCTACGACTCGTGCTGCGCCGCCTGGCTGCCCTGGCCGGTTGCCTCGGCCAGCTACCTTGGCCGGGAACGGCCTGGTGCTAAAACGCTGAATTTTACCGGATTGCCGGGGCGTTGAGGTTCGGGACCGTATTGCGCGGCGTGCGGGGTCGGTGCGGGTTGGGTGCGCGCCGTGTGCGGATTACGCGCGGGCGTCGCCGCGCGTCGTCTGAAACGGTGCGCAACAAGCGGTGCCCACGCGCCTTACTGCTCGTCCTGCGCCTTGCGGCGAGCGCGCCGCGCGGGACCGAATGCGAAGCCGAACGCGAGCATCAGGAGCGAAACCGCGATCACGGTGTTGTTGCCGCTCCTTACGTAGGGCGTGAAGCCCGTCGTGCCCTCGATGCGTACGTCGAGCGAGCCCGCCGTGTAGGCGGGCAGACGCGCGATCACGCGGCCGTGGGCGTCGATGGCGGCGGTCGCGCCGGTATTCGTCGCGCGCAGCATCGGCCGGCCGGTTTCGAGCGAGCGCATGCGCGCGATCTGCAGGTGCTGGTCGATTGCGATGGTGTCGCCGAACCACGCGAGATTCGTCGAATTGATCAGCACGCCGGGCGCGGCCGCATTCTCGCGCACGTTGCGCGCGATCTCTTCGCCGAAGATGTCCTCGTAGCAGATGTTGACGGCCACCGGCTGATTGTGGACGAGGAACGGCGGCTGCACGGGCGCGCCGCGCGCGAAATCGCCGAGCGGAATGTTCATGAGATTCACGAACCAGCGAAAGCCCCACGGCACGAATTCGCCGAAGGGGACGAGATGGTGCTTGTCGTAGCGGTAGAGGCCCGGCTGGCCTGGCGTGATGCCGAAGAGGCTGTTCGTGAAATCGTAGGCGCGTCCGTCCGGCGTCACGGTGGCGCCCACGGCGCCGAACAGGATCGCCGTGCCGGTCGAATCGGCGAAATGACGAATGGCGAGCCCGAACGGCCGGGGAATCTCCTGCACCAGCACCGGAATCGCGGTTTCCGGCGTGACGACGAGATCGGCGGGTTTTTCGGTGATGAGCGTCTGGAATTCGTCGAGCGCGGCATTCATGCCCTCGTCCGTGAATTTCATCTCCTGCTTCAGATTGCCTTGCAGCAGCCGCACGTTCAGCGGCGCGTTGGCGGGCTCGGTCCACGACACGAGCGGCAACAGCAACCCGGCGACGATGACGGCCAGTGCCGCGACCGCCGGTGTGGCGAAGGCGGCGCGCGGCGATCGGCGGGGTGCGTCCGATTCGGAGAGCGAAGACCGCTGTTGTGGATCCAGCGCGCGCACGAGCGCCTGCACGAGCAATGCCGCGACGAGCGCGAGCACCCAGCCGACGCCGAATACGCCCGCAAGCGGCGCGAAACCGGCGAGCGGGCCGTCCACCTGCGCGTAGCCGCTCGCGAGCCACGGAAAGCCGGTGAATACATAGCCGCGCGCCCATTCGCAGAGCGCCCACGCGGAGGCGAATGCGAAGGCGCCGTGCCAGGTCGGGGAGAAGGGTTGCTCTTGCGTGCGGCCGTTGCTTGCGTGCCCGGCGCAAAACGACCACAGACCGGCGGCGAAGGCGGGATACAGGCCGAGATAGAGCGAGAACAGCACGACGGCGCCGCCCGCGAGCGCAGCGGGCATGCCGCCGTAGTCGTGCATGCTCACATAGAGCCACCAGATTCCGGTGACGAAGTTACCGAAGCCGAAGGCCCAGCCGGTGAAAAGCGCGCTCTTCCAGCCGGTCGTGCGCGTGAGCCACAGGTAGAAGGCCGTGAAGACCGCGATCTGGAGCCAGCCGCCTTGCGGTGTCGGCGCAAACGAGGCCGTGTTCAGCGCGCCCAGTGCGGCGGCGGCGAGATAGTGCCAGGCGGGCAGCGCGCGGCGCGCAGCGCCGTTTCTGCCATTGGTGCTGGCAGGCGTGGCGGAGGGCGCGCTTTCGCGCGTGGGGGAGTGGAGCTGTTCTGCCATTTAATCGGGTTGCGCGTCGCGCGGTTGCTCGAGGTCTGCTGCGGCGGCGCCCAGGGCGCGCCAGCGAGCGCAACGATAGCACTTTCGTGCGTCGGATTCGGTGTCGCTAACCGGATGGCCAGGCCGCACGGGCCTTGGCTGTCTGGTTGCGGTGCGCGCGGTGCGTGCGAGCGGTGTGCAAACGGCGTGGAAGTAACGTGCAAACGGCGGGCCTTGGCCCGCCACCGCTTGTTTCGGCGTGTCGCAACCTGTCGCTCAGGGCCGGTGCACGCGGTGCGGCGGTTCCCGGCCCGGGCTCGGCCCGGCGATGTGCGGCTCAGGTCCCTTGCGGCTGCAACTCGCTCTCGCGCTGACCGGCCAGCGGGTCGCGCCGCACGAGCAGCATGTGCACCTGACGCGCGTCGGCGCGCTGCACCTCGAAAATCAGCTTGCCGATGCGCGCTTTCTCGCCGCGATGCGGCACGCGCCCGAAGTGATGCGTGACGAACCCGCCGATCGTGTCGACTTCCTCATCGGAGTAATCGGTGCCGAACGTTTCGTTGAACTGCGCGATCTCGGTGAGCGCGCGTACGCGAAAACGGCCGTCCGGCGCGGCGATGATATTGCCGCTTTCCTCGTCGAAATCGTACTCGTCCTCGATATCGCCGACGATCTGCTCCAGCACGTCCTCGATCGTGATGAGGCCCGCGACGCCGCCGTACTCGTCGACGACGATCGCCAGGTGGTTGTGGTTCACGCGAAAGTCGTGCAGCAGCACATTGAGCCGCTTCGATTCCGGAATGAACACCGCCGGGCGCAGCATGCCGCGCACGTCGAATTCTTCCTGCGCGTAGTAGCGCAGCAAATCCTTCGCGAGCAGCACGCCGATCACGTTGTCGCGGTTGCCGTCGTAGACCGGATAGCGCGAGTGCGCCTTGTCCAGAACGAACGGGATGAATTCGTCAGGTGTTTCGGCGATGTTGATCGCGTCCATCTGGGCGCGCGGCACCATGATGTCGCGCGCGCACAGTTCGGACACCTGGAACACGCCTTCGATCATCGAAAGCGAATCGGCGTCGATCAGGTTGCGTTCGTGGGCGTCCTGGAGGATTTCCAGAAGCTCGGCGCGCGAGTCGGGCTCGGGCGAGATGAAGTCGGTCAGCCGCTCGAGGAGGGAGCGCTTTTCCTGCGGTTTGTCGGTATGTCGTCGACTGGGATAAGAGTCGTTCATGGTGGTGCGCCTTCGGGCCGGACGGGCTGGGCGCGTTGTTGCGGAATGGTTAAGGATACAACACGACCGTGGCGCGTCCGTGTCGCCGTGTCGGTAAGGCCGGTCAATCAATCGTAACGCAGATGATGCCCGGGTGCTCGGCGCGGCGAAGCGCCGCCGCGCGCGCCGGGATTCGCAGACCGTCAGGCGCAGCGCGCGAGCAAGTGCTCCAGCGCGCGGTCGGGCATGCCGCTTTCGCGCAGCGCCTGGGTCGTGCGCAATACGTAGTCGAGTGTCGTTCCGTAGCGGCCCGATGCGCAGCCGAGTACGGTGCGCACGGTTTCGTCGGTGAGCTTGCCGGTGTAAGTGGGCACGTCGCGGCGCATGACGAAGGCGAGCGCCGCGACGCGCTGCCCGTTCGCGAGCGCGCACGGCAGCCACGCCGGTCGATACGAACCCATCACCATTTCGCGCCGCCACAGCGCTTCGAGGTGCGGCATCACGCCTTGCGCGGCGAGCCGGAAGGCCACGCCGGTACACGAGCCGCCGCGATCCAGCGCGAGCACGAGACCGGGCTGCTCGGGCGTGCCGCGGTTCACGCGCGACCAGAGATAGAGCCCGCGGTGGTAGCCATGCACGCGCGCGCGAACGTTCTCGACCGTCGGCAGCCCCGGGTTCCAGATCAGCGAGCCATAGCCGAAGAGCCACAGGTCGCTCGTGCGGTCCCAGCCCTCGAGCGCGCAGTCGAGCGACGCGCGCAGTTCGGCGTCGGTGAGAACGCGCGATTCGCCGAGATACGGCGGATAGCCGGGGCAGGGCGCGCGCGCGGCGCTGCCGCGTTGGCTGACGGGGTTGGCGACTGGGTTGGTGACTGAGTTGCCGACTGAGCCGGCGCTTGGCCCATCATCGGCCAGAAGCTCGGGGATTTTGTCGGAGGCTTTTGCGCTCATGTCGTGCGGGTCGGCGAGCGGCAGCCTTAGCGGTCCGAACCCGGCCGGTACGGGTCCGGGTAGCCGAGCGAGGTGAGGATCTGCGTTTCGATGCCTTCCATCTCTTCGGCTTCGGCCTCGTCCTCGTGATCGTACCCTTGTGCGTGCAGCGTGCCGTGCACGAGCAGATGCGCGTAGTGGGCGGCGAGCGGCTTGCCCTGCTCGGCGGCTTCCTTCTCGACCACCGGGCAGCACAGGATCAGGTCGCCCGTGACCGGATCGTCCTCACTCTCCGCGTAGGCGAACGTGAGCACGTTGGTCGCGTAGTCCTTGCCGCGCCAGGTGCGGTTGAGCGCGCGGCCTTCCTCGGCGTCGACGAAGCGCACGGTCAGTTCCGCGTCGGCGAAGAGCGCGGCCTTCACCCACGTCGCGATGGTCGCGCGCGGCAGCGCCGCCTTGTGCTGGGCGAACGCCTTCGCGGCGGGAAACTGCACGGTCAGCTTGAGTTTCGGTGTGGGGGCCATAAAGCGCTTACGGTGTTCCTGACATTCAGCGGGCGTCGCCGTTGCCTTCGTCTTTCCTGGCGTGGGCGTCATAGGCCTCGACGATACGCGCGACGAGCGGATGGCGTACGACGTCTGCACTCGTGAAGCGCGTGAGCGCGATGCCGCGCACATCGCCCAGCACCTGCTGCGCTTCGATCAGGCCGCTCTTGTGGCCGCGCGGCAGGTCGACCTGGGTGGTGTCGCCGGTCACGACCGCCTTCGAGCCGAAGCCGATGCGCGTGAGGAACATCTTCATCTGTTCGGGCGTGGTGTTCTGCGCCTCGTCGAGAATGATGAACGCGTGATTGAGCGTGCGCCCGCGCATGTAGGCGAGCGGCGCGATTTCGATCATCTGGCGCTCGAACATCTTGGCCGTCTTGTCGAAACCGAGCAGGTCGTAGAGCGCGTCGTACAGCGGACGCAGATACGGATCGACCTTCTGCGCGAGATCGCCCGGCAGGAAGCCGAGCCGTTCGCCCGCTTCGACGGCCGGACGGGTGAGCACGATGCGCTTGACCTGGTCGCGTTCGAGCGCGTCGACGGCGCAGGCGACCGCGAGATAGGTCTTGCCGGTGCCCGCCGGGCCGACGCCGAACGTGACGTCGTGCGAGATGATCTGCTTGAGGTATTCGCGCTGCGCGGGCGTGCGGCCGCGCAGGTCGGCGCGGCGCGTGTAGAGCTTCGGGCCGGGTTCTTCGGCGTCGATGTGGTCGCCCACGGGCTCGTCGAACGGATGATCGGGGTCGCCGCGAAAACGCGGGTCGATCGGCTCGCCGCCGTTTTCGCCATTACCGCCGTTGCCGCCACTGCGACCGTTACGCGGATCGTTCGCCGGATTGCCGGGATGGCGGGCCTCGACGAGCGCGAGCTGGATATCGTCGACGGAGATCGGATCGCGCGCCCGGTTGTAGAAGTTTTCGAGCGCGGCGAGCGCGAGTTTCGCGCCGCGTCCTCGGATCGTGATGCGGTGGCCGCGGCGCGACAGCGTCACGTCGAGCGCCTGTTCGATTTGCCGCAGATTTTCGTCGAGCGGGCCGCACAGATTCGCGAGCCGCGCATTGTCGTCGCGCGGTGCGGTGAATTCCAGATGCTGCTGTTGGGTCTTCAAGGTATCGATGAACTCCGGTTTCGGGGCTCTTGCTCAGTGCGGGAGCGCCGACGTGTCTTCGTGCGTGAGCACGAGTTCGCCGCGCAGCGAATGCGGATATGCGTGATCGATCTTCACGTCGATCATCTGGCCGATCAGGCGCGCGTGCGTTTCGGGCGCTGCCGGGAAATTGACGACACGGTTGTTCTCGGTGCGGCCCGACAGCTCGTTCGGGTCCTTGCGCGAGGGGCCTTCGACGAGAATGCGCTCGATCTTGCCGACCATCGACTGGCTGATGCGCTGCACGTTCTCTTCGATCGTCGCCTGCAGGTGTTGCAGGCGCTTGAGCTTCACTTCGCGCGGCGTGTCGTCCTGCAGGTTCGCGGCCGGCGTGCCGGGACGCGGGCTGTAGATGAACGAGAAGCTCGTGTCGTAGCTCATCTCGGCGACCAGCGCCATCGTCTTCGCGAAGTCCTCGTCGGTTTCGCCCGGGAAGCCGACGATGATGTCGGTGGACAGCGACAGGTTCGGCCGGATCGCGCGCAGCTTGCGGATCACCGACTTGTATTCGAGCACGGTGTAGCCACGCTTCATCGCCATCAGCACGCGGTCGGCGCCGTGCTGCACCGGCAGGTGCAAGTGGCTCACGAGCTTCGGCACCTTCGCGTAGGTGTCGATCAGGCGCTGCGTGAATTCCTTCGGATGCGAGGTCGTGTAGCGGATGCGCTCGATGCCGGGGATGTCCGCGACGTATTCGATCAGTGTCGCGAAGTCGGCGATGTCGTGCGAGCCCGCGGTGAGCGCGCCGCGATAAGCGTTCACGTTCTGGCCGAGCAGCGTGACTTCGCGCACGCCCTGGTCGGCGAGGCCGGCGATTTCGGTGAGCACGTCGTCGAGCGGACGCGATACTTCGTCGCCGCGCGTGTACGGCACGACGCAGTAGCTGCAGTACTTGCTACAGCCTTCCATGATCGAGACGAAGGCGCTCGGGCCTTCCACGCGCGCGGGCGGCAGATGGTCGAACTTTTCGATCTCGGGGAACGAGATGTCGACCTGCGGGCGTCCCGAGACGCGGCGCGCGTCGATCATCTGCGGCAGGCGGTGCAGCGTCTGCGGACCGAACACGAGGTCCACGTACGGTGCGCGCGCAACGATGGCCGCGCCTTCCTGGCTCGCGACGCAGCCGCCGACGCCGATCAGCAAGCCCGGCTTCGCTTCCTTCAGTTCGCGCACGCGGCCGAGGTCGGAGAAGACTTTCTCCTGCGCCTTTTCGCGCACCGAGCAGGTGTTGAAGAGGATCACGTCCGCGTCTTCGGGCGTGTCGGTTTTCACGAGGCCTTCGCTTACGCCGAGTACGTCGACCATCTTGTCGGAGTCGTACTCGTTCATCTGGCAGCCAAAGGTCTTTACATAAACTTTCTTGGTCATCTGGATTCGCCGTTCGCAGTGGTTGACCTGGGGGCGTCGTCCATTGCTGCAACACTGGACTACGGTCAAAAAATGAGGGCTGAATCGGTCGGCAGGTCCGCTTTGCCATTCCGGCCGCTTGCCGCGGTCGTCACAGGTCTGGTGGTCTTCGCGCTTGCTTTTTGGCAACGGATTGTCGGGTTCCGATGCGGCATTTTGCGCACTTTTTTGCGCGATTTTCGACGCCACCGGGCCGCCTTTCAGCGTAATCGGACATTATAGCCGTTTGCGTTCCCCGGCTTCGTGCGCCGGGAAGGGGCGCACACGGGGCATATGCGGGGCGAACGCGGCCGTTTCGCCACCCGGCATGGCCGCGCTCGTTGCATGTGCAACTGTGCCGCACTGTCGTCGTGGTTACTCTGCATATCGCGGACGGCTGATGTATGCTTTGCCCGCCGGTTGATCCGGCAATCAGTGCGTCTTCAGGGCGGGGTGAAATTCCCCACCGGCGGTATGCCGGCCCAGGTCGTCAGGCCTGGCCAGCGAGCCCGCGAGCGCCTGCGCGAGCTTTCCAGTCCCGTGGTGTGAGCCACAGGCGTGCAGGGTCAGCAGATCTGGTGCGAAGCCAGAGCCGACGGTCAGAGTCCGGATGGAAGAAGATGTGCAGATGGTCATGCCCGCCCGGCCATTGCGGCTTTGCGGCCGTGCGCGAACACGCCTTTGCGGGTGTGCATTCAGAGGTGCAATTCGCGCGCGTCCCGAGTCCGTAGAGAAGGGTGTCCTGTCTGTTTACAATGCCCTGAAACGTTTTTCGCCCAACTTTTGCGAGGACGTTTCACATGCCTTTTATCCCCACCGCTATTTCAGCTTCTGCCGCTGCCGGGCAACCGCTCGACGCGATTCACGATCTCGAGTTGCTCGACGCCGCGCAGGTGCCGCCGCGCATCGCCGCCGCGCTGCAGGCCATGCGCGACGGCCGTCCGGTCGTGCTTCAGGACGATCACGACCGCGAGGACGAGGCCGACCTGATCGTCGCCGCCGAACGTCTGACCAACGAAACGATGGCGCTTTTCATCCGCGAATGCAGCGGCATTGTCTGCCTGTGCCTGTCCGACGAGAAAGTGCGCGCGCTTGAACTGCCGCCGATGGTCTCGCACAACGAAAGCCGCAACCGCACCGCGTTCACGGTCACGATCGAGGCGCGCGATGGCGTGAGCACCGGCGTATCGGCGGTCGACCGCGTGACGACGATCCGCGCCGCCATTGCCCCGAATGCGGTGCCCGCCGACATCGTGCGCCCGGGCCACGTCTTCCCGCTGCGCGCGCAGCCCGGCGGAGTGCTGGCGCGCCGCGGCCATACCGAAGGCACGGTCGATCTCGCCGCGCTCGCGGGTCTCGCGCCAGCGGGCGTGCTGTGCGAACTGATGAACCCGGATGGCACGATGGCGCGCGGCGAACAGGTGGAGCGCTTCGCGAAGCTGCACGGCCTGCCGATGCTGTCGATCGCGGAACTCGTGGAGTTTCGCGAGTCGCTCGCCGCGTTGCGCGAGCGCTGCGCCGAACCCGCCTGAAGCGGGGAGGACTCGCCGGTTCGCTGTAGCCGGCGAGGCAAGCCGTGGGGCAACCGGCGAGGCAATCGGTGAGATAAGCCGTGAGGCAAGCGGTGAAATAAGCGGCAAGGTGCCCGGATCACGCCGGGCTTGCTGCGCGCGAGCGCGCGGCGCCGTGCGCACGTCCCGCGCGGCGTCCCGCCCCTTACGACTGCACGTCGCCGAATTCGCCGCGCATGCCCGCCAGGACGAGAGCGGGCAATTGATCCATCCGTTCCATGATCCGGGTGATGCCCATCTTGCGCAGCACGTCGGCATAGCCCGACGGGATGTGGCTTGCGCCGACGAACGCGATGGTCTTCATCCCCGCCGCGCGTGCGGCGTTCAGGCCGGACACGCTGTCTTCCACGACGAGGCACCGCGCCGGTTCCACGCCGAGTTGTTCGGCGGCGAAAAGATAAACATCGGGGTAAGGCTTGGGCCGGGCGACCTGATCGGCGCTGAACACACGTGGGCCGAAGAGGGTGTCGAGCCCGGCGCGGCGCACCGATGCGCTCACGCGCGCCATACGGCTGTTCGACACGACGGCGGCCGGCAGCGGGATCTGGCGCAGCGCGTCGCGCACGCCGTTGATCGGGCTCACCGACGCGGCCAGCGCGGTGTCGACGTTGTGGTCGATGGTGGCGAGGAAGTCCTCGGGCATCGTGAGACCGAAGCGCGCGGCAACGTCTTCCAGAAAGCGCGAGGTTTGCTGGCCGAAGGCCGATTTCACGGCGGCGCGGAAGTCGATGCCGGGAAAGGTCTGCGTGAGTGTTTCGAACAGGACGCGGTCGGCGATGATTTCGCTGTCGACGAGTACGCCGTCACAGTCGCAGATGAGATGGTCGATCATGCGTAAAACGAAGAGCTGGGCGCCGAGGCGCTGGCGAAATGGGTGAAGCCGCCATGATACGTGCTTTTGCGGCGGCGCCCCGTGCGGCGCGGGTTGGCCGGCCGGCCAGGCCGAATGGCCGATAGGTGGCGCGCTCGACGCAATGCGACAATAGCCGCATCGACAGTCAGTGACCGGTTGCTCAAATGAAGACGGGGAAATACATGCGTGGACTTGCGATGATCGGCGCGGCGGCGGTGCTGGCGGGATGCGCGATTACGCCGCCGGGGGTTGAGGGCGGCTGGCGGGCGCCGTCGTTCGCCGCGTTACAGGGCATGTGCGGCGGCCATCCGGTCGATTTCGGCGCCGACGCCCCGGCCGTCTATTCCGCGACGCTCGACGCGTTCGTCGCGCATCGTCGCGGCAAGCTCACGCAGGACCAGTTCTGCGGCTTCCAGGCCGCGCTCGCGCAGCATTACGCGTCACTCGGCAAGAGCGGCGATCCGCAGGCGCGCGCGCGGTGGGTGACCTACCTGAACGAACAGCGGGCGCTGGCCGTGTCGTGGCGCGCGTCGGTCGACCCGACCTTGCGGGCGGGTTGAACGTAGTAAACGCGGCGCAAATACGCGGCGAACGCGCACCAGACGCGCACCAGATGTGCCGCCAACGGCTACGGTCGACCGGAAAAAAAGTGGTCACGCGGGCATGAAGCGCGCGGGTCCGCGTGACCATGCACTGCAGGCGCGTACAACTACAGCGATGCGCCTGCATCGGGGATGCGCTCGACAGAGCATTGCGGCGGACAATCCCGGTGTCCGCGCAAGTCGAAAGCGTTGACGGATTTACGGGGCGCGAGTGCCCCGCCCGCCTAAGTACACCGTTTGATGGCCCGTAACGCGGAGTTGCCGGTTTCAGTGAGTCGCCATTGCTGTCGGCCGGAAGCCAGCCGCTCCAGCTGGACGAGCTGTCGTTCGAGGAGGGCGTCCAGTTCTTCCCGCTCCATGTCGATCTGGTGCGGCGCGTCCTTCACTAGCAGCAGGGTGGCGAATTCATGCGGACTCAGCATCGTTCTCTCCGTGTTGCCGCATCAGAAGTCGGCGAAAGCGGCCCTCAGGGCGGCCCGGCGACAAAATGCGGTGGTGTGAGCGAAAGCCTGCACCCGTGCTGATCGCGCTCTGAAAATGCACTGCCGGTTTCGGCTGACGGATCGGACAGGCCAAACGCTGTCCAGCCCTGGATCGGCGACGGGGAACTGGAGTGTAGTCAACGAGACAGCGTTCTACAAATCACATTCCGAAAATTTTTTGATTGACATCGATGCGGCCCACAAGCGGGTGTGACGTTCGGCTAAAACCTTGATTTCACTTCAGGTTTTTGATGCGGCGCGACAATGCGCAGTGCATTGCGCGGCGGCGGCGCGCCGGTGCAGCAGCCCGGCGCGGGCGGCTGCGGGGCACGTTCAAGGCGTCTATTTCCGGAACTGCGGGGGCGAGTAGCGATCCGTGCTCGCGGACTGCAATCTCGCGAAACAACAGCTAAGATGGATTAAAGGTGGGTGATACCTTTCACCACGCTTATGCACCCGCCTTCTTGAATCGAAAGCTGCGCCCTGTGCGAGCACAGACTCCGCTTCGGGAGAACAAGACAATGCGCGACGCTATTGAGCCAGGCCATGAGATGCCCTGGCGAATCGAAGACATCGATTTCACGCGTATCGACCGCCAACGTGCTGTTGTGAACGAAGATCTGCTGTTGCTGCTGTGCGCATCCTCGTTCATCGAAAGCGGCTCCGACCTGTACACCAGTAACCTGAGCGTGTTCTTCAACGGCGACCCGGAAGTCTCCGAATGGCTCACCACCGAGTGGGAACCGGAGGAGCTTCAGCACGGCCGCGCGCTACAGACCTACATTCAGTACGTGTGGCCCGATTTCGACTGGGACACCGCGTTTCACAACTTCTTCGACGAGTATTCGAAGACCTGTTCGTTCGAGGAGTTCGAGAAGACGCGCGCGCTCGAAATGGTTGCGCGCTGCGTGGTCGAGACGGGTACCGCCACGCTCTACCGGGCGATCGGCGAATGCTCCGACGAGCCGGTGCTCAAGGAGATTGCCGGCCATATCCGCACCGACGAAGTGCGCCACTACAAGCACTTCTTCCACTACTTCAAGAAGTACAACCAGATCGAGGGCCACGGCAGGCTGGCGGTGCTCGGTGCACTGCTGCGCCGCGTAATGGAGATCAAGAACGAGGATTCGGAGATCGCGCTGCGCCATGTGTTTGCGATCCGCTATCCGGAGCGCGTGAGCGATCCTGCCTACAACCGCGAACTGACCGCGCGCGTGAGCCGTCTCGTGCGGCACAATCTCTCCGCCGACATGTGCGTGAAGATGCTGCTCAAGCCGCTCGATATCCCGGCGAAGATCCAGCCCGGCGTGCACTATCCGCTCGCGAAGATCACGCAGCACGTGTTCTTTCGCTGACGCACCGCGCGTGCGGCCCGCGTGCAGCACACAGGCCCGCCACGCCGCGGGCCTTTTCTTTTGCGCGGTACAGCCGCCGCAACGGCAATGCGAGCGGAAAAGCCAATCGGCGAAGCCGACCGCTTGGGGCACTCCTGCTCGACGCAAAGCGCGAAGCGGCCTTTGATCTGCCGCTCCGAACGCGGTCGACAACGGCGAGCGAGACGGCTCATGCCGTCCCGCCGCCGCATCCGGCTTAGCGTTCGCGCGAGCCGCTGCCCGGACGGCCTCCCAGCAGCGCGCCGGGGTTCGTCTGCGGTTTGCGCGGTGTGCGGCCGGTTGCGCTATCGTGTGCCGCGCCACGCGGGCGATCGTGATCGCGGGCGCCTTCTCGCCGCGTGTGCTCGGCGCGCTGGGCGCCGGCACCCGGGCCTTGTGCCTTCACGGGGCGAGCGCCGCCCGCAGGCTTCGCCGAGCGCTGCGCGTCGTTGCCTGCGCCATTCGCGCCGCGACCGCGTCCGCCGTTGCTGCCACCGTTTCCACCGCGGTTGCCATCATTCCCGCTGTTACGCGACTCGCCGCGCGACTCATTGCGCGGCTGCGCCGGCTTGCCGCCTTGCCCGCGGTGAGCGGCGCCGCGCGCCTGTCCTTGCCCTTGCCCCTGCGCTTGTCCCTGGCGCGGCGCGCGTGCGCCGCCGCCCTGGCTGCGCCGCTGGATCGGCTCGGGCTTCGCGTTCGGGTCCGGCTCGAAGCCCGCGATGACTTCTTGCGGCACGGCACGCTTGATGAGCCGCTCGATGTCCTTGAGCAGTTGCAGTTCGTCGACGCACACGAGCGACACCGCTTCGCCCGTCGCGCCCGCGCGTCCCGTGCGGCCGATGCGGTGGACGTAGTCCTCGGGCACGTTCGGCAGGTCGAAGTTGACGACGTGCGGCAACTGGTCGATGTCGATGCCGCGCGCGGCGATGTCGGTCGCGACGAGCACCTGCAGCGTGGCGTCCTTGAACTCGCTCAACGCGCGCGTGCGCGCCGACTGGCTCTTGTTGCCGTGAATCGCGAGCGCGCTGATGCCATCCTTCGTGAGCTGTTCGGCGAGCCGGTTCGCGCCGTGCTTCGTGCGCGTGAAGACGAGCACCTGGAACCAGTTGTGCTGACGGATCAGGTGCGTGAGCAGATCGCGCTTGCGGTCTCGATCGACGGGGTGAATCTTCTGGGCGACCGTTTCCGCAGTCGTGTTGCGGCGCGCGACTTCGATCAGCGCGGGCGAATCGAGCAGGCTGTCGGCGAGCGCCTTGATTTCGTCGGCGAAGGTGGCCGAGAACAGCAGGTTCTGGCGCTTGGGCGGCAGCTTCGCGAGCACGCGCTTGATGTCGTGGATGAAGCCCATGTCGAGCATGCGGTCGGCTTCGTCGAGCACGAGTATTTCGAGCTGCGAGAGGTCGATCGTCTTTTGCTGCATGTGATCGAGCAGACGTCCAGGCGTTGCGACGACGATATCCACGCCGCGCTTGAGCGCGTCGATCTGCGGGTTGATGCCGACACCGCCGAACATCACCGTCGATTTGAGCTTCAGATATTTGCCGTAGGCCCGCACGCTTTCTTCGACCTGCGCGGCGAGTTCGCGCGTCGGCGTGAGAATGAGCGCGCGCACGACGCGCTTGCCGCTCGCGGCGGCCGGCATTTCATTGAGGCGCTGGAGGATCGGCAGCGTGAAACCGGCGGTCTTGCCGGTGCCCGTCTGGGCGCCCGCGAGCAGGTCGCCGCCGTTCAGCACGGCGGGAATGGCTTGCAGCTGAATGGGCGTAGGGGTGGTATAGCCTAGTTCGTTGACGGCGCGAATTAGCGGTTCGGACAAGCCGAGAGAATCAAAAGACATAGACACTCGTTTTATTGCGGTGGCGCGAGCGGCAAGGCGCAGCGCACATGCGCGCGCCACGGGACACAGGGCGGACCCGGCATCCCGGCCTTCTCGCGTTACGGGACGGCGCGCCAGTGCGCGCGCCGCATTGTCGGCGATCTATCTAGATGCGCCGGCTGGCGTTAAGTTGCATCGCGGGGCCGCGGACACTGCGGCGGCCGCGCGATGGCTTCGCAAAAGACGCGTTACGCGACGTAGCGCGCAACGCTGACGAATTGACAGACGCTTCCTGCGAGTACGAACAAGTGCCAGATACCGTGTCCGTGCCGGATGCGTTCGTCATTGATGAAAAAATAAATGCCGGCGCTATAGATGATGCCGCCGGCCAGTAGCCACGCGGCGCCGCCTGGCGGCAACGCTTCGAGCAACGGGCGGACCGCGACGACCGCGAGCCAGCCCATCACGACGTACAGGACCATCGAAAGCACGCGCGTGCGCCGGCCGATGGTGAGTTCCTGCGCGATGCCGAGGACGGCCAGTCCCCAGCTCACGCCGAACAGCGACCAGCCCCACGGCCCACGCAGCGTGACGAGCGTGAACGGAGTATAGCTGCCCGCGATCAGCAGATAGATGGCCGAGTGGTCGCACTTCTGAAGAATTGCCTTCAGACGCGGCCCGCGCACACCGTGATAAAGCGTCGAAATCGTGTACAGCGTGAACAGCATCGCGCCGTAGACTGCGAAGCTCACGACCTTGTATGCATCGTGATCGAGCGCGCCGATTGTCACGAGCGACACGAGGCCCACTATCGACAGCATTGCGCCCACGAGGTGAGTAATGCTGTTCAGACGCTCACCAGCGTGCATAACCACTCCTTGTTTTTCTGCTGCGCGGCGCTTTTCGGTTCTTTCCGCTTCCTTCCTGCCTGGTTGCTGCTTTGTTCCTGCATGTATCCGGCGTTTTTCCGGTGTTGTTCCGGTGTTTTTCCGGCTGCACGCCGCGCGCTGTGCAACCGGACGCCTTCGTTTCTGCGACATGCGCCGCCTGTATGCCGCCTATATGCCACCACGAACGGCACGATGCCGCTGTGTGCCAGGGCACAAAAGCCAGGCACCACAGGCACCGAAGCGTGCCGCACAATCCGGGCCCGAAATAGCGAAGGGCGCAACCCGCGATGTTCGGCAGGCTGCGCCCTGTCAGGCAGACGCCACTACGCAACTATAACAGTAACTACTTGCATGGGTTTGCAGGGGACGCTGTGGCCCCAATCTGTGGCCACAGCGTCAGTCGAGCGGTGCGGAGCGCAGTTCGGCCACCTGTTGCGGCGATACCGGCCTGCCCTTGTTGCCCCAGGACATGCGGATGAACGTCACCACGGCTGCGACCTCCTGATTCGACAGCGACTGCGCGAACGGCGGCATGCCGTAGGGCCGCGGATTGCGGTCCGTGCTCGGCGGATAGCCGCCGTTGAGCACCATGCGGATCGGGTTCACGGCCGAATGCATCTGGATCGACTGGTTGTTCGCGAGCGGCGGGTAGTTCGGCGGCATGCCGAGGCCGTTGTCCGCGTGACACTTCGCGCACTGGTCGCGATAGATCTTCTCGCCTTGCTGCAGCAGTTCGCCGCCGAAGGCTTCCGACGTCTCCATCTGCGTCGTCTCGGGCGCCTCGCTCTTTTGCGGGAGGGTCTTCAGGTACGTCGCCATCGCGCGGATGTCTTCGTCGGAGAGGTACTGCAAGCTGTTGTGAACCACGTCCGCCATCGGGCCGAACACCACGCCGCGCTGCGAGACGCCGGTCCGCAGCAGGCTCACGATGTCCTTGATGTCCCAGTCGCCGAGCCCGCCTTCGCCCGACGTGAGCGAAGGCGCATACCAGTTCTGCAGCGGGATCAGCCCGCCGCCGAACGCCGCCGAGTTGACCGGGCCGCCCACCATGTTGATCGAGGTGTGGCACATCGCGCAGTGGCCGAGGCCGTCGACGAGATACGCGCCGCGGTTCCACTCGACCGACTTGGTCGGATCGGGTGCGAACTCGCCTTCGCGGAAGAACAGTGTGCGCCAGCCGATCAGCAGGTTGCGGTTGCTGAACGGAAAGCGCAGCTCGTGTGGGCGGCTTGGCACGTTCGCGGGCGGCACCGAGCGCAGGAACGCGTAGAGCGCATCCACGTCGGCGCGCGTGACTTTCGTGTAGCTCGCGAACGGGAACGCCGGATAGAGCAGGCTGCCGTCCTTCGAGTGGCCGGTGTGCATCGCGCGATAGAAGTCGTCGGCGCTCCACTTGCCGATGCCGTATTGATCGTCGGGCGTGATGTTCGGCGTGTAGAGCGTGCCGAACGGCGTCGCCATCGCCAGGCCGCCCGCGAACAGCTTGCCGCCGCGCACGGTGTGGCACGCGAAGCAGTCGCCGGCGCGGGCGAGGTATTCGCCGCGCTTGATGAGGTTGGCCTCGTCGGTGGGCGCGGCCGCGAGCGCCTCGCCGATGTGCAGCGCTTCGAGGCCGGACCACAGCACCGGCACGAGTGCCGCGACCGCAACGACGACGGCCGCGGAAAGAGCGAACAGGGACTTGCGTTTCATATGGCTGTCTCCCCCAGGCGCCTTATTGCGGCTCGCTGCCGCAAGCGAGCGGTGTCTTCAACGAGCCCGCCGGTGCCGGCACGGGATTTTGCGGAGCGGGCTGCGTGGAGAGCCAGGCCGCGACCGCACTCACGTCCTCGTCGGATAGACGCGTGGCGATCGTATGCATGCAGTCCGGCACGATGGCACGCCGCGAACCCGAGCGCCACGCGCCGATCTGCGCGCTGATGTAGTCCGCATGCAGGCCGACGAGACCCGGAATCGCCGGTTCCATGCCGGTCAGCTTCTCGCCGTGACATGCGGCACAGGCCGGAACCTGCCGCGCCGGGTCGCCGTGCAGGACGATTTCGCTGCCGCGGGCAAGCTTGCTCGCGGAGACCGTCGGTGTGGCGGGCGGCGGATAAGGCGGACGCTGCTGCGAGAAGTGCGTCGCGATCTCGTGCAGGTAGTCGTCGGAGAGATAGGTGACCAGGTAGTTCATCGGAGGGTACTTGCGGCGCCCCTCGCGAAAATTCTCCAACTGGTTGAACAGATACTGGACCGGTTTGCCGGCGAGCCGCGGGAAGTAATCGTTGTCCGAACCCTGGCCTTGTTTGCCGTGGCAGGCGGCACAGCCCCGCACGCGCGCTTCGATCGTGTCCGGGGCCTTGGCTTGTGGGGCCTTCGCTTGCGGCGTCTGTGCGTGCGCCGCGTTGAAAACGCCGGTCGCCCCGAATACCAGCAATGCTCCGAGGGGCGCGGCGAGCGGAATGAGCGGTCGGAAGAGGCGTCTTGGGAACACGCTTAACTCCATCTTTATCGTGGACCTGACCGGGCTTCGAACGACCCGGCTTCCAGGCTGCGCGCGCTGAAATCTGCTGGCCTTGCGCGCTGCGGCGACGCGAAATTCTATCATCGCCGTCTTGCGGCGACCATTTGTCGCACATGCCGCGCCGACCGTGCAAGGGCTTACCCGAACGCCATTGCAACAACCCGGAGCACTATCGCCGGAATCAGCCGGTATCATTCTGCACCGGTTGCCGGATCCGTGGCACGCGTTTGTTCGGCGCCCGCGTGCCCGAATCCGCATTGGAGCCATGCGGGGGATGCCTTTCGGACGAGGTGCATCGCGTGGCTCGCTGCTGTTTAATTTGCGTTTTCTTCGATGTTTGCTTCGGGTTTGCTTCGATGCCTATGTACTCATGTTTCATGTTGCTTCTTTGCCACTGGTCTCGATGACTCCAATTGCACTTTGCTGTTCGATGCGGCGTACCTGCCCCGCGTATCTCTTTTCGTTGCGTGAACGCGGGGAGGCGACGGCCCGATGAAACCCGACTGGCTCTGGATCGGGCAGGTCGCGATGGCCGCCCTCATCAACGTTGCGTACGCATTCGCCCTGGGTTCGGCGCTCTACGGCGCGTGGCTCGAAAGGGACGGGCATCGCCCCGTCTCGCCCGCTCATGCGGCATGGCTGCGCGCACAACGCTCGCTGCGCGCGGCGGCCATCGTGCTCGTGATCGCGCTGGCGATGTGGCTGCTCTACGAAAGCGCGTCGATGAGCGGTGAGCGCCTGCCTGCCGCGTTCGGCGTCGTGTCGACGGTGCTCACGCAGACGCACGTCGGGCAGGCGTGGGGCGTCGCCGCTGGCGGCGCGCTCGTGCTGGTTGCGACGGCATTCCTCCGGTCCGGCGGCGTGCGCGACGGCGTGCTCTGGATCGCGCTCGTCGTTATCGCGCTGGGGCGCGCGGCGCTCGGCCATGCCGCCGATTCGGGCTTCGCCTCGGCCGCGCTCGGCATGCACGCGCTGCACGTCCTGAGCTCGAGCGCGTGGGGCGGCATCGTCCTCGCGGGCGGATTTGCCGTGCTGCCGGCGCTCGGTGCGTCGACGGCGCGCGGCATCCTGATCCGCACGTCGACCCAGGTGTCGAACGTGGCGATGTTCTCGGTGGGCTTCATGTTCGCGACCGGCGTGTTCAATGCCGTGCGCGGCTCAGGCGGCTCGCTCGCCGCGCTGACCGGCAGTTCGTGGGGCCACGTGCTGCTGTTCAAGGCGGGGCTCGTGGCGCTCGCACTCGTGCTGGGCGGCTATAACCGGATCGTCGCCATGGCGCAGTTGCGCCGGTCGGCTTCGACGGCGGCGGCGCGGCGCTTCGTGAACGTGCTTCACCTGGAAGCGATCGTGATGATCGGCGTGCTCGTGCTGGCGGCCGTGCTCGCGCGCAGCGTGCCGGCCTACGTGTTGCACGGCTGATACGTGAATTCCGAAGGCCGCGAAGGCCACATGCAGCGGCCTCACTCGTAGCCGAGCCGGTGACTGAGGATCGGCGAGAAGAAGAGGCCGATGGCGCACCCGGCGGCCTTGCCTTCGAGTTCGGCGAGTGCGGACACCGACGAAGGATCCCACAACAGATCGATCAGTTGCGGCGCGCACCACAGCACCGCAACGCCGATGAACGCGTGTTCGACGGCGAGGATGCGCCAGCCGTGCGCGCGGGCGATTGCCGCAACGATCACCCGCATGATGCCGAAGACGACCAGCGCGCCGACGGCGGCCTGTTCGCGGATCAGATAGTCCGGGAGCGTCGTGTCCATGTGAATCCCTGTAACGCGCAATGGGTCCTGGGGATTCAGCAAGGACTACGCCAGCGCAGCGCCGGTTGCGGTCGGTGCGCGCCTCGTGCGCGACGGATCATGAGCGGCGGGGCTCGCGGCGATGGTTTTATGTGCGCATGAAGACAATCGCCGCGTGCGCCCAATGGCGTCACGCGGCGAATCGGCTTCGAACCGGCCTTAAACGTTGCGGCGCTGAAACGCGTCTTGCAGGCAGCGTCGTTTGACGCCGCCCGCGCGGTTGAGGCCGGTCACCACGCCTGTCACCACTCGGCGACGCTGCCGTCCGCGTGACGCCACACCGGATTGCGCCAGCGATGGCCGGTCTTCGCCATCTCGCGCACTTGCTCCTCGTTCACGTCGATGCCGAGACCCGGGCCCTGCGGTATCGACACGAATCCATCCTCGTACGCGAACACGCCCGGATTATGGATGTAGTCGAGCAGATCGTTGCCCTTGTTGTAGTGAATGCCGAGGCTCTGCTCCTGGATGAAGGCGTTGTAGCTCACGGCGTCGATCTGCAGGCAGGCCGCGAGCGCGATCGGACCGAGCGGGCAATGCAGCGCGAGCGCGACGTCATACGCTTCGGCCATGGCGGCGATCTTGCGGCATTCGCTGATGCCGCCCGCGTGCGAAGCGTCGGGCTGGATGATGTCCACATAGCCGCCCGCGAGGATGTGCTTGAAGTCCCAGCGCGAGTAGAGCCGCTCGCCGAGCGCGATCGGCGTGCTGGTCTGGTCGACGATGTCGCGCAGCGCCTCGACGTTTTCGGAGAGCACGGGCTCTTCGATGAACATGAGCTTGTACGGATCGAGTTCCTTCGCGAGCACCTTCGCCATCGGCTTGTGGACGCGGCCATGGAAATCGACGCCGATGCCCACGTGCGGCCCGACCGCCTCGCGCACGGCGGCGACATTGGCGATCACGCCTTCGACCTTGTCGAAGGTATCGATGATCTGCAGTTCTTCCGAACCGTTCATTTTCACGGCCTTGAAGCCGCGCTCGACCACCGCGCGCGCGTTGTTCGCGACGTCGTGCGGACGGTCGCCGCCGATCCACGAATAGACCTTGATCCGGTCGCGCACCTGGCCGCCCAACAGTGCGTGAACGGGCACGCCGTGGTGCTTGCCGAGGATGTCCCAGAGCGCCTGATCGATGCCCGCAATCGCGCTCATCGAAACCGGCCCGCCGCGATAGAAACCCGCGCGATACATGACCTGCCAGTGATCCTCGATGTGGCGCGGGTCCTTGCCGACCAGATAGTCGGCGAGTTCGTGGACGGCGGCTTCGACCGTGTGCGCGCGGCCTTCGACGATCGGCTCGCCCCAGCCGACGATGCCCTCGTCGGTTTCGATCTTCAGGAAGAGCCAGCGCGGCGGGACGACGAACGTTTCGAGCCTGGTGATTTTCATGGCGGTGTCTCCGGTTTTTCCGGTGTCGGGTGCGGCGCGCGTGGGTCACGCGTCTTCGGCGTTCATGCTACTTCAAAAGCTGCTGTTAAGTGCTATTAATAGTATTATTTGGCTTCGGGTCCCATTATCTGGGCATGCGGACCGCAACGACATTCGAGGAGAACGGCGATTCAGCGCGATCTGCACGGCACGGTGGCATTCGAACTCGGTAGCGCGATCCTGCGCGGCGACTACGCGCCCGCGCAAGTGCTGCCGCGCGAGGCCGAACTCATGGAGATGTTCGACGTCAGCCGCACCGTGCTGCGCGAAGCGCTGCGCACGCTCACGTCGAAGGGGCTGGTGGAATCGCGTCCGCGCGTGGGTACGCGCGTGCGCGCGCGTGAAGCGTGGAATCTGCTCGATGCCGACGTGCTCGACTGGTATGGGGGCGTTGCGCCGCCGCTTGCGTTCGCGCTCAAGCTTCAGGAGATGCGCGAGATGGTTGAGCCGTTCGCGGCCGGGCTGGCGGCGAGCGCGCACGATGCCGATGCGCTGGCGGTTCTGCGTGAAGCGCACGACGCGATGGTGGGCGCGCGTAACGTCGACGAATGGGTGCGCGCCGATCTGCGCTTTCACCTCGCCATGCTCGCGGCTTGTCGCAATGAACTGCTCGTGCCGCTCGGCGCGCTGATTGCTCGTACGCTTGAGGGGCAGTTGCGTATGAATGCTGCGCGCGCGGAGGTGTTCAACGCCGCGCTGGCGGAGCATACGGCTGTGTTCGATGCGATTGCGTGTCGGGATGCGCCGCGTGCGACATCGGCGATGGCGGCGTTGTTGCGCACGACGCGGGAGCGGATCGAGGGGTGATTGGTGTGGGGCGTTCGAGCGCTTTGCGCGCCTCTTTTTCCGCCAGGTGTTTACTGCAAGACACCAAAGAGATGTCTTGCAGTGTCGATCACGATAGTCTTATTGAGGAAGAGGGTGTTGCCTATTATCGCGGGAAATCCACTATCGCCCCCTACTGAAGCCGCTGATCGAGTAGGACGCTGGTCTGGTGTGGTGCGATAGATGCGAATAAAGCCGCGATTTGTGCGACAATTTTTTCGCGAATGAGCCAGCGAGGTTTCCTATGTCCGAACGCATCAATGCCCGTCTGTCGCAGCCCCTGGCTGAGTTTGTGAGCCGGATGGTTGGCGAAACAGGTCTCTATGAGACGCCTAGCGAGTATGTGCGCGACCTCATCAGGCGCGATATGGAGAAGCGCGAAGGCCAGTTTCTACAAGAGGCTATCCTTGCGGGCTACCGTGATCTTGCCGCGGGCCGCGTTTTTGCGTCGTCCGGGGATTTCAAGGCCGACATGGCTTTGCTGGATCGCAAGGAGGCCGAGGGCTGGCAATGACGGAATCTGCCGCCCGATTATTCCTGACCCGCCACGCGGCACTTGAGCTACGTCGAATTCATGTGCGCTCCACCCGCGAATGGGGCGAAGCGGTGGCCGACCGATATCTTGATGATGTGTACGTTGCGATACAACGGGCGGCCGCCAGGCCGGAGGATGGCCGCTTGCGGCAGCTTCGCTCGGCACCTTTCTTGATGGTGCCCGCACGGCAACACTTCGTGATCTATGACATCGTGCCAGATGGCATTGTTGTGCTCGCCGTCGAGCCTCAGGTCCGTGACATTGAAACACTGATTGCCGGGTTCACTCCTGCATTTCTGGCGGAAGTTGAGCGGCTGAGGCAATGATGATGTCCGTGGCCGGGGCATTGCTTGATGGCCACTGCCCGCGCTGTCCTTGCAGATCGTCGCGTTTGCCCGTGAGCATGGCCGCATCACGATGGCCGAGGCGATCAAGCTGACAGGCAGCAATCGAAACACTTTGAAGCTGCACTTCCGCGATCTGATCGATCGCGGACATTTGGAGCTGCACGGCAGTGGGCGTGGCGTCTGGTACGGACTGAAGTCGGTTTAGGAAAAAGCGGATACACCTGCTGCCCGGCACTGCCCCTCATTACGCATCAAACAGAGAGGAGTGCGTAGAAAATAACACACAAATGGTAAGCTCGGCCCCGCCTCGTCTGCATCGACACTTTTGCGCCGCAATTTATTTTTGCCGAACAACCTGAATCTTGTGGAACTGAAAAGGGCTTCCGATTTCCCGGAAGCCCTTTCTACATCTAGTGACGAATCAGGTAGGGGCCTTCTGGTCCAGACCTGATCTGCGTGGGCGTATTCCGGCAATCAGACAAGTTTCGAATCGACATCGACAGGAAGCTCCGAGAGTATTTCAAGTGATTCGTCGGAAAGCACATCGTCCCCCTCGAATCCGAATAGCGTCATATCCCGCCTCACGAGCAAGTCCCGGATTTCGGTTCTGAAAAGGCGTACCAACGATACGATGACGGCATCGATATCCGCGTTGCCCGTCTCCAGCACCATATGGTCCAGTAGATCGACCGTCGTCTCGGCGCTGAGCATCAAATCGCCCGTTACCCAGCTATTGACCGTAAAGAGGCTGATTGGCAGGCCCTTGGCATCGAAGCCGATGGTCAGCAGGTGCCGGGTGTCGACCCGAGCATCAGCCCCGCCCGCAAGTTGCGCGAACGCCAGTTCTCGCCTCGAGCGCAACCGTCGCGACCACAGCCTGCGCCTTGCAAAGAGGTGAATGTGCCCGTGCTCTCTGGCGCCGGGTCTGTCTTCCGGTGAGTGCGAGTGATAGAACCACTGGTAACTGCCGTCCGCATCAATTGCGTCATATTCCGGATAGTGGGTCCATTGTTTCGGAGACTGACCGCGCAACAGGCTATCCAGAAGATGTTCACTCCGCTGGGCGAGGCCGGCATAGACATCGAGCAAACGCAAGCCGGCGGCGCGCGCGTCGTCGCCGGCTGGACGCGTTGATTGCCGGGCCCGGGCCATGGGTATCAGCTTTGAGGAGCGCACTTCGGAGCGCACTTCGGGCCACACTTCGGGCCGCACTTCGGAGCGAATTTGCTGGCGCCGCACTTGACCTTCTTCATGCTCTTCCTGGGCGCGCATCTTCCCGCACATTTTGCTGCGCGGCACTTCGCCATTTCAGCGTTGGGGGCGCACTTCGCCGGGCCCTTCATTTCCTGGGCCGCGACCGGCAACGCCAGGGTGGCGGCGGTCAGGGCGGTCAGAGAGGCGAGTTTCAACGATGTCTTCACGATGGCTCCTTGATGGTGAGTAGTGCGAGGCGCCAGAAGGCCTCCTCGACCGCTAAGAGGGCCCTGGGCACGAAAAGGGTTCGGCGGCACCGCAAATATATTTTCGCGGACCGCGAATCGTTTTTGCACCTGGCCGCCTCTTAGTGGGGGTTCCTCCTTCAATCCCGTGAAGCACGCAAGGAAGCACCATGAAAGCTCTGCGCACACTCGTTGGAATCATTCTGGCCGCATCGGCTTCCCTGACCGTGGCGGGCGAAATCAAGCCCTACACACCGCAAGCGTTCGACCAATTGACGCAGGCGGGCAAGCCCGTGGTCGTCGATGTCAGTGCAACCTGGTGCCCGACCTGCAAGGCCCAACGGCCCATCGTCGAGAACCTCATGAAGCAGCCTGCCTACCGGGACGTGACGGTGCTCACGGTCGATTTCGACACGAACAAGGCTGCCCTGAAGCTATTCAAGGTCAACATGCAAAGCACGTTCGTGGCCTTCAAGGGAGCATCGGAAGTGGGGCGCTCGGTGGGCGACACCACGCCTTCGGGCATCGAAAACCTCATCAGAAAGACGGTCAATTGATGGAAATCGGTCTCGGCTCCTACAGCTTTGGCTTTCTGGCAGGGCTCCTTTCGACGTTGTCGCCTTGTGTCCTGCCGCTCGTTCCCATCCTGCTCGGGTCTGCGACGAGCGTGCACCGGCGCGCGCCGCTTGCGCTCGCCGGTGGGCTGGCGATTTCCTACGCGATCATCGGAACCTCGCTCGCCTCGGCGGGGACGGCCTTGAACGTCGACGCGGGTGTTTTCCGTTATGCGGGTGCGATCGTGCTTGCACTGCTGGGCGTAGTCCTGATGTCAGGCAGTCTGCAGCAGCGCTACGCGGTTGCGACGTCGGGTCTGGGTGACGCGGGAAATAGCCTGATATCCCGTATGCAGCCCGACGGGCTGTCGGGCCAGTTCGCCATCGGCCTCGTGCTGGGCGTGGTGTGGAGTCCATGCGTGGGCCCCACCCTCGGGGCGGCCGTCATGCTGGCCAGTCAGGGTTCACATCTGCCGCAAGCCGCGCTGCTCATGGGTGTCTTCGGCATCGGCGCCGCCTTGCCAGTGGCGGCCCTGGCCTATGTCTCACGGGGCGCCATGGCGAAAATGCGCGGCAAGCTGATGCTGGCGGGGAAGACCGGCAAGATTGCGATGGGTGCCATCATGGTGGCGATCGCCGTGCTAATCCTGAGCGGGGCCGACAAAACCATCGAAGCCTGGCTGGTGAGTCATTCGCCCGCATGGCTCACGGCATTGACCACGCGTTTTTGAGCCTCTTATCCGAACATCTTCAAAGCGCCTTACTGTGCGCAGAAATCAGATCGAATTTCGCACGCTCGCCTCCTTGCTGGCTGCGGCGCCGCAGTCGGTGGATAGCAACGCGAACGCGCATTTTTTTCATGTTCGGCGAACCGTTTTGCCGGGTGGATGCCTCTTGGTGTGCGAGGGCTGTCCTCAATCACCGACAAAGGAAATTGCCATGTTCTATGTGAAGAACGTTCCGAACTGGGAGCGCGTCCTGCGCGTCATCATGGGCCTGATGAGCCTGGGCTATGCCGTCATGAACTGGGGTGGTTCAAGCCTGGCTATCGGCGCGGGCATCGTCGGCGCGATGCTGGCCATGAGCGGCCTGATCGGCTTTTGCCCCATGTGTGCGATGGTGGGGCGCAAACTGGACAAGGAACAGTAAGCCATGGCAAAGAGCGGGGTCGAGCGGGACAACTTGATAGTGGCCGCCCAGACGGGAGACGCTGCCGCTATCTCATCTCTGCTCGCCGTATGTCAGGCCGACGCCCGGCGTTACGCATACAAGCACTGCCACGCGAGCGATGTCGACGATGCCGTGCAAGAGTCGCTGCTTGTCATCTCGCGCAAGGTGAAGGGTCTCAAGGCTGCTGCTGCGTTCTCCGGCTGGCTGTTCACGGTCATCAAGCGCGAATGCCGCAGGCTTCAACGGATGATGTTCAGGCACGACCCGTTGCCGGAAGAGGCTGCTGAGGCGCTGCTCGCCCACCGAAGCGACGACGCGCTACGCGTGGACCTCGCCAACGCCCTGGAATCGTTGCCCGCGCACTACCTGGAAGTCGTGCTGCTACGCGATTTCGAAGAGTTGACGATTGCCGAGATTGCGGCGCGTCTGGGCGAGCCGCAGGGCGCCGTCAAAAGCCGGTTGCATCGCGCGCGGGAGCTGGTGCGCGAGTACATGCTGGGCCCGGACCTCGCTCCGCATGAAGGTGGCAGGAGGTGAACGCGTGAGCAATCTCCAACCCGGCTCAATTGATGCTCGATTGCGCTCGACACTGACCTGCCCGGCATGCGGCCATGCCGTCGAACTCGACATGCCCACGGACGCGTGTCTCTTCTTTTACGAGTGCGAGGCCTGCCATGTGCAGCTTCGACCGTCTCCGGGCGACTGCTGCGTCTTTTGCAGCTACGGCTCGATGAAATGCCCTCCCATCCAGCTGGAGCACCGCTGTCGCGGCACTCGTGCCAACTGACCGCTATTGAAATGCGGTCATCCTCGTTTTCTCATCCATGGAGATGAACATGCCTTACATCAAAACGCTTGCCCCTGTTGACCATGCATCTGCAGAAGGCAAGCAGAAAGAGATACTGGACACGGCCCGCAAACAGGTTGGTTTCATCCCCAACATGTACGCCAACATGGCCAATGTTCCGGCGGTTCTCGACACGTATCTGCACGGCTATGGACTGTTCCGGGGAGAGTCCGGCTTTTCCCCGGCGGAGCAGGAGGTTGTCTTTCTGGCAGTGAGCCAGGTTAATGGCTGCGCCTATTGCACGGCGGCTCACAGCATGATTGCCGACAAGATGTCGGGGGTGCCCGCCCCGGTCCTGCAGGCCATTCGCGACGGCCAACCTATCCCCGATGCCAGGCTGGCAGCGCTGTTCGGTCTGACTCAGGACATCGTTCGTACGCTCGGCAAACCGGGCGAAGGCAAGGTCGCCGCGTTTCTCGATGCCGGTTATACGGAGCAGGATGTGCTCTATATCATCCTGGCCGTCTCCGTTAAGGTTCTGAGCAATTACTCCAATCACGCATTCGGGACCGAAGTCGATTCGAGATTTGCGGCTTACAAGGTGAGTTGACGCCGTCGCCAGAATTGCGAGCTATGGGACGCGTTGTGTACGCATGGATTGCGCGCACGGCGCATGGGAAAGCGGCCCCGGTGGGGCCGCCGAAAAGTGACGGACAAAGAAAAAGCCGCTGAACCTTGCGGAACAGCGGCTTTTCTTGCAACTGGTGGCGAATCAGGGAGACGAAAACTGGCCGGCCATTCTGTATCTGCCGTGCATCCTAACTCCTTGATTTGATTGGCTCGATTTCCGCAAGCCGACCGCGTATAAGTAACTATACGGATGAATTCGTACGGTTGCAAGCGCTGCGATTGTTACGGTCTTAGTGGACGCACCGGGCCGCTCGACAAGCCGGCCAGCGGGCAAGAGAGCACTGAGCTTCGGGCAAAACATGGGAGCTCATCCCCGCTTGGATGCGTGACTTAGACAATGACGGAATGGATTGGCTGATTAGATGGACAGGAATTGCAAGACTTGGCAGGTCGCTATCTCGTACGAGGCCTCATGCTGGCCACTCCCGATTTGGGATTTATCCGGTCCCGCCTCGGCGAGCTCGACCGTGCCACCCTGTAGGAAAGCCCTATCGCTTGAAACGTCGGGGAAACCGGTACGCAGCTACGAAAAGGGGGCTGCTTCGCGTGACCGGCGTCGACTACACCAACAGCGCCTGAGTGGGACGTTGCGCACAATCGAGCAGGTGTGAACTGTGCCAGCCCTTCGAATTGGATTGCGTGCGGACGGCTAGGTATCGCATAATGGTGAATGATGGACAGTTTTGAACAGCTAATGCCGACGTACAGAATACATACTTATGATTGAATCGAATCTGACCTTGAAGGAGGTTGCAGCTCACCTGAAAGTCTCGGTCAGCACCGTGCGCCGCCTCGTTCGCAATGGTGACTTGCACTCATTCCGAATTGGCGCACATGGTCAGGTTCGCGTACCTGAGAGCGCGGTTCGCGAATTCTGCGGAGGAGGCCCTCTTAGTCAGGAAGCTGCTGAGGAACTGAAGCCGAACGTGGAGCCGGAGCGCGACGTAGAGCCTGGCCAAGTTCGCGTCCATTCTGGGACTACGGCGGCAGACCTTCGTTGGAGCCTCTTGAATGCAGACGTAAATGCCGCTTTGTCAATGTTGCCAGCGAGCAGTGTTAACTGCGTCGTTACCAGTCCGCCCTATTATTGGCAGCGGGACTATGAGGTAGACGGACAGATTGGCCATGAGTCGACCATTGAAGGCTATGTGAATGCACTCGTCGAGGTATTCAGTAATGTGCGCAATGCTCTGACGCCGGATGGGACGCTGTTTCTTAATCTTGGCGATACCTATTACTCGGCGAAGGGAAAGCCGCACGGCGCTGACGAAAAGCACAATGGCCGCAATATGATGCGGCGGCATCTGCGGGCGGTCGATGGACCTGGTCTCGGGCTGCCGCGCAAGTCCTTAATTGGTATTCCGTGGCGTGTCGCACTCGCTTTACAGCAGGAAGGTTGGACTCTTCGAAGCTCCGTGATTTGGCAGCGGCCTGCCACCCTTCCAGAACCTACCGCGCATGACAGACCTTGGCGTACCCACGAGAACGTATTTATCTTTTCGAAGGGGCCGAAATACTACTTCGATAGGTCGGGGCTTGTCGGTGAAGAGGATATCTGGAAAATCGTTGCCCGACCGGAAAATCCGGGGTCACACTTCGCTCCCTATCCGCGCGAGCTCGTAGAGCGCTGTCTGGCGTGTGGTTGCCCTGAAGGGGGGACCGTACTAGACCCCTTTGTTGGTTCGGGGACGACAATGGTCAGTGCTCTGGCCAGCGGTCGAAATGCGGTAGGTATCGAGCTGAAGTCGCAGTATGCCGATTTTGCCTCCGCGCGCATCCGCAAAGAGTTCGGTGAGCTTGCTACAGTTGAGGCGGCTGCCTAGCTATGGTGTTGGCCATGCGTATAGAGCAGGGCGGGGAAGTATTCGAGCTGGCTCAAGGGCAGAACGACATCGAAATATCCGAAGGAGTCGTTCTCTGTTCGGTCGAGGCTCGTAGTCGCCCGGCAGTGCTTCTCAACGAGCAGCGATTGGCAATATCGTGGAATCGAAATGCCAAGCTCGCTGTTTGGAGCGCCGACCTCACCAATCAGGTTGGTTTCCATAGATTTCATGTGCACGTCGACGGTGAGCGTGGTGTCTTTGATTTCCGAACACGCACGGCGAAAGCTACATGGGAAGAAGTACGTACGATGGCGGAGATTTGTAGCAACTCGTACTTCGGCTACAGACGTCAGTTCGCCTACATGGCGTCCGATGGTACGACCCGTAAGGTACGATTGCCGCAGATTCACTACGCATGGCTGCGCGACAGAATTCCCGAGATAGAACAGCTTGTGCACTCCATTCAGGCGCGCCCAGCGACAAGCAACTTAAGAGCCAAACAGGTTTCGCTCCAGAGCAAGGGCCTCTCAGTCTCCCGGACGAGTCGCCTGCTGCGCGAGAACCACAATCTGCTGGAACCCGACGAGTCAGGTCCTATCCACGTAGGCGAGCGAAGGTATTGGCCGTCACAGGTAGTCGTATCGGCAAGGGAGCGCCATTCTCGGCTGCAGGAGCACGCACAGATTGCCGCGTTCCTCTGGTCGCTGGCTACCGAATGCGATGATTTGACTAACTTTGTCGCATTGCCTGTCCGCAGCGAAGTTAGGCGCTATTCTGAGCGAATCCGCGCGTTGCGCGCGCTGCCGCTTTTTGGCGCGATGGAAATTCGGCCTTTTGCAAGACCAACTGCCGTATTGCCGACACACATTCAGCGAGCGGACCGGCGTTACGGAAGACTACGGGACCTACAAGCGGAATATGGTTCCGAAATCTCAGATAGTATGGATTTCGCAAAGTCTATCCGTGTCAACGTACGCGATGTCTGGGAAATCTATCAAACCTTTGTGGCACACGTAGTTGGTAACGCATTCGGCCTCGCCTATTCATCGGTGGACTGCGACTTGCGTAAGCGTTCCCCTCAAGGCTGGTCGATGGCGTCCGACGAGTGGAGGATGTACTTTGACACAAGGCCGCCAAAGGCTGAGCTGCCGTCATGGCGTGATGCAACTAATCGACCGGCCGATGAGCGTCCCGATATCATTTTGGTCGGCAAACACCCAGGCGATGTAATACTGCTAGATGCTAAGTTTAAACTCGACTTTGCAAGTTCACGTGCCTTGCAAGTCGACCTGTTCGAAATGCAAGGCTATCTAAATAGTTTCGCCGCCAATCGCGGCGGGATTCTATATCCAGGTCCAATTCCTGCTGCGAGCAGCATCGCCGCGAAAGGCAATGTTCTGCTCGAGCTCCCCATCCGTGCCGACCACTTCGGACGTGTCGGCGGAATGGACGCCGTTCATCGATACGTCCGAGAAGCGTTGCAATCCATTTGGAGCGCAACTCTTCCGTAGCGTCTCAGTACCTGAACAGGACGTGGCCAGTGGATGCATCCTTTGTTTGTAGAATCGCCTCCAGTGCGGCGATTGCAGCACGGAGCTCACCTGTTCCAGTGTCTATCGCCACGACGTAAGAAAGCAACTCTTCGCAAACTTTGACTGGGCCACTCAATTGAGGTGCAACCTTGAACGCAAGTTGCTCGCCAAGTGCGACTCGCCACGGTCGGCCAGACATTGCCACGTAGTCTAGGATGTCTTGAATCACACCTAGCGTTAGCGACGTCGCCTCACTTCGGGAGCAAATCTGGCAGACGTGCCAGAGGATATCGCCGAACGGATTTGACCGTATGTCTGAATTTGGGGCGAGCGCGGCATTTAAGCGTTCGAGTCGGAACGTATCTAGAACGCTTGGGAACCCCACTTTCTGGCGCTTAAGAATACGTCCCTTGGTTTGCTTAAGGAGGTCAACGCAGGCTTTGTCGAACTTGCCCCTGTCGTCGTCGGCAACGAGTCCCCCTAGCGCGTTGGGCATCTCGACGATGTTCGCGCGTCGTTTAACAGGGCTGCTCAACTGGAATCGTGTGGTCTCCTCAAGGAACGAATTGACCGTGCCGACAATGAATGCGTCCGAGGGTAACAGGGACTCAGAGTCTAGCCCTGGTAGCTCTACTTTCGCGTCGCTTTCAAGCGCTGGTAAGAGTCTTGCTAGATAGTGGTCAACGTGGCTCAAATTCATTTCGTCCAGCAAGACAATGTAGATGTCTTTGGGGCGTTCAGACATGAAGAGCTTTCGGCTTAACGCGGTCGCGGCAATGCCGCCCGAAATCTTCTCGTAACCAAGTACATCGGCCTCGGAAAAGTCACTACCGACACTGACTTCGAGCGGCCACACTGAATTTTCGAAGAACTGACTCAATCCTTCGGTAAAAGCCCTCACGAAAGCAGTTTTGCCCGTGCCTGGGCGACCAGAAAGGACGACAAATCGTTGCGCAATCAGCGCGCCATAGAATGCCCGAATGAAGCCATCGGGCAATACCAACCCTTCTTTTTCCGAGACCCAGCGCTCAAGATGTTGAATCAAATCGGCTTCACTACGGCCAAGCATTGAGGGGCCCGGAGGTACCCCGTGTATCAATTGCGCGAGCTCTTCTTCGGGAATGGGTGCCGGGGAGAAGTATTGTGTCGGCGTCGGTCGTGTTGCGTCGAAGAGTCGCATGTACTCGTCATCCGCGACCTTGAATTCTTCGCGAAACCTGGATTCAACATCGTCCAAGGATGGAGGCAGGTCCTCATTCCGATACAGCCATGCTGCTAAATCGAATACGGGTATGCGCTGCTTTGAAGGCAGGAGTGCTTCTAGCTTGCCGAGATAGTCCGGTGCGAAGGCCCATTCCTTGTCGCTCGGATGCTCCAGAGCTTTACTGTAGGCGTCCCGGGAACGTGCACTTTGAAGTGTGCCTCCGGAATACTTGGAATTCTTCCAGAACCACGTTTTCGGCTCCTTTCGCCCAAAAGGTACGCAGTATGGCTTTCCAGGCGGAGCGCCGTTCGGCGAGAAATATTGGCCAAGCAAAGCCTCTTCTTGTTGGCTTCCCCAAACAGTGGGGGTTCCCACTTGGACTCCAGTCTGCTTCATCGATAAGAAAGTCACGCCGAAAAAGGCGTGGAATCGTTGAAGACTTTCGAGGGATTGCGCGAGTTGGCCGACTGAAATAAAGGCCATTAGAGTTCCTTGGTTGTTATTTTCCAATTGCAGCTTTGGCCCCGAACACGGCAACCCCTTTCAGGTGCTACCCTCGGAATCGTCAACTGCCTACGTTACGTCAAGTCCCATTTCGCGTAAGAAACGCGAGGACGTCTTTGACCAACCGTTGTAGCTGTGCGCGTAGCTCATTGTTAAGGTTTGCAAAGTGCGCGTGATTGCAACGAAGCAGTTCCGACGCTCTTCCTGCATTTCCCTGCTGCTGTCACCCGCCTTTATTGCTTGAAACGACGGTAGCTGGTCCTCAGCGAGTCCAACCAGAAATACATGCTCGAACTCCATGCCTTTCGAGGCGTGAACAGTGAAGCAGCGGACAGCGTCAGAGGGTGGTTCAGGAGTTTTGTTGGCCAGCGTTAATTCTTGCAAGAATTGACCGAGAGTCATAGCGTATGCTTCTGACTCTCCGCCTAACTCACCAATCACCGTACGCCAGACTTGCCTTTCTGACGGATATTCCGCGAATCGCTCAGTGCCGTCAGGGCTTCCGTGCTCTCGGTCGTCAAAATATCCGAAGCCTGTTCGGAGAAAACCTTCGAAATTTCCCGAGACCAGACTACTAATCGCGTCACACAGTTCGACGGGAAAGCGCCCGGAATTTCCAGTTGCCAGAGTAGATAGCGCGAGTAAGTGGTCGCCGTTAGCTTGGCTCGCAAGTTCAATTACTTCCGCAGTGCCGATTTCCGTATCGATGGAGTCAGAGAGCGCCTTTGTTACGTTTGACACCAACTCCTCGTCTGAACGCACTGCCGCGAGCTTCAGGCAACTGACGATGAAGCGCATGGGCCCGCTTTCGAACTGCGACTTGCGTTGCTGAACGTGGGCTTTGACGCCAACAGCGCCGAGAGCGCCTTGCACTTGGATAAGAAGCTTGGAGTTCCTCGCAAGCACAGCTATATCGCGCGGGATGCTTCCTGTCTGTAACCGCGTTGCAACTTGCCGCGCTACCGTCTGAGCCTCGTCTATCTCCGTGGACGCTGCAATGACATTAATAACACTGCCTTGGGTCGTTGGCGGCTTCATCGGCATGAGCGGTCGCTTGCCAGGGGAGCGGTCGCTGTTGTGCTGAATGAGGGAATTTGCAAGTTCGACGACGTCAGGTGGACAACGATAGTTCTCGGGGAGTTGGATACTGGTTAGGTCGTAGTGTTTGGCAAGTTCGTTGATGCGGGACGGGCTCGCGCCATTCCATTGATAGATAATTTGGTCGTCGTCGCCAACGATAAACAGGTTCGCGTCTCGCTCCGGAGCTAGGGCGCGAAGCAAGCGAAATTGCACCAAATTGGTATCTTGGAACTCATCTACGCATACGTACTTATAGACCGTCCGCAGCTGCTTAGCCAAACGCGGGCGCGAGCGCAACAATTCTTCGCAAAAGTAGAGAATGGCTCCATAGTCGACACAATTCTCGGTCTTCAAAAATTGCTTGTAGTCGGCGAACAAACGCTGAAGTTGTGCTGCAGCGTCCGGGTCACGCATTAGCTTAGGAATATCTGCGTCTTCAATGGCCCGCTGGAACAGATGGTCCAGTGCGCCTAATGCCTTCTCAGCCGACAGTATTTTCGTATAGAAAGAGGTGTCGGCCGCAAGAATGTCGCGTACCGCCCGAACACGTTCAGGGTCCTCGATGATTTCAAAGTTGGGACTTAGGCCGAAATGGCTTCCGTGCTGCCTTAAGATATCTGTCCCAAAAGAGTGGAAAGTAGTCAGTTGTACGCGACCGCTCGAGGTCGGGCACATGGAGAGCAAGCGCTCCCTCATTTCGGCAGCAGCTTTGCGCGTGAAGGTCAAACAAAGGATGCGAAACGACTCGTTTTCACTGTTGCGCACAAGCCTGGCTACGCGCGTCGTCAATGTCGCCGTCTTGCCCGAGCCAGGACCGGCGAGAACGAGCAGCGGGCCCTCGTCCCATAGGGCCGCCTTCCGCTGGCTGAGGTTCAGTCTATCGAGAAAGTCATCCATCATTTTCCCTGCCTTGCGAGTGCGGCCGCTTTATAGATTGCGAGTCTAAGTGCCTTCGGAACTGAAGTACGACCGCGAAGTCTCATTGCATCAACGACGGCATGAGCGGCAGCAGGCTTACTGTTATTCGGAAGGCATTTTGTAACCTGCAGGACGTAGTCTGCATCGCCCGGCTTGGCTGTCATCTTCTCTAGCTTCTGGGGGCTAGCAAGTCCCTCATACACATCAAGAAAGCCGTTGTCACCCATATACGGTTCCACTGACGGAACATTTTGCATGGTCGTAATATGCCTATGCGACTTAGCACCAGCGAGCAACTTGTTTTTCGCTTTTTCCACGTCGCCCATGCCTTGCTCGTCTCCATCGGTGAAACAGTGCCACGGGATGCCGAGGGCATTGGCGGCGTCGAGGAAATACGCGATGTCTCCCTGACGATACTCTACGCACCGGACGCCAGCCTGCTCGAGGTTCACTCCAAGGACCTCTGCAGCGCCGGCAAACAGGATAGCCTCAGTCTCTCCTTCCCCCAAGAGCCAGCATCGAGCGAAGAACAGCTCGCCTCTGGTTCTCCGTACGAGAAAGTCGAACTTTTGACGTTCTCTGTCTCGGAAGAGGTCCGGCGGTATGCGGCCGACCTTAACGACCCCGCCGGAGCGGTACAATCGCCGCACGGACGTCATTTCGACTTCTGACAAAAGGTCGCCGGAGTGGGTCGCGACGAGCTTCTGGCCATCGATGCCCTTAATTGTTTGCCACAAAGCTCTTACTGCGCTTGGGTGCAGGTGAGCTTCGGGTTCCTCAAGGGCCACAATCGCTTGGGTTCCCTTGACGCCCTGCTTGCGAGAAAGCTCCGACTTCAGGAATGCATCGAAAAGCATAAGAACGGCGAGGCTCTGCGTACCCTCTCCATGCCGACTTATCGGCAGACGCGCACCCGTTGCCGATGCGATGCTGACCTGAGTACGATTCAGCATGTCGAAAACACGCGCAGGAACTGCGTCGACGCTGACGACGTCGTTCTTTCCGACACTCACTAAATCCCGCATCTTCGCGAGATAGTCCTGTACGCCTTTGAACGTCCCGTGCGCTTCGATTATCTCGCTGTTCACCGCTTGAAGTTGCCTCTCAATCTCAGCCTTTCTCTCTGGCGCAATCTGCGAATTCTTGACAAACGGTGCCCAGAACTGAGAGGTCCTGGAAAACTCACGTGCTGCGTCGCGGAGTGCCGAAAGGTAGAACAGCGGGCGGATAAGCTGGAGGGACGGAAGCTTTCCCCTGTTCTTTGCGGGCAACGCGTTTCCTGCGGCATCAAGGAAATCGTAGGTATGTTCAATTTCCTGCGTGACCGCCGAATATTGAGCAGTCACACGCATCTGCACGCGACTACGGTCATCTGGGGGCACGAGAACGACGATGCCACCGTCTCCACCCAGAGTTCGCTCAATCTCGTCGGGCCACTCCCCGGCGGCGGCTTCTTCGAAGGTGAGGGTGATTGAGACCGCAGGTGCGGTCGTTGGGTCGGCTGACGCTCCGTCGAAATGAAGGTCAAAGTCGTCAAATGGTGAAACACGACCACCGGCCCTCATCGCACTAAGGCAAGTACGCAACGCATGCAGAACTGTTGTTTTTCCGCTGTTATTCTCGCCGACAAGAACCGTCGTCTCATCTAGGTCAAGCGCAAGATGTTTAATGCCGCGATAATTTTCGATTTCAATACGGCGCAACAACATCATTCATCCCCAAACGGTGAATTGCAATCCACTCCAAATCTTGTCTACCCGCGCGAGTTCCTCAGTGAAGGTCGTTGCGCAAGAGACGACTTAGTCGGTTCCAGCGTTTGCCGCGCTTCGGGTAGCCGAGGCAGGAGGGTCGAAGGCTCCGCAACCCTCGGAAACCACATCGATGTTGTCATTTTATCTTGTCAGGCCACGTGGGGACTATGTCTACGCGCGAGCGCTTCGTCGTTTCTCATCACCCTGACCTGCATTGCGCCTACGTGGGGGCTCCTCCGACACTAAAGCGCACCGCCTACCGGCAGCGGCATTCCGGGTGCATATCTTACGCTAAGGGCGCTGCTGGTACCTCAGGGGCAGTCCACGCGGTACGGGAGGTAGACGATGGGCGGGCCAGTTGCCCGCAGCTCCTCGCGGCACGATAATTCGAAGACGACCTCCGAGCAATCACGTGCACATGGACCCAATCGAGTACGCCAAAGCGTTCTATCTTCAGCACTACACCATGCTGGACATGTGGCACATCACGCCGGGTGTCAGGGTGGTCCTCGGGAGGGGCGGCTCTCAGAAGTGTCGATTCTGCCTGAGGCTGGCACCCGAGGTTACGTTCCGGTTGAAGGCCCATGCCATTCCCGAAGCACTGGGCAACAAGGGGATGCTTTCCCGGTACGAGTGCGATGAATGCAACAAGCACTTCGGCAGCACGATTGAAAACGACTTGGGAAACTGGACACTACCGATGCGCACACTCTTGCGCATATCCGGTAAAAACGGCGTCCCCACTCTGAAGAATGAGCGCGACGGTTGGCGCATCGAGTGCGATGACGGAAGCGAACTGAAAGTTAGTCACAATCGCATCGACTCTGTGTTTGAAGTCGACGAAGCGCAGAAGCTCATTCGGTTCAATCTAAAGAGAGGTCCGTACGTTCCGCTGGCTGTCCGCAAAGCGCTCGTCAAGATTGGGCTAACGCTGCTGCCAGAAACTGAAGTGCCGAATTTCGAGGAAACAATCAAGTGGGTTCGCGACCCACAGCACTCGAATGAACGAATGGTTCGGATGCCAGTGCTTCGAACTTTGAGGCCAGGACCAATGAACGGCCAAATGATTACGGCCGCACTATTACGCAGAAGCGAGCCCAGTATCGCTTTGCCGTACGCGTTTCTTATCCTCTCGATTGCGAACGAGGCCTACCAAGTGATGCTTCCGAGCCCACAGCTGGACCCGCCATTGGACGCAACACCAACGCAAATGCCGGTGTTTCCTGTTGGACTCGGCCAGAACCGCGACTCGATTTACTCCGCTTTGAATCTTTCCGACAGCGAACGCGTGGTCGACGAGGTTATGTCAGCTGTCATGTCGTACGACGCCCGGATTCCGAAATAGGGTTGCTCACGGACCGTCCGTCTCAAACCATATTACAAGAACGCTGGAGCGTTTGCGGAGCGCGAGGAATAAGGCGGAGTCATGCAAACAGGCAGATGCCAAGTCTGCGAGGAGCAACTAGGCTCCCGCACCCACGAATTTTACAGTCGTACTCAAAAGGTCGTCTTCGAGGGCAAACTCAAGACTGTAACGGTGCTATATGAACTGCAGGAGATGAGCTTCTGTGGGCAAGAGTGCTGGGAAGCTATGGAAAAGCCGATTATGGACGGCCTCCATCCGCTATACCAGCAGCTGCACCCGGTTGCGAAGTGCTGTGAGTGTCAGGCTCCAGTCGACAGAACGCAGCCGCATTATGCGCTGTACGTCGGCGAACTCGAAGACGTGTCACAGCCGTGGCTGGCATCGATGCGTATACTTGACGAAAGAGAAGTCGCCGTTTTTTGTGCGGAGTGCCGAGTTCCGGATGGGGATTTGGCAGCAGCCTTGGGCTTGCTCACGGAAGAGAATGATAGTGTCGCGGCTGCCGAATCGGAACCGGCGAAGAAGCTTGAGCCTCAGTCGTGACGTGTGACGTAACCACGATGTAAATACAAGAGAACACGGAATGGTGCCACTGTACTTGCTTGAAAAGATTGCACGCCACGGAATGGCCGCTCAACGTCTGATTGACGAGCGTAAGCGCAGAGAAGGTGAGCATTTCGGAAGCGATGACGGTGGCGCTGTCGCATTCGAAGCCGCTGATTTCGTTGTGACTTTCCTCGCACTTTGCGGGGACGAGTCGGTTCTGGAAACGCGTGAGCTTCGCAACAATATTGCCCAGCTAGTCGGCACCGCTATTCGAGAACACAAGACTCAACAACAGCCAGAAGAAGAGGCCGCAGTCTTTGAGAACGATGGGAGACCTCTCGCCCCCGGCCAGTACGACGGGATGCAATATGTCCTTGAGGAGGAAGATGGCGAAAGTGCATCGAAGAGCCAAATTGAGGCGTATGTCCGCGACACTGGACATGAAAGGTTCCTGTCTGTTCACATGACGGAGAGCCTTCGGCAGGCTTTCGGTGATTGCCTTCAAAAGGGAGAATTCAACGCGAGCTGGTTCGGCTCGTCGCTCGCTTTGGAGTTGTCGGTTCAGCCCGAATGGCTCACCGATAGTCGGCAACGGGCGGCTGCCAAGCGTCGGGTGGAGAACCAGCACATCCGTGTCCCGCTTGACGCAATCAAGATTACCTATGCTGTTGACTGATTGAGCGGCTGAGGGCGGCTCCTCGCTAACCCTGTTCGGCCGGTTAGTCCCGGCGAGAGTCCTTTCCACCGGTGCCTCTTGCCGTCGTCGCAGTCCGACGCCGAACGTCGCGCTCGATGCACTTCGGAAAGCGCGACATCGAGGCCTCCAACGGTGGAATCTCGGGCGGCTTGCGTTCGGCCGGCGACGACGACCACACCAACAGGAAGCGTCAGTGTTATAGGCACCAACGAACTTGCTGGACGAGTGGGGCCTCTTCTATTGTACTTGCCTGTCACCTTCGCCCCGTCACGCAGCGCCGAGGACTTCGGCGCTACGCGCTTGAATCAGTGGTTCGTTTAGAGAATTTACGAGTTCCACTTTACTGAGCTGCATTTCGGGCACTTGTATCCGCGATTGACAATCCACGTCACAATCTCGTCTTTGAAAATTAGCATTGCAACCCCGCCGGCGACGAGGGCAACGCAAATTTCCAATGCAAGGCCCGTCCCCGCGAAAAAATATGTTACCCACGCTGCAAACCCGCCAGCAGGAAGTGCGCCCCCGATTATCTTTACGATGAGCTCAATAGTAACCTTCTCGCTATGGTTGCAATTCTCACATTTGATTTTCATTGTACTGGCTTACCTGATGCGTGAATAAAGAGTAAGGGCGCGCCGCGCCTTCTGGCTGGTACCTCAATGTCTGTAACGGCACAAGTGCGGATGACTTTAGCCTTCCGCGTTGCGGAAAAGGAAAAAAATCCGACGGCTGATGATGGAATGGTCGCCTTCGAGCCACGCATGAGAACGGAAACGAGCTTGTACTGCACTTCAAAACGATGCATTTTGGGTACTTGCATCAACCAAAGGTTGATTGGGCCGCTTACCTCAAGCGCACAATGTAATGCTCCGCCGACCTTCCGTCATATCAACGGGAAGGCTCAGAACCTTTATTGTGGTCGAGGCCTGAGACGCGACAGCTCATCGGGTATTGCACGCTCTTGTCGGTTGCGACGCGCTCGAGCTATGGATGTCCGATTTGGTGCTTACCAGCGAACGCGGGCAGCGGGAAGCTTGCTCCAACGGGGCGTCAAGCGCGCACCTCGCGAGCGTCATGAATGAGCGCGCGCGACACGCTCTATTTCAATTCGGGCGTACCCGTCGACTGTCGCAGGCGTAGCGTTTAAAAGCTGTGAATACACCTTAAGCCACGTCGTGGCACCCGGAGGGACGTAGGGCCGCCACTTGGCCTATGTGCTCCGGCAAAACGATTCGTTGGAGTGTATTCCATGCCTTATTTGCTGGACATTCATGAACTCGCGGAGTTGCTCGGTCGCAGCCCGGAGACAATAAAAAAGGACATCCGCCGCAATCACTTGGCCGTTCCACCACGGCTTCATATCCCTGGCACCCGGTTGCTGCGTTGGCGGCGCGCTGATGTCGAAGCATGGCTCGCCGAGCACGTCGTCGGAGGAGCGGAATGAGCGAGCGTTTCGAACCGCACGATTACGCAGACGCCCTCGTTCGCAGTGGGCAATATGCTCACGAAAGCGGGGTGTTGTTTCAATGGACCGGCTTGTATTGGCGGGCCGTCAAGGAGGAAGACGCCGAAACGGATTCCTACCGCTGGCTTGTCCGTCACAAACGGAGCCACGCATCCAGGGAAAACGCGCGCAAGGCCGTCCATGCTGCGATTCTTTGGTCCGAGAAGCTCCCAGAGCCCACACGCGACGTCGTCATTCCATGCAGCAACGGATATGTTCATGTTGTCGACGGGGAACTGCAGCTGCTCCCGCCCGACGCATCCTTGGGTCTGCAGCATACGCTGATGTGTGAATATGACCCAGCGGCGGTCGAGCCAAGCCGCTTCATGCAATTTCTGCGAATGATACTACCTGACGAAGCCGTGCGGGCTCGGGTGCAGGAGTATGTCGGCTACACACTCACTGCTGATGCTCGCTATCAGCGAGCGCAGTTGTGGCTCGGTAGCGGCGCGAATGGCAAGGGCGTATTAGCGAACATTGTTCAGGCTTTGCATGGCCGGCCAGAGAGCGTCCAACTGGATGCCCTCGATGGATTCCGACTGTCGGTGCTGATTGGCGCGAGCCTCATCTATTCGGATGAGACACCACGAGGGCGCATCAACGAACAACTGCTTAAATCATTGATTGCCGGTGAGCGTGTCCAGGTGGACCGGAAATATCGAGACCCGGTCAGTATTCATGTACGTGGCAAATGGCTGGTGTTGGGGAATCACCTGCCGACCATCACGGACCATTCCACTGGCTTTTGGCGTCGCTGGGACATCGTGCCATTCAGTGTGACAATTTCCGAAAGCGAGCGTGACCCATTGCTGTCCCAGCGCATCATCAGTACCGAATTGTCTGGCGTTCTTGTGTGGGCCTTGGAAGGTCTGATGCGGCTGCAGAAGCGCGGGGCTTTCGATACCATGGTGCCGGTCGCAATGTCCCGGTTGCTGCATCAAGCGAAGTCGGAGACTAACTCCGTCCAGGCTTGGTACGACGATTGCGCCGTCTCAATTTCCTCTAGCCAGTCCACCGTCAAGGACGAGGTTTATGAGCATTACCGCCGGTGGTGTGACCGCCACGGGTTGACTCCGATGGCGTCCCCGCGCTTCTGGACGCGTATGAAAGAACTTGTTCCATTCGAGGATTTCCGACGCCGAAAGGGTAAGAGTCAGATTCGCATGTGCAACCTCCAACTGCCACCTGACGGCTGCGTCGGTGATACCCAAGCAGGCTAAAGCGTAGCGTCCCGTCGTGACACCTCCCGTGCGATGCGGTAACGAGTAGCAGCAGCGCGTCGAACCAGTTTTGGCGCGCTTTCTAATGGGTGTGCCGGGTGTGCCGGGGTAATTGCGAAAACTATTTCATGCGGGTACCGTCCGCACGTAAAGTAGTTAGCCGTTTCACCCTGACTCACCCGACTCAACGCTAGGTTCTTCGCATTTTTTCTTGTTTTTTGTCGTGCCAGTGGGCTCGGTAACCCGACTCCTAGCGTCTCACCCTCATGACGAGACGGTGAGGTGTACGCGGACAAGCTTTTCGCCTGTCGGCGATGTTTTCCAGCCGTGTACTCCACGGGAAGCGCTAGGCGCTCGATTTGTTTCAGGCTACAAAGTCGGGGCCGCGCCGCATAATCAAGCTGTCGAGTGCCGCTATAACCTGGTCCGCAGTGAATAGGCGAGGATGTTTTACGGCCTGAAGCCGACACTCGCGGTCTGAACGACACATGTCACGCCCGCATACTAATCACCCAATTGGCAATCGGTTTTCGGGCAAGGTGGCTACCCGAAGGCCCAGTGAAGCAGGCGGTGACAGTAAGCCTTCGTAAAAAAACAGGGCTGCTCCGGCAGCCCTGTTCAATTAATATTCGCCGTTACGCTCTATGAGGAGTTTGGCAATGACCTCGTGGACGAGCAACGCTCCCGCCTCGATGCCCAGAAGGTGATGGATATCGAAGCCGTTTTCCATGCCCCGGAACCACTTCATCACGGTCAGGACGTCTTCAAAGTGTTCGCCGTTGATGCGACGGCAAAGCATGTATGTATCGGGCCGTGAGAGTCGGGAGTCGTATAACGAAACCAAGAACTCGGCCACCGGCAGGACGCCAGCGTCGTTCCTCGCTGCACAGGCGGAAAATAGTCGATGTGCTGCCTGCGCTCCGCTATCTTGCCCAAAGTCGGGGAGCAGTGTTGGTACGTTCATGATTGGCCTTAAAGAGTCCGTGCGCTACGTATAGCGATGCCTTGCTCCTCAGTGAGGAGTTCACGGCTCTATGCATCGAACTGCGCAGTTGACTGAGTCGGTCTGGCCATCCCGAATGAAAAAAAGCCACCCCAGAAAGGGGTGGCATGCGAATAACGCTCAAACGGGAACGATAACTTTACGCCGGTGTTGGCTCTGCTGCCGCCGATACACTCGCGGGCTTCGATATCTTCGCAGCTTCAAACGCGATGATGAGAAGCGTTCCCGTCGGTTTTCCCTCGCGAGACAAATAGAAGTCCGCCTTTAACTTCCCCGTGACCTTTGCGAAATCGCCCTTTGAGAGTTGCGGCTCAACGTCTTTCATGATGCGGACTGTGTACCATGTGGGCTCCAGGTCCGTTCCGCGTTGACTCTCGCATAGTCGTAGTTCGTAATATCCCTTTCCGGTGGCCTTACTTTCCTTGCGCGCCGGTACGGTCGCGACGTTTCCGAAAACTTGCATCTGTCTTTGTCCTTCGAAGGTTAGGTTGTCTCCTACAGCTATTCGTATAGTCACCAAGAGCCAGATGCATCGCTCGAAAAGGGAAGAAGTGGTGAAATTGGCGAAGTCCACGGACTGCGAGCGCTCGGCCGACGGTACGGCAGATAGTCTTCCTCGAACCATCCGGACAGCGGCTGCCGATTCGACGAATCGAGTCGAACTTTGGGCAACCATGTCGGGAGCAGTTGCACAATCACATGCCCGACGCAATGGTCAATGTACTGCTGTCTGTCCGGCACGTAGACCATCGCCCAAACTTCGAAGATTCCCTCCTCAAATTCGAGAAAACGCCGCTGTATTTCGGACGTCAATTGCAGCCCGTCGCTGTCGCGCACTCTCCCCCGCAGTAGTGCGAGCGCACGCAACAATATTCGGTCGGTCCGAGCAAGGACAACAATGCGCCGCAATGGTTGATTGTTTGATAGGCGCGCTCCGATACGGCCAGCAAGCGCACAGAGTGCTGCTTCGCGGTCGCTTCCCCGCTTGCTTCTGTCAATCTCGAACCACGTCACACCGTCTTGCTCGTACGCGAGGACATCGGGGCGCAGTATGCGCTGCCGTCCACCAGTTTCGACGGTAACGAACCCCTGCTTGATATCTGCGCTCTTGTCGCGACCAGCATTGAGTTCCCTTAACGCCTCCGATTCGGTCTCCGCCGGCACGCCACGAGCTTCACAGCAGAGGGTGATGAAATTCATCCAGAGCGTATGCTCCGGATTGGACATATCAGCGACGCGACGCACTGAAGCCGTCGCATCGATGCCCTGGTCGTGCAGCCACCTGGCTCCGCCGACCGTCAGCCCGTACACATGCTGCAGCCTATCCGTGCGGTACCGGCGAACCAGTTTCGCCTTCGCTAGGCCTCTCATCGCTCTTTGCGCAGCGGTTAGCGAAGCTTTGAATGGTCGCTCTGGAAAGCACGCGACTGCGATGTCTATCGCGCGCACAACGCGAAACCTGTTGACGGTTAGAAGGGCGCGTATCCACACTATCTTCTGCAAAGCGGTCGGATGAATCTCCGATGTCAATCCACGGTCGATTCTTTGCGTAACTGCCTTTGCTTTCGTGTGCTGCAGCGTTACACCGAGATGCGCCTGCGTGTCATGTCCACTGGGAGCCAACGACTGTCTCTCCGGGATACCGTCGCCTGTATCGCGGCGGCGCTCCGCCCGTGCGCGCTGGGTATGGATTACGTGCCTACGGGGCGTAGGATGCGGTTCATTGAGTGAATCTGCCATTTCTCGTGGCCCTCCTGAATCAGGTTTTCGAGGCCACACGTCGCGAGGTGCACTCGGGAGCGCGTGGTACGTACTCCCGTATAGCTACGGCGCTACCAGTCTCCGCAAGGATGAACACCACGCGTTTCGCAACTGTCGGTGCGTTCGAGAGCACCGTTGCGCGGCCGGATGCGGGCGATGGGGCAAACGTGCTTTCCCCTTATCCTGCCTCGTGCGCAGGGGCGCACGGCAACTAGCCTTTTCATCGCGACGTCGGGCAAGGCCGCTGTCCATTCGACCCGGCTACGCCGGTGCGAACCCCCCGCCGACGTCGCGTACCTTTTGACTAAGCCACTCTGCGTCCGAAGACGCCGGCGCTGACCGTGCTCCCTGCATGCCGTTTCGCCCTGGCTTGCCCCGCACTGCGCAATCAACTGCATCCTCGCGCAGAGCGGGGACCCCTTGCCAGAATGCACTCGCGCTTGCGCGCTCGTAGGATATTCAAGGTCAGCATGAACCGACGTCGGCGGGGGGTTCGCACCGGCTGTCGCCGGGCCCGGTCGCGAGCAACTGTTCGCTCATAGCCGTCCCGCGTGAAAGACCGTGACCCTTGTGCGCCGCTGCTGCACCGGCAATGGGCGCGGCTGGACGCCGCGCCGTCCGTCCGCTCGTTCCGTCGAGAGCGCTCTTGGGTACGGTCGGGGGCGGGTCTGTGACAAAGATGTACTGGACGAGGGTGAGAGAGCCATCGCGCGCGGAACGTCAGCGCTACCGGCAACTGATAACCGCGTCACGCGTTTCGATGTCGCGAGGCAAAGGCAGAAAGTCACACAAATGCCCCTCGCTTTGTGTCGCTGATTGCTATACAAGCGTGCATACAACTATTGGAGAGCTCATATGCATGCGAAACGACGCAATGGCAGGGTGCTGCTTTACCGCAGCACATACATTCGCAAAGGCGAAAGAGGGAATACACACGGATTTGCGGAACAGCGCTTCGTGGGAAGCATGAGCGTAGACGCGCCGACGATACCGGCCGAACTCGCTGGCGAGCTCACGGAAGCGGAACTGCTTTACGTTCAGCAGAGGGTGATTGAGCCAGCGCGGAAGGAAGCTGAGGCAAGGCGAGCTGCGGAAGTGGCGCGTGCTCTTGACCCACGCTGGAGGGTAGATGAGGCTGTGAGGCTGCTCGGAGAAGCAGTTGAGAAGATGGGAGCTTCTCCTTCTGTCACGGTCGATACAAAACGCGTGGACGGGCTGCGGAAGGTCGTCAGCACGCTTATCGAAAACGCCGGTATGTTGACGCCGGCAAATGGCGAACCGGCAAGTCCGTTGAAGAGAGCTCTGGAAGCCATCAAGCTTGCAGCTGCTGCGGTAGCTAACGGTAGTTGTGGTCGCGCACCGTCGGAGAACGTAAGAAATACGGAGCAGTATCAGTTGTGGACTGAGATAAAGGCTGCGATGGAAGGCGACATCGGTGGTAGTCTACTCCGAGCGCTGCAAGATGCTGGGTTTGTAAAAGCCAAAATGCGCTAGGGTCACGGGTGAGTGGCTAACAAGTGTTTCCCCGGGACACACTTTTAAGGCGGCTACGTTCTTGATGCTCCGCTCTGGGCACTCAGTTCAGGCTATCGATGCCGCGAAGTGTCCCCTCGGCGGCCACTTTTCTGGGTGCTATTCTGAGGGGGCCGGTGCCGCCCAACGCGGAAACGCCACCATAGCCGTTTCACCATCGCGGCTGTCGAGTGAGACCATGCTTAGTCGAAAACCGAGGGGGGGAGAGCGCCGCGAGGGAGAGCAGGCCGAATGCAGAAACGCCACCATAGCTTCTTCTCGCTCAAGGGTGGCAGTCTCGCATCCGTCCACGCACGAACAGGTCGAAAACGAGTTTGTATTCGACCATCGATGCGCTAGGGGTAAAGTGAGCGTGCGAAAAGTGTTTCCCGGGGAAACACTTTTAAGGTGGCCATATTGTTGAGGGTTCACTCTGGGCACTTAAGTCAGGCTATCGATGGACCAAGTGTCGCCTCGGGGGATATCTTTCTGGCTGCGATGACCCAAGGTAGGCGATGCAGCCCATTCGACCATCGGTGTTCGACTAGGTTATGCGAGGGCAGGACGGCCGCGTTCGCATTGGCGTGCTGGGCGTAGGACGAAATCGAGCTGTTGAAGGGACCATGCTTAGTCGAAAACCGATGGCCAAGAACGTGCCGGGGGAGGGGCGGCCGAATGCGAAAACGCCACCGTAGCCGGTACACGCTCAAAGGTGGCGGTTTCGCATACGTCAAGGCGCGGACACGCTGAAAACGAGTGTGTAATCGACCATCGATTCCGCATGGACACGGGCGAGTGTTTGAAAAGTGTTTCCCCGGGAAACGCTTTTGCGGTGGCTTGGCTCTTGAGGCTCGACTCTAAGCACTCAGGTCAGGCTGTCGATGCGCCAAATGTCCCATCGGGAACATCGGTCTTGCTGCGATGCTCAAGGAAGGCGGTGCGGCCGATTCGACCATCGGCGTTCGACTAGGTTATGCGAGGGCAGCACGGCCGCGTTCGCATTGGCGTGCTGGGCGTAGGACGAAATCGTAGCTGTTGAACGGGACCATGCTTAGTCGAAAACCGATGGCGGAGAAAGTGCCGCGAGGGAAGGGGACCGAATGCGAAAGCGCCACCATAGCCGGCACATGCTCAAAGGTGGCGGTTTCGCATAGGTCAAGGCGCGGGCACGCTGAAAACGAGTGTGTATTCGACCATCGATTGCCCAGACACTCGGGCTAGTGGGCGACGAGTGTCTCCCCGGGAGACACTTTTGAGGTGGCTTGGCTCTGGAGGCTCGACTCTAAGCACTCAGGTCAGGCTGTCGATGCGCCAAATATATGAACGTCGTCCATCACTTCCGCCGCTTTGCTTTCGCCGCTTTGCGCACGTGTGTCTTCAACGCTTTGCCGAGTGCCGCGTCTGGCAGTGCCATCACTTGGCCGAGCAGTTTATTGACAAACTCGAGGGCGAACAGGTCAACGGCGCGCTGGGCTTCATCACTGATAGACGATTTTTTCATGGGTGACCTCCAATGAATGTCCGCAGAATTCTAGTGAAAAGTGGCAGTGGTGGTGGCGAGATATGGTGGCAGTTTCGCGGACGGCAACATGGTGGACTGGCCCAAAGATGGCGGTCCCCGAACTGGCAGCTCCGGAGATAGACCGGGGGCGCTGGACGTTCGCAGGGGTGCGGAGCTGGTCAAGGCGTGCTTGGCCTTCGCCGCATACGAAAGGAAGCGCAGGGTAAAGAACAGGTCATAATGTGTCATATAGGATACTGTATCGACGTTATCGTACTTAACGTATCCTAGGTGACACATGAACCTCTTTGAGCTCGGAGATGCATTTCGCCTTGCGCGAATTGCTGCAAACAAAACTCAGCAGCAGGTTGCGGAACTGAGCGGCGTCACGCGCGCACGGATTAGCCGCTTCGAGACGGGTAGCCTGCGTGAGCTCGGGACAGTGAAGATGCTGAGTCTCTTCGAGGCACTGGGGCTTGAGCTTTTTGTTCGCCCCATCGGGCATGGGCGAACGCTTGACGACGTTCTGGCTGAGCAGCAAATGCCTACTATTCCCGTGGAGGAAACGCGGCGACGCGTCCGTACCTCTCGTTCAAAAGGCGAATAGCAAAAACTTCTTCACCTTCTTAAAAGCTCTTCTCCCTCGAGCGTCGACAAAAAGTCTGACGCCGTTTTGGAACTCGTGTATCCGCCAATATCCCGACTGGACAGGGACGCCGACCCCTCGGCTATCTTCCGCCCACCTTGGCTTCGACATCCTTTCGGCAACGTCGGGGCTCAGTCGAGGCAAGGTTCCGCTGAGGCTGGACCGCAAGTTTCAGCGCTGAAACTTTCTCCTCCGCTGTCCGGACGGGCAAGGGGCGAGAACCGACACGCACTTTTTTGGACCGAGCCCTAGCCATGGCCGACCATCTCCCTCTACTGCCATACGCTACTTTGCGTCCGGAGAGTTCCGAGGTTGCCCGTGCCGAAGACCATCTCGAATCTGCTTGCACCAGCCTATAACGTCGTCCAACTGAAATTCGGACAGGTACGGTGAATGAGTGAACAATGTCTCTAGGATGAGGCCACAACGAATCTCTGTAGTCGAGCCAAGACCCGTCACGCCGTCTATACCCTGTCGACCAGAATCATCGAGCATTCTCCGGCCGTCGCAATTGATGAACTCGTTCGGTTTGAATTGGTGCATGAGAATCGTATGGCGCTATCAAGCGCCGCCTGTGTATTGTGTGTCGAGATTGTTGTCTGCAATTGGTCGGTAAGCTCCGTCGGAGTCATCGACTTTTCGATGTGTCTATTGCAGATGTTAAAAGTCTAATGCAGAAATATAGGGAAGTAAAAATATAATTTAGGATTTCTATTGAAAAGGACCGGTCTTTTTTAATGAATATTGTGATGTGGGTGTACAAAGACTCTCCCAAAACGAACTCTTCGGGAATCATGCCGGCGCTGGTGCGCCGCTTCAGTGGGGAAAGTGGAAAGATGTCGACCGGGGCGATTTAAGACTGGTACGGATGCGCGACTCATGGTTGATAAGTTTCAGCGCCGAAACTTCGACGAGAACCACGCACGATGGATATCAAACGTACTTGTGCAGCAGTGAGACTTGTCGGCGCGCACTCGCAGTCGTGTTGGCGGACAGCATTGAGCTGGTTGTGCCGTTGGCTGAGTTCGCGGCTCTCCAGTGTGACCGGGAAACGTTCCGGCGCTGAAACTTTTGGACGCGTTCTAAATGTGTCGCCTCCCGCAGTAAGTCGCCGCTGCCCTCCTCGGCGAGAGTCGTGTCATATACATAGGAACCGCGCGCCGCGCTATGTGTGGAAACGGTGTCATTTATGATGCGGGCGGTGACACTCGCGCGTTCAGCCACGCGCGGTGCCCGAACAGCGCGGCGAGGCGCGCCTGCAGTCCTCGTTTTGAACGCTGCGGCGGCTCGATTGCGGCCTCACGGCTCCGTTTGTCCACCTGGCGGTCTGGCGCTGGTCGAGCGTGGGCGTGGGGCCTCGCGGTGTCCATCGAGGGCAGCGTCGAATGCAGAAAGTGTTTCCCGGGGAAACACTTTTGGGCGGGCATCAAATGCAGAAAGTGTTCCCTCGGGGAACACTTTTCTCGGCGGCGAGATTCTCGAGGGGCCGTTGCTGGCGTTTGTCATGTTTGATAGTCCTCGTAATGGTCCATTTGATTGAACCCGCAGTCGCAACCGACTGATACTTCGGCGTTGGCAGAATCACCAGCAGCGGACCATAGTGGGGTGGGCTACTAGCCCACCCCCTGCAACCGACTGATACTTTGGAGTTCGCAGAATCACCAGGAGCGGACCCGTGATGAGGTGTGTTGCTAGTAACCCGTATCTTGAGCCTCAGACACAAGCGGCTGGAGAATCCGAGATAGAACCTTCGGGGTTGGGTGTGCTACTAGCACACCCCCAATTTTGAGTTTCGGTCACTCCTAGCGCTCGTTCAGGGCTCTTGCAATGTTCGCCATCATATGAGCGAAATTTTCTTATTTTGTGGACTTCATTGGCATAACTGTCCCAGCCGGGTTATCAAAAGTTGCTGAACCAAATTATCGCCGAGTCCAACAGACGGTTGGCACCGAACAAGTCGCTCGCGACAGTTTTCGAATCCATCGCCACGGTCATCAACAGCCAGCCAGCGTTGGACGTTATGTGCGCGCACGTAACGCTGAACCTGCACACCACGCGGTAATGCTCGAAATGCAACTGAATCAGCATCGCTAGGCTGCGTCGCGTCGACGACGCGCTCGCGCAGCCGTGAAGAGGGCAGTGCGTCACGGGCAGCTTCAAATCCGACGACCGATACCCAATCTGTAGAGAGAACGATATCCGCGTTGAACGGCTGCAACAACTGCTCGAGCACTGCCGCGAACTCGAACAACTCAACGCCCGGCGCGCTCACGATGCCGTTGGGCGTGCGATACGCGTCACCACGATGTAGGACGTTGTCGTAGTCGAGGAACAAAACAGGCGACATAGGGCAGATAATGAACGCTCATCGAACGTGAGGCTACATGATGAGCAAACGCGACGAAAAAAGCGAGGCCGGGGACAGCAACGTCGTTTCGACGGCTGAAGCGGCAAAAATTCTCAACGTGTCGACGAGATACGTTGAGCAACTCATCGACGATGACCGACTACCCCTGCATTACGCCGCAGGACGGGAGCGGTTTCTCCGAAACGACGACGTGCTCGCCTACAAAGCGACTGCGAAAGCCGTTGCTCAGGAGGCGTTAGTTCAGTTGATGGAAGCGTCCGAGCGCGCAGGCCTCTATGTCAAAGAGGCGCGAGAGGCATTGAAGCCGTTCGTTCCAGCGGATTTTCCACGCGAACCACTCAACGCATTGCTGAGTGGCTCGCATCCGAAGCTGGCCCTGCGAATGATAGACGGTCGAGCCTACGCGGGATTGACTCCGGATGAGCTCTACGAGCGTTACGACACATGCGAAGACCTCGCGCGTCAACTCGCAAACTACTGCACGCGCAAAGCAGATGAGAACCCCGAGTGGACTCACGAGTTTAATATCGAACGCACAGAGCGAGGAGTGACGAAGAAGCGCGCAGAGGGGAAGTGGGACATCTCGGAAGCCGAGCAGGCGTGGGTCATCAAGAAGATGCGCGAATTCCTCAACTGGTGAAGTTTCGGCACTGGAACTTTCATGGATAACAAACACGTTCGAGCGACTGCCATCCGGTTTGAGGACGGTCAATTCGTCGTCACGCTATCAGGGGGCAGTGAGTTAGTTGTGCCACTGGCGCAGTTCCCGACTCTCGGCTCGGCCACCCGGTCACAGCTTGAGAGCGTGCGGATTTCCCCGTCGGGGAGGGGACTGCACTGGGACGAACTCGACGAGGATATCAGCGTTGACGGTCTGCTTCGCGACCAGGAAACGTTTCGGCGCTGAAAAACCAACGGCTACCCGAAGGTAGCCGTCGTAGCCGGGGTTCTCTTAGCCACTCCAAGGTGGGACCCAGATTAACCAGGTGGCACTGCGTTTTTTCACCCGTCGCGCAGCTTTCGTCTCCAATATACCCTGAAACTCTCGAGGATTCGCGATGACCGTGAAAGAACTCATCGAACTGCTCAAGGCCGCTCCTCCAGACAGCATCGTGCTATTCATGGAGCAATTCGCATCCTGGACTGAGGGCGAGGAGATACAGCAGGTCGACGTCCGGCCAGAGCCCTGGCTGCACGAGCGAGGGCACCATCGCGACGATACCTATGAGGCGCACATCCCGGCGACGCTCAAAGACCCGCGCGAAGAGGCTGGCTACCATGACGTAACTTGGCGGCCAGAGAGCGTCGTTGTGTTGTCGTCGGGACCTACCAACCTGCGGTTTCCCTTCTGACCAAGGCCAGTGTTCTGGTAGAACACGGACCGATGGGCGCGGACATATCACGCTATATCACAGGTTTGATATAAGCCCGCTGCGCTCGTTTCTGCCCAGAATCCGCTCAAAATTTGGCAGATACTCGAGAATCTGCTCATTTCCAGCCTCAGTCGCGCGGCCGACCGCAAAAAGTATCGGCGTAGCTCTTTGGCGCGGGAGGGCGGATGCGGCATACAACCCGCCGGAACCAAGCGCCTCGCGCTGTTCGACAGAACTCCCGTTTTGCTCGAGCAACGTCTGCTGCAACTAGCGTCACGTGCAGTCCGTCAACGTAGCCAGAAACCTCATACTCGCCACTCGCTAGACGAGTGCCCCACGCGGTATAGCCCCACGCAAAAACCTCGGTCATGTTCGTCCCCTGTAGATGCGCCAAGTGTTCCCTCAGGGAACACTTTACGGGTACGAGGGCTGTCGACGGTCATTACCTAATGTAATGAGTTGTGAGACAGGAAGGAGCCCTCGCTTCGAGCGATAGTGTAATTCGGTATTCCACCCTGTCATCGCGGCCTTCTCGACCGGAGGCCGTGACGCGTCTCCCGGAGTCGAGTGGGATACTATCCCACCCTGTCATCGCGGCCTTCTCGACCGGAGGCTGTGACGCATCTCCCGGAGTCGAGTGGGATACTATCCCCCCTGTCATCGCGGCCTCCTCGACCGGAGGCCGTGACGCATCTCCCGGAGTCGAGTGGGATACTATCCCACCCTGTCCTTTTCCACGCATTTGACGAGTTGGGTGACGCCTGGCACGGCCAAGCATTCATTGCCTTCGGCTTTGGGGTGACCTGTCACCGTCTGTAGGCCTCGACTAGTCAGCGTCTCGACGGCCGCGTGGCGTTCCGTGTCGCACACCATCTCGAATTTGCTTGCACCAGCCGATAATGTCGTCCATCTGAAACTCGGACAGGTGCGGTGCGTGAGTAACCAACGCCTCCAGGACGAGGCCACAACGAACCTCCGTAGACGAGCCGAGACCAGTCACACCGTCTATGCCTTGGTGACCAGAGTCGTCAAGCATTCTTCGACCGTGCAATTAATGAATTCGTGTGGTTTGAATGTATGCATGGGTATTTTTTTGGCGCTGTGATACGCCGTCAGTGTTGAATTGGCCAGAATGTTGCTGATTTGGTTGGTAGGCTGATGATTTTTGTTGCGTTCGAGAATGGTTTAATGCAGTCGTTTAATAAAGTAAAAATAAATTAGGATGACTATTAAAAAGAATCGGTTCTATTTAGTGATTTTCAAATAAGGTCGGGCGGACGTCGTTCGCGATGTCCAGGAGGCGCGCGCTCTTTTTTTTCGCGAAGCGGGCGAGGCAGACGACGCACTCAGAGGCGGAGGCATAACTCGACCAGCGAGCGCCGGGAATGTTTCTCAGGGGAGACGCGGAGCCGCTTCGATGCGGGTCTCAAGGTTCGACGTTTCGTGCCGTTAAACAGCGTCTTCCACTCATGGGGTTCTGTATGACAATGTTGCTCTATAAGACTGCGGTGGCACCTCTGACCGAAACGGAGCGCCAAGGCTGGTACGCGATTGCTGGGACAGGAGGTGTGACCGAATTCGAGGATGCGGGACATCTCATCAATGACCTCACCGTTGGAGCCGATGCCTGGACTCATCTGGAAGGCGCGCAGGTGGTCGGTCTGCATGACGATAGCGAGGTAACGGAGGACGACCCGCGATTCAATCACGAAGCGGATGACGACGGCTTCGCCGTCGTGCGCAGTCCGCTCGGCGGCTTGTATCTGGCAATGTCGATTAATGTTCCGGAGGCGCTCCTGATGCAGAAGGCAGACCTGATTCCGGGCGGAAAGGATTTCGCGTTCGGCGAAGTGCTGGAGAAGGCGTGGGCGGATTTCATCAAGTCGTCGCGTTAAGCTGACGTATTCGTTAAAGCGGCGCGGGGCCCGTAGCGACTGAGGTATCCAGAGGGGCTCGCGGCACTGCTCTTGAGAGTCAGTCGAGCCCCTTGATTGATGTGACGGCAGGGCCCGTTTTCTCCCGGTCGGCTGCGTGTAGGTCAGTACGTATCGTACAGGGCGGAAAAATCCACCCCTTCAATACGGAACCGTTCCATGCCCTCGGCCAGTTGCATCGGGTCAAAGACACGTCGGCCCCGGCTTTTCTTGCCGTAGCGCGCTCCCATGCCGTCGGGCTGATGACCGAGAATGCCGTGAATACGATAGTCGTCGAGGCCGCACCAGCCAGCGCGCTCTTGGAAGAAGTGCCGGAATGAATGGAAGTTGTAGCGCACGTCGTCGACCACGTGCCGGTCGAGATATTCGTTGAACCAGGTCGAGAACTGGGCCGTGAACACGCCGTATTTGTTGGGCCTGAGGTCTGGAAAGAGCCGGTCCTTCCCAGACAAACGGACGGCGTCGACATAGCGGCCGAAGCCGATTTTGAGCAACTCGGCGTGAACTGGAACGTGGCGCTTCGATACTTTGTTCTTGACCCCCTGCGTATCGTCAAGGTCGGTGATGCGCAGGAACATGCGGTCATTCAGCATCACCACGTCGCTCACGGCCAATTGGCCGAGTTCTTCGACGCGTTCGCCACCGAACAGGGCAAGCAACGGTAGCCAGAACGCGGCGTCGCGGCCGCCCTTGGCTGGCCGCTTGCCGGCGGTGAAGACTTCCGTCTTCAGCAGCAGGCGGACGTGTTCCGGTTCGAATGGTTGAATCTCTTCAGTGTCCTTGTGCGAAACATTGATTTTTACACCGACAAACGGGTTCACCCGCAGCGCCGTTTGGCCGCTATCCAGGTTCGTCTGGAGGACTGGGCGCAGCAACGCGAAGATGGTCTTGATACGACTCCGGGAGAGGCCCTCCGCTTCCTCCAGATGAGCCGCATAATTTCGCAGGTCGTCGGCGGTGAGCTCGACCGGTGCGCGGTCCCCGGTAAATTTCCGCAACCGGGCAACTTGGGACCGCGCTTCGTCAGCGGTCTTCAGCTCCGGCTTGCGTTCGGCAATCCAGTGGTCGAGATAATCGTCCCAGCTATCGTTCTCGCCGGGGGCAGCGGGCATCTCAGGGGCCGGCACGTCCGCACCATTCAGGCGCGCCAGCTGGTCCTTGATGACCGCGAGGTCGGTTTGCATCAACTGCAGCGTAAAGTGCTGCCGCAGTTCCGGGCTGACGAGGTCTATGTCGAAGCCCTCGGTATCGAGGACGTTCTCGACGATGTGTTCTGCATACGAGAGGTCCTGCAGTGCGCAGGCGTCCGTGAGCGCCTGATGCTCTTCCTCGAACATCGCCCGGGTTTCCGCGAGGCTCGCGTGCGTTATCGGGCGGTCAGCGTCCGGCAGCGAAAGCATTGCCGCCCGGTAGCGGGCCAGCAGTTGCGGCACCATCCAGCGTTCCAGCCGGACAGGGCGGCCACCGTCGGACACAGGTTCGTCCGTTGATGGGGCATCCGGTCTGGCGTTCAGCTTGGCTTCCATTGCGGCGAACAGCTCGTCGGTCTCGGCGGCCCGTTGCCGGGCGCGCCGTGCGGCCTCCTTGTAATCGGACGTGCGCAGGGAGCCGGTGATGAACTTTTTGTCGAGTGCCGCCTGAAGATGGAGGGGCACAGGACGCCGGAATTGCCAGTTGCTGCTGTCCGGCCGCCTGTATAGATACGGATGCATGTCGTCGCCCACGGTTGACCTTTGAGGGTGGATTCGTACGCAAATCGGTACGGTCCATTGTTACGGTCGGCAGGCGAAAAACTTGAGCCCCAGAAGCCGGAAAGCCTTATGAATCAAGGCGTCCGGAAAGACAAAAGGCCGCTGTCCTTGTGGGACAGCGGCCTTCCAACAACTGGTGGCGAATCAGGGACTCGAACCCCGGACCTGCGGATTATGATTCCGTCGCTCTAACCGACTGAGCTAATTCGCCGAAGAAGCGAATTATGCCTGGGGCCCCCAAGGCTGTCAACCACAATCGGACGATTTTTTCGCGAGACGGTCCGGTAGCCCCGCCGCGCATCCCAACAACCCAGCAAGACCCCCACCTCAATCCCTCGCATAAATATCCGAGTCGCTGGTTTCCTTGAGGAGCAGCATCCCGACCACGAAGGTCATGAGCGCGATGACGATCGGATACCAGAGCCCCGAGTAAATGTCGCCATTCGCCGCCACGATCGCGAACGCGGTCGCAGGCAGGAACCCGCCAAACCAGCCGTTGCCGATGTGATACGGCAGCGACATCGACGTGTAGCGGATCCGCGTCGGGAACATCTCCACGAGCATGGCCGCGATCGGCCCGTACACCATCGTCACGAAGATCACGAGGATCGTCAGGATCACCACGGTCATCGCCCAGTTGAGCTGCGCCGGGTCCGCCTTCGCCGGGTAACCGGCTGCCTGCAGCGTCGCGGCGAGCAGCTTGTCGAATGCCGCGCCCTTTTCCCCGGCCCCTTCGGCCTTGCCGTCGAACGCGTCGATCACCGTGTCGCCCACCCTGATCTGCGCGATCGTGCCCACCGGCGCCGCCACATTCGAGTAGTTCAGGCCGGCCCGTGACAGCGCACCTTTCGCGATGTCGCACGAGGACGTGAACCGCGCGGTGCCGACCGGGTTGAACTGGAACGAGCACTCGTCGGGGTTCGCGATCACGACGATCGGCGCGCGCTGCGTCGCCGTTTCGAGCGCCGGATTGGCGAAGTGCGTGAGCGCCTTGAAAAGCGGGAAGTAGGTGAGCGCCGCGATCAGGCAGCCCGCCATGATGATCGGCTTGCGGCCGATCTTGTCCGAAAGCGCGCCGAAGAACAGGAAGAACGGCGTGCCGATCAGGAGCGCGAGCGCGATCAGGATATTCGCGCTCGCGCCGTCGACCTTGAGCGTCTGTGTGAGAAAGAAGAGCGTATAGAACTGGCCCGTGTACCAGACGACGGCCTGCCCGGCGGTCAGGCCGACCAGCGCGAGGATCACGATCTTCAGGTTTTTCCACTGGCCGAACGCTTCCGCGAGCGGCGCCTTCGATACCTTGCCCGCGGCCTTGATGCGCTGGAATGCAGGCGATTCGTCGAGTTGCAGGCGGATCCAGACCGACACGGCGAGCAGCAGGATCGACGCGACGAACGGGATGCGCCAGCCCCACGCGGCGAACTGCTCTTCACCGATCGACGTGCGCACGCCGAGGATCACGAGCAGGGAGAGAAAGAGGCCGAGCGTCGCGGTCGTCTGGATCCACGACGTATAGAAGCCGCGGCGTCCGGGCGGCGAGTGTTCGGCGACATAGGTCGCCGCGCCGCCGTATTCGCCGCCGAGCGCGAGACCCTGCAACAGGCGCATGGCGATGAAGATCACGGGCGAGGCGAAGCCGATGGCCGCGTAGCCCGGCAGGAAGCCCACCAGGAAGGTCGAGCTGCCCATGATCACGATCGTCACGAGAAACGTGTGCTTGCGCCCGACCAGGTCGCCCAGCCGGCCGAATACGATCGCGCCGAACGGACGCACGGCGAAGCCCGCTGCGAAGCCGAGCAGCGTGAAGATGAAGGCTGCGGTTGGGTTGACGCCTGAAAAGAAACTTTTGCTGATGTAGGCCGCGAGCGAGCCGGCCAGATAGAAGTCGTACCACTCGAACACGGTGCCGAGCGACGACGCGAATATCACGCGCTTTTCGTCGTGCGTCATCGGCGCGTGTGAAGCCTGTCCGCCAACCGTTGCCATGGATCTCTCCAATCCAGTATTGCTATACGTCGGATCCGCCTGGCGGGCGGCCCTCTTGGTCATTATTGGAGCGTAAACCTGAGGAATTCTGAAATTAATCCGGGCGTCGGGTGGGTGTAATTAAATGGGAGCGTGATTAATTATTTTCGCTGAAACTGTCGCTATTTTTTCCGTATCGCCGTGCTTCATCTGCGATCGAATGTTTTATGCTCACGAGTTTCCGCAGTCGGCCTAAGGGTAAGTCCCATTTCTGACTGTGCAAACGCGTCAGCCTCGGACAATGTTTCCCGACGCACCAGGCGCCGCCGCGCGCAGCCGCAGCGTCACGCGTACGAGCGTTCCCGCGAGCCGCGGCGACTGTTGATAGACGTTGTCCTCGATGGCGAGCGTGCCGCCGTGCATCGTCGCGATCTCGCGGACGATCGCGAGGCCGAGGCCGCTGCCGTCGCCTTCGCGTCCGAGGATGCGGTAGAAGCGCTCGATCACGCGGCCGCGCTCGGCGGCCGGGATGCCCAGCCCGGTATCCTCGACTTCCAGGTGCACGACGCCCGCCGTCGGCTGCGGGCGCACGCGCACGGTGATCCGCCCGCCCGCGGGCGTGTAGCGGATCGCGTTGTCGATCAGGTTCGAGAGCATCTCGCGCAGCATCACCGGATTGCCGTCGACTTCGACCGGCGCGGCGTGTTCGCCGTCGTCGTGCGCGAGCGGCCCTTCATAGCCGAGGTCCATCTGTTTCGCGAGCGCGGGCTGAACCCAGTCGCGCACGGCGAGGCGCGCAACGTCGGCGACATCCACCGGTGTGAAGACCTGTCCCGACATGCGGTTTTCGGCGCGCGCGAGCGCGAGCAGTTGCGTGACGAGCCGCGCCGCATGTTCGGAGCTCGTCGCGATCTGTTCGAGCGAACGATGCACTTCGGGCGACGCATCCTGGCGCAGCGCGAGTTCGGCCTGGGTCCGCAGCCCCGCGAGCGGCGTTTTCATCTGATGCGCCGCGTCGGCGATAAAGCGCTTTTGCAGTTCGATGTTTTGTTCGAGGCGCGTCAGCAGATCGTTGAACGACGTGACGAGCGGCTCGATTTCAGGCGGCGCGCGCCGTGCTTCGAGCGGCGAGAGATCATCGGGGCGGCGCATGCGCAGGTTCGATTGCAGCGCGTGCAGCGGTGCAAGCCCGCGCGAAAGCCCGAACCACACCAGCAGGATCGCGAGCGGCAGGATCACGAACTGCGGCAGGATCACACCCTTGATGATGTCGTTGGCGAGCTGGCGGCGCTTGTCGAGCGTCTCGGCGACCTGGACGAGTGCGGGTTGCGCGCCGGGCATCTGCGGCAGCTCGACGGTCGTATAGGCGACGCGGATGTCGATGCCGTGAAGCGTGTCGTCGCGAAACTGCACGAGGCCCGGCGGCGGACGATCGTCCTCGCGCGGCAGCGGCATGTCGCGGTCGCCGCCGACCAGTTCGCCGCGGCTGCCGAGCACCTGGAAGAACACATTGTCGACGTTGTCGGCGCGCAGGAAGTCGCGTGCGGAGGCGGGCAGCGAGAGTTCCGCGACGCCGTTGACCGGATGGATCTGACGCGCGAGCACATAGGCGTCGGTTTCGAGCGCGCGGTCGAACGGACCGTTCGCGATCGACTTCGCAACGAGGTAGGTCACCGCGATGCTCATCGGCCAGAGCAGCAGGAGCGGCGCGAGCATCCAGTCGAGAATCTCGCCGAACAGCGAGCGCGGGCGCGCCTCTGCGACGGCTTCGGTTTCGTCCGGCGGGGCGAACGGATTCGCGTAGCGGGCGTCGCGCGCTTCGTCGTCGAGCGCATCGGTCGCGGGGACGGACGGCGGCGAGGCGCGGGCGGGCTCGGCCATCTTCAAGCCTGGCTATTTGTAATAGTGGCTGGCCGGCATCGCGGGCGGCGTGCTGGCGGCGGTTGCCTGGGCCGGGTGTGCACCTGGTTGCTCAGCCGGTTGCGCCGCTCCGTTCGTGCCCGCCGACGGTTCTTTTTCGAGGCAATAGCCGAGCCCGCGCACGGTCACGATCCGCACGCCGCCGCCCGCTTCGAGCTTCTTGCGCAGCCGGTGGACGTAGACCTCGATCGCGTTGTTGCTGACTTCCTCGCCCCATTCGCACAGGTGATCGACGAGCTGCTCCTTCGATACGAGGCGCCCGAGGCGCTGCATCAGCACTTCGAGCAGTCCCAGTTCGCGCGCCGAGAGATCGAGCACGTGGTCGTTGATGCGCGCGACGCGCCCGACCTGGTCGAACGACAGCGCGCCGTGGCGCACCATGGTCGGCCCGCCGCCCGCGCCGCGCCGCGTGAGCGCGCGCACGCGCGCTTCAAGCTCGTTGAGCGCGAAGGGCTTGGCCATGTAGTCGTCGGCGCCGAGGTCGAGGCCTTTCACGCGTTCGTCGACGCTGTCGGCGGCGGTGAGGATCAGCACAGGCAGCGTGGAATTGCGTCCGCGCAGGCGGCGCAGCACTTCGAGGCCCGGCATTTTCGGCAGGCCCAGATCGAGGATCAGCAGGTCGAAGTTTTGCATCGACAGCGCGGTATCGGCGTCGACGCCATTCTTGACGTAATCGACGGCATAGCCCGATTGGCGGAGTGATCTGACGAGTCCGTCCGCGAGTATGCTGTCGTCTTCGGCAATGAGAATTCGCATGGTGCGTGCGCGTCGTCTCCAGGCCCGCACCGGGCTTGCGTGGCGCGCGGCGGTCTCCCGAAATTTCGCGGTTTTGGTGAGCGTGGGGCTTGCTAAAATCACTGTTTTTTTATACAGTATCTGCGTTCGCGCGCATCAGCTCTGATATTAACCTCGGGTATTAACCCAAGCGAGCCGGCGCGCCGTCACGAGATGCCGTTCATCATAGCAAAGGACGATTCATGGAAGATAGCAAGAAAGGCTCGGCTGGGCTGACTGCTGAAAAGAGCAAGGCGCTTGCCGCCGCGCTCGCGCAGATCGAAAAGCAGTTCGGCAAGGGTTCGATCATGCGGCTCGGCGACGGCGAAGCGGTTGAAAACATCCAGGTGGTCTCCACCGGCTCGCTCGGCCTTGACATCGCGCTTGGCGTGGGCGGCCTGCCGCGCGGCCGCGTGGTCGAGATCTACGGTCCGGAATCGTCGGGCAAGACCACGCTCACGCTCCAGGTAATCGCCGAAATGCAGAAGATCGGCGGCACGGCGGCCTTCATCGACGCGGAACACGCGCTCGACGTTCAATATGCATCGAAGCTCGGCGTGAACGTGCCCGAACTGCTCATCTCGCAGCCGGACACGGGCGAACAGGCGCTCGAAATCGCCGACGCGCTGGTTCGCTCGGGCTCGATCGACATGATCGTGATCGACTCGGTCGCGGCGCTCGTGCCGAAGGCCGAAATCGAAGGCGAAATGGGCGATTCGCTGCCGGGTCTGCAGGCGCGTCTGATGTCGCAGGCGCTGCGCAAGCTCACCGGCACGATCAAGCGCACCAACTGCCTCGTCATCTTCATCAACCAGATCCGCATGAAGATCGGCGTGATGTTCGGCAACCCCGAAACCACCACGGGCGGCAACGCGCTCAAGTTCTACTCGTCGGTGCGTCTGGACATTCGCCGTATCGGCTCGATCAAGAAGAACGACGAAGTGATCGGCAGCGAAACGCGCGTGAAGGTCGTGAAGAACAAGGTCGCGCCGCCGTTCCGCGAAGCGGTGTTCGACATTCTGTATGGCGAGGGCATTTCGCGTCAGGGCGAAATCATCGACCTCGGCGTGCAGGCCAAGATCGTCGACAAGGCGGGTGCGTGGTACAGCTATAGCGGCGAGCGCATTGGCCAGGGCAAGGACAACGCGCGTGAATTCCTGCGCGAGAACCCGGAAATCGCGCGCGACATCGAGAACCGCATCCGCGAATCGCTCGGCGTGAGCGCGATGCCGGCGAACGCCAGCAATGCCGGCGAAGTCGAAATCGCGGACGAAGAGGAGTAATTCACCCGTGATTCGCAAGGGCAGGTCCGCATCGGCGCCGGAGGCGCAACATGATACGGGCCGCCCGAGCGACGGCCCGGAAAGCCGCGACGCCCGCGAGGGCGAGCGCGGCTTTGGTCATTCTGGGCGCGATATTGCCGACGCGGGCGCCGACCGCTTTCAGCGCACCTCCGATGCCCGCGCGGCACGCACCGCTTCCTCGCGTACTGCTGCCACGGCAGAATCGCGGCGCCCCGTCCGTTCGCTCAAGAGCCGTGCGCTCACCTACCTCTCACGTCGCGAATACAGCCGCGCGGAGCTTTCGCGCAAGCTGATGCCGTTTGTCGACGACGTCGACGCACTCGAAGTCCTGCTCGACTCACTCGTCCGCGAAGGCTGGCTTTCCGACGCGCGCTTTGCTGAGAGCGTGATTCATCGCCGCGCCGCGCGGCTCGGCACGACGCGCATCGTCAGCGAACTCAGGCGCCACGCGGTGGACGACACCCTGATCGAGGAAGTGAACGCTCAGTTGCGCGAGACCGAACTCACCCGCGCACGCGCTGTCTGGGAGAAGAAATACGGCCAGTTGCCCGCGACACCGGCCGAACGTGCGCGTCAGGCGCGATTTCTCGCTGCGCGCGGATTTTCGATGAGCATCATCGGCAAGATTCTCAAAGGCATCGACGAAGCCTGGCCGGAAAACTGAGGCCGTACGGTATTTGTAAAGGCCTGATCTACCAGGGTGTTCCTGTCAGTCAGGAATACCCGGTATGTTAAAATTCAGCGGTTTTCCAATCCGGTCTCAAGCTTTCGCATGCCGCTTTCCCCGCCCGTGCCCCGCCAGTTGCGACATCAGCGTGCAATCCGGGCGGTCGCCTATGAGCGCGAAGACGGCCTGTGGGATATCGACGCCTGCCTGACCGACCACAAACCACGCGATGTGCCGCTCGCCACAGGCGTTCGGCCCAATGGTCTGCCGATTCATGAACTCTGGCTGCGTATCACGATCGATCGCAGGTTCAACGTCGTCGACGCCGAAGCGTCGTCCGACTGGGTGCCCTACGGTCGTCTGTGCCAGAATTCCAATCCCGCCTATCGTGCCCTCATCGGGCTCAATCTGCTCCAGAACTTCCGCCGCGAAGCGGGCCGCCGTCTTGGCGGCACGGCTGGCTGCACGCATCTCACCGAGATGCTCGGCGTGCTGCCGACCGCCGCGGTGCAGGCGTTCGCCGGAGAGGTTTGGGATGCCCGGAGCGGCGCGCCGGGTGAAGCGTCAGGACCGGAAAGCGGCAAGGTTGCCGGCGCCGGCGAAAAGCCGCCTTTCCAGCTCGGCCGCTGCCATGCGCTGCGGTTCGACGGCGAGGCGGTCAAACAATTTTATCCGCGCTGGTATGGCCATGCGCCGCACTCCGAGGGGCGCGGCGCGGAGACAGCCGGCGTGCGCGAGGACGTCGACCCGGGCGCGTGAGCGCAAGGTCGATGACGTCACGCACGAATAACAACAGCGGAAACGAAGTCCAATCCAACTCTCAGACTGAAGGGAATCACGCATGAAGATTCACGAGTACCAGGGTAAGGAAATCCTGCGGAAATTCGGGGTCGCGGTACCGCGCGGCAAGCCGGTGTTTTCGGTGGATGACGCGGTCAAGGCCGCCGAAGAGCTGGGCGGCCCGGTGTGGGTCGTCAAGGCGCAGATCCACGCAGGCGGCCGCGGCAAGGGCGGCGGCGTGAAGGTTGCGAAGTCGCTGGAGCAAGTCCGCGAATATTCGAACCAGATCCTCGGCATGCAGCTCGTCACGCACCAGACCGGTCCGGAAGGCCAGAAGGTCAACCGTCTGCTGATCGAAGAAGGCGCTGACATCAAGAAGGAACTGTATGTCGGCCTCGTGATCGACCGCGTCTCGCAGAAGGTCGTCGTGATGGGTTCGAGCGAAGGCGGCATGGACATCGAAGAGGTGGCCGCCAAGACGCCGGAAGCGATCCACAAGATCGCCGTGGATCCGTCGAAGGGTCTGCAGGACGCGGAAGCCGACGACCTCGCGAAGAAGATCGGCGTGCCCGACGCTTCGGTTGCGCAAGCCCGCGCGATCCTGCAGGGTCTCTACAAGGCGTTCTGGGAAACCGACGCATCGCTCGCCGAAATCAACCCGCTGATCCTGACCGGCGACGGCAAGGTCATCGCACTCGACGCGAAGTTCAACTTCGACTCGAACGCGCTGTTCCGCCACCCGGAAATCGTCGCGTACCGCGACCTGGACGAAGAAGATCCGGCTGAAATCGAAGCGTCGAAGTTCGACCTCGCGTACATCTCGCTCGACGGCGACATCGGCTGTCTCGTGAACGGCGCAGGCCTCGCGATGGCGACGATGGACACCATCAAGCTGTTCGGCGGCGAACCGGCGAACTTCCTCGACGTCGGCGGCGGCGCGACGACCGAAAAGGTCACCGAAGCGTTCAAGCTGATGCTGAAGAACCCGGGCCTGAAGGCGATCCTCGTGAACATCTTCGGCGGCATCATGCGTTGCGACGTGATCGCCGAAGGCGTGATCGCCGCTTCGAAGGCGGTGGACCTGAAGGTGCCGCTCGTCGTGCGCATGAAGGGCACGAACGAGGACCTCGGCAAGAAGATGCTGGCCGATTCGGGCCTGCCGATCATCTCGGCGGACAGCATGGAAGAAGCCGCGCAGAAGGTTGTCGCGGCTGCCGAAGGCAAGTAATTTTCACCGCATACCGAATGGCGTGGCGACGGCGCGAAGGCCGCAGCCGACGTGACGCAACGCAACGCCAGGCGAACAGAGGTCAATACATGTCGATTCTGATCAACAAAGACACCAAGGTCATCACGCAGGGCATCACCGGCAAGACCGGTCAGTTCCACACGCGTGCCTGCCGTGAGTACGCCAACGGCCGCGAAGCATACGTCGCGGGCGTGAACCCGAAGAAGGCCGGCGAGGACTTCGAGGGCATTCCCATCTACGCGAACGTGCGCGAAGCGAAGGAAGCGACCGGCGCGAACGTATCGGTCATCTACGTGCCGCCCGCAGGCGCTGCTGCCGCGATCTGGGAAGCCGTCGAGGCCGACCTCGATCTCGCAATCTGCATCACGGAAGGCATTCCGGTTCGCGACATGATCGAAGTGAAGGACCGCATGCGCCGCGAAGGCCGCAAGACGCTGCTCCTCGGCCCGAACTGCCCCGGCACGATCACGCCGGACGAGCTGAAGATCGGCATCATGCCGGGTCACATCCACAAGAAGGGCCGCATCGGCGTCGTGTCGCGTTCGGGCACGCTGACGTATGAAGCCGTGGCGCAGCTGACCGCGCTCGGCCTCGGCCAGTCGTCGGCAGTCGGTATCGGCGGCGATCCGATCAACGGTCTGAAGCACATCGACGTCATGCAGATGTTCAACGACGATCCGGATACGGACGCCGTGATCATGATCGGCGAGATCGGCGGTCCGGACGAAGCGAATGCCGCTTACTGGATCAAGGACAACATGAAGAAGCCGGTCGTCGGCTTCATCGCGGGCGTCACGGCGCCTCCGGGCAAGCGCATGGGCCACGCCGGCGCGCTGATCTCGGGCGGTGCGGACACGGCCGACGCGAAGCTGGAAATCATGGACGGCTGCGGCATCAAGGTGACGCGCAACCCGTCGGAGATGGGCCGTCTGCTGAAGGCAGTGCTGTAATTTCGCCGATCGCCGGCCCTGCTCGCGCGGGTAGCCGGTGTTTTTGGTATGCTTGCGGAATCCTTTCATAAGGGTTCCCGACAAAAAGCGAGGGAGCCAGTGATGGCAACCTCGCTTTTTTATTGGCCGTCGGGTTCATGTCCGGTTCATGCCCGCCGGGGTTGCTTCTGGCGTTGTTTCTCACTGCGCTTTTGCGCTGTCCGCTCACCGTTCTTGCCACCGCATTCATGACTGAGTTTCTCGCGTCGCTCAACTGGGGCGCTGTCGTTCAGATCATCGTCATCGATATCCTGCTCGGCGGCGACAACGCCGTCGTCATCGCACTCGCGTGCCGCGATCTGCCCGCCCAACAACGTCTGCGCGGCATCCTGTGGGGCACGGTGGGCGCGATTGCGCTGCGTGTCGTGCTGATCTCGTTCGCCGTCCTGCTGCTCAACGTGCCGTTGCTGAAGTTCGCCGCCGGAATGCTGCTCCTGTGGATCGGCGTGCGGCTGCTCGCCCCGGCTCATCTCGAACACGCCGATGTGAAGCCCGCCGAAAAGCTGCTCGGCGCGATCAAGACGATCATCGTCGCCGACGCGGTGATGAGCCTCGACAACGTCGTGGCGATTGCGGGCGCCGCCGAGGCCGCCGATCCGGCGCACCGCACCGGTCTGGTCATCTTCGGGTTGATGGTGAGCATTCCGCTGATCGTGTGGGGCAGCCAGCTCGTGCTGCGGCTGCTCGATCGTTTCCCGGTCATCGTCACGCTGGGCGCTGGGCTGCTCGGCTGGATCGCGGGCGGCCTGATCGTCAACGATCCGGCGGGCGACCGCTGGCCGCTGCTCGATACGCCGGTCGCCGAGTACGGCATGGCCGCGGCGGGCGCCGTGTTCGTCATGGGGCTCGGTCACCTGCTCAAGCGCCGCCAGGCGCGGCGCGCGGTGGCGCGTGCGGCGCAGGTGGAGCAGGGGGCACACAAGCCGTAAGCCGGTTCCTACGCCATTCGGCTGGCTGTTCCGCAGCGGGACCGGCCGATACGATCGAGACGCCTGTTCACCTTTCGTGGACAGGCGTTTCTTGTTTCTGGAGCCCGGATGATGACCGTCACTGTTTTTCCCGCGCGAGCGCCCGCTGTCGTGTCGCGCCGGCGTTTGCTGCACGCGTGCTCGCGCGCTCAGGCCGTCGCGTCGGCCAGGTTCGCGCCGATTGCACCGATCGTACGGAACGTGGGTCGCCTTGCGCTCGGTGGTTTCACGCTGATCGAACTGATGATCGTGCTTGCTATCGTCGGCGTGATCGCCGCCTACGCCATTCCCGCGTATCAGGACTATCTGGCGCGCAGCCGCGTCGGCGAGGGCTTGTCGCTCGCGTCGTCGGCACGGCTTGCGGTCGCGGAAAACGCCGCAAGCGGCAACGCGTTTTCTGCCGGGTTCTCGTCACCGCCCGCTACGCGCAACGTCGAATCGGTGCGGGTCGACGACACGAATGGCCAGATCGCCGTCACCTTCACCGTTCGGGTTGCGCCTGCGGGAAGCAATACGCTCGTGCTGGTTCCCTCGGTGCCGGACAACGCCGAGGCGCCTACGGCCCGCGTCGCGCTCGCACGGGGCAGCTCGCAGGGCGGCACCGTCACGTGGGAGTGTTTCGCGGGAAGCAAGACGGCGTCGTCGCTGGGCGCGCCAGGCGCTGGGCCGGCGCCAGCTGATGCGGCGACGCTGCCGTCGAATCTCGCGCCGCCCGACTGCAGGGCTTGATGAGGTCTGACGCGGATTCGAGGGGGCCGGGCGCAAGCCGATGTCATGGCGCGCGCCGCGTGGGGTTAGGGGCTAACGCAACCAATCGTGCGCGGTCAGTCGCGGCAACTGGCGGTATTGCGCGGCATCTTGAAGAGCGGTGCGATGCGGTGCGATGCGGCGCAGGCACCAGGCCCGCGCCCGTGAACCGCAAAAAGCGTGCGCGCTCGCTCGCAACAAGGCGAGAGCCCGCACAGAGCGGGAAAAGTTTTGTATAGTGCGCCGGTTGCTGACGCCCCCGCCGACTTATGCCTTCCAATTTCACGCGTTTTCTTACGTTTTTCTTGCTGGCTGTTGCGTTGACCCTACCGTATGCCGTCGTCAACCACACCTATCCGATGCCGACGTTCTACGCGGAGTTCACGTCGCTGGCGCTCTGGTTGTTCGTCGGCGCTGCCGTGTTGCTGCTCGTGCGCTCGGCGCGGCCTGCGATCGGTTTCGCGATGCCGTCGGTTGCGCTCGTGCCTCTCGCGTTCGGCCTGTTCCTGATCGTTCAGATCGTCGCGCTGCCCGTGACGCAGCCGTTGATGAACTGGCTTGGCGCCGGTTATCTGCTTGCCGCGTTCATGGCAACGCTAGCGGGTTACGGCATCGCGCGCGCGCGGCAGACGCAGACCGCTCTGGTGTGGGCCGCCTTCGCGCTGCTGCTCGGCGGACTTTTCGCAGTGTTCAGCCAGGTCGTCCAACTGTTCCACCTCGAAGCGAAGTTTGCGCCGCTCGTCGTCGCGTACAACATCACGACCGATCGCCGGCCGTTCGGCAATATGGCGCAGGCCAACCACCTCGCCACCTACATCGCATTCGCGATGGCCGCGTGTCTCTTCCTCGTGCAGACGCGCCGCCTGCACGTCTTGTTGTGGGCGGTGCTTTCCGCGATCTTTGCGTGCGGCCTGGCGCTCACCGTGTCGCGCGGCCCGTGGCTGCAGATGGCGGTGATCATTGCCGGGGGATTCTGGATCGCGTTCGCGGGCATGCGCCGTGACGTGACGGAGCCCGGCAGGCCCGGCACGCTGCGCAACTGGCTGCTGCCCGTCGTGCTGCTGCTGATCTTCATCGGCGTGAACACGTACGTGCGCTGGGCCAACGTGCGTTACAACCTCCAGCTCGACGTGTCCGCGGCGGACCGTTTCAAGGACGCCGGACAGATCGCGCCGCGTCTCGCACTGTGGCGCTACGGTTTGACGATGTTCAAGGCGCATCCGTTGCTGGGCGTCGGCTGGGGCGAGTTCCCGCTCCACCAGTTCGAACTGGTGCGCCAACTGGGCGGCGTCGAGATCGCCAACAACGCGCACGACATCTTTATCGATCTGCTCGCCAAGACCGGTCTGATCGGCCTCGCGATCGTGCTGCTCGGCCTGCTGGCCTGGTTCGTGCGCGCGCTGAGCGCGACGCACACGCCGGAGCGCGTGTTCGGCTTCATGTTGATCGGCGCGCTCGTCATGCATGCGCTCGTCGAGTATCCGCAGCAGTACATGTTCTTCCTGCTGCCCGCGATGTTCGTGTTCGGCCTGCTCGAAACGCGGCCGCTGCGCTTCGTGCCGTCGGGCGTGTCGTTCGGCGTGCTCGCGATCGTCGTGGTGGGCGGGATCGTGTCGCTCTATCCCGTGCTGCGCGACTACAACCGCTCCGAGGTGCTCTACTACGGCGAGCATCCCGCGCAGGAGTACAGCGAAGCACCGTCGTTCCTGTTCCGCGGATGGGGCGACTATGGCATGGCCACGCTGCTGCCGATTGATGCGTCGAATCTCGCGTCCAAGCTCTACGCGCATCGGCGTGCGATTTCGCTGCTGCCCGGCGAGACGGTGCTGCGCCGTTACGCGGCGCTGCAGGCGTACGGTGGCGACATGGCGGGGGCAATGGATACCGTCGCGCGGCTGAAGATCTTCGCGGTGGAGCTGCGCGACTGGCCGAAGCAACTTGCCGAACTCTACGGCTTGACCGACCGGCAACCGGCGCTCAAGGGCTTCAGGGCTGCGCTGATGAAGAAGTACGGTGCGCCTGCGCAACCGATCGAATCGGACGACGACGACTCCGGCGACTGACCGCAGTGACTGACCGCTGCGACTGATCGATACGGCGCGCGCGGCGCGAGCGAGGGGCTCAGCCGCGCGAGCGCGCGCTTATAGCCAGCCTGCGGCCCTGAATCGCCAAAACAGGATCAGGTCGATCAACAGCATCGCCGCAAGGCAGATCTGATAGCCGAACGGGAGATGCAGTTCGGGAATGTTCTGGAAATTCATCCCGTAGATACCGGCGATCATGGTCGGCACGGCGAAGAGCGCGGCGAACGCGCCGAGACGCTTGGTCACTTCGTTTTCGGCGAGCGAGATCATGCCGAGGTTCACCTGCACCGCAGTGACGGTCATTTCGCGACGGCCTTCGACCGTCCGCACAATCCGTTCGAGATGATCGTAGACGTCGCGGAAGTACGCGGCCATGCCTGAGCAAATGCGCGGGATGCGGCCGCCCGTCAGCTTGCTGAGACTTTCGAGCAACGGCGCGACGCGCTGCTGCAGGGCCACGAGTCTGCGCTTGAGCGAGTAAAGATCCTCGATGATTGCGCGCGACTGCGCGAGCGTATGTTTCTCGAAGATGCGGTCTTCGATCTCTTCGAGTTTCGTGGAGAGCGTTTCGAGAATCGGGAAATAGCGGTCGACGACCGTGTCGATCAGCGCATACAGCACGAAACCCGAGCCTTCCTTGAGCAGATTCGGTTCCCGCTCGCAGCGTGTACGCACTTCCTGGAAGCCGTGACGCGTCCGGTTGCGCACGGAGAGCACGTAATTTTCGCCCGCGAAAATATCGACTTCGCCGATCACAAATTCGTCGTTCTCGTCCATCTCGATCGTGTGCAGCACCGCGAATAGCGAGTCGCCGTACTCCTCGATTTTCGGGTGCTGGTGACCGTTCTGGACATCTTCGATCGCAAGCTCATGCAGGCCGAATTCCTCTTTCATCGCCTCGAGTTCGGCCGGTTCCGGGTCTTTGAGCGCAACCCAGACGAAGCATTCGCGTTTCGCGATGTAATCGCTGATGTCCTCGATCTTGATATCGGCGAGCTTCTTGCCATCCTGGTACGCGGCGCAGTTGATCAGCATGGTCTGTTACCTTGAAAGCGAGTGCGGACTGTCCGAAACGCGGTTAATGGCCAGTGCGCCAATAAGCTGAACACTTCAACGGGTCACTTCGGCGGATCACTTCGGCGGATCACTTCGTCCGCACGGCCGCTCCGGGCCACGCGAACGCCGGCAAGATTCACGCCGCGACCCAATCACCCGACTTGCCGCCGTGCTTTTCCATGACCTTCACATCGGTGATGGTCATGCCGCGGTCGACGGCTTTGCACATGTCGTAGACCGTCAGCAGCCCGACCTGCACGGCGGTGAGTGCTTCCATCTCGACGCCCGTGCGCCCCACGGTCTCCACCTGCGCCGTGCAATGCACGCCGGGCAGCGTTTCGTCGAGCGCGAAATCCACGGCGACGCGCGTGATCGCGAGCGGGTGGCACAGCGGAATCAGATCGGACGTGCGCTTGGCGCCCTGGATGGCGGCGATGCGTGCGACGCCAATCACGTCGCCTTTTTTCGCCTGACCGTCGCGGACCAGCGCGAACGTTGCGGGCAGCATGCGGATCGTGCCGCGTGCGACGGCGATGCGCCGGGTCTCGGATTTGCCGCCGACGTCGACCATATGGGCGTCGCCGGCCGCATCGAAATGAGTGAGTTCGGGCATGATTGGCTCTCCATCGAGGGCGCCTATCATAACAGCGCCGCGCGCTGGCGCTGTCTGCACGGTGTCGCCGTGGCGCACGCAGGCCGCGCGTACAATCGGCAGGCGACGAAGCGGCGCCAGCCGCTACCACGCAGCCCCGCCTTTCTCCGATCCTGTCATCAATGCGTCTGAAACGACTGCTTGCTGCCTGGTTGTCCGTATCGGTTGCGGTCTGCCCGCAGGCATATGCGCAGACGCACGCCTCGCTCGCGCTCGCCGTCAGCGCGGTCGCGCTCGATACGAATGCAGCCGCCGCGATCCGGGGGGCAGCCAACGTCCGCGGTCCGGGCGCGGCTCCCGCGGGCACGGATTCGCTCGCGCCGGATGCGCCCGCGCTTGTGAGCGGTCCACTCGACGAGCGCGCCGATCCGATGATTCCCGCGTCTATCGCGCAGGGTGTGTTCGGCACCTACGGCGGCGCGCAAGACCGCTTGTCCGGCCAGTCGGGCGCGCGCGGCAACGCCAGTGTGCGCGCAGGCACCTGGGTGCCGCAACTGCCCGCGCTCGGCGACGGCTCGGACGGCGCGCTCTCGCCCGAGGCCGAGCGCAAGGTCGGCGAGCGCGTGATGCGCGAGATTCGCAGCCGCCCCGATTACATCGGCGACTGGCTCGTGCGCGACTATCTCAACTCGGTTGCCGCGCGGCTCGCGGCGGCGGCGAATGCGCTCTACATCGGCGGCTATCGACCCGACTTCGATCTCTTCGCCATCCGCGACAGCCAGATCAATGCGTTCTCGCTGCCGGGCGGTTTCATCGGCGTGAACAGCGGACTGATCGTCGCCACGCAGACCGAATCGGAACTCGCCTCCGTGCTCGGCCACGAGATGGGCCACGTGCTCCAGCGGCATATCGCGCGTATGCTCTCGCAAAACGAGCGCACCGGCTACGCGGCGCTCGCCGGCGTGCTGTTCGGCATCCTCGCGGGCGTGCTCGCGCGCAGCGGCGACCTTGGCAGCGCGCTCGTACTCGGCAGCGGGGCCTATGCCGTCGACCGCCAGTTGAGCTTTTCGCGCGCCGCCGAACACGAGGCGGACCGCGTCGGTTTCCAGTTGCTCGCGGGCGCGGGCTACGACCCGTACGGCATGGTGGCGTTTTTCGAGCGGCTCGATCGCGCGTCGATGGACGACACGGGCGTGCCGGCCTACGCGCGCACGCACCCGCTCACCACGGAGCGCATTGCCGACATGGAGGATCGCGCGCGCCGTTCGGCGTATCGCCAGCCGCGCCAGGCGCCCGAGTACGGCTTCGTGCGCGCGCGCGTGCGTATCTTGCAGAGTCGCATGCGCGGCGACCGGATCGATGAGGTTGCGCGACTGCGCTCGGAAATCGAAGACCGCACGGCGTTGAACGTGGCCGCGAACTGGTACGGCATCGCGTTCGGACAGGCATTGCTTGAACAGTACGACGACGCCGCAGCGTCGCTGGCGAAATCGCGTGCGGCGTTCGGTGCGTTTGAAGCGGCAGACGGCAGCAGGACGCGCAGTTCGCCGAGTCTCGACGTGCTCGCCGCGGACATCGCCCGGCGCGCGGGGCGCAACGATGAAGCGGTGCAGCGCGCGCGGACCGCGCATGCCGCATGGCCCGCGTCGCATGCCGCAACGGAAGTCTTGCTGGATGCGCTGCTCGGCGCGCGCCGCTTCAAGGAAGCGCAGACGCTTGCGCAGGCTCAGACCGTGGCAGAGCCGAAGCAGGCTGCGTGGTGGCTCTACCTCGCACAGGCGAGCGCGGGCCTGGGCGATCTGCTGACCCAGCGGCGCGCGCTGGCGGAAAAGTTCGCGCTCGACGGCGGGTGGGCGTCGGCGATCCGGCAGTTGAAGGAGGCGCGCGACATGCGATCGGTCGGGTTCTACGATCTGTCGATCATCACGGCGCGCCTGCACGAGTTCGAGGCCCGCTACAAGCAAGAGCGCGAAGACGAGAAAGAGGGAAGCTGAGCGGGGCGCTCAGGCGGTGCCGCGCTGCCCCTGCACGTTGGCTGCTTCGTGCGCCGGGCTCGAAACGAAGCCAAAACGTGCGGGCACTTGCGCGCGCTGGATTGCCTGAAGCGGCAGCACGATATCGGCGCGCCACGCGAAGGTGCCGCTTAAACCGTCGTCGGCAAGCGACGCGTGGTCGGCGAACACATCGAGATCGTGATCGTGGAGCAGGGCCACGCACGCGCTCGCGCGATCTTCAGCGGCATCGCCTGATGAAGCGAACAGCACGCTGCCCGCTTCGTCCACGTAGACGGCTGACGGTGCGAACGGCTGGCCGGTCTGGTCGGTGAGCGTGAGCGCACCGGCCGCATCGCTTGCGAGCCGCACGATCGACGGCGTGTATTCCAGCTCGACATAGACGCGCTGCGGCCCGTTCTGGAAATACCACTGGCCGTGCTCGTCGCATGCGTAATTGCGGTTGATGAAGCCGATCAGCGTCTCGTGCCGGATCGGCGTGCCGTGCGTGCCTGCTGCCTGGTCGGCCTCGTCGCGCATGCGCCAGTGGCCGCGCGCATCGAGCATCAGCCAGCCGGTGCAGTGCGGCACGTCGGGCCAGCGCGCGAGTGCCTGTCTGACGATCTCATCCATGGGCGACAAAGCGTGAGAGATAGCCGGTCACGCGCTCCGCGAGCCAGTCGGAGCGGCCCGGGAACGGTCCCGTCATGAAGCCGACGTGGCCGCCGTGCGCGGGCTGCTCCAGTTCGACCGCCGCGCTCACTTCGCCGGGCGAGGGCAGTGCGCGGTCAGGCAGGAACGGATCGTTGCGTGCGTTGAGCACGAGCGTCGGCACGGCGATTTCGCTGAGCTTCGGGCCAACCGTGGCCCGGGTCCAGTAGTCGTCGGCGTTGCGAAAACCGTGCAGCGGCGCGGTCACCACGTTGTCGAACTCGAACAACGTGCGGCTCGCGAGCACGGCGTTGGCGTCGAAAAGGCCTGGATATTGTTCGAGCTTCTGGAGCGCCTTCGCCTTCAGCGTTTTGAGGAAGCTGCGCGTGTAGATCAGGCCGAAGCCGTGCGAGAGCATTTCGCCGCCCGCATGGACGTCGAGCGGCGCCGAGACCGCAGCGACTGCCTTGACGACGATCGACGCATCCTCGCGTTGCTGCGCGAGCCAGTGCAGCAGCACGTTCGCGCCGAGCGAGACGCCTGCGGCCACGAGCGGCCCGCGATGAAGCGCGGCGAAGCGATGCAGCATCCAGTCGACCTCGTTGGCGTCGGCCAGATGATAGAACCGCGGCAGCAAATTCAGCGGGCCGCTGCAACTGCGAAAGTGCGGGATCACGGCATGCCAGCCGCGCGCGGCTGCGGCGGCGGCCATCGTGCGCGCATAGTGCGAGCCGGAATTGCCTTCGAGCCCGTGCAGGAGCACGAAAAGCGGTGCGTTGGGCGCGGGAAGCGGCTGCCCGGCGGCGGGCACAACCCAGTCGAGTTCGATGAAGTCGCCATCGGGCGTGTCCCAGCGCTCGCGGCGGTAGACGGGCGTGGGCAGATTCGACATGAGCGCGGGCACGATGGTCTGCGCGTGCGCGCCCGGCAGCCAGAGCGGCGCGCGATAAGCGCCGGCCAGCGCTGCCGCATGCGGATGCGCATGCGCAGCATTCGCTGTCGGCGTTCCGGTGCGGTGGGACTTGTCTCCGGTCGTGCTCATGACTGCTATACCGAAGGCGTGTTTAGTGCAGCGCGCCCAGGCTGCGGCGCAGTTTCGCGGAGAACTGGCTGGCCGCTTCGTCGGGCATGCGGCTCGAGTGGATGTGGGCGATGCGCCATTCGCCGCGCTCGTGGACCATCACGTAGGTCGTGAAGACCATCGCGGGCACGGCTTTCGGGTCGACCGGCCGATGCGCTTCCACGATGGCATAAACCACGGTGCCGAGGCTGTCGTAGACGCGGATATCGAGCGGCTCGATCGACACCGGCGCTGCCTCGAACTGCGCGGCGAGCCCGGCGCGGATGTTCGGCAGGCCGTACAGATGGGCGCCGTCCGGGCAGATGCAGCTCACGAATTCCTCATCGATCCACAGGCCCATCAAGCCGTCGAGATTCACTTCCGCGACGGCCTGGTACCAGGCGTTGAGCGTATCCGCGGCGGCTTCAAAGTGGTGGGCAAAACGTGGCATGGCTCGATGATCTTGTGCGCCGGGGCGCGGGTTGCGAATCGACACTCGCTGCGTTTGCAGCAGCAGCGGGCATGCTGTTGCCGCTGCGGACGCAGCGAGACTAGCGTTGGCCGAGCAGCATGCCGCGAAGATCGCCGAACACCTGTTCCGGGCTCAGTTCGCGCAGGCAATTCAGATGTCCGAGCGGACATTCGCGCTGGAAACACGGGCTGCAATCGAGATGCAGCCATTGTACCTTTGCGAGATCGGACAAGGGCGGCGTGTGGCGCGGATCCGTCGAGCCGTACAGCGCCACGAGCGGCCGCCGCAGCGCGGCGGCCACGTGCATCAGGCCCGAGTCGTTGGTGACGACAGCGTTTGCGCGCGAGATCAGCGCGCACGCTTCGCCGAGTGCGGTCTGTCCGCACAGGTTGCGCACGTTCGATGCGCGCTCGGCGATGGCCTGCGCGAGCGGCGCATCCTTCGGCGAGCCGAGCGCGACGATCTGCGTGTACGGGAACGACTGGCCCACCATCTGCGCGAGCGCCGCGAAATGCTCGGGCGGCCAGCGCTTGGCCGGGCCGTACTCGGCGCCGGGGCAGAACACGAGGAGCGGCACGCGCGTATCGAGGTTGAAGCGCGCCGAAACGCGCGACGCCTCGTTCGGATCCGACTCGAGACGCGGCATCGGCAGGTCGTCGGGGACCGTCGCGCCGGGCGCCCACGCGAGCGCGGCGTAGTGCCTGACCATCGGCGGACGTTCGTCCTTCGGCGGATTCGCGTGACGCACGTTCAAGAGACCGTAGCGGCTCTCGCCCGTGTAGCCGATGCGCAGCGGAATGTGCGCGAGCCACGGAATCATTGCGGACTTCAGCGAGTTCGGCAGCACGTAGACGGCGTCGTAGCGCACCTCGCGCAAATCGCTCGCGAGTTGCCAGCGGCGCAGCAGTTGCAGCTTGCCGTGCGCGAGGTCGGTGGCGTAGACGTCGCGGATTTCAGGCATGCGCTCGAGCACGGGCGCGACCCACGTGGGCGCGAGTGCATCGATCACGATGCGCGGATGCAGTTTCACGAGCCGCGAAAGGAGCGGCTGCGCCATCAGTGCGTCACCGATCCAGTTAGGGGCGATTACCAGCGCGCGGCGCATCGGGTATCAGGGTCCGGAAAGTGACAAAGCGCCCGCGCGCATCGGGCGCGCGGAACGCGGTTAGCAGGGCGGACGCGCCGCAGGACGCGTCGTCGGGCCGCCCGCGGCCTCATGCCGGCGGGCGATGCACAGCGAAACGAGGGCACACCCGGGAAGGGCACACCCGGGAGGTGCGGGGCGCGCGAACGTGAGCAGCGACGGACCGTATAACGGGCGGCTGCGGCGGCGAATGCTGCGCGGCCCGCTGCAACGCCAAATCGCGCCACATCACGCACGCGCGGCGCCGCGGCGCTCAGTGGCCGTGCACGACCTCACCGTCGCGCAGCTTGTAGCGCGTGCTGCAGTAGGGGCAGCGCGCTTCGCCGTGGGTCACGTCGAGGAAGACGCGCGGATGGTTGCTCCAGCGCGGCATCGACGGATTCGGGCAGTACGCGGGCAGATCCTTGGCCGACAGTTCGACCAGCGGCATTTCCTTGATTTCGCTCATGAGGACAATTCTCGTAACGCTCGTTGTGGACCGTAGCGCAGCGGCAGCTTCGGCGTCCGCAGCGGGCAAACGTGCATTCTAGCGCCAATTGGCGCACACACGTGCCCTCGCGGGTGCCTGGGGACGCTTTATGTCACGCCTCGGCACGCCAGTCGGACAGCGCACGCAAAGGTGTTTGAAAGGCACCCAAACCAGGTGCCAAATGCGGGGTGCCGAATACCCGGCGCGAAATACCAGGCGCGAAATACCAGGCGCGAAATACCAGGCGCCAAATGCGTCCGGGAAAAAGCATCATCGGGCATCGCGAAAAAAACAAGACGAAAACGTGCCAAAATGGCCGTGCGTCACGGCAAGCGCGTGGATACGGGCGCCTGCGGCGGGCCAGGTGACCGGACCTGCTCAGGGCATTCGCCGAAGGGCGTCTCGGATCGGTCTGGCGATCGGCTAAAATACCGGTCTCGCAATTCGATGCCGGCTTTCGTCGCGCTCGTCGGATATCAGGCAAGGCCACGAGCAGCGACCCGGGACGTCTCAAGATCCGGCTCCCGCGCCGTGCACGCCGCGCCAGGTCCGCAGCAGCCCGGGCATCGCGTTGTCACCGCCTTCCCACCATCACGCACAGTCAAGTCCATGAACAAGGTTCTGCGTCTCTCCGATCTGATCTCCGAAGGCAAGCTCAACGGCAAACGGGTATTCATCCGCGCCGACCTCAACGTGCCGCAGGACGACCAGGGCAACATCACCGAAGACACCCGCATCCGCGCTTCCGTGCCGGCCATCAAGGCCGCGCTCGCCGCGGGCGCGGCCGTCATGGTCACGTCGCACCTCGGCCGTCCGACCGAAGGCGAGTTCAAGCCGGAAGACTCGCTCGCGCCGGTCGCGAAGCGTTTGTCCGACCTGCTCGGCCGCGATGTGCCGCTCGTCGCGAACTGGGTCGAGAACGGCGTGAATGTCGCGCCGGGCAACGTCGTCCTGCTCGAGAACTGCCGCGTCAACAAGGGCGAAAAGAAGAACTCCGACGAGCTTTCGCAGAAGATGGCGAAGCTCTGCGACGTCTACGTGAACGACGCGTTCGGCACCGCGCACCGGGCCGAAGCCACCACGAACGGCATCGCGAAGTACGCGAGCGTTGCCTGCGCGGGCCCGCTGCTCGCCGCCGAACTCGACGCGCTCGGCAAGGCGCTCGGCGCGCCGAAGCGCCCGCTCGTGGCGATCGTCGCGGGCTCGAAGGTCTCGACCAAGCTCACCATCCTCAAGTCGCTCGCGGAAAAAGTGGACCAGCTGATCGTCGGCGGCGGCATCGCCAATACGTTCATGCTCGCGGCCGGCCTGAAGATCGGCAAGTCGCTCGCCGAAGCCGACCTGGTCGCCGAAGCGAAGGTCATCATCGACGCGGCGCGCGCGCGTGGCGCCTCGGTGCCGATTCCGAGCGACGTCGTGACCGCGAAGGCGTTCGCGGCGGACGCGAAGGCTGAAATCAAGGCCGTGGCCGACGTCGCCGACGACGACCTGATCCTCGACATCGGCCCGCAGACCGCGAAGGCGCTCGCCTCGCAACTCGAACAGGCCGGCACAATCGTCTGGAACGGCCCGGTGGGCGTGTTCGAATTCGACCAGTTCGGCGAAGGCACGAAGACGCTCGCGCAGGCTATCGCGAAGTCGTCGGCGTTCTCGATCGCAGGCGGCGGCGACACGCTTGCGGCCATCGCGAAGTACGGCATCCACGACAAGGTCAGCTATATCTCGACCGGCGGCGGCGCGTTCCTCGAATTCCTCGAGGGCAAGAAGCTGCCGGCTGTCGAAGTGCTCGAAACCCGGGCAGCTTCGTAAGCGACACGGTGCGCCCCGGCGGTAGCGGCGGGGCGCGTGTCACATTCGGCGGCAGCCGCGGACGCGGCGCGCAAAATGCGCGCTCGCACACCGCGGCGAGCACGCTGCCCCGAGGCGCGAAGCGCGCGTGGCCGAAGCGGCCGCCGCGCGGATCGCGCGCTCGCACAAAGCGACGCTGTATTTCACCGGCGCGCGTTTCGGCCACACCGCGGGTGCGGGTGAGCCGGTCGGTCCTTCTCGCAGCAACGTTTCTTCCAGCGATCTTTTCCAGACGAGGAGACTCATGCATCGCGCCACCAAGATTGTTGCAACCATCGGTCCGGCTTCCAGCTCGCCGGACGTCCTGCTGCAGATGATTCGCGCGGGACTCGACGTGGTGCGCCTCAACTTCTCGCACGGCACGGCGGACGATCACCGCCAGCGTGCAGACAGCGTGCGGGAATGCGCCCGCAAGGCAGGTCGCGAGATTGCGATCATGGCCGACCTGCAAGGCCCGAAGATTCGCGTCGGCAAATTCGAGAACGGCAAGGTCTCGCTCGAACCCGGCATGCCGTTCATCCTCGACGCCGACTGCGAACTCGGCAACGAAGAACGCGCCGGTCTCGACTACAAGGATCTGCCGCGCGACCTGAAGTCGGGCGACGTGCTGCTGCTCAACGACGGCCTGATCGTGCTCGACGTCGTGCGCGTGATCGGCAGCGAGATCCATACGACCGTGCGCATCGGCGGCGACCTGTCGAACAACAAGGGCATCAACCGCCAGGGCGGCGGCCTCACCGCGCCCGCGCTGACCGCGAAGGACATGGAGGACATCCGCACGGCGATGTCGCTCGGCGCGGACTACATCGCCGTGTCGTTCCCGAAGAACGCAACGGACATGGAAATGGCGCGCCAGCTCGCGAATATCGCGGGCGCGCCATACGGCATCAAGCCGAAGATGATCGCGAAGATCGAGCGCGCCGAGGCCATTCCCGAGTTGCAGGAGATCCTCGATTCGTCGGACGGCATCATGGTCGCGCGCGGCGACCTCGCGGTCGAAGTCGGCAACGCCGCCGTGCCCGCCCTGCAAAAGCGCATGATCCGCATGGCGCGCGATTCGAACAAGCTTGTCATCACCGCGACGCAGATGATGGAGTCGATGATCTACGCGCCCGTGCCGACGCGCGCGGAAGTGTCGGACGTCGCGAACGCGGTGCTCGACGGCACCGACGCCGTGATGCTCTCGGCGGAATTGGCGGCGGGCAAGTACCCGGTGCAGACGGTCGAGGCGATGGCCGCGATCTGTCTCGAAGCCGAGAAGTCCGAGCAGTCCGAGCTCGACAAGGATTTCCTCGACCGCACCTTCACGCGCATCGACCAGTCGATCGCCATGGGCGCGCTCTTCACGGCGTTCCATCTCGGCGCGAAGGCAATCGTGGCCCTCACGGATTCGGGCTCGACGGCGCTGTGGATGTCGCGTCACTGGACCCACGTGCCGATCTTCGCGCTCACGCCGCGCACCGGCAGCGAGCGCGCGATGACCCTCTACCGCAACGTCACGCCGCTGCACCTCGACACCAGCACGGACCGCGACACCGCGCTCCAGCAAGCCGTCGAAGTGGTGGTGAGCAAGGGCTATGCGTCGCGCGGCGACGTGGTGGTGCTGACCGTTGGCGAGCCGATGGGGCAGCCTGGCGGCACCAACACGCTGAAGATCGTCCGTGTGGGTGACGTGCTGTAAAGTTTGACCGCGAAGTTTGACCGCGAGTTTGACCCGGTTCGTGCATGAATCCGGCCGCAGTCCGCGCGTACGAGAGGCCGCGCGGACTGCCTGCTTTTCAGTCCGCTTTTCAGCCAGCTTTTCAGCTTAATTGCCAGTCCGACGCCATCCCGATGTCAGTCCGCTGCCAGCCAGCCGTCAGGACGCCCTGACATGGCATTTTCATGCGGCTGACGCGATTGCGCCGGGCGCGGGCTGGCTTCGCGATAAAATCACGCCATTGCGCCCGCGGCGAGCATGCGGGCGGCGGCTGCCAGGCCGCCTTCGACCGGCCACGCAAGATGGCCGGCGTGACGTAGAAATTCGTTTCAAATCAAAGGAGTAGCACAATGCCTCTCGTATCAATGCGTCAACTGCTCGACCACGCAGCAGAGCACGGCTATGGCCTGCCCGCATTCAACGTCAACAACCTGGAGCAGGTTCAGGCCATCATGGCGGCAGCCGACCAGGTCGGCGCGCCGGTGATCATGCAGGCGTCGGCGGGTGCACGCAAATATGCGGGCGAGCCGTTCCTGCGCCACCTGATCGAAGCCGCCATCGAGTCGTATCCGCATATCCCGGTCGTCATGCACCAGGACCACGGCCAGTCGCCGGCGGTTTGCATGGGCGCGATCCGCAGCGGTTTCAGCAGCGTCATGATGGACGGCTCGCTGGAAGCCGACGGCAAGACGGTCGCATCGTACGAATACAACGTCGACGTGTCGCGCCGCGTCGTCGACATGGCGCACTCGATCGGCGTCACGGTCGAGGCGGAACTGGGCGTGCTCGGTTCGCTGGAAACGATGAAGGGCGACAAGGAAGACGGTCACGGCGCCGAGGGCACGATGACGCGCGAGCAGCTCCTGACCGATCCGGAGCAGGCCGCCGACTTCGTGAAGCTCACGCAGTGCGACGCACTGGCGATTGCCATCGGCACCTCGCACGGCGCGTACAAGTTCTCGAAGAAGCCCACGGGCGACATCCTGTCGATCCAGCGCATCAAGGAAATCCACGCGCGCATTCCGAACACGCACCTCGTGATGCACGGTTCGTCGTCGGTGCCGCAGGAACTGCTGGCGGAAATCCGCGAATTCGGCGGCGACATGAAGGAAACCTACGGCGTGCCGGTCGAGGAAATCCAGGAAGGCATCCGTCACGGCGTGCGCAAGGTCAATATCGACACCGACCTGCGTCTCGCGATCACGGGCGCGATTCGTCGCTACATGTTCGAGAACCCGTCGAAGTTCGACCCGCGCGACTACCTGAAGCCGGCCCGCGAAGCCGCGAAGAAGGTCTGCGTGGACCGTTACCTGGCGTTCGGCTGCGAAGGCCAGGCGGGCAAGATCAAGCCGGTGTCGCTCGACAAGATCGCCGAGAAGTACAAGTCGGGCGAACTCGCGCAGATCGTTCGCTGATGCGCCGCGCGCCCCGGACCGTGCTCGCGGCGCCTGCAGCGCCCGCAGCACGACCGGCCGGGCGCGCGACGTTCCGTGCAACATTCTGCGCAGGCAACCTGCAGCAGGATCGTCGCCGTATCCGCCAGTCTGGGGAACGGCGACTGGCTTTTTGATTTACCCTTTTGGTTTACCCGGTTTTCCCTTTCGGTCCGGTTTTGCGCCGGCCCCGCCACGTTAAATAGCGAATCACGACGATGTCTACCCTCTACGAATCCACGCTCCGCTCGCTGCCGCTCCTCGGCCGCGGCAAGGTCCGCGACAACTATGCCGTGGGCACCGACAAGCTGCTGATCGTCACGACCGACCGTTTGTCGGCGTTCGACGTCATCATGGGCGAGCCGATTCCGCGCAAGGGCCAGGTGCTGAACCAGATGGCGAACTTCTGGTTCGGCAAGCTCGAACATGTCGTGCCGAACCACCTCACCGGCGTCGATCCCGAAACCGTCGTCGCGCCCGATGAAGTCGAGCAGGTGCGCGGCCGTGCGGTCGTCGTGAAGCGCCTCGAACCGATTCTCGTCGAGGCGGTGGTGCGCGGCTATCTGGCGGGCAGCGGCTGGAAGGACTACCAGGCCACGGGCGCCGTGTGCGGCGTGCAACTGCCGCCGGGCCTGCAGAATGCGCAGAAGCTGCCCGAGCCGATCTTCACGCCCGCGGCGAAGGCCGAAATGGGCCACCACGACGAGAACATCACGTACGAAGAGATGGAGCGCCGCATCGGCACCGAGCTGTCGCGCACCATCAAGGAAACGGCGATCAAGCTGTACAAGGAAGCGGCCGATTATGCGGCGACGCGCGGCATCATCATCGCCGACACGAAGTTCGAATTCGGCCTCGACAATCACGGCCAGCTGTATCTGATGGACGAGGCGCTCACCGCCGACTCGTCGCGCTTCTGGCCCGCCGACCAGTATCAGGTGGGCTCGAATCCGCCGTCGTTCGACAAGCAGTTCGTGCGCGACTGGCTCGAAACCCAGGACTGGAAGAAGGAGCCGCCGGCGCCGAAGCTGCCCGGCGAGGTGATCGAGAAGACGTCCGCGAAGTATCAGGAGGCGCTTGAGCGCCTCACCGGCCAGACGCTCGCCTGAGGCATCTCGCCTGACGCGAATCAGCGTGAATTAACGTCGACGGATGCGCGCGAGCGCGCGCATCCCGGGGAAAGGAAGCAAATGAGCGAAGTACAGACGGCTCACCAGCATGCAGCGCCGCTCGTCGGCGTACTGATGGGCTCCAGCTCGGACTGGGAAACGATGAAGCAGGCGGTTGCGATCCTGCAGGAGTTCGGCGTCGCCTACGAGGCGAAGGTCGTCTCGGCGCACCGCATGCCCGACGAAATGTTCGAGTACGCCGAAAAGGCCCGCGAGCGCGGCCTGCGCGCGATCATCGCGGGCGCGGGCGGCGCGGCGCATCTGCCGGGCATGCTGGCCGCGAAGACCACCGTGCCGGTGCTCGGCGTGCCGGTGGCGAGCAGGTATCTGAAGGGCGTCGATTCGCTCCATTCGATCGTGCAGATGCCCAAGGGCGTGCCGGTCGCGACCTTCGCCATCGGCGAGGCGGGCGCGGCCAACGCGGCGCTCTTCGCCGTGTCGATCCTGAGCGTGACGGACACGGAATACGCGAACAAGCTCGCGGCTTTCCGGGTGCGCCAGAACGAAGCCGCACACGCAATGGTGTTGCCGGCGCTGTGAGCGCCCCCGCCGGGGCACGGCAGCACGCCTCGCTATTACGTTCGATCTCGACGTTCGACCTCGACGCTCAACTTCGACATTCAACCCGGCCTGGCCCGTGCGCCGTTTGCAGCGCCGCGCCAGCCGCGACCGACCACTGAGATGACCCCTGACAACACTCCGGTTTCACCGATCCTGCCCGGCGCCTGGCTTGGCATGGTGGGTGGCGGCCAGCTCGGCCGCATGTTCTGCTTTGCCGCCCAGGCGATGGGCTACCGCGTCGCCGTGCTCGATCCGGATCCGGCGAGCCCGGCCGGTATGGTCGCCGACCGCCATCTGCGCGCCGCCTACGAGGACGAAGCCGCGCTGACCGAACTTTCGCGCCTGTGCGCCGCCATCTCGACCGAATTCGAGAACGTGCCTGCCGCGAGCCTCGACGCACTCGCCAAATCGACCTTCGTGAGTCCCTCCGGTAGCTGCGTGGCCGTTGCGCAGGACCGCATCGCCGAAAAACGCTTTATCGCCGCCGCGGGCGTGCCGGTCGCGCCGCACGTGGTGATCGAATCGTCGCAGGCGCTCGCCGCCATCGACGACGCCACGCTCGCCGCCGTGCTGCCGGGCATTCTCAAGACCGCGCGGCTCGGCTACGACGGCAAGGGCCAGGTGCGCGTGGGCAACGCCGAGGAGGTGCGCGAGGCGCATGCCGCGCTCGGCGGCGTGCCGTGCGTGCTGGAAAAGCGTCTGCCGCTGAAATTCGAGGTCTCGGCGCTGATCGCGCGCGGCACGAGCGGCGCGAGCGCCGTCTATCCGCTCGCGCAGAACACACACCGCAACGGCGTGCTGTCGCATACGATCGTGCCCGCGCCCGACGCGAGCGCCGCGCTCGTCGAGCAGGCGCAGCAGGCGGCGCTGCAGATCGCGGAGAAGCTCGGCTACGTGGGCGTGCTGTGCGTGGAATTCTTTATCCTCGAAGACGGCTCGATCGTCGCCAACGAAATGGCGCCGCGTCCGCACAACTCGGGTCACTACACGGTCGATGCGTGCGCCACGAGCCAGTTCGAGCAGCAGGTGCGCGCGATGACGGGCATGCCGCTCGGCGACACGCGTCAACACTCGCCGGCCGTGATGCTCAACATCCTCGGCGATGTGTGGTTCGCCGCCGGTGGAAGCGGTGCGGGAGGGGCAGGTGGCGCGCGCGCGCAGAAAGGCGCCGTGCCCGTCACGCCGCCGTGGGACCAGGTGGCGGCCATGCCGGCTGCGCGTCTGCATCTGTACGGCAAGGAAGATGCGCGTCCAGGCCGTAAGATGGGCCATGTGAACTTCACGGCGCCGACGCTCGACGAAGCGCGCGTGGCTGCGCGCGACTGCGCGCGTTTGCTGCATATCGCCACGAGCTGAGGTTGCACGACGTCATGACCGGTCAGCTGTATCCCACCGATGCCGAAATCGAGCACGCCGCCGCGCTGCTCGATGCGGGCGAGCTTGTCGCTTTCCCGACCGAGACCGTCTACGGCCTCGGCGGCGACGCGGCGAACCCCGACGCCGTCGCGCGCATCTACGCGGCCAAAGGGCGGCCCGCGAACCATCCGGTAATCGTGCATCTGCCGCCCGGCGCCGATCCCGAGTATTGGGCCGCCGAGTGGCCGGAGCCGGCGCGCAAGCTCGTCGCCGCGTTCTGGCCCGGCCCGCTCACGCTGATCGTCAAGCGCCACCCGCGCATTCCCGATGCCGTGAGCGGCGGTCAGGATTCGGTCGGTTTGCGCTGTCCGTCGCATCCGGTTGCGCAGAAACTGCTCGCGGCGTTTTCGGCGCGCCGCGGCGGCCATGGCGGTGTTGCGGCGCCGTCGGCGAACCGCTTCGGCCATGTGAGCCCGACCACCGCGCAGCACGTGCGCGACGAATTCGGCGCGGCCGTGCATGTGCTCGACGGCGGGGCGAGCGACGTGGGCATCGAATCGACGATTCTCGATCTCTCGCGCGGCTTCCCGGCGCTGCTGCGCCCGGGCCACATCACGCCGCACGATATCGCGCGGGTACTCGGCGAGGCGCCGCGTCTGCCCGACGGATCGGATGCCACGGCGCCGCGTGCCTCGGGGACGCTAAAGGCCCACTACGCGCCGCGCACGCCGCTCGCGCTGCTGCCGTTCGAGGCTTTGGAGCCGCTGCTGAGTGCGGCGCGCGAGAACGGCGAGACCGTGGCGCTCGTGGCCCGCGCATCGCGCGCACACGCATGGGCGAGCGCGCCCGGCGTGCACTTCGTCGCCGCGCCGGAAGATCCGCAGTTGTACGCACGCGAACTCTATGGCTTGCTACGGGCGCTCGATCGTGCGAACGTCACGCGCATCCTGATCGAAAAACTGCCTGAAACGCTCGACTGGATCGCCGTGAACGACCGGCTCGGAAGGGCGGCGGCGGCGTTCGAAGCGCAGGAGTAAGTGCGGGAATAAGTGCAGGAATAGCGGGCTCGATAGCCGGACATCAGCTGTACACACGCATGCAAAAAAACGGTTCTCGCGAACCGTCCAGTCTGCTGACGAACCCCACGTTTTTCTGAGCGTGGGGTTTTTGCATTCTGGCGAGCCGCCAAGGTTTGACGACGCGATGTCGTGACGCCTGATGGGTTCTGCGTGACCCTTCAAAACAACCCGACCGGCGCGCGGAGCCTGGTCGTCATTGCCGCCCCTGGCGTGGTCGCCTACGTCCTGTATTGGTTGGGGTACGTGCAAAAGTGGTCAAAATGGTCATTTTGACTCAATTTGCACATTTTGATCATAGTGCCTACAATGGGCCTCGTTGCGCCTTCGAGTGCAGCGAACACCCTGAACATTGGCAGACAGAGACACGCGGACTAATCGACCGAAAATAGAGACCGAATCGAAAAACAGCGAATTCACTGAATCCAAACTTGATGAAGAAACCGGGTGCAACGTCACACTGAAGCCCCGGCGGAGAACGCGATGAACAGCAATACCCTCGTAACTTTCACCGCGAGGGACGCCAAGACCCGTTTCGGCGAGGTCCTGGACGAGGCGTTGGGCCACCCCGTGGGTATTACTCGCCACGACAGGCTCACGGCGTACGTGGTATCGAGGCGCGACTTCGATAACCTGCGCAATCGCGTCCAGGAGCTTGAGGATAAGTTGTGGCTTATCCAGGCCGAGGCCGCCCGCGAGGAAGGTTATGCGAGCGACGACGAGGTTGCGGCGTTCCTGCGTGATGCCCGGAACTCAGGAAATGAATCTAAAGATGACGAAGCAGGCGCAGAAAGCCTGCCAAAGCCTTGATGCAAAGCAGTATCGACAGGTCGTTTCCGCAATCCTCGGGCTTCTGAAGAACCCGGAACCCCACGACAGTCAGCCGATGAAGGGGGCGACCCGAGGCGAGCGGCGTGTGGACGCAGGCGAATACCGCGTCATTTATGCCATCGAGGGCGAAACCGTCGATGTGCTTGTGGTCGGTAAGCGTAACGGCGACGAGGTGTACAAAATCTGGGAACGGATGTCGTAAAGGTGGGGCGCTTCGGCGCGCCCGGATTGCTGACGAACCCCATGTTTTTCGGAACATGGGGTTTGTTTTTTGGGGCGCAGATTGCTGACAACCCCTCCGGTCGATAACGGGCGTTTGTCAGCAATCTGGACGGCTCTCGCGAAGCGTTTTTTTTCGTGCGACGCGTGCTGAACGAGGCCGCGTCAATGCGCGCCGCGGCGCTGGGCTTTCTTGCGGACGACATGCTTCGCCGCCCGCTTCGGATGGCGCTGCACGTACATCGGCGCCTCTTCGGGCATGCCCTTGTAGACCCATTCGAGCAGCGCATCGTGCGCTTCGCGCGCGCCTGCCGCATGCGGGTCGTTGATAAGACTCACGACGATCCACGTTTCGCCCGTCTGTGCCGCAACGTAGCCCGCGATCGCGCGCACGTCGCGCAGCGTGCCGGTCTTGATGTGCGCGTTGCCGTCCACAGGCGTATTGGTGAGGCGGTGGCGCATCGTCCCGTCGACGCCCGCGATCGGCAGCGAATCGACGAACGGCTGCGCGACCGGGCTCGCGTTCGCGGCCTGCAGCAGCGACGCGAGCGAAAGCGCGCTGATGTGCTCGTCGCGCGAGAGGCCGCAGCCGTTTTCGAGCGCGAGTTCGGGCGCGTAGACGCCGCTCTTGCGCAGGAACGCCTTGACGGCGGCGGCAGCTTTCGTCGTGGTCGAGGGCGCCTTGCCTTCTACGGCGCCGAGCGTGAGAAACAGGTTGCGCGCCATCACGTTGTTGCTGAACTTGTTGATGTCGTGCACGACGTCGGCGAGCGGCGGGCTCTGATGGACCGCGATGAGGCGCGCGCCCGGCGGCACGACGCCTTCGCGCACGGTGCCGCTGAAGGTGCCGCCTGCCTGTTGCCACAGCGCGAGGAAGCCGTCGGTGAAGAACGTGGTGTGATCGACCGGCGCGGCCATGTTGAGCGTGCGCTCGCCACAGCGCGCGGCGTAGCCGCCGTCGAAGCTCGCGGTCACGGTGCCGTTCGCACCCGGTGCGATCTGCGGCGACGGCATCATGCCGGCGCATTTGCCGCCGTGCTCGCGGATGTGGTTGTCGATCTGCCATTGCGCGACTGGCGGCACGATGCTGATCGAGACGCCATCGGGCGACGGCGAGTACGTGAACGATACCGATTTGAACGCGTACATCAGCGGATCGGGGCCGACGTTGTAGGGAGCCTCGACGTCGTCGTCGAACGGCGGCAGGTCGCGCGTCGAAGCGTCGAACTCGCTCTTGTCGAGCACGAGCGCGCCGTCGATATGCGCGATGCCCGCGGCGCGGATCTTCTGCGCGAGATCGATCAGCTCTTCGGGGACGAGTTTCGGGTCTCCCGTGCCCTTGATGTAGAGATTGCCGTGCAACGTGCCGTTCGCGTCGACCTCGCCATCGGTGAACGCGCTCGTGTGCCAGCGGTAGTCGGCGCCGAGCATCGCGAGGCCGGTCCACGTCGTGACGATCTTCATCGTCGAGGCGGGCATCATCGGCTGGCCCGCGTTGACGGCCACGCTCGGCTGGCGGTCGCCGATCTTTTCGATCACCACGCTCACCGCCGAGAGCGGCACGTGCGCGCGCTCGAGGCCCGCCATCACGGAGGGCGGCAGCACGGTGCTCACGTTGACCGAAGGCAGGCGCGCGCCTTCCGGCTGCGCCTGCGCGGCGGGCATGCCGAGGCTCGCCGCGGCCAGTGCGGCGCAGGCAAGGCGCAGGGCGAACACGGCGCGCACAGGTGCGGCTACGCGTGTAGCGGACGGCGCGCCTGTCATGCGCGCGGCGCGCGGCGTGACGGGACGCAACACGGGATGCAACAGGGTGCGAAGGCGGGACAGCGAAGCAGGGAGCATGTGGAGCGTCGGATGAATACGGGCCGTGCAAAGGGCGCGCGGCAGGCGATGGGCACGATCGGTTGCCAACGCCTGGCCGCGCGCACGCGCGAATCTTGTGTGCCGCGCACCGCGTGACGTGATGCGCATCGTGCAAGCCGGGCGCGCATCGCAGCGCCGCGCGCCGCAAAAGCGACAATTGTAAAGACCTCGTGCGGCGCGCGCGCATCGAGCGGCGACAAAAACCCTGGTGCGTGCGCGAAAGCCGACCGGCGTGACGGTGGCGCGGCGGTGGCGCGGGGACGGCACGACGGTGGAGCGGGGGCCGGGGGCGCTAGAATGGACCCATCTGCCCCAATCCGGCGCCCGCTCCACCGTCACGCAGCGCCTCTTTGCCAATTCATTACGATGCGAATACTGCTTGTCGAAGATGACCGCATGATCGCCGAGGGCGTGCGTAAAGCGCTGCGCGGCGACGGCTTCGCGGTCGACTGGGTCGAGGACGGCGACGCCGCCATCACCGCCGTGACCGGCGAATCTTACGATCTGCTGCTGCTCGATCTGGGCCTGCCGAGAAAGGACGGGCTCGACGTGCTGCGCACGCTGCGCGCGCGCGGCCTGGCACTCCCGGTGCTGATCCTCACGGCGCGCGATGCGGTTGCCGACCGCGTGAAGGGCCTCGACGCCGGCGCCGACGACTATCTCATCAAGCCCTTCGATCTCGACGAACTCGGCGCGCGCATGCGCGCGCTGATCCGCCGCCAGTCGGGCCGCAGCGAGTCGATGATCCGCTACGGCACGATCACGCTCGATCCGGCGTCGCACCAGGTGACCCAGGACGGCGTGCCGATTGCGCTTTCGGCGCGCGAATTCGCGCTGCTCGAAGCGCTGCTCGCACGCCCGGGCGCGGTGCTCTCGAAGAACCAGCTCGAGGAAAAGATGTACGGGTGGGGCGAGGAGATCGGCAGCAACACGGTCGAAGTCTATATCCACGCTCTGCGCAAGAAGCTCGGCGCCGACCTGATCCGCAACGTGCGCGGACTCGGTTACATGATCGCGAAGGAAGCGTGACGCGCCGATGAGTTCTATCCGGAAACAACTGCTTTTCTGGCTGCTCGCGATCGTCGTCGCGGGTGTCGTGCTGGCGGGCTGGCTGATCTATCGCCAGGCGCTGGCCGAAGCCAACGAACTGTTCGACTACCAGTTGCAGGAAATTGCCGACGCATTGCCCTCCGAGCCGTTCAGCGAGATTCTCAGCTCGCGCGACACCGGCAACGAGGGCATCGTCTTGCAGATCTGGAACCGCAACGGCGTGCTGATGTATTACTCGCACCCGCGCGTGCCGCTCGCGCCGCGCACCGAACTCGGCTTCTCGACCGAGCGCACCGATCGCGGCGACTGGCGCGTGTATGGCGCGATCGTCGGCGACAACTTCGTGCAGCTCGCGCAACCCGTCTCCGTGCGCAACCGTCTCGCGGCGAACGTCGCGCTGCGCACGCTGTGGCCGCTGATCGTGCTGCTGCCGTTTCTGGGACTTGCCGTCTGGCTCGTGGTGGGCCGCGGGCTCAAGCCGCTCGCGCGCGTCACGAATGCGCTCGATACGCGCCATCCCGAAGCGCTCGATCCGTTGCCCGAGCAACGGCTGCCGCGCGAAGTCACGCCGCTCGTGCGCGCGCTGAATGCGCTGCTCAACCGTCTCGCGCAGGCGCGCGACACGCAAAAGGCCTTCGTCGCCGATGCCGCGCACGAACTGCGCACGCCGCTCGCCGCGGTGCAGATCCAGGCGCAACTGGTTGCGCGCGCAAAGGACGACGAGACGCGCCGCGAAGCGCTCGACGATCTGCAGGCGGGCGTGACGCGCGCGACGCGGCTTGCCGAACAGCTGCTCGCGCTCGCGCGCTCCGAACCGGACGGTCATGTGTGCGCGCACGACGTCGATCTGCGCGTGCTGCTCGAAGATTGCGTGGCGTCGCGCGCGACTGTTGCGCAGCAGCGCGGCGTCGATCTCGGCATCGAGCAGAGCACCGATGCAACCGTGCACGGCGACGCCGACGCGCTGCGCGTGATGCTCAACAACCTGCTCGACAACGCCACGAAATACACGCCGGAAGGCGGGCGCGTCGACGTGGCGCTGCGCCTCGACGGCGGCCATCCGCTCGTGCGCATCGCCGATAGCGGGCCGGGCATTCCGGTCGCCGAGCGCGCGCGCGTGTTCGACCGTTTCTACCGCGTCGGCGGGGGCGCTTCGCGGGCGCGCACGGACGTTTCCGGCACCGGCCTCGGGCTCGCGATCGTGCGCCGCATCGCGGATCAGCACAACGCGACGATCACGCTCGGCGATTCGCCGGCGGGCGGTCTTCAGGTCGACGTGCGTTTCTGAACCCCGCGGCGCACTTTTTGCATGGGGGTCGCCGGATTAAGACTCCTTTAAGTGACGCCACGTAGTCTTTGTTCCGTCATAACACGCACAACACGTCCCCGCTTCAAGGAGTCCGCAATGAACGCAAAAGTCTTAACTCGCAGTGCCGTGGCGATTGCCGTAGCCGCCGCGTTGTCGGCGGGCTATGTAGCCGGACGCCATGACGTTCCGACCCCGAACCTGGTTTCGTCGGCTCAGGCCGCGGCGCTGATGCCCGCGGAAGCCGCCGCCAAAACCGGCGTTCCCGATTTCTCCGGCCTCGTCGAGACCTTCGGGCCCGCAGTCGTCAACATCAGCGCCAAGCACATGGTCAAAGAGACCTCGATGCACGGCCGCGCGCAGCAACTGCCGATCGATCCGAACGATCCGTTCTACCAGTTCTTCAAGCACTTCTACGGCAACCACCCGGGCGCGGGCGACGGCAGCGGCGGCGAGTCCGACACGCCGAGCGCGAGCCTCGGTTCGGGCTTCATCATCAGCTCGGACGGCTACATCCTCACGAACGCGCACGTCGTCGACGGTGCGAACGTCGTGACGGTGAAGCTCACCGACAAGCGCGAGTTCAAGGCGAAGGTCGTCGGCGCGGACAAGCAGTCGGACGTCGCGGTGCTGAAGATCGACGCGAAGAGCCTGCCGACCGTGAAGATCGGCGATCCGCACCAGAGCAAGGTCGGCCAGTGGGTCGTGGCGATCGGCTCGCCGTACGGCTTCGACAACACCGTGACCTCGGGCATCATCAGCGCGAAGTCGCGCTCGCTGCCGGAGGAGAACTACACGCCGTTCATCCAGACCGACGTGCCGGTGAATCCGGGCAACTCGGGCGGACCGCTGTTCAATCTGCAGGGCGAAGTGATCGGCATCAACTCGATGATCTACTCGCAGACGGGCGGCTTCCAGGGCCTGTCGTTCGCCATTCCGATCGATGAGGCCATGAAGGTCAAGGACGACCTCGTCAAGACGGGCCACGTGAGCCGCGGCCGCCTCGGCGTGGCGGTGCAGTCGGTGAACCAGACGCTCGCCGATTCGTTCGGCATGGACAAGCCGCACGGCGCGCTCGTGAGCTCGGTCGACGCGGGTGGTCCCGCGGCGAAGGCGGGCCTGAAGCCCGGCGACGTGATCCTGTCGGTGAACGGCCAGCACGTGGACGATTCCACCGATCTGCCGGCGCTGATCGCCTCGATGAAGCCGGGCACGAAGGCCGACATTCAGCTGTGGCGCGACAAGTCGACGAAGACCGTGAGCGCGACGATCGGTGCGCTCACCGATACGAAGGTTGCCTCGGCCGATACGCACAACGCGCAGATGCAGGGCCGCCTCGGCGTCGCGGTGCGCTCGCTCACGCCGGACGAGAAGAGCAACGCGTCGGTCGATCACGGCGTGATCGTCGAACAGGCGGGCGGCGCGGCCGAGAACGCGGGCATCCAGCCGGGCGACGTGATCCTCGCCGTGAACGGCCGCGCGGTGACGAGCGCCGAGCAGCTCAAGGACATGATCACGCATGCGGGCAAGAGCATTGCGCTGCTGATCCAGCGCGACAATGCGCAGATCTTCGTGCCGGTCGACCTTGGCTGATTCCGGCTGATCCTGCGCCGTAGGGTTCTTTAGCGTCTGTTAGGGTCCGGCCGCGCGCCGGGCCGCTCACTTGCCGTCGTTATTCGCTGCCGCCGTTGGCCTCTGGCCCGGCGGCAGTGTCGTATGCGGCGTCCGCTCGCTTCGCGCACCAGGCACGCGAATTGCTCGTCTGTTCGTCGTAGTGGATGTGTAAGGAGTGGCACGATGAAGACGTTCCGGAATTCGCGCCAAATCGCTTCGGCGGCTTCGGCGCTGCTGGCGGCGGTCGCGCTCGGCATCGCGGGCACGGCGGCGGCGCAGCAAAACAGTACGGGAGGCACTGTCGGCGGCTCGACCACCGACAACACGAGCGCGGGCAACGCCAACGGCACCGGCATGCCGCAAATCCAGCAACAGGGCGCGGTCTCGTACGTATCGGGCGGCGTCGGTCAGGACGAGTCGATGGCGCTGCGGCAGGCCGCGCGCCGCTGGCCGCTGTCACTGCGCTTCACCGGCACCGGCGGCAACTATCTCGCCGACATCCACGTGAAGATCGCGGACGCACACGGCACGAACGTGCTCGACACCACGTCGCTCGGGCCGTACATGCTCGTGAAGGTGCCGCCGGGCCGGTATTCGGTCCACGCGAGCTACTCGGGCGTCGCGAAAACGAGCGCGGTTACGGTCGGTTCGAGCGGCACCGCGCGTGCCTCGTTCACCTGGTGAATACCCGGCAGCCCCGCTGGGCGGGGCGTGCGGGCCCGCACGCTCCGCATCGAAGTTCATACAAGGCGGCGAAGTTTCGCCGATAATGAAGCCATGAGCGGGTCGCGGCGCGCGCCGCGACCCGCTCAGGACCAAAAGCAGGAGCGGGGCCGAAAGCAAGAGTAAGAGCAAGAGCGGGGCGCCGCGGACGAACACAGGCGCGGCGTAGGCCCTCAGGCCGTGCACAGCGTAGGCGGGCACTGCCGCGACCATTCAGGGAGCCGGATATGGCGGTCAATCCAGACGCCGAACATCGCATCGATATCGTCGCCAACCGTCATCGCGTGCGCGTGATTCACGGCGGCATCACCATTGCCGACACGCTCTCGGCACTGACGCTCTCCGAAACCGGTTACCCGGATGTTTTCTATTTCCCGCGCGCCGACGTGAACATGGCGCGACTGGAACGTTCCACGCATACGACGCGTTGCCCGTACAAGGGCGAGGCGTCGTATTTTCATCTGCGCACGGAGGACACGCGTGTCGAAGATGTTGCGTGGAGCTACGAGGCGCCGCTCGCCGGCGTCGCAGGCATCAAGAACTTTGTGGCGTTTTACGCTTCGCGCGTAGACCGGATCGATCAGACATCCTGACCGGGACGAGCTACCGGGCGCTATCGTGGGAGCCGCCATGGAACTGAACGACGCCTTACGCATTCCGCTTGCGCCATCTGTCGTCTGGGAGGCGCTGCAGGACAGCGCGCTCGTGCGAGCGAGCATGGAGCACTGTGAATCGTTGCGGCGTCTCGGGCCGGGCGAGTACGCCTTGACGCTCACCGTGCCGCTCGGGCCGTTGCGCGCGCGTTACGAAGTGCGCGCTCACCTCGCAGCCGACGCCTCCCAGGTTCCGCTCACGCCGCGCCGCGTACTGAGCTTTCGTGCGCGCGCCGACGGCGTCGGCTCGCTGCGCGGCCAGATCGACGTGGCCCTGCGCGCCGACGATGAGCCGGGCGGCCCGGCGGGCATCTGCAAGGGTACGAGCACGCGCATCGACTATTCGGTGTGGGCGACGCTCACCGGCCCGCTGGCCGAGTTGCCGGCGCGCCAGCTGGAAAACGCGCTGCACGAAGTCGCCGACGATTTCTTCACCGAATTCTGCGCTGTCGTCGAAGCGAAGCACGGCACGGGACCGAATCGCGTGGCGGGGCAGGGGCCGCGCCGCACGCACGTATTCCTGCGGCCGATCAGCCTTGCGGGCGTTGCGCGGCGCGCGCGTTTGCTGCCGCAGCAATACGGCGGCACGCTGAGCGGCCGCGCGGCGAGCACGCTGCACCATGAGAGCGCGCCGCACGCTATGCCGACGTGGGCGTGGGCCGCGCTGATTTTCTTCGTCGCGCTGCTGCTCTATGTGGCGCGGCGCTTCACGGGCGGCTGAAGACGGTTGCAAAAGCGGCGGGGCGTACGCGCCCCGCCGTGCTTCTCCGTTCTACGGCCAAACCGTTCAGGTGGGTTCTTTCTTCGCAGGTGTTCCGGTTCGCAATGCCGGGCTGTAGCGCAGTGTGTCGAGCATCGCGTCGACATGCCGGCCGGCGTTCGTCGCGACATCGAAGATATCGGGCAGGACCGCCATGTCGCGCAGCGCGCCCGTGATGAACGAGTGCAGCACGCGCGCCGCGCGCTCGGCGTCGAGGTCGGCCGGCAGCTGACCCTTCGACATCGCATTGCGCAGCCCTTCCCGGATCCGCTCCAGCCCCTCGCGCATGGTCGACTGATGTCGCGCCATCACGGGCCCCATTTCTTCCACGAACTCGCATTTCAGAAACAGGATTTCGAACACGCGGCGGCGGCGCGCGTCGGTTGCCGTGTCGCGCAGACACAGCACGCACAGGTCGCGGATGCGCCCGAGCGGATCGGGCTCGGAGGGATCGGTCGTGGCCGCCTTCAGCTCGTCGAGCGGCAGCACCACGCGGTCGAACATCGCCGTGAAGACGTCGCCCTTGTTCGTGAAGTGCCAGTAGATCGCGCCGCGCGTGACGCCCGCAGCCTGGGCGATTTCGGCAAGAGACGTGCGCGAGACACCCTTCTCGAAAAAGACCTGCTCGGCAGCGTCGAGGATCCGGCTACGCGTCTCCAGCGCTTCCTCTTTCGTGCGTCGGACCATGTTTCAGCGTTCTTTCAATGGATTGCAGGAAGAGCGAATCGGGCGACTTTTAACGTTCGCGAGCTGACTTCGACCACACAAAGCGAGTGTAGTAAGCAAATCGCGTTGACGCTTGCCCCAGGCGAGGAATGTTCGCTTTTTACATGCATTCGCGAATGTATCTATAATAGCAGCCCACCATCCCTGTGCCTCGAGTGGTGATGTCCGGTTAATATCCGTCACTGGTTCAGGTGGCCGTGAAGATCCCGACGCGCGATGCCGTCATGTCGGCATCGGCGCTGTACAGCCCCGCTTTGGAGTCCGGATGGGGGCGGTAACCGGCGCTGCATTTGAAAGCAGTCAGGGGTATCCGTCAAGTATTGCCAGATGCTGGCGTGCGTCGCCGTCCTGCCTCGAGCGGGGCGCAGCATGCTTTTTTCGTCAGTAATAGACAGAGGTCGTTCCATGCGCGTCGAACGGGTTCCATTCCGCCTAATCAGTATCGCGACGGCTGCCATCGTGCTTGCAGCGTGCGGGCAAAAGCAGTCGGCGCCTCCGCCGCAAACACCCGAAGTGGGCGTGGTCACGGTCCAGCCGAGCGCCGTGCAGGTCGTCAGCGAATTGCCGGGCCGCACCAACGCCTTCCTCGTCGCGCAAGTGCGCGCACGGGTCGACGGCATCGTGCTGCGCCGCGAGTTCACCGAAGGCACGATCGTGAAGGCGGGCCAGCGGCTCTACAAGATCGATCCGGCGCCGTACGTCGCCGCGCTCAACAACGCACGCGCGGCGCTTGCCAAAGCGCAGGCCAACCTCGCCACGCAGAACGCCCTCGTCGCGCGCTACAAGGTGCTGGTCGCCGCGAACGCCGTGTCGAAGCAGGACTACGACAACGCGGTCGCGGCCCAGGGCCAGGCCCACGCCGATGTCGATGCCGGCAAGGCCGCCGTCGATACCGCGCAGATCAACCTCGGCTATACCGACGTCGTCTCGCCCATCACGGGCCAGGTCGGCATCTCGCAGGTCACGCCGGGCGCTTACGTTCAGGCGAGCCAGGCCACGCTGATGTCCACCGTGCAGACGCTCGATCCCATGTACGTCGATCTCACGCAGTCGAGCCTCGACGGCCTGAAGCTGCGCCGCGAGATCCAGGAAGGGCGTCTGAAGACGAGCGGCCCGAACGCCGCCAAGGTGACGCTGACGCTCGAAGACGGCCGCACCTACAAGGAGGACGGCAAGCTGCAGTTCTCCGACGTCACGGTCGACCAGACCACGGGTTCGGTGACGATCCGCGCGATCTTCCATAACCCCGACCGCGTGCTGCTGCCGGGCATGTTCGTGCGCGCGCGCATCGTCGAAGGCGTGAACGCCAACGCGTTCCTCGTGCCGCAGGTCGGCGTGCAGCACGACCAGAAGGGCCAGGCGACGGTGCTCGTCGTCGGCAAGGACGACAAGGTCGTGCTGACGCCGATCCAGACCGGCGGCACGCAGGGCCAGGACTGGGTCGTCCAGGGCGGCCTGAATGCGGGCGACCGCGTGATCGTGCAGGGCACCGAGAAGGTGCGTCCGGGTGCGAGCGTGAAGGCGATTGCGGCACAGCTGCCGCCGCCGCCGGCGCCGGGTGCGCCTTCGGCGGACATGGCGCCGGGCTCGAACGCCGGCGCACCCGCCGCAACGGGCGCACAACCGGCTTCCGCTGCACCCGCCGCTTCCGCTGCGTCCGCCGCGCAATAACAGGGAGCCTGCTTCATGGCAAAGTTCTTTATCGATCGCCCGATTTTTGCGTGGGTGATCGCCATCATCCTGATGCTGGCGGGCGTGGCGTCGGTGTTCACGCTGCCGGTGGCGCAATATCCGACCATTGCGCCGCCGTCCATCCAGATCAGCGCGACCTATCCGGGTGCGTCCGCGAAGACGGTGGAAGACACGGTCACGCAGGTGATCGAGCAGCAGATGAGCGGCCTCGACCACCTGCTGTATCTCTCCTCGACGAGCGACGACTCGGGCACGGCCACGATCACGCTGACCTTCGCTGCGGGCGTCAATCCCGACATCGCGCAGGTGCAGGTGCAAAACAAGCTGCAGCTCGCCACGCCGATCCTGCCGCAGGTGGTGCAGCAGCTCGGCATCAAGGTCACGAAGTCGAGCAGCAGCTTCCTGCTCGTGCTCGCGTTCGTGTCCCAGGACGGCAGCATGACGAAGTACGACCTCGCGAACTACGTGGCGTCGAACATTCAGGACCCGATCAGCCGGATCGACGGCGTGGGTACGGTCACACTGTTCGGCTCGCAGTACGCGATGCGCATCTGGCTCGATCCGACCCGCCTGACCAACTACGGCCTCACGCCGGTCGACGTGTCGAGTGCGATTGCCGCGCAGAACGTGCAGATCGCGGGCGGCCAGCTCGGCGGCACGCCGGCGGTGGCGGGCCAGTCGTTCCAGGCAACCATCACCGAATCGACGCTGCTGCGCACGCCGGAAGACTTCGGCAACATCCTGCTGAAGGTGAACCAGGACGGCTCGCAGGTGCGCCTGAAGGACGTGGCGCGCATCTCGCTCGGCGGCGAAACGTATAACTTCGACACGAAGTACAACGGTGCGCCGACGGCCGGTCTCGGCATCCAGCTCGCCACGGGCGCGAACGCGCTGCAGACCGCGAAGCTCGTGCGCCAGAAGATCGACGACCTGTCGAAGTACTTCCCGCATGGTCTCGTCGTGCAGTACCCGTACGACACGACGCCGTTCGTGCGCCTGTCGATCGAGGAAGTGATCAAGACGCTGCTGGAAGGCATCGTGCTGGTGTTCCTCGTGATGTACCTGTTCCTGCAGAATCTGCGCGCGACGCTGATTCCGACCATCGCGGTGCCGGTCGTGCTGCTCGGCACGTTCGCGATCATGGCGGCGGTCGGCTTCTCGATCAACACGCTATCGATGTTCGGCCTCGTGCTCGCCATCGGCCTGCTCGTGGACGACGCGATCGTGGTCGTGGAGAACGTCGAGCGCGTGATGGCGGAAGAGGGACTACCGCCACGCGAGGCGACCCGCAAGGCGATGGGCCAGATTACCGGCGCGCTGGTCGGCGTCGCGCTCGTGCTCTCGGCGGTGTTCGTGCCGGTGGCGTTCTCGGGCGGTTCGGTCGGCGCCATTTACCGGCAGTTCTCGCTGACGATCGTGGCGGCGATGGTGCTGTCCGTGCTCGTCGCGCTGATTCTCACGCCCGCACTGTGCGCGACGATTCTCAAGCCGATCCCGAAGGGGCATCACGAAGCGAAGACGGGCTTCTTCGGCTGGTTCAACCGCACCTTCGAGAAAAGCCGCGACAAGTACCACAGCGGCGTGCACCACGTGATCAAGCGCTCGGGGCGCTGGCTCATCATCTATATCGCCGTGATCGTCGCGGTCGGCATGCTGTTCGTGCGTCTGCCGAAGTCGTTCCTGCCCGATGAGGACCAGGGCACGATGTTCGTGATCGTGCAGACGCCCTCGGGCTCGACCCAGGAAACCACGGCGCGCACGCTCGCCAACATCCAGCATTACCTGCTCGACGACGAGAAGAGCATCGTCGAGTCGGTGTTCACGGTGAACGGCTTCAGCTTCGCGGGCCGCGGCCAGAACTCGGGTCTCGTGTTCGTGCGGCTGAAGGACTACAAGCAACGCCAGCATCCGGATCAGAAGATCCAGGCGCTCGTGGGCCGCATGTTCGCGCATTACGCGTCGTACAAGGACGCGATGGTGATTCCGGTGAATCCGCCGTCGATTCCCGAACTCGGCACGGCGGCGGGCTTCGACTTCGAACTGCAGGATCGCGGCGGCCTTGGCCACGACAAGCTGATGGAAGCGCGCAACATGCTGCTCGGCATGGCTGCGAAGGACCCGACGCTCGCGCTCGTGCGTCCGAACGGCCTGAACGACACGCCTCAGTTCAAGGTCAATGTGGACCGCGAAAAGGCGCAGGCGCTCGGCGTAACGGCGGCCGCGATCGACCAGACGTTCTCGATTGCATGGGCGTCGCAATACGTGAACAACTTCCTCGATACCGATGGCCGGATCAAGAAAGTGTTCGTTCAGTCTGACGCGCCGTTCCGCATGACGCCGGAAGACATGGACCTCTGGTACGTGCGCAACGCGACGGGCGGGATGGTGCCGTTCGGCGCGTTCGGCGCGGGGCAGTGGACGTTCGGCTCGCCGAAGCTCGAGCGCTTCAACGGTATTTCGTCGATGGAAATCCAGGGCCAGGCGGCTCCGGGCAAGTCGACGGGCCAGGCGATGACCTCCATGGAGAAGATCGCGGCGAAGCTGCCGGCCGGCATCGGCTACGAATGGACCGGCCTGTCGTTCCAGGAACGCCAGTCGGGCTCGCAGGCGCCGATCCTCTACGGCATCTCGATCCTCGTCGTGTTCCTGTGTCTCGCGGCGCTGTACGAGAGCTGGTCGATTCCGTTCGCGGTCATCATGGTGGTGCCGCTCGGCGTGCTCGGCGCGCTGCTCGCGGTGACGCTGCGCGGTCTGGAAAACGACGTGTTCTTCCAGGTGGGTCTGCTGACCACCGTGGGTCTGTCGGCGAAGAACGCGATTCTGATCGTGGAGTTCGCGCGCGATCTCCAGGCTGAAGGCAAGATGGGTCCGATCGAGGCGGCGCTCGAAGCATCGCGCCTGCGGCTGCGCCCGATCCTGATGACGTCGATGGCGTTCGTGCTCGGCGTGCTGCCGCTCGCGATCAGTAACGGCGCGGGCTCGGCGAGCCAGCACGCGATCGGCACGGGCGTGATCGGCGGGATGTTGACCGCCACGTTCCTCGCGATCTTCATGATCCCGATGTTCTTCGTCGTGATCCGTGCGAAGTTCGCGGGCGAGAAGGAAGACGCAGACGTTGCGCTCCAGCACTACGAAGAGCACCACGCGCACGACCACGACGATGAGAACGGCGGCACGCATGGTGGCGACGGCAGCGGCGGCGCAGGCGGCGCGGGCGGCGCAGGTGGCAACGGCCCGGGCAAGGAAGGACACTGAGATGCATAAACTATCGGTAATGGCAGTGGCCGCCGCGCTTCTCGCGGGTTGCACGATGGCGCCGTGGTATCACCGGCCCGCAGCGCCGGTCTCGCAGACTTTCCCCGAAGGCGGTGTGTATGCGACGCAGCCGGGGCAGCCCGGCGGCGTCCCGAACGGCCGCAGCGCCAACGGCGCCGCGGCGACCGACATCGGCTGGCGCGACTTCTTCGTGGATCAGCGCCTGCAGCAGCTTGTCGAGATCGCGCTGAAGAACAACCGCGACTTGCGCGTGTCGGTGCTCAACGTCGAGGCCGTGCGTGCGCAGTATGAGATCACGCGTGCGGAGCTTTTCCCGTCAATCGATGCTACGGGCACGGAATCGCGCACGCGGGTGCCGCGCGATTTGCAGACCTCGCCGCGCAATCCGGTGAGCATCTATAACGTCGGCTTGCAGGCGTCCTGGGAAATCGACTTCTGGGGGCGTATCCGCAGCCTGAAGGACCAGGCGCTCGCGCAGTATCTGGCGACGGCCGAGGCGCGCAAGGCGGCGGAGATCTCGCTCGTGTCGCAGGTGGCGGACCAGTATCTGACGATGCTGGCCGACGACGATCTGCTCACGATCACGCAGAACACGCTGAAGACCGCGCAGGACTCGTACAACATCACGAAGGTCCAGTTCGACAACGGCACGGGAACCGAACTCGATCTGCGCCAGGCGCAGACGGTGGTCGAGACCGCGCAGGCGAATCTGCAGGCGCAGATGCGCGCGCGGGCTCAGGCGGAGAACGCGCTCGTGCTGCTGATCGGCGAGCCGCTGCCGGCCGACCTGACACAAGGTCAGTCGCTCGACTCGCAGGATCTGCTGACCGACATTCCGGCGGGCCTTCCGTCCGACCTGCTCACGCGCCGGCCGGACATCATGGAAGCGGAGCAGCAGCTGCTTGCTGCGAACGCGAACATCGGCGCGGCGCGCGCGGCGTTTTTCCCGAAGATCTCGCTGACGGCTGCATTGGGCACGGAGAGCCTGTCGCTTGGCGGCCTGTTCAAGGCGGGCACGGCGGCATGGAGCTTCGCGCCGCAGATCACGATGCCGATTTTCGAAGGCGGCGCGAACATTGCGAACCTCAAACTCGCGAACGTCGAGAAGCGCATCGAGATCGCGAACTACGAGAAGGCGATTCAGTCGGCGTTCCGCGAGGTCGCGGACGGGCTCGCCGCGCGCGGCACCTACGATCAGCAGATCGCGGCGCTCGAGCGCAATACGTTCGCGAACCAGCGGCGCCTGGACCTTTCGGACCTGCGCTACAAGAACGGCGTGGACAGCTACCTGCCGGTGCTGACTGCGCAGACCGACCTGTATTCGTCGCAGCAGACGCTGATCCAGACGCGCCTTGCTCGCCTCACGAATCTGGTCGATCTGTATCGCGCGCTGGGCGGCGGCTGGATCGAGCATGCGGGCGAGACGCCGCGTCCGGCCGATGCACCAGTCGATTACGGTGCGGCCAGCGCGCCGGTTGCGGCTTCGGCGGCGAAGGCGGGTTAAGCCGCTGCGCCATCTGGCGGCGCTTCAAGCAAATACGCCACGGGAGACCGTGGCGTATTTTTTTGTTCATCGCGTCGCGATATGCGCAATACGCGCGATGTGCGTGAGTCGCGCGGTTCGGCGCTTTCGCGTTTCGATTACTGGCCGATGCCGATCAGTTCGACTTCGAACGTGAGGTTGCTGTTCGCGGGGATCGGGCCAACGGCGCGATCGCCATAAGCGGTTGCAGCCGGGCAGGTCAGCTTCGCCTTGCCGCCAACCCGCATTTTCTGCACGCCTTGCGTCCAGCACGGAATGACTTGTCCGAGCGGGAAGACCGCGGGGCCGCCATGCTTGGCGGAGCTGTCGAATTCGGTGCCGTTCGCGAGCGTGCCGCGATAGTTGACACGCACGACGTCGTCGGCGGTCGGGTGCGGGCCGGTGCCTTCCTTGAGGTGCTCGACTACAACGCCCGATGGCAACTTCTCGATGGAGTTGGCGGCGAACGCGGTCGATGCAACGGTGGCGGCGGCGAGTAAGGCAATCAGAGATTTCATGCGATGTCCTCGTGAAATGGCTTACGCATTATATCGGGATACTCGCCGGATCCCGGTTGACGGTGCGCCAGATAAAGCGAATGAAGCGGGGCGCATGCGGGTCGGCAACAGCCTGCACCCCGGCATGCGGGATGGACCGACCCAGTCGGGTGTGCGCTGAGCAGAGCGCGTTCTAATTCAACGTTTTGAATATCGATCGGATGGGTGAAGCGGGCCGCGCATGACCGCGAGCCGCACGGCATGCTTTATTCGTCGCGCCGCCGCTTTTGCGGCAGGACACACAGAACCGGTTTTCCAGTGGATATTGCGATGTCCTTAATATCGACTACCATGAGAAATGTTGCTGTGCAGCGCAATTCCGGGCGCGGCGACATATCTCTTCCTTGTTACGCGTACAACGGAGTCACGAACATGCAATGGACGACCCCCGCCTATACCGATATGCGATTCGGCTTTGAAATCACGATGTATATCGCCACGCGCTAGGCTCGCTCGCGCCGCTTTGCAGGGCGCTTGACGATCCTTCGCATCCATCCTGCCGACGGCTCGTAGTTGGCTCGTAGTTCGCTTGTAGTTGGCTCGCGGTTGGCTCGCGGTTGATTTGTAGCCAGCTTCAAGCGCACTGTCTGCGTAACCTCGCAGGCAATGTGCGACGGTTAGTTTTCGTTGTGCCGGATCGCCGCATCGCGAACGCGTGCACCGTGGTATTGCGCGCGTTCGCACCCTGCCTGCCGACGTCGTCGTGAACCCACCGTGAATCCGCCGTGAACCTTGTGCCGCACATTCGTCGCGCGCGCATCATCCATCGTATGGAACCGCATGAAGATCAAGGTGCTTGGCTCATCGGCCGGTGGCGGCTTTCCTCAATGGAACTGCAACTGTTCGCGTTGCGACGGCGTGAGGCGCGGCACGATCAAGGCTTCGCGTCGCACGCAGTCGTCGCTTGCGGTGACATCCAATGGCGACGACTGGCTGCTCGTCAACGCGTCGCCCGACGTGCTCGCGCAGATCGCCGCGAACCCCGAACTCCAACCGGCGCGTCGGATACGCGACACCGGCATCGCTGCCGTGCTCACGATCGATGCGCAGATCGATCACGTCACCGGCCTTTTGATGCTGCGCGAGCGCAGCACGCCGCTTCTGCTCTACACGACGGACGCGGTTTGGCAGGACCTCTGCACGGGCTTTCCGATCGGTCCGATCCTCTCCCACTACTGCGGCGTCGAGCATCGCCGGATTGCGCTCGATGGCACGCCGCTCGCGCTCGACGCGCTGCCGGGCGTGCAGATCGACGCGCTGCCGCTCACGAGCAAAGCGCCGCCGTATTCGCCGCACCGCCAGTCGCCCGAGCGCGGCGACAACCTGGGGCTCGTGCTGACCAACCGTGCAACGGGCAAGCGCGCGTTCTATGCGCCGGGGCTCGGCGAGATCGATGGCGCGCTTCTCGCCGTCATGCGAAGCGTGGATCTGCTGCTCGTCGACGGCACGATGTGGACCCACGACGAGATGATCCGGCTCGGCCTGTCGAAACACACTGCCATGGACATGGGGCATCTGCCGCAATGCCGTACGGGTGGTGAGGGCGGCATGCTCGACATCCTCGATTCGATCGATCGCGCGGGTGTGCGCAAGGTGCTGGTTCATATCAACAACACCAATCCGATCCTGGTGGAGGACGGACCTGAGCGCCGCGCGCTCGACGCGCGCGGCATCGAAGTCGCCTACGACGGCATGACGTTCGAGCTATGACCGGCGCAAGCGAAGCGCGCTTATCGACGTTGTATCGCCGTTGTTTTGCCGTTGCATTGCCGTTGTTACGCCGTTGCCCACGGCGCTGCGCCGCCTGGCTCACGCATGAAACCACTGTGCTGGAGATCGCATGAACCACCTGCGTGGTATTGAAGACCCCCGCTTTGAAGACACCCGTTCGCCGCGCGCGCGAGACGAGGCGCCGGCCTGGACGCGCGCCGGGTTCGAAGCGCAATTGCGTGCCAAGGGCAGCGCGTACCACATTCATCATCCGTTCAATGTGACGATGAATAACGGCGGTTGCTCCCCGGCGCAGATCCGTGGATGGGTGGCAAACCGTTTTTATTATCAGATCAATATCCCGCTGAAAGATGCGGCGATTCTGTCGAACTGTCCCGTGCGCGAAGTGCGCCGCCTCTGGGTCAAACGCATACTCGACCACGACGGCAACGATGCCGAACCCGGCGGCATTGAAGCATGGGCACGTCTTGCCGATGCGGTCGGCCTGAGCCGCGATGAACTCTGGTCGCTGCGGCACGTCACGCCCGGCGTGCGATTCGCGGTGGACGCGTATGTGAATTTCGCGCGCCGTGCGCCGTGGCAGGAAGCGGTCTGTTCCTCGTTGACGGAGATGTTCGCGCCGCAAATCCATCGCGACCGGCTCGCGACCTGGCCCACTCATTACCCGTGGATCGAACCGGCGGGCCTCGCGTACTTCCGCTCGCGCATTCCGCTTGCACAGCGCGATGTCGAAGAGGCACTCGCGATTACGCTCGATCACTTCGTGCGGCGCGAGCAGCAGGAGCGCGCGCTCGACGTGCTTCAGTTCAAACTCGACGTGCTGTGGTCCATGCTCGATTCGATCGAAAAGGTCTTTGCGCAATGAACGAACCCATTCACGCTGAGCGCGCCGCGGCAGCGCTGCCGCATTCGTATCGCCCGGCGCTGGCGCGGCTGTTCCGTCTGCAGTGGGAACCCGCGCAGCAGGCTTACGTGCTGCTCTACCCGGAGGGCATGGTCAAGCTCAACCAGAGTGCAGCGGAGATTCTCAAGCGTTGTGACGGCTCGCGCGATCTCGATGCACTGGTTGCCGATCTCGAACAGGCTTTCGCCGCGACCGGCATTGCGGCGCAGGTGCATGCATTCGTTGCCGATGCGCTTGCGCACGGCTGGCTGGAGCCGCGCGATGAATGATCCGGTCACGACGAGCGCGCCCGCTCATGACCTGGCGCCGCCGCCGCCGCTGTGGCTGCTGGCGGAACTGACCTACCGTTGTCCGCTGCATTGCGTGTTTTGCTACAACCCGGTCGATTACACGCGACATCATCGCGAACTCGATACGGCGCAATGGATCGACGTCCTGCGGCAGGCACGCGAACTCGGCGCGGCGCAGCTCGGTTTTTCGGGCGGCGAGCCGTTGCTGCGCGACGACCTCGAAACGCTCGTGGCGCAGGCACGCGCGCTGGGTTTCTACACGAACCTGATCACGTCCGGCATCGGCTTGACCGACGCGCAGCTCGATGCGCTGAAGCAGGCCGGGCTCGATCACATTCAGCTTTCGTTTCAGGACTCGACGCAGCAACTCAATGACTTCCTGAGCCACACGCGCACCTTCGACCTGAAGAAACGCGTTGCGGATTCAATCAAGCGCCACGGCTTTCCGATGGTGCTCAACTGTGTGCTGCACGGCTACAACCTTCCGCACGTCGACAAGATCATCGACATGGCGCTCGCGATGGGCGCCGAATATCTGGAACTCGCGAACACGCAGTACTACGGCTGGGCGCGGATCAATCGCGCGCATCTGATGCCGACGCGCGCGCAACTCGACGCGGCGGAGGCGACGGTCGAGCGTTATCGTCAGTCGATTGGTTCACGCTGCAAGATCTTCTTTGTCGTGCCGGACTATTTCGAGCGCCGCCCGAAGCGCTGCATGAACGGGTGGGGCGCGGTGTTCCTCGGCATCGCACCGGACGGCGTCGCGTTGCCGTGCCACACGGCGCGGAGCCTGCCGGAGCTGGTGTTTCCGAACGTCACCGAGGTTCCGCTGCGCGAGATCTGGTACGACAGCCCGGCCTTCAATCGCTTTCGCGGGCTCGACTGGATGAAAGAGCCGTGCCGCAGTTGCAGCGAAAAGACTCACGATCTAGGCGGTTGCCGTTGCCAGGCGTTCCTGCTGAGCGGCGACGCAGACAACGCCGATCCCGTTTGCGACAAGTCGCCGATGCACGAGCAAGTCGTGCAGATCGTGCGCGCCGCCGAAGCGCGCGAGCGCGTGTGCGAACACCCGATCTTCTTTCGCAACGACGCCAGTTCAAGGCAGCTTGTGGCGTGCGCACCAGGCGATCCGGACGATGGCTCTGAGGCCGGGCGCGAGCGTTAGCGCGATTCGATCGACCCCACACGGTGCGGCCAGGTGACGATGCCCTATGCGAGCGGCAAGTTGCCGATCTTCTCGAGCGTCCGATAAGTCTGCGTGTCGAGCACGTGGACGGCGTTCGAGCGGCCACACGCGAGCAATAGCCACGCTTGACTGATCGCGTGACGCGGTGCCGTGTGCCGTTATCATCGCCACTACACCTTCGCAACGTCACACGTCTTCCATGAACCCCTCACCCACGCGTTTTCTCGGCATCGATCTAGGCACCGGTTCACTCAAGGTCGTGATCGTCGATGAAGCGGGCGTCGAGCGCGCCTCGGCCAGTGCCGTCTATGCGCTCGATACACCGCAGCCCGGCTGGGCCGAGATTCCGGTCGCACGCTGGTGGGACGCGTTGTGCGTGGCCTGCGCGCGTCTCGATGCAGGCGAGCGCGCGGCCGTGCGTGCAATCGGCTTCTCGGGGAGATGCATGGCGTTGTGCTCACCGACGAAGCGGGCCGCGCGTTGCGTGCCGCGATGCTGTGGCCGGACACGCGCGCGCATGCGCTGCTCGACGCGTGGCCGGAACCGCAGCCCAATCCGGTTGCGCCGGGCATGGCCGGGCCGCTATTGCGCTGGACGCTGCTGCACGCGCCTGGGATGGCGCACGCTGCGCGCTGGGCGTTGCAGCCGAAGGATTGGCTGCGCGTGGCGCTCGGCGGCGCGATTGCAGCCGATCCATCGGATGCGTGTGCAACCGCGCTCGCCGCGCCCGATGGCGCGTGGGACTGCGCGCTGATCGAGCGCCTCGGCTTGCCTGCGCACTGGTTCGCGCCGCTTGCGGCATCGGCTGAAGCGAGCGGCACGCTTGGCGCCGATGCCGCGCGTGCGCTCGGCCTCACAGCCGGCATTCCGCTCGCGACGGGCGCGGGCGACACGCCGTGTGCGGTGCTTGGCAGCGGCCTCGCGCCCGAAGGCGACGCGCTGCTCACCACGGGCACCGGCGGCCAGATTCTCGTGACCGCGCGCGCGGAACCGCCCGCGCGGCGCGGTCTGCATCGCTATCGGCAGGCGCTCGGCGGCTGGTACACGATGGCTGCGATGCAGAACGTCGGTGTAGCGCTCGAAGCAGCACGCGGCTGGTTGTCTTACGATTGGAAGCTTGCCTATGACGAAGCATTCGGCGCGGCACCGTCGGCGACGCTCGCGTTCCTGCCGTATCTGAGCGGCGAACGCTCGCCGTGGCTCGATCCTTCGGCGCGCGGCGGCTGGCTCGGCGCGGGACTCGGCGATACGCGCGGCACGCTCATGCGCGCGGCGTTCGAAGGCGTCGCGTTCGCGTTACGTGCCGGGCTCGACGCGCAACGCGCGTGCGGCTTGCCGATCACCCGCCTCAAGCTCGCGGGCGGCGGTTCGGTCGACGTGCGCTGGCGGCAACTGCTTGCCGATACGCTCGGTGCAGAACTCGACGCCGTCGATTGCCCCAACGCCGCTGCGCGCGGCGCGGCGCTTTTGGGCGGTCTCGCGTGTGGACACTGGCGCGAAGGCGATCTCGCGGCGCTTGCGCCTCGCGCGACACGCGTGGCGTCGCCGCGTGAGGACAGTGCGCTCGAAGGGCGTTACGCGCGCTTTCTGGATCTTTACGGCCGCGTGCGCAGCTGGTTTGCAGCCGCGCCGTGATCAGAAGACACATTGCAGCATCCGGTTCACCGATTCACTGATTCACCGATTTACAGGAGCATGGAAGATGAAAACGAAAGCCGCCATCGCATGGAAAGCGGGCGCCCCGCTGACGATCGAAGAAGTCGACCTCGACGGCCCGCGCGCGGGCGAAGTGCTGATCGAAGTGAAGGCGACCGGCATTTGCCACACCGACTACTACACGCTCTCGGGCGCGGACCCGGAAGGGCTCTTCCCGGCAATTCTCGGCCATGAGGGCGCGGGCATCGTCGTCGATGTGGGCCCGGGCGTCGGCACGGTGAAGAAGGGCGATCACGTGATTCCGCTCTATACGCCCGAATGCCGCGAATGCAAGTTCTGCCTCTCGCGCAAGACGAACCTGTGCCAGAAGATCCGCGCGACCCAGGGCAAGGGCCTGATGCCCGATGCGACCTCGCGCTTCTCGCTCGACGGCAAGCCGCTCTTTCACTACATGGGCACCTCGACGTTTTCGAACTACATCGTCGTGCCGGAAATCGCCGTCGCGAAGATCCGTGAGGACGCACCGTTCGACAAGGTCTGCTACATCGGCTGCGGCGTGACGACGGGCGTGGGCGCAGTCGTGTATTCGGCGAAAGTCGAGGCGGGTGCGAACGTCGTCGTGTTCGGTCTTGGCGGGATCGGCCTGAATGTGATTCAGGGCGCCAGGATGGTGGGTGCGGACAAGATCATCGGCATCGACATCAATCCGAAGCGCGTCGAACTCGCGAAGAAGTTCGGCATGACGCACTTCATCAACCCGAACGAAGTGGAGAACGTCGTCGACCGCATCGTGCAACTGACCGATGGCGGCGCCGACTACTCGTTCGAATGCGTCGGCAACGTGAAGCTCATGCGCGAAGCGCTCGAATGCACGCACAAGGGCTGGGGACAGTCGTTCATCATCGGCGTCGCGGCGGCGGGCGAGGAAATCAGCACGCGGCCGTTCCAGCTCGTGACGGGCCGCCAGTGGAGGGGCTCGGCGTTCGGCGGCGCGCGCGGGCGCACGGACGTGCCGAAGATCGTCGACTGGTACATGGAAGGCAAGATCAACATCGACGATCTCATCACGCACACGCTCCCGCTCGACCGCATCAACGAGGGCTTCGACCTCATGAAGCGGGGCGAGTCGATCCGCTCCGTGGTGCTGTACTGAGCGGAGGCGAGCGATGCTGACTCTGATCGAGGAGCATGCCTGCCACGGCGGCGTGCAGCGCATCTACCGGCACGACTCGGCGACGATCGGGCTGCCGATGCGCTTTTCGGTGTTTCTGCCCGTGCAGGCGCACGCGCGCGGGGTGCCGGGGCTGTTCTATCTGGCGGGCCTGACCTGCACCGAGGAGACGTTTCCGATCAAGGCGGGCGCGCAGCGCTTCGCGGCGCAGCACGGCATCGCGCTGATTGCGCCCGATACGAGTCCGCGCGGCGCGAACGTGCCCGGGGAAGCGGATGCGTGGGACTTCGGTGTGGGCGCGGGCTTTTACGTCGATGCGACGCGCGAGCCGTGGTCGGCCAACTGGCGTATGTACTCGTACGTGCGCGACGAACTGCGCGAGGCGGTGACGACGCATTTGCCCATCACGGGCGATCGGCTCGGCATCTTCGGCCATTCGATGGGCGGGCACGGCGCGTTGATGCTCGCGCTACGCAACCCGGAGATTTACCGGTCGGTGTCGGCGTTCGCGCCGATTGCCGCGCCGACGCGCTGCCCGTGGGGCGAGAAGGCGCTCCGCGGCTATCTGGGTGACGACCGCGAAGCGTGGAAGCGCTACGACGCAAGCGAACTCGTTGCGCACGCAACGCGCAGGTTCGAAGCGGGCATTCTGGTCGATCAGGGCCTGGCCGATCAGTTCCTCGCGGACCAGTTGAACCCGGATGTGTTCGAAGCCGCGTGCCGTGCAGCCGGGCAGCCGCTGATGCTGCGCCGTCACGAGGGCTACGATCACGGGTACTTCTTCATCCAGACTTTCATCGAGGATCACATCGCGCATCATGCGCGCGTGTTGATGAAGCATTAGCCGGTTCGAATCCGGTCGCGTCGATGGCCGTCCATGAAAGAACGGCGTTGCGCCTTGCGGTGCAACGCCGTTTTTTCATGGATGAAACAAGCTCAACGCCGCCCGATCAGACTCGCGACATAGACGAGCGCCGCGAGCAAGGTGATCCAGAAACTTGTCGGCCAGTCCGTATAAAACGCGAGCGTCACGCCGATCCACGCCTGCGCGAGCGCGAGCACCGCGGCGAGCACGAGGCCGCTCGACAGTCGCGTCGTGAGGTTCTGCGCGGCGGCGGCGGGCCCGACCATCAGCGTGAACACGAGCAGCACGCCGACGATCTGCGTGCACGCGGCCACGGCGAGCGCCGCGATGGCGAGGAACAGGACCGAGACGAGCCGCAGCGACACGCCTTTGGCCTCGGCGAGTTCGGGCTGCAACGAAGCGAACAGGAGCGGGCGCATGATTGCGGCGAGCGCGACGAGGCTCGCGCCCGCGAGCGCGGCCAGCACGCCGAGCGTGTCGCGGCTCACGCCGAGCACGTTGCCGAAGAGCAGCGCGGTCACCTGGGTCGCGTACGACGTGAAGAAGTGCAGGAACAGGAGCCCGAAGCCGAGCGCGAGCGAAAGCGTCACGCCGATGGCGACGTCGCGGCCCGCGAGCTTTTCGCCGAGCGCGCCCATCGAAACGCCCGCGGCGAGCGTGAAGCCGACCATGCCCCACATCGGCGAGACGCCGAGCAGCACGGCGCCGGTCGCGCCCGTGAAGCCGACGTGCGACAGCGCGTGACCGGCGAAGGTCTGTCCGCGCATCACCAGAAAATAGCCGACCACGCCCGCGAGCACCGCGACGATGCCCGATGCCGCGAAGGCGTTCACCATGAAATCGTATTCAAGCATCGTGCGTATGGTCGTGTGCGCCGCTGCCGTGCCGGTGTGCATGGGCGGCGTGTTCTTGTTCCCCGGCGTGTTCGTCCGGATGCGCGTGCGAGTGATCGTGCTCGTGGCCGTGATCGTGCTTCTCGACTTCGACGTCCCCGGACATCACGAAGATGCGGCCTTTCATGCGCATGACTTCGATCGGCGAGCCGTACAGGCGCGAGAGCACGGGCCCGGTGATCACTTCGTCGACGCTGCCGAGCGCGGCCACGCCGTTGCCGAGATACAGCACGCGGTCGAGTGCGTTCAGGAGCGGATTGAGTTCGTGCGCGGAGAACAGCACGGCGATGCCGAGTTCGCGCTGCACGCGCCGCACGAGTTCCACCACGCCGCGCTGATGGTTGGGGTCGAGGCTGATGAGCGGTTCGTCGAGCAACAGCAGCTTCGGGTCGCCGAGCAGGCATTGCGCGAGCAGAAGGCGCTGGCGCTCGCCGCCGGAAAGCTCGGAGAGCGGCCGGTCGGCCAGCTTCGACGCACCGACCAGGTCGAGCACGCGGGCGACATCGGCGCGCGTGGCGGCATCGGTGCGCGGCAGACCCCAGCGGTGGCCGTCGGCGGCCATTGCGACGAAGTCGCGCCCGCGCACGCGGCGGCTGGCGAGTGCGGTGCGCGTTTGCGGCATGTAGCCGATCGACGGATTGCCGCGCGCCACGTTTTCGCCCAACACGCGGATCGTGCCGTGCGCGGTGGGCACGAGGCCGAGGATCGCGCGCATCAGCGTGGTCTTGCCCGCGCCGTTCGGCCCGAGCACGCCGATGAACTCACCCTGGTTCACCGCGAAATTCGCCTCGCGCAGGATCGTGCGGTCGCCGAGCGCGAGCGTGACGCCCGCGACCGTGAGCACGGGCGTCGTATGCCGGTGCGCGCCGTGGGGCGCCGCGTGATCGCGGGGCGAGGGCCCAGCCGTTGTCATCGGGATCTTCCTTGCGGACTTCGAGTTACTCGTTCGATTGACTCGATCGGGTTGCGTTAGTGGTTGGCGAACGAAGCCAGCGCATGATCCAGCGCATCGAGCTGCACGAGCATCCATTGCTGGAACGTCACGCCTGCCGGTTGCGTTTCCGTGACGCTCACGCTCGGCACCTTCGAATCTTTTGCCAGCGCGAGCATGCGGTGCGTGAGCGCTTCGGTCGCCTGGCTGTTGTAGATCAGCGCGTGCACGCGCCGCTCGCGCAGGTCGCGCTCGAAGGCTGCGATGTCCGACGCGCTCGCTTCGGTGTCGTTCATCGTCGCCAGCTGGAAGCGCAGGTTGCGCATGTCGAGACCGAGTGCATCCGACATGTAGCCGAACACCGGTTCCGTCGCCGTCACCGGCACGCCGTGATAGCGCGCGCGCAGCGCCGCGACCTTCGCATCGACCGGCTTGAGCGAGGCGAGGAACGCCGCCAGGTTCGCATCGTACACGCTCTTGTGCGCGGGGTCCGCCGCGACGAGCGCGGCGCTTACCGCGCGGGCTACCGCGGGCATGGTGTGCGGCTCGTACCACAGGTGCGGATTGTCGCCGGCCTTCTTGCCGACCAGATTCGCGGCGACGATGATCGTGCGCTCGCCGCCCTGGGTCGCGCCGAGCAGCTTCGTCATCCACGGATCGTAGTCGGCGCCGTTGTAGACCACGATGCGCGCGCGTTGCAGCGCGCGCGCCGTCTTCGGGCTCGCTTCGAAGAGGTGCGGATCCTGGTCGGGGTTGCTGAGGATGCTCGTCACGTCCACGCGCGCGCCGCCGAGCTGCTTGACCACGTCGCCGTAGAAGTTCTCGGCGGCAACGACCGGAATCGCGGCGTCAGTGGTGCCAGCGGCGAGCGCGGCATGCGCGAAGCCGAAGACGGCGGCCAGCATGGCGGCCAGCGTCAGCGCAAGGCGTGCGGCGGCGCGCGTGAGGCGGCGCGCAGCGATATGGCTTGCCGGGTTGAGTGCGATCATGGTGCTGTCCTCGATGACGAAGCGAACGGCGGGAACGGGCTGGCGGTGAAACGAAGGCGCAATGATATAACGTATCGCAATCTTTGACGAGCCAGCCGGGCAGCAAGCCAGGCAGCAGAGCAGGCAGTGACCCGGCTGACGGCAGCGCAAACCTTGCGCGGCGCACCATCGAAATCTCCGTAAATCGCGTTTGTCCGCCTTGACATGCCACTGTGCGTGTCCGATCATTCGATCACCGATAGAGCAAATGCTCGCATTCGGAGCGTTCGTTCAAAGAGCCGACGTTCCGCACGACGGCACAAACAAATTGGGAGACAGCGCAGTGGCACATTCCGCGAATCAGGCGGCTGGACGTCTGCAGGACAAGGTTGCCGTGCTGACCGGCGCGGCGAGCGGGATCGGCGAGGCGGTTGCGCGCCGCTATCTGGACGAAGGCGCGCGCTGCGTGCTCGTCGATGTGAAGCCGGCTGGCGCCATCGCGCCGCAGCTCGCGGCCGATCACCCGGACCACGTGCTGGCGCTCAGCGCCGACGTCACGCGCCGCGAAGACATCGAGCGCATCGTGAACGCGGCGGTCGACCGGTTCGGCCGCATCGACATCCTCTTCAATAATGCGGCGCTCTTCGACATGCGCCCGCTCCTCGACGAATCCTGGGACATCTACGACCGCCTCTTCTCCGTCAACGTGAAGGGCATGTATTTCCTGATGCAGGCCGTCGCGCGCCGCATGGTCGAGCAGGGCCAGGGCGGCAAGATCATCAATATGTCGTCGCAGGCGGGACGCCGCGGCGAAGCACTCGTTTCGCACTACTGCGCCACGAAGGCCGCTGTGCTGAGCTATACGCAATCGGCGGCGCTCGCGCTCGCGCCGCACAAGATCAACGTGAACGGCATCGCGCCGGGGGTCGTCGATACGCCGATGTGGGATCAGGTCGATGCGCTCTTCGCGCGCTACGAACACCGTCAGCCCGGCGAAAAGAAGCGGCTCGTGGGCGAGGCCGTGCCGCTCGGGCGTATGGGCCTGCCCGACGATCTCACCGGCGCGGCGCTCTTTCTCGCGTCCGCGGATGCCGATTACATCACCGCCCAGACGCTCAATGTAGACGGCGGCAACTGGATGAGTTGACGGAGAAGCCGCACCCATCGTGCACCAATCGACATAACGTAACAAACAACGAACGGAGACAAACGATGAATACAGCCTTCAGGACCGCGTTACGCGTGCTCGGCGCCGGTGCCATCGCCGCCGCCGGCGCGAGCGCCGCACATGCGCAGACCGTGACGATCGCCATGTTGAACAACCCGGACATGATCGAGCTCAAGCGCCTCTCGCCGGCCTTCGAGAAAGCCAATCCGTCCATCAAGCTGAACTGGGTGATCCTCGAAGAGAACGTGTTGCGCCAGCGCGCGACCACCGACATCACGACCAACAGCGGCCAGTTCGACGTGATGATGATCGGTACGTTCGAAGCGCCGCAGTGGGGCAAGCGCGGCTGGATCATCCCGATGACGAATCTGCCTGCCAGCTACGACATCGAAGACGTCGTGAAGACCGCGCGTGACGGTCTCTCGTACAACGGCACGCTCTTCGCGCTGCCGTTCTACGTCGAAAGCTCGATGACGTTCTATCGCAAGGACCTGTTCCAGCAGAAGGGCCTCAAGATGCCCGACCAGCCGACCTACGACCAGATCAAGGAGTTCGCCGACAAGCTCACCGACAAGTCGGCCGGCACCTACGGCATCTGCCTGCGCGGCAAGGCGGGCTGGGGCGAGAACATGGCGTACGTGACGACGGTTGCGAACACGTTCGGCGGGCGCTGGTTCGACGAGAAGTGGCACGCGCAGCTCACCACGCCCGAGTGGAAGAAGGCGGTCAACTTCTACGTCGACCTGCTGAAGAAGGACGGCCCTCCGGGAGCCAGCTCGAACGGGTTCAATGAAAACCTCACGCTGATGTCGTCCGGCAAGTGCGCGATGTGGATCGACGCGACGGTCGCCGCGGGCATCCTCTTCAACAAGCAGCAGTCGCAGGTGGCCGACAAGATCGGCTTCGCCGCCGCGCCGACCGAGGTCACGCCGAACGGCTCGCACTGGCTGTGGTCGTGGGCGCTCGCGATTCCGAAATCGTCGAAGTCGCAGGACGCCGCGAAGAAGTTCATCGAATGGGCGACCTCGAAGGAATACATCGAAATGGTCGCGAAGGACCAGGGCTGGGCCTCGGTGCCCCCGGGTACGCGCCTGTCGACGTATGCGCGTCCGGAATACAAGGCCGCCGCGCCGTTCTCGGGGTTCGTGCTGAACGCGATCAAGACCGCCGATCCGACCCGTCCGACCCTCAAGCCCGTGCCGTACACCGGGATTCAGTTCGTCGGCATTCCTGAGTTCCAGTCGTTCGGCACCGTCGTCGGGCAGAACATTTCCGGCGCGCTTGCCGGACAGACGAGCGTCGATCAGGCGCTCACGGCGGGCAACGCGGCCGCCGACCGTGCGGTGCAGCAGGCCGGGTATCAGAAATAACGCCATGCAGGCCGACGCGCGCCGCGCCGCTTCGCTTACGGGCAGGCGGTGCGGCGCGGGCCGCAGCGGCCAATGGCGGCCAACAGCGGCCAATGACGGCCAATGACGGGCAACGGCGCCGCGCAGCAAGCGGCGCGCAACACTGAAGGGTGGTCACCATCATGCGTCATCTCCGTCTCCCCATGCCGGTATTCCATCGCAGCAGCAGCCCGGGCACGCCGCGGCAAGACACGCGTCGCCAGGGCTCGCGCTGGCTGGTCGCGCCGTCCGTCGCGGTGCTGCTCCTGTGGATGACGATCCCGCTCGCGATGACGATCTGGTATTCGTTCACGCGCTACAACCTGCTCAATCCCGATCTCAAGGGCTTCGCGGGCTTCGATAACTATCGCTTTCTGGCGACCGATCCGTCGTTCGTGCCGTCGATCGTCCACACGCTGGAACTGATCGGCGCCGTGCTCGTGATCACGGTGGTCGGCGGCGTGCTGATGGCCGTGCTGTTCGACCGCAAGTTCTACGGCCAGGGCATCGCGCGACTTTTCGCCATCGCGCCGTTCTTCGTGATGCCGACGGTCTCCGCGCTGATCTGGAAGAACATGATCCTGCATCCGGTGTACGGCCTCGTGGCCGTCGCGATGCGCGCGGTGGGACTCACGCCGATCGACTGGTTCGCGGTCTATCCGCTCACGGCGGTCATCATGATCGTCGCGTGGCAGTGGCTGCCGTTCGCATTTCTGATTCTGTTCACGGCGATCCAGTCGCTCGACCAGGAACAGAAGGAAGCCGCGCGCATCGACGGCGCGGGCGCGATCTCCATGTTCGTCTACATCACGCTGCCGCATCTGCGCCGCGCAATCGCCGTGGTCGTGATGATGGAAACCATTTTCCTGCTGTCGATCTTCGCCGAGATCTACACGACCACAGGCGGCGGTCCCGGCAACGCGACCACCAACCTCACTTACCTGATCTACTCGATGGGCCTGCAACAGTTCGATGTGGGCATCGCGTCCGCCGGCGGCATTCTCGCCGTGGTGCTCGCGAACATCGTGTCGTTCTTCCTCGTGCGTATGCTCGCGCGCAACCTCAAAGGGGAGTACGAAAAATGAGCCAGCTTGCCGCTACGCCTTCGCGCGCGCCGAAGGCTCCTCACGCCTCGCCGGACGCGGTCAACCGTTCGTCGCCGTTGCAGTTCGTCGGCCGCGTGCTGCCCGGGGTCCTCGCATGGATCATCGCGCTCCTGCTGTTCTTCCCGATCTTCTGGATGACGATCACGGCGTTCAAGACCGAGCAGCAGGCGTATGTGACGTCGCTCTTCTTCATGCCGACGCTCGACAGCTTCCGTGAGGTATTCGCGCGCAGCAACTACTTTGCGTTCGCGTGGAATTCGATCGTGATTTCGGTGGGCGTGACGATCGTGTGCCTGATTCTCGCCGTACCGGCGGCCTACGGCATGGCGTTCTTCCCGAACGACCGCACGCAGAAGGTGCTGCTGTGGATGCTGTCGACGAAGATGATGCCTTCGGTGGGCGTGCTCGTGCCGATCTATCTGCTGTGGAAGAACGGCGGCCTGCTCGATACGGTGAGCGGTCTCATCATCGTCTACACGCTCATCAACCTGCCGATTGCGGTGTGGATGGCGTACACGTACTTCAATGAGATTCCGCGCGACATTCTCGAAGCGGGCCGCATGGACGGCGCAGCGACATGGCAGGAAATCGTCTATCTGCTGATGCCGATGGCCGTGCCGGGCCTCGCCTCGACCGCGTTGCTGCTCGTGATTCTGTCGTGGAACGAGGCGTTCTGGAGCATCAACCTCTCAAGTTCGAATGCCGCGCCGCTCACCGTGTTTATCGCGTCGTATTCGAGCCCCGAAGGCTTGTTCTGGGCGAAGCTTTCGGCGGCGTCGCTGCTTGCCGTGGCGCCGGTGCTGATCATCGGCTGGCTGTCGCAAAAGCAACTGGTGCGCGGACTCACGTTCGGGGCCGTCAAATGACATCGGTCGCAGCCTTGATCTGCGACTGCGATGGCGTGCTGATCGACAGCGAAGCGGTGGCTGCGCGCGTACTGGTGCGCGAACTCGAAGCGCGCTGGCCTGGCGTCGCGGTGGAACCGGTCGTGATGCCGTTGCTGGGTCAACGAATCGAGCGCGTGCTCGGCGGCGCGTGCGAAGCGCTCGACCGCAGCCTCGCGGCGCACGACGTCGCGGCGATTGGCGTCGCGGTCGAGCGCGAAGCGCAGGACGCGCCGCTTTTCCCGGGCGTGATGGCCGCGCTCGAAGGCGTCGCCCTGCTGAAAGCGTGCGCGAGCAACAGCTATACGGCGATCGTGCGCGCCGTGCTGGCGCGAAACGGCCTTGCGCGGTTTTTCGGCGAGCGCATTTATTGCGCCGACAAGGTCGCGAAGCCGAAGCCCGCACCCGATGTTTATCTCGCCGCGGCGCAGGGCATGGATGTGGCGCCTGCCGCGTGCCTCGTCGTCGAGGACAGCGTGGCGGGCGTGAGCGCCGCGCGCGCGGCGGGCATGACGGTGCTCGGTTTCGTCGGCGGCACGCATGTGGGCGATGCGCATGCGCAGGCGCTGCACGACGTGGGCGCGATCGAGGTTTTCGACGACATGAGCACGCTACCCGCACGGGTGGCGTACTGGACGCAAAAGATGCAAGCGGTGCAAGCGGCGCAAGCGGCCTCGCATTGAGCGAAGCACGGCTTAAGCGGAATTGAACGGCCGCATTGAACAGCGGTATTGAACAGCGGCAGGCGGCGTGAAAGACGAGGCCGCGCCGCAACGAACGGAGACACATCATGGCCAGCGTGACCCTGAGAAACGTGCTGAAGCGCTACGACGACAACGAAGTGCTGCGCGACGTGAACCTCGATATCGCGGACGGCGAGTTCGTCGTATTCGTCGGCCCGAGCGGCTGCGGCAAGACCACGCTGATGCGGATGATCGCGGGGCTTGAGGACATCAGCGGCGGCGACCTCATGATCGACGACACGCGCATGAACGACGTGCCGCCCGCGAAGCGCGGCATTGCGATGGTGTTCCAGTCGTACGCGCTTTATCCGCATATGACGCTCTACGACAACATGGCGTTCGGCCTCAAGCTCGCGGGCGCGAAGAAGCCCGAGATCGACGCCGCGGTGAAGAACGCCGCGAAGATCCTGCACATCGACCATCTGCTCGACCGCAAGCCGCGGCAGCTTTCGGGCGGGCAGCGTCAGCGCGTGGCGATCGGGCGCGCGATCACGCGCAAGCCGAAAGTCTTTCTCTTCGACGAGCCGCTCTCGAACCTCGACGCCGCGCTGCGCGTGAAGATGCGCCTCGAATTCGCGCGCCTGCACGACGACCTGAAGACGACGATGATCTACGTGACGCACGACCAGGTGGAGGCGATGACGCTCGCGGACAAGATCGTCGTGCTGTCGGCGGGGAACATCGAGCAGGTCGGAAGCCCGAATCGTCTCTATCACGCACCGGCCAATCGTTTCGTGGCCGGTTTCATCGGCTCGCCGAAGATGAACTTCCTCGACGGCACGATCCAGCAGGTCGCGAGTGACGGCATCGTGGTGCGCTACGCGACCGGCGAGACCCAGAAAGTCGCGGTCGAGCCGCGCGGCGCGCGTGAAGGCGACACGGTGACCGTGGGCATCCGGCCCGAGCATCTGCATGTGGCCGCTAGCGAGTGGGGCGTGAGTGCGCGCTCGATGACGGTCGAGTCGCTCGGCGATGCGGCGTATCTCTACGCCGAGTCGCCGGTTGCGCCGGACGGGTTGATTGCGCGGATCGCGCCGCTGGAACGGCACGAGCGCGGCGAGCAGATGAGGCTCGGCGCGACGCCCGATCATTGTCATCTGTTCGATGCAAGCGGCCAGGCATTCGAGCGCCGGTTCGCGCAGGAAATGGCGGCGTAGCGGCGCATCTTTGGGCGAATCGTCGGGCGCATTCTCCTGCGCTTCAATGCTGTGGCGAATGGACGGCGAGCAACTGCCGGTGACGTGCTTCGGTTTCGTCATCGGCGGGGAACAGGCACTCCAGCCGGAGTTCCTGCGCCACGACGTTTTGCGGCGCGCCGACGATCGTGACCATCGAGAAATAGCGCAGCACGGCGCCGTCGCGGACAAAACCCACCGGAATAACCGGCATCGTGGGCGTGGCCGACGGCCCATGATGCGTCTTCCAGTCGCGCGGCACGTCGGGATAAACCAGCAGTTCGTCGAGCAGACGCTTCGTTCCGGCGTCGACCGCGTGACCGACCGATTCTCGATACACGCGTTGCAGCAGGCTTCGCGCGACCGTTTTCCAGTCGTCGAGGAAGGGGCGCATGCCCTGCGGATCGAACATCAGATGCAGCATGTTGCGCGGACCTTCGCGCGCGGCCATGTCGATAAAACAGCCGAAGAAGCGCGGCGCGGCCGCGTTGGTCATCAGAACGTTCCAGTGGCGATCCATGACGATGGCCGGATACGGCTCATGCTGCCGGACGACGCGTTCCAGTGCATGAATCACGCTATGCATTTCCGCTGCGTTCCACGGCGCTTCCGAATACACGGGCGCGTAGCCCGCGGCGAGCAGCAGCGCATTGCGCTCGCGCAGCGGCACATCGAGCGTCTGTGCGAGCGTCAGCAGCGTTTCGCGGCCCGGCACGCTGCGCCCGCTTTCGATGAAGCTGATCTGCCGCTGCGAGACGCCGGCCTCGAGCGACAGATCGAGTTGACTCACGCCACGCACGTCGCGCCAATAGCGCAGCAAGTCGCCGAGTTCGCCTGGCGGCGCTTTTGGATCGGGACGGGTGGCGTTCATCGGATTCCCCTGTTCAAGGTGGATGAATCGAACGGACTCAGACTGCGCCCGCGTGCCAGGCGTACGCCTCGAACTGCGTTTCGAGCGGCGGCCGGGTGACGCTGCTCGTGTAGTTCGTGATCGTCGACGCGGCAACGGCGGCGATGACCTCGAGTAGCTGCCCGGCGCTGAATCCCGCTTCCATGAAGCGCTGCTGGTCCGCTTCGGCCAGGCGGCCGCGCTTTTGGATCAGCGTGCGCGCCAGCGCCGACAGTGCGGCCAGTGCGGGGTCGGCAGGCAACGTGCTGCGCCGCATCGCGTCGACATCGGCGCGCGACACGCCAACGTCTAACGCAAGCGCCGTGTGAAACGCGACCGGCCATTCGCTCGCGTTCGTCACCGCATTGGTCAGCAACAGCGTTTGAATCTGCGGCTCGGTCAGACTGCTCGCATGCACGCGTTCGAACAAGCCGATGAAACCGTTGAGCAGCACCGGCGACGCGGCCATCCGGGCCGCGATGTTCGGAATCAGGCCGAATGACTGCTGCAGTTGCCGGAGCACCGGCTTCGATTGCGCGGGAGCCGATTCGAGCGTGTAAAGAGGATAGGCGGACATGGTAACTCCTGGGCGATGTGCGCTGCCCGATTGGCGGCGCGACAGCCGAAGAGTAGGGGCGCGCGTGCGTGGCGCCAATTACATGCGATGTAATCGCCGCGCATGACGCTCACGGCGCGCACGAACGCGCGCCGCAAGCCCGCGTGCGTCACGCATCGAGCGCCGCGCGCGCGCATGCCTCATCGGTGACGAGGCCCGACAGCCAGCCGCCGTTGAGCGCCGCGATCACCGCTTCGCGTTTGCGTGCGCCGCCCGCGAAGCCGATGGTCGGCCGCTTCGGCGGCGAGTCGAGGCGGATGCTCGTCACGCGCCGGCCCGTCGGCGAATCGACGCGCCTACCCGACGCGTCGATCGGCAGCCCGAGCATCTCCGCCACGGCGCCAAGCTGCATCAGCTCGCGCACTTCGTCGGCGGTAATGAAGCCGTCCTCGTGCAGCGGACAATGCTCGCCGATATTGCCGATGCCGACGAACGCGACATCGGCTTCGCCCGAAAGCGATTCGACGATGCGATAGAGCCGGTGATTGCACCATTGCGCGCGCTCGGCTTCGCTGTCGGCAATCAGCGGCGCGGGCAGCAGAAAATGCTTGCCGCCGGTCTTCTCGGAGATGTGCAGCGCGACGTCGTAGCGGTTCGACGAGCCGTCCTGCGCGATGGCCCCGACCATCGACACGAGCCGGTGCTGCGGCCGCTCCAGTTGCGCGATCTGATCGACGGCGGCCTTGAGCGTGCGGCCGCTGCTCACGGCGACGACCATCGGCCGATCTTCGTTCAGGTAGCGCTCCATCACCTGGGCGCCTGCGACGGCGAGCTTGCGGTCGATTTCTTCGGGCGTGTCGTTGTCGAGCGGCACCACTTCGCAGACCGAAAGGCCGTAGCGCTTCGATAGCCGGTCGGCGAGCGCGAGGCAGTCGGCCAGCTGATGATCGACGCGCACGCGGATCAGATTCTTCTCGACCGCGAACGCGACGAGCCGCTGCGCCACGGGCCGCGAAACCTGCAGCTTCTCCGCGATTTCGTTCTGGGTATTGCCCGCCACGTAGTAGAGCCAGGCGGCGCGGGTGGCGAGATCGAGTTTTTCGGTGGATTTGGGCACGATGTGTGTGGGCGTCGACGCGGGCGCGCTGGCCCGCAGTGTACGGGTCATCAGGCGAGCCGCTTGCGCGAGCGCTCGAAGAGCGGGCGCACGTGGCGGTAAAGCGCACGGTATGCATCGAGCCGCTCGCGCAGTGCGGCGTGACGCGCGGCGTCCGGCGTGTATTCGGCGAGCACCGGCGGCTTCGTCAGCACGTCGCGCGCATTGCCGCCCGCCGCGAGCCAGCCGAGCCGGGCCGCGCCGAGCGCCGCGCCCGTCTCGCCGCCGCCGTGCTGACGCGTGGGCGTGTTGAAGGCATCCGCCACGAGTTGCGCCCAGTACGCGCTGCGTGCGCCGCCGCCGATCATCGAGAGCGGTCCGGCTTCGGTGCCTGCCGCCGCGAGCGCGTCGAGGCCGTCGGTGAGCGCGAGCGTCACGCCTTCGAGCACCGCGTAGCCGAGCAGTGCGCGGTCGGTCGCGTGCGTCATGCCGAAGAACACGCCTTGCGCATACGGATCGTTGTGCGGCGTGCGCTCGCCCGAAAGATACGGCAGGAAGAGCGGGGCCTCGTCGCGTGCCGCGGGCGCGAGCGCTTCGACTTCGGCGAGCAGCGTGGGCTCGTCGGTGCCGGTGAGCTTGCAGACCCAGCGCAGGCAACTGGCTGCGGAAAGCACGACGCTCATCTGATGCCAGCGGTCGGGAATCGCGTGGCAGAACGCATGAACCGCCGACGCCGGATTCGGCCGGAAGCGGTCGCCCACGACGCACAGCACGCCCGAGGTGCCGAGCGAGACGAAGCCGTCGCCGGGCTGCGTGGCGCCGATGCCGATGGCGCTCGTCGCGTTGTCGCCGCCGCCCGCCGCGACGACCACGTCGTCGCGCAGGCCGAATTCGCGCGCCACGTCGGGCAGCAGCGTGCCGGAGCTTGCGCTGCCCTCGGCGAGCGCGGGCATCTGGGCGCGTGTCATGTTGCAGGCGTCGAGCAGCGCATCGGACCAGTCGCGCTTCGCCACGTCGAGCCAGAGTGTGCCCGCCGCATCCGAGGGATCGGACACCTTGCCGCCCGTCAGGCGCAGGCGCAGATAGTCCTTCGGCAGCAGCACGCATGCCGTTTCGCGGAAGATTCGCGGCTCGTGGCGCGCGACCCAGAGCAGCTTGGGCGCGGTGAAGCCCGGCATCGCGAGATTGCCCGCGATGCGATGCAGTTGCGGTGCGCGCGCGGTGAGTTCGGCGCACTCGTCGACGGCGCGCATGTCGTTCCAGAGGATCGCGGGGCGCAGCACGTTGTCGTGCGCGTCGAGCAGGACCGCGCCGTGCATCTGTCCTGAAAGGCCGATGCCGCGCACCTGCGCGAATTCGGCGGGATGCTTCTCGCGCAACGCGGCGAGGGCGCGGCGCGTGCCGTCCCACCAGTCGGCGGGATTCTGCTCGGACCAGCGCGGGTGGGCGCGCGTGACCACGAACGGCGAACCGGCTGTGCCGATCACGCGGCCATCCGGTGCGAGCAGCAGGACTTTTACTTCCGAGGTGCCGAGGTCGATGCCCAGGTACATGGGGGAATGCGATGTCGTCGAGGGGATGCGCTACTTTAGCCGCGCTGGGCGCGCGGCGCCATGCGCGGCGACCCGGGGGCCGCCGTGCGTGGCGCTTAAAGAGGTGAATGAGGCGAGTGCGGCGAAGCCGACGCCGACGCTTCGCTCGGGCTACTCGGGCTACTCAGGCTGCGGAGTGGCCGCGTGCCGCGAGCCAGCCATCGATGCGCACGAGCGCGGCGCGCAGCGCGCCTTCGAGCGCCGCGTTGCCGGCCAGACCGCCCCACAGAAGCTTGTCGGCGCAGAAGACGGCGAGCGGGTCGTCGGCTTCGAACATGCGGTGCACGGCCGCTTCGTCCATCACGCCGTCCTGGTAGCGGTACGGCAGCGTGCCCTTGTGCCAGCGTTCGAGAAAGCGCAGGAAGAGTGCTGGCAACACCGCCGTCGCGGCGGGCGCGGCGCCGGCCGCGATGCGCTGCGCGAGCGTCGGCGTGATGAAGCCGGGGATCTTCGAGAAACCGTCGGCGGCGACGCGCTGATTCGTGTCCTGGATATACGGATTGCTGAAGCGTTCGAGGACGATGTCGCGGTACTTCGCAAGATCGAGCGGACTCGGCGTGAGACACGGGATCACGTCCTCGCTCACGTATGCGCGTGCGAAGGCGCGGATGTCGGCGTCTTGCGTGCCCTGGTGGATGTAGTCGAGGCCAATCAGCGTGCCCGCCCACGCGACGCAGCTATGCGTGGCGTTGAGGATGCGGATCTTCGCTTCCTCGTAGGGCATCACCGATTCGACCAGTTCCGCGCCCGCGCGCTCCCATGCCGGGCGGCCCGCGCAGAAGTGATCCTCGATCACCCACTGGATGAACGCTTCGCCCATGACCGGGCAGGCGTCGTCGACGCCCGTCGCGGCTTTCACGCGCTCGCGCACGTCGGGCGTGGGGCGCGGCGTGATGCGGTCGACCATCGAGTCGGGGCAGGCCGTGTTCGCATCGAACCACGCGCGCAGGTCCGCCGCGCCGCGCCGTTCGAGAAATTCGCGCATGCCCGCCTGAAAACGCTTGCCGTTGCTGCGCAGGTTGTCGCACGACTGCAGCGTGACGGGGCCGCCGTTGCGCGCCATGCGCGCTTCGAGAAGCGCGGCGAGCGCGCCGTAGATCGTCGTGCGCGCGCCGTTCAGATCGGCGGCGAGATCGGGGTTCGCGGTGTCGAGGCGGTCGTGCTCGTCGAGGTAGTAGCCGCCTTCGGTGACCGTGAACGCGACGATCTTGCAGGCCGGATCGGCGCCTGTCTCGATCAGGCCCGCGAGATCGGCCGACCACGGCAGCACGCGCGTGATCGACCGGATCGTCTCGTAGTGGCGCTCGCCCTGCGGCGTGACCGTTTCGAGCGTGTAGACGCCGTGCTGGGCCGAGAGGGCGTTGAGCACCGCGTTCATGTCCGCGCGGATGTTGCCGACGACGAGCGACCAGGCCGGTTCGCCTGGCTCGCGCGAGAGGTTGACGCTGTGCAGATACCACGCCTGATGCGCGCGGTGAAACGAACCGGCACCGATGTGCAGGATCACGTTGGCGCCGCTGCGTTCGCTGTCCATGTTTGTCTCCTGAGAGGCGGGAGTGCGCGCCTTGCGTGCGCGTCTGTGATTGGGCCTGCTGCTCCTGATGGAGCAATTGCTCATGCAATGAACGAATGATCGTATTCAGCCAGGCGAAAGTCAAGACGGCTGCGGCAGGTTTCCGTGGCGCGGTGCGGCGAGGCAGCGAAGGTGTGGCGTGCGAGCGGGCGTGTCGCAGAGCATCGCGCGGTTGTTGTGACGCACAAGGGCGAGGCATTGCCCGGATGGCGCTGGCGGGCCGCCGATCGAATCCGGGGAAGTGGAGGGCGGGAGAAGCACCGGGCGTGATGTACGAATTGCACGAATGCACGAATGCACGAATCGCACGTGGCCCGGCAATACCGCGTTTGCAGCGGCGCGCTACGGCGCGTTCAGCCGGCGACGCTCGTCACGGCCGCAACGGCTTGCGCCGTCGCATCCGCCGCGCAGCAATCCACGACGATCCGCTCCGGCATCGCGCGCAGCCACGTGAGCTGGCGCTTGCAGAGCTGGCGCGTCGCGAACACGCCTTTGTCGCGCATGGTGTCGTAATCCGTTGCGCCGTCGAGGTATTCCCACGCCTGGCGGTAGCCCACGCAGCGCATCGAGGCGAGCCCCGGGTGCAGGTCGCCGCGCGCGCGCAGCGCCTTCACCTCGTCGATGAAGCCCGCGGCCAGCATGGCGTCGAAGCGCTGCGCGATGCGCGCGTGCAGCACGCTGCGGTCGGACGGTTCGAGCGCGACCGGCACGAAGCGGTAATGCGCTGCCGCGTCGGTGCGCGTGGCCGGGGCGGCGAGCAGCGCCGACATCGGCTGCCCGGTCAGCATGAATACTTCGAGCGCGCGCTGGATCCGCTGCGAATCGTTGGGCGCCAGGCGTGCGGCTGTTGCGGGATCGACCGCCGCGAGGCGCGCGTGGAGGGCGGGCCAGCCCTCGCGGGCGGCGTCGGCGTCGAGAGCGGCGCGGACTTCCTGGTCGGCGGGGGGCAGATCGTTCAGGCCCTGCGTGAGCGCGCGGTAGTAGAGCATCGTGCCGCCCACGAGCAGCGGCACGCGATTGCGCGCGACGATCTCGCCCGTCACGCGCAGCGCGTCGGCGCGGAAGTTGGCGGCGGAGTACGCATCGGCGGGATCGACGATGTCGATCAGATGATGGACCACGGCGGCGCGTTCGGCGGCGGACGGCTTGGCGGTGCCGATGTCCATGCTGCGATAGACGAGCGCCGAATCGACGCTGACGATCTCGACCTCGCGTCCGCGCGCCGCCGACTGCGCGGCGTACGCGAGCGCCGCCGCCGTCTTGCCCGACGCGGTCGGGCCGAGCAGGCAGGCGACGGGCAGGACGCGGTCGCCGGATGGGGCCTGAGGCACGTGCGGCATCATTGACCGCGCATGAAGAGGCGGTCGAGGTCGGCGAGCGTCAACTGGTACCACGTCGGGCGGCCATGATTGCACTGGTCGGCGCGCTCGGTGGCTTCCATCTGGCGCAGGAGCGCGTTCATCTCGTCGAGCGTCAGACGCCGGTTCGCACGCACCGCGTGATGGCACGCGAGCGTGCCGAGCATTTCGTGCTGCCGCTCGGTCAGCACGCGCGAGCCGCCAAACGCGTGCAGGTCCGCAAGCACGGCGCGCGCGAGTGCGGGCAGGTCGGCGTCCTTGAGCAGGGCGGGCACGGCGCGGATTGCGATCGACGTGGGCGAGAGCACGGCCAGATCGAAACCGAGCGCTTCGAGCGTGGCCTTTTCCTCTTCGACGGTGCCCGTTTCGACCGGGTCGGCGCTCATCGACAGCGGAATCAGGAGCGGCTGCACGGCGAGCGAGCGTTGCGCGAGCGCGGCTTTGAACTGCTCGTAGAGGATGCGTTCGTGTGCGGCATGCATGTCGACGATCACGAGGCCGCGCGCGTTTTGCGCGAGCACGTAGATGCCGTGGATCTGGCCGAGCGCGAAGCCGAGCGGTTGATCGTCGTGTGCGTCGAAGGTGTGCGGCTCGTGCGGTGCGGCGTCGGACGCGGAATCGTTGCTCTGGAGCACAGTCGAGCCCTGCGGCGTGCCCGCGCCGGTGTCCTTGCGCCCGAACAGCGCGTCGTAGAGCGCGAGCGGCTGTGCGACCGGCAGTGCGCCTTGCGTCATGCGCGACTGGCGCAGCCAGGTGTTCCCGCTGCCGCTTGCGCTGCTGGTTCCGCCTGATCCGGTGCCGAAGCCGGACGAGCGCGCGTTACCGCCTGCGCCGCTGCCGAAGCCCGTGCTCGACGCGGTTCCGCCGAAGCTGCTCGCCACCCGCGCGGTGCCGAATCCACCCGATGCACCCGATCCGCCAAATCCACCCGATCCGCCGAAACTGCCCGCCACGTTGCCCAGGCCCGGCGAATCCGCTGCCGTGCCACCCGCGCCGGGCGCGGGCCGTGGCTCGACGAGCGCGGCATGGCCGCCCAGCGTCGTGTCGGGCGACGCTCCCGCGTGCCGGGCGAGCGCGCGCTGCACGGCATGAAAGACGAACTGGTGAATCGAGCGCGAATCGCGGAACCGCACTTCGATCTTCGAGGGATGCACGTTGACGTCGACGGCCTCGGGCGGCAGGTCGAGGAACAGCACATACGACGGATAACGATCGCCGTGCAGCACGTCCTCATAGGCGGCGCGCACCGCGTGCGTGAGCAGCTTGTCGCGCACGAAGCGGCCGTTGACGAAGAAATACTGCTGGTCGGCGCGGTTGCGGCTCGCGGTCGGCAGCCCGGCGCAGCCGTAGACGGCGAGCGGCCCGGCGCGCTCGTCGAGCGGCAGATGCGCGGTGGCGAACGCCTCGCCGAGGATCTTCGAGACGCGCGTGGCCGGATCGCTCGCGTTCCAGTGCTCGACGGCGCGGCCGTTGTGCAGCACGGAAATCGCCACATCGGGCCGCGCGAGCGCCGAGCGGCGGATCATTTCGAGGCAATGGCCGAGTTCGGTCTGCTCGCTCTTCAGGAACTTGCGGCGCGCGGGCGTGTTGAAGTACAGCTCGCGCACCTCGATGGTCGTGCCGCGCCCGCCTGCTGCGGGGGCGAGCGTGCCCGTGTCCGCGTCGATCTTGACGGCGTGCGGCGCGTCGGCGGCGCGGCTCGTGATCGACATTTCCGCCACCGATGCGATCGAAGCCAGCGCCTCGCCGCGGAACCCGAGCGTCGCGACGCTTTCGAGTTCGGCGAGCGAGCGGATCTTGCTCGTGGCGTGGCGCATCAGCGCGAGCGGCAGTTCGCGCTCGGGGATGCCGCAGCCGTCGTCGGTGATGGAAATGCGCTTCACGCCGCCCTCGTCGAGCAGGATGCGCAACGTCGACGCGCCCGCGTCGAGTGCGTTCTCAAGCAGTTCCTTGACGACCGACGCAGGCCGCTCGACCACTTCGCCCGCGGCGATCTGGCTGATCAACTGGTCGGGGAGCGCCTGGATCGCGCGCGCGGGCTGTGCGCCCCGCGCCGTGCCTGCATGCGCGGTGGCTGGTGCGCTGGCTGCTGCGCTGGCGTCGTGCGACGGTGCGGGCGCGGCGCTGTCGTCGCGGGCCGGATTGGCGGCGTCGGAGGGATCGGAATACGAAGACATGCGCGCAATTATAGCGAGTCGGCGCTCGCCGCCCTGCGGCCCGCGCGGCGGTTTTCTCGCGAATTCTTCGTGATCGCCGGGCACTTTCGGTATGATTGCGCGGTCAATTTTACTTCCGGCACCGCCCGCACAAAGAGGGACACCTTTGGATACGCTGCTGCACTTCGTCACCCTTGTCCTGCACATCGACAAGTTCCTCGACACCTTCATCAGAGACTACGGCACGTGGGTCTACGCGGTGCTGTTCGTGATCGTGTTCAGCGAAACGGGCCTTGTCATTCTGCCGTTCCTGCCGGGCGATTCGCTGCTCTTCATCGGCGGCGCGTTTGCGGCGACCGGCAAGCTCGATCTGAGCGTCCTGATCGCGCTGCTCGTCACCGCCTCTGTCGTGGGCAACACCGTCAACTATCTGATCGGCCGCGCCATCGGGCCCAAAGTGTTCAACACGCATCTACCCGTAATCGAGCGCTTCCTCGACCGCGCCGCGCTGCAGAAAACGCACGACTTCTACGCGCGCCATGGCGGCAAGACCATCGTGCTTGCGCGCTTCATCCCGGTCGTGCGCACCTTTGCGCCGTTCGTTGCGGGCGTCTCGCAGATGGGCATGCGGCGCTTCCAGTTCTTCAATTTCGCGGGCGCGCTGCTGTGGGTGCTGCTGCTCGTGCTGCTCGGCTACTTCTTCGGCAACCTGCCGTTCATTCAGCAATACCTGAATGTGATCGTGCTGGTCGGCATTGCCGCCGCGGTCGTGCCGGTGGTCGTGGGCGGCGTGTGGAAGAAGCTGCGCAAGAACCCGCACGGCGACAACGTTCGCCGCACCAACGGCAATCGCTGATACGTCGCCAAGGTCGGCAAGGTCGGGACGGCGCAGGCCCAGCGCCAACAAAAACGGCATCGTCAGCCAGGCTGACGATGCCGTTTTGCTTTGATCCGTACATCAGGTGACCTGCGGCGACTTGAGGCTGCTCTCTTTCAGCGCAGTTTCAGCGCATTTTTCAGTTCACGCGGCGAATGATCGAGGGCGTCTCTGGCGTGGGATACCCGGCGTCGCGGAACGTCTCGACGATGGCGCGGTTCGTGTCGAAATAAACCTGCCAGTAACTGTCGTTGCTCGTGTAAGGCCGCACGCACAGCAGCGGCCCTTCGGGCGTGAACGACAGCACCTCGATGTCCGGTGCGGGGTCCTTCACCACATTCGGGATCCTTTCGATTGCGGCGCGCAGGCGCTTCATCGCGTCGACCGGATCGACGCCGTTGGCGATCTTCGCGGTGAGCTCGACGCGCCGCACGGAGGTGGCGCTGAAGTTCGAGATCGTGTCCGAAAAGATCTTGTTGTTGCCGACGATGTTCACGACGTTGTCGGGCGAGACGATCGTCGTGCCGAAGATGCCGAGTTCCTTCACCGTGCCCGTCACGCCGCCCGCGGTGACGAAATCGCCCACCTTGAACGGCCGCAGCACCTGCATGAACACGCCCGCCGCGAAGTGCGCGAGCAGGCCGCCCCAGGCCGTGCCGATCGCGAGGCCAAGGCCGGCGAGCAGCGCTGCGAACGAGGTCGTCTGCACTCCGAACACCTGGAGAATGGCGAGAATCAACAACAGGTTCAACAGTGCGGCGAGGATGGAGCTGAGGTAATGCGCGAGCGTGGCGTCGACGCGCTCGTTGCGCGCGAGCACCTTGCGCAGGAGGCCCGCGACGATATTGATGGCCCAGCGTCCGACGATCCACAGCACTATCGCTGCAAGGACCTTGGTCCCGAAGTCGATGCCCCGGGTCGTGATGAACGTGCGGATGGTGTCGAGATCCAAGATGCCCTCGCTTGAGTCGGTGGTTGAGTCGGTTTGATTCGATGGATTCTGCCGATACGACCGGGGGGCGAAGCTGGCGGGTGCGGGATGGCTGTCCTCGCAGCCGTCGCAGTCCTTCCTCGTGTTTCTGTCATTTCTGGCGGGTGGCGAGCGTTGCGGCATGGCCGGGCGGACGCCACCCCAGGGCGCACTGCCGTCGGCGCCGTACGAAAAAAGCCGGACACGCGATGCGCCGCGCGTGGCCTTTCGACGGTATCGTTTCGCCTGCAACACTCACATGACAACGAGGCCCGATCATGATACTGCCGAACACCGATTTGCATCTGATCACTGTGCAACTGGAGGATCTGAGGCCGACGCAGATCACCGTCGGTTACCGCGAAGTGGAAGTCAAGCGTGCGCACTGGACGTCGCTGGACAAGAAGGGCCGTGCGTCGGCCATCGATTCGCACTGGTTTCCGGCCGTGCTCGGGCCGAAAGAGCGCTACTACGTCGTCGACCATCACCACCTCGGCCTCGCGTGGCTCAAGGAGGGCGTGCAGACCGCGCGCGTCACCGTGCTCAAGGATCTGTCGTGGCTCGAACCGCTCCTCTTCTGGCGCATGATGGAACACAACCAGTGGGTGCATCCGTTCGACTCGACGGGCAACCGCCGCGATTTCGACGATCTGCCGAAGCAGTTGTCGGGACTCGCCGACGATCCTTACCGGAGCCTCGCGGGCGAACTGCGGACGGCAGGCGGATTCGCGAAGGATACGACGCCGTTCAGCGAGTTCCTGTGGGCCGACTATCTGCGCGTGAAGGTGCCCGAGGCGCACGTGCGCAAGGACTTCGACAAGGCGCTCGCCGATGCGCTCGCGCATGCCCACGATCCCGATGCGCGTTATCTGCCGGGCTGGTCGGGCGTCGTGCCCCCGGCTGCGGCGCCGGTGAAGGGATCGACGAAGTCATCGGGCAAGCGAAAGAATGCGTGATGCTTCGCGCGTGCCGCGCATGCTACGGCTGCGCGGCGCCGCGGTGTGCAGTGCATCGCATTGCATTGCATTGCAGCGCGTCGCCGCTTCACAGCGCCGATGGGCGATCACATCGCGTCGGGCGTCTGTCCTGCGGGCGGCGCACCGCTCGAGAGATAGTGGCTGAGCCAACGGCCTGCCGGCCCGGGGGCATCGTCGACGCGATGAATCAGCGAGATGTCGTAGCTCACCGAGCGCTGGTCGGCGAGTTCGATGCGCACGAGGCGTCCGGCTTCGATGTCGTCACGCACGAGATGCACCGGCATCGATCCCCAGCCCAGCCCGGCCAGCAGCAGCCGATGCTTCGCGCCTAGATCGCCGAGCTTCCATGCGCGATTGCTGTACACGCCGAAGCTCTGTCCTTCGGTGAGGCGGCTGCGGTCCGTGATCACGAGTTGCGTGTGCTCGCGCGCGTCGGAAATGCGCACCGGCTGGTCCGCCCGGGCTAACGGGTGGCAGGGCGCCGCCACGAACACGAGTTCGACCGTGGCGATCGACTTCGCCTCGATCACGTACGGCCAGTTGTTGTTTTGTCCGCTGATCCCGAACGCACAGTCGCCGTCGAGCACGAGCTTGAGCACGCCGCCAAGCGCTTCCATCGTGAGGTTCAGCGCGACCGTGGGAAACGCGTCCACGAAGGCCTGGAGCGCTTCGACGAGCCGTTGTGACGGAAACATCACGTCGACCGCCACCGAGACTTCGCCCTCCAGCCCGCGTTGCAGCCCGGCCGCCCGCGCGTTGAGCTGATGCATCAGCAGATCGAGGCGGCGCGCGTCGGCAAGAATCGCGCGGCCTGCGCTGGTCAGCTCGGGCTTGCGCTTGCCGCGCTCGAAGAGCGGCACGCCGAGCAGCGCCTCCAGATTCGCGATCGTATAGCTCACCACCGACTGCGCACGATCGAGCCGCCGCGCCGCCGCCGAGAAGCTGCCGGTTTCGGCGACGGCGATCAGCGCCCGAAGTTGTTCGATGCCTGGCGAGCGATCCATCGGGAATCTATCCAAAAAGTGGATGGTAATGATCCATTTTATCTAATTGTTTGAATAGATATCCCCTGGTACAGTGCGCATTCGCCGCACCCGGAGCCTTTTGCATGATGAATCAACCCCTTTCGCCTGGTTTGCCCGCTCGCCGCTACAGTGGCGTCGCGATTCTGTTGCACTGGCTGATTGCTGCGCTGATCGTCTGGGGTTTTGCGCTCGGCTGGGTGATGACCGACATCCCCGGCATCACGCCCACCAAGCTGCGCTACTTCTCCTGGCACAAGTGGATCGGCGTGACCGTGCTTGCGCTCGTGCTCGTGCGCATCCTGTGGCGTGCGACGCACACCGCGCCCGCACTGCCCACGTCCACGCCCGCGTGGGAGCGCCTCGCCGCGCATGCGGGGCACGGGGCGCTCTATGTGCTGATGCTCGCGATTCCCGTGACCGGGTATCTGTACAGCTCGGCGGCGGGCATTCCGGTCGTGTATTTCGGCGTCTGGCCGCTGCCCACGCTGATCGGCCCCGACAACGAGCTGAAGGAGGTGCTTCGCACGGTCCATGTCCTGCTCGATTACGCACTGCTCGCCGTTGTGGTGCTGCACGTGCTGGCGGTCGTCAAGCACCAGCACCTCGACCGCCAGAACATCCTCGCCCGCATGCTGCCGTTCGGCCGCGTGCGCGACTAACCCAACATCCCTGCAAAGCCCTTCACCAGCGAATCGACTGCCATGACCAAACGTCTCGTCCTTACCGCTTCCGTAGCCGCGCTTGCGGCGGCTTTCAGCATGAGCTTCATCGTGAACGCCAGCGCTGCGGAGCAAGCTTCCAAGACCACCGTTTCCGCGGTTTTCAAACAGATGAACGTGCCTGTGGAAGGCCGCTTCAACCGCTTCAACGCCGACGTGCGCTTCGATCCGGCCAACGTCGCCGCGGCGAGCGCGAAGATGGACATCGAGGTTGCGAGCTTCGACCTCGGTGCGCCCGAGTACAACAAGGAAGTCGCCGGTGAGTCGTGGTTCGACGCCGCGCGCTTCCCGCGCGCGACCTTCGTCTCCACGCGGATCTCGCCGTCCACGAATGGCGCGTATTCGGTGGCGGGCAAGCTCACGATCAAAGGCAAGACCACCGACGTCGTCGTGCCCGTCAAGTACAGCAAGAACGGCGCGAACCAGGTGTTCGACGGCACGCTGCCGATCAAGCGCCTCACGTACGGCATCGGCGCGGGCGAGTGGAAGGACACGTCCATCGTCGCCGACGACGTGCAGATCAAGTTTCATATCGTGACCGCTGCGCACTGATGCGCACTGGCGCTTCGTTACATCCCGCTTATCCGGCTTATCTCCGCTTATATCCGTTAATCCCCAACAGGAATCACGTCATGAAGACCACGCTTTTTGCAGCCGCCGCACTCGCCGCAGCCATCGCAACGCCCGCGTTCGCGGCGCCGACCACCTACAACCTGGACCCGTCGCATACCTACCCGAGCTTCGAGGCTGATCACTTCGGCGGCGTCTCGGTGTGGCGCGGCAAGTTCACGAAGTCCTCGGGCACGGTTGTGCTCGACCGTGCGGCGAAGACCGGCACGGTGGACGTGACGATCGACGCGACGTCGATCGACACGGGCGATGCAAAGCTTGACACGCATGTGCGCGGGGCCGAGTTCCTCAACACGGACAAGTATCCGACCGCAACGTACAAGGGCACCTCGATCCGCTTCGTAGGCGACAAGCCGGTGGAAGTGATCGGCTCGTTCACGCTGCACGGCGTGACGAAGCCGCTGAATCTGAAGATCGATTCGTTCAAGTGCTTCATCAACCCGATGCTCAAGCGCGAAGTGTGCGGCGCAGACGCAAAGGCCGAGTTCAACCGTGCCGACTACGGCGTGAACTGGGGTGACTCGTACGGCTTCAAGATGGCGACGACGCTGCAGATCCAGGTGGAAGGCGTCAAGGCCGATTAAGCCGATTAAGCCGATTAAGCCGACTACGCCGATTAAGCCGGCTGAGATCCGGCGACCGGGCGTTGCGCTGTCGTGAGACGGCGCTTCGTCTTGTTGTGAAGCGAGCCCGCGCAGATGCTATGCGCGGGCTTTTTTGCATTCAGCGGCGAAGCGGGGCAGGCGGGCGTAGTCGACGGGGCGGGATGTGAAGCGGGATGTGAAGCGCGATGTAAAGCGGGACGTACAGCGGGATGTGAGTCGGGAAAACCCCGAAATATTTGCGGGAATACGGGGGAATATCAAAAGGTGGGCGTAACATACATGTATGAAGTTTACATGTTTAAGGCCTTCCGGCTCCGGCGAGTGACAAACATTCCCCGTTGGCGGACGATCGTCAACCCAACTTAGACCAAAAAAAGACCATGTCACTCATTGCACACTTGAAAGACGAACACCAGGAAATTTTCGCACTGCTTGAAAAGTGCCAGACGCTGGGTATGACCGATGAGGGGAGAAAGAATCTGAGGCAGGCGCGCAACCTGGTTGTGTCGCATCTGGCTCGCGAAGACAGCAAGTTGTACCCGCAAATGCAGGCTCACGCGGAAACGAAGGACCTGGCGGTATCGTACGCATCGGAGATGAAGGACATTTCGAAAGAAACACTGTCGTTTTTCGATGCGCTTGAAAAGGGCGAATCCGGGATGGACTTCGCTCGCAAGATGGGCAGCACGATCGCGCATCTTCGCCAACGCATGACGCGCGAAGAGGTGCGCCTGTACACGGCTTTCGAGCGGCATTGCGCCGCCTGAGAGGCGAGGAAGATTCGAGGAAAAAGCACGGACGGGAATCAGGTGTTTATTGCGACGGAAATTAGCCAGTAATTATTCGTCATCCTGATTTAGGCGGAGCGTAAATGTCGTGTGGTGTGTGATTACGTGATGATGTTCTGCGCGCAGGTTCGCGACATCCCCACTCCGACGAATGACGCACCAGAACAGCACGTCACATGGCCGGCGACGCGGCCCCTCCTACCGCGTCGCCGGCCGCTCCTCAGAAGCGGTGGACGATACCCACGCCGACGGCAGTCTGGCTCGGTGACGACGACGGCGAGCTATTGAAGCCATCGCCGATCGTTGCCGTCGCGGTGACGATCTTGCCGTCGGACAGCGTTTTGCCGTTCGCGCGCTGGTACGCCTCGACCGCGTAGACGCCGGTACGCTTCGACAGCGAGTAGTACTGCGCCATCGTCACCTGTTGATACTGCGCAGCGCTCGAGACGCCGTTCGCACGTGTGGCGTGCGTATAGCTGTAGCCGCCTGCCAGGTCCAGCGACTTGATCGGACGGTAATGCAGTACCGTGCCCACCGTGTTGAAGATCGCCGTATCGCGGAACTTCGAGCCTGTGCCCGGGACGTACTGCACGTTCGAGTACTGCGCCGACACATCGAATGCGTCCGAGAAGCGATAACCGCCCGTCACAGCGATGCGCTGCTGCCCCTGCGCGGTCTTGTACCCATTGTTCAGTGCCGAGACGCCCAACTGCTCGGTGCCCCCGTTCCCGTTCTGGGTCGCGGAGTCTTTGCCCCACTCGCCGCCGCCGAGCGTTGAGTTGTTAATGCGTTGAAAGGCCGCGGCGAGCCCGACTGGCCCGTTCTTGTATTGGAGGCCCACGCTCCAGGTCGAGCCCGCGTTGAAGCGGCCCGGCACGCCGCCGAGCGCGTACGACGCGCCGAGCTTGAGGCCGGACACCGTGGGCGAAATATATACGAGCGAGTTGTTGGTGCGATAGGTGGTGTCGAGCCCATCGATGTCACCCGGATGCGCGCCGAAGTGGCCGGTCCGGTTGTTGATGGGGCTCCACGGCGACAGAAGCGTGTAATAGGCCGTGTACTGGCGGCCAGCCGTCAGCGTACCGTAGGTCGTGTTGGACAGACCCACCCACGCCTGCCGTGTGAACATCCCGCCGCCCTTCGCCCATTGAGAGGCGCCGTTTGTGCTGTCTGCCCCGGCCTCGAGCGTGAAAATCGCCTTGGTGCCGCCGCCGAGATCTTCGCTGCCTTTCAGGCCAAAGCGGCTACCCGACCACATGCCCGAGCGCATTTTCACCACCGAACGCCCGCCGGAAGTCGAGCCCCGAGAGGTCGAGCTGCTCTGCCAGAGAAGGCCGTTGTCGACGACCCCGTACAGCGTGACGTTGCTCTGCGCTTGCGCGCAAAGAACCGTGCCGCCGAGGACGCACGATGCAATTATGGTTTTCTTCATGTCAAGTAGTCCTTTTTAATTAACAAGGGTTTTTGCTGCGGTTAAGCCGGATTCCCCGTATCAGGCGAGCATGGTCAGCCAGCGCGCCGCGCGGACGAGCAGCACGTCCGCCGAAGCAAAAGTCTCGACGCCCGCGACCAGCGGAGCGCCGCAGGCCGCGAACACCGGCTTGCCCCATTGCAGGCCGAGCGCGATTTCGGACAGCGTGCCGAGCCCGCCGCCCACTGCCACGAGGCAAAGCGACGAGCGTGCGATGAGTGAGTTGCGTGTGATGCCGAGCCCGGTGGGCAGGGCGACGCTGAGGTAGCGATTCGCGCGTTGCGCGTCGTCCTCCGGCAGCAGCCCGATTGCGACGCCGCCCGCCCGATGCGCGCCGCGCGCGGCCGCTTCCATCACGCCGCCCTTGCCGCCGCCGACGATCGCAATCCCGGCCCGCGCGAGGGCATGGGCGATGGTTTCGGCGACGCGCGTTTGTTCTTCGGTTGCCACGCGCGGGCCAATTACGCCGACCGGCATCACGTGCCGGTTCGCACTGCGTTGACGCGCCGCGAGATCCGCAAGTGCGCCCTCTACGAGCGTTGCGCGTTCAGTCGTGCCGAGGTCTGACAATCCATTCCCCCATCGCTAGAACACAGGTGCAGAGCGCCGTCAGTACGATCGACAGGATGGCGGCCTGCGAGAAATCGGTTTGTCCGTCGGAAAACTTCAGGTACATGAGGAGCGGCAGGATATTGATCTGCGTACCGGCCAGTGCGACGGCGGTGCCGTAGGTGCCGAGTGCAATCGCCGCGACGAGGCTCCAGGCCGCCGCCACCGACGGCCACAGCTCGCGCCAGGCCACGTCGAACCAGGCGCGCCACGGCCGTGCGCCGAGCGTCACGGCCGCGTCGAGCGGCAGCCGGTCGAAGTTCGCGAAAGCCGGATAGAGCATCAGCGCGACACGCGGGATCAGGTAGTACGCGTACGCGATCACCAGCCCGAAGAGGGTGTAGATCGCGCCGCCGACGCGCGCCGGATCGGCACCGAGTTTCGCGAGCAGCATGGTCACGAAGCCGGCGCGACCGAACGCCAGGATGAAGCCGTAGGCGATCACGAGCCCCGAGAACGCGAGCGGCACGCCGAGCGCCGCGAGCGAGAGCCGCCGCTGCGCCGGCGACTGACCGGCGAGCGCGATTGCCAGGGCGATGCCGACCGCCGTCGATAGCGTGCTTGCGGCCGCCGCGAGTGCGATCGAGCGGACGATTGCGTCGGTCACCAGCGGATCGCCGAGCACCGCACCGAACGCCTCGCCGCCGTCGTCGAACGCGGCGACGACCAGCGCCGCGAGCGGCAGCGCAAACGCGACCGCGAACAGCGCGGCGGCGGGCGCCGCACCGAAGCGGCGCAACGGGCCAGCATCGCGGATATCGAGCATGGTGGACATTGAGCGTCGCGTCATCGGCGGCCGTGGCGGTCGTTGTGGTCGTCGCGGACTGTCATGCCGCTCAGTGGCCGAGCGTCGCCTGCGACCAGAGCTGGTCGACCTGCGCCTTTTTCGCCGCCGCCTTCGCAACATCGAGCAGACGCACCTGCGGCGCGTTCGGCATCTTCGCGGCGACCTCCGGCGTGAGCGTGACGCTGGGCACGGACGGCCTCACGTAGCCCTGTGCGAACAGTGCCTGCCCGGCGTCGCTCATCACATAGTTCAGCCAGAGCTGTCCGGCAGCCGGATTCGGCGCGTTCTTCACGAGGCTCATCGCGTACGGCGCGGACACGCTGCCGTCCTGCGGAATCACGACCTCGACCGCGTCGCCCATGCCGTCTTTGTACTTGGCCTTCAGGCCGTCGTTCTCGTAGCCGATCAGGACGGGAATCTCCCCCTTGACGAACTTCGCGTAGGGCGATGTGCCCTCGATGCGCAACACGTTGCCGGCCGTCTTCAGCTTGCCGAAGAATTCCGCACCCGGCTTCGGATCGTCGACGCTGCCGCCCATCGCGTAGGCCGCCGCGAACACGGCCACCTGGCCCTGTCCGGCCGAGCGCGGATCGAGGTAGACGACGCCATTGCGGTAATCGGGCTTGAGCAGATCGGACCAGCGTTGCGGCACCTCCTTCACGAGCTTCCGGTTGACGAGGAACGCGATATTCAGCGAATGCACGGTGAACCAGCGGCCCTCCGGATCGCGAAACACCGGCGGCAACTTGTCGAAGTTCACCGGCTTGAACGGCGCGACCACGTCCCTGGCCTTCGCATCGAGCGCGGAAGCGGCGAAGTAATAGGCCGTGTCGGCCTGCGGACGGCGGCGTGACTTGTCGAGCGCGACGACCGTCGCGGCGGAGCCGATGTCGTTATAGGTGATCTCGACCAGCGGATAACGCTTGCGGAAATCGGCGAACAGCGATTTCCAGTTGGCCCACTCGGGGCCCGTATCGAACGAAACGACCAGGCCTTCGTCGGCGGCCTTCTTGTAGAGCGCTTCCTCGCCGGGATAGAGCGGCGCTGACTGCGCAGCATGGGCGGGGCACGCGAGCAGCGCGCCGAGTGCAAGCGTGACGGTCTGTATGCGTTTGATCAGGGTGAGTTTCACTAGCATCGTAGTAGTCCTGAATGTGTGGCAGATGTTTACCGAAGCGAGCGAGCGTAGGAATTTAGTCGAGTCGGGTGGAACCGGAGTGGGCCGGGCGCGCGTTCATTCGCGCGGCGCGGCCGGCAGCACGCGTAGATGGCGCGGCTCGATCGCGATGCTGTGCGTCGCCACGACAGGGCCTTCGCCGAGCAGCGGCGTGGCCGTGCCGCTTGGGCCATTCGCGCCATTCGTGCCGGCCACAAGGAAGTCGTAGCGATGCGTCGAGCCGAAGTAGCGAACGATGCCGTGCGTGCCGTGGATCCGGTTTGCGCAGCCGTGCTGCGGATCGGCTTGCACGTGCTCGGGGCGCAGCAGTAAATCGACGGCGTCGCCCGGGCGATGCGCGCCCGTCGCGGCGCAAAGGGTCGTGAAGCCGACGTCGATGCGATCGGTGGCGACCACACGTCCGCTCAGAACTGTCGAATGGCCGATGAAGCGCGCGACGCGCACCGAAGCCGGAGCCTCGTACAGTTCGCGTGGCGTGCCGACCTGCAGCACGCGTCCTCCGTCGACGATTGCGACACGGTCGGCCATGCTCAACGCCTCGTCCTGATCGTGCGTGACGAACAGTGTGGTTGCGCCGCAATCGCGCTGCAGCGTGCAAATTTCGTCGCGCAGTTGATGGCGGATGCCCGCGTCGAGCGCCGCGAGCGGCTCGTCGAGCAGCAGGACGCGCGGCTCGATCACCAGCGCGCGGGCCAGTGCGACGCGCTGCTGCTGGCCGCCCGACAGGTGCGCCGGGCGCCGGTCCGCATGGCTCGCCAGGCCCACGCGGTCGAGCATCGCGAGCGCCTGGCGGCGTCGCTTGACGCTGTCCATGCCGCGCATCTTCAGGCCGTAGGCGACGTTGTCGGCCACGCTCAGGTGCGGAAACAGCGCGTATTGCTGAAAAACCACGCCGACGCCGCGCTGCCAGACCGGCTGGTCGGCCACGTCCTGCCCGCCGATCACGATGCGGCCGGTATGGCCGGTCAGCAATCCTGCCGTGAGGCGCAGCAGCGTGGATTTGCCCGAACCGCTCTGGCCGATCACGGCCAGCAGTTCGCCGGGGGCGGCCTTGAGGGAAATGTCAGTGACGCCGTGCGATGTACCCGGATACGTGTAGCTGACGGTGTCGAATTCGAGACTCATGATGTCATCACTTCAGTCGTTGGACGGTGGTGATCGAGACGAGCGTCGCGGCGACGGCGAGCACGAGCAGCACGACGCTCGCCGCACAGGCGAAGCCCGAGGCGCCGTAGAACGCCTGCAGCAGCACGACGGGATAGTTGCGGTAGCGGAAGCTCGCGATCAGGTTCGAGATCTGGAACTCGCCGATCGACAGCGCGGCGACCATCACGAGGCCCGCGAACAGGCTGTGGCGCAAATTCGGCAGCGTGATGGTGAAGAACTGGCGCAGCGGCGTTGCGCCGAGCGTGGCCGCGCAGGCTTCGAGCCTCGCGAGATCGAGATGGCGCAGGTCGGCGAGCAGTGTCTGGAGCAGGTACGGCAGCGTCAGCACCGCATGGGCGGCGATCATCAGCCACAGCGTGCCGAGCCACGGCAGTGCGTCGCCGCCGAACACGGCGATATAGCCGAAACCGAGCGTGAGCGCCGGCACGGCGATTGGCAGCAGCATGACGAGCCGCGCGGCGAGCCCGCGCCCGTCACGGGCACGGTGATGAAGCGCGTAGGCGAGCGGCACGCCTAACACGGCATTGAGCGCGCAGCAGGCCAGCGCGACGGTGAGGCTGACGCCGAACGCACGGCGAAAGCTCGTGTCGGTGGCGAGATCGGTGTACCAGTGCCCGGTGAAACCGGTTGGCAGCAACGTGTTGATCCAGCTCTGGCCGGTCGAGCCGATCAGGAGCAGTGCGATCGGCAACAGGAGGTAGAGCGCGAACAGGACGACGACGGCACGCACCAGCGCGCGGCCCGACGCTGGCGCGCGATAGCGGCGGCGAATGGGAAGATCGATGGCGCCGGCCGTGGAATGCATTGAAAATTCCCTGAACGAGCGGGTAAGACGGCGCGGAACCCGGATGACCCAGTCAACGGGTTTCGCGATGACGGGCGCCAGTGTGCTGTTGCGACATGGCGTCGTCATGAAAAAAACATACAAAGGGCGCATCGACCTTTGCGAATCAGGAATACTACGTAATGAAGCATGTGTATCCGAATCTGGCGGAACTGAGTGCGTTTATCAGTTCCGCTAAATATTTGAATTTCTCGTATGCGGCGCGCGAACTGGGACTCACGCCGAGCGCGGTCAGCCGCCAGATCGCCAGTCTGGAGGCGCGGTTCGGTGCGAAGCTGTTCGTGCGCGAGGGGCGCAACCTGTCGTTGACGCGCGCCGGGGAGGTCTATCAAGCGAGTGTGGCGGGGCCGTTCCGCGAGATCGGTAATGCCTCGCTCGCGCTTCTAAGCGTGCGCGACGACAACGACCTGCTCACCATCGCGAGCGTGCCGACCTTCACGAGCAAGTGGCTGGTGCCGCGGATGCCGTCGTTCCTTGCGGCGGTGCCGAACGTCACGCTGAGTTTCCGGCGCCATCTCGCGCACGGCGATCCTTTCCCGGCTGGACTCGATGCGGCGATCCGCTACGGCGATGGCCTCTGGGAAGGCGTGCGCAGCGATTATCTGGCCGGGCGCACCTTCGTGCCGGTCTGTTCACCCGGATTCGCGGCGCACCATACGCTGCGCACGCCGGACGACCTCGCGGCCGCACCGAGGCTCGTGCATGAACAGGCCGCAGCCGTCTGGTTCGAATGGTCGCAGACCTATGGCGTCACGCCCATGAACGCGTTCCTCGGGCCGCGATTCGAGCAGTATGCAGTGTTGATCCAGGCTGCGCAGGCCGGACTCGGCGTGGCGCTCATGCCGGAATTCCTCATAACCGCGCCGCTCGAGGCGGGTACGCTTGTCCAGCCTGTTGATGCGCCAGTCGATGTGGATAGCCACGCGCACTTTCTCTGCTACACGCCCGAGCGCTTCGATACGAGTACGGCGCTACGCCAGCTGCGTGCGTGGTTGCTTGAGGAGTGCGCGGCGCACGGTGGGGATGCGGTGGCAGCGAGCGCGCCGGCTGAAGGGGCGGTTTGTTAGGCTGGCGGTTGGGCTCCTGGTTACTCTCAGATCGCCCGGCTGTTCGACCGGAATCAATTAACGGTTAAGCGGATTCGGGCGGAGGCAGGCGGAATACAACCGGTACGGCGATATCGCTCGACTTGTGCCGATACTGCTGGCGCTAGAGGACGAGTATTCACGGCAATTTCAATGCTCCCGGGAATCGATGCGAAAGTTTCGAGCCGCCCTATCAAAACGTCGAATATGCAAATCGCATTATTTTTTGTGTTTTAAAAAAATAGCAATAAACACCAATGCGATATAACAGGTTGGGTGTCTGTCGACCCGCTTTTCCGGGCACATATGCGCAGGCAGCGTGTCGCCACAGCATCGCGTAGAGACAGGTTTTTCGACGGCAATCAATATTTTCAAAAATCGCAAAGAAGAAGATGTGTAAAACGTTTGCGATATAAGCACTATTAAAACGTCGCGTTTTCATCGGTTATCTGAATCAAATATTTTTTAATTCACTGGATTGATTCGCGGATAACGTCTTAAGATGCTGGGGTTTCGCCGGGGGTATAAAGAAAATCGCAGGTATCGGAACTGTGTCTTCAGTGGTTTCTATCCGAATCTGAATAGACGTCACACGCACATTGGACCTGTGTGCGCGGAGTTGCCGGGGCAGCTCAATCGAGCCATAACAATCAAGAGGTGAGAATGAGAAGGGAGAGAGCGACGGGGAGTGCATGGGCGGCGGTCGTTGTTGCCATGCTCTTCACAAACGGGGTAGCCAACGCGCAGGAATCCGCCAACGACGAACTGAATGCGTGTGTCAAGCACGAGCAGTTGGTGACAACGGCGAAGGGCGTCGGCATCGGGGCGATCACCGGACTGACGGCGATGCTCGCGACGCACAAGAACAGCGACGCAGGCAAGGCTGCGTTGATCGGGGCTGTCGCGGGTGGCGTCGCGGGCGGCATCGCGGGTTTTGCCACCGCCTACTACACAGCGGTCGATACCTGTTTCAAGAAGAATCCTTCGTGGATGCCGGAATCGGACATCCAGCGCACCAAAGATTACGACAACGTGCGCAAGCAGATCCACTATCGGACCGCCCAGGGCATCGTCACGCGTGTTGAATCCGTAAACGTTGCGGGCCCGGTCAAGGCCGACAGCCAGGCCGAGGTGGACACCGCATTCATCGTCATGACGCCGAACGGCGCGGAAACACCCGTCACGCTCGAGCGCAAGCTTTTCGTCGTTGATGGCAGCAAGGAGACGGAAGTCCCGTTCCCGGGCCGCACCACCGAGCAGCGCACATTCGAGCCGGGCGAGCAGAAGGACGTCGTGCGCATTCCGATCCCGCACGACGCCAAGGCCGGTAGTGTGTACCGCGTGCAATTCAGCGTGGCGGCCGGCGACAAGCCGCCGGTGGTCGCTTCGCAGCAATTCACCGTGACCGAGTAAGCGGCGTGGGCCTCGCGGGCCCACGGCTCTTGCGGACCTGACAACCGGAAAATGCGCGTCGCCCTCTCGGAGGCGCGCGCCCGCCGCCACACCCACTGCCAATCGATGAAGACTCTCCTGGTTCGCCTGTTGCTTCTGGGCGGTTCGCTGCTGCTGTCCGCGTGCGCGGCCAACAGCCTGCCGGGCTTCCAGAACGCCTATAAGGCCTACAACGTCCCGCAACCGCTCGTCGAACGTATCAAGGCCAAGTTCCACGAGCACGGCCTCGCGGGCGCTACCGTTGTGCGTGACAGCACCGGCCGGATTCAGCTCGCTGGCGAATATCGCAACGAGGATGAGGTCGATACGGCCTTCCTCATCGCGCAGTCGGTCGTGGGGCTGAAATCGACGTCGCCGATCTATCCGGAGCGGATCGACCACAAGCGCTGGGAAGCTGCCGCCGGACAGGCGCTGGCGAACTACACGCGGGCGCAGCAGCATGCTTCGGCGGCGCCCGCGCGGCGCGCGCTCGTTGTCGGCATCAATCACTTCGCCGATCCTTACCACCTGCGCGACATCCTGGGCGCCGACGACGCCGTCGTCGTGCAGGGCTACCTGCGCCAGGCTGGCTATCAGGTTACCGCCCTGCTCAACGAGCGAGCGACCCAGGCCAACATCACGAACGCGATCGCGAAGCTCGACCGCGAAATCGGCCCGCGAGACGACGTCTTCATCTACATATCGAGCCATGGCAACGCGCCCATCCCCACGCCGGGTGGCGGCGATCTGCGCAAGATGTCGATCATGGCCTACGACTCCGGCGACCAGAGCACGGTGCGTTCGAACGACCGCACCGAGGTCCTGCTTCATTTCCAGGCGCACGCGGTGCCCGACACGCTCGTGCAGAACCTCGCGCGCAAGCCCAGCCATACCATGCGCGTCGTGATCGACACGTGCTACAGCGGCGACATGCTCGACGACATCGCCGACGACAGCACGGCCTACATCCTGCGCACCAACGGCGGCAAGAGCGAGCGAGAGGGTATCTCGCTCGCCGCGTGGTCGGGCGAGTCGTACGCCGCGAAGGGAATCCACTTCGCGGCGGACCCCGCCGAGTCCGCCAACAGCGGCCCGCAAGGCGCCGCGCCGCGCACCGCGATCGATCGGAGCCGCAGCGGCTACAACATCATCACGGCGACGAGCCCGAACGAGGAGTCGCTCGGGCCGACGACGGGTCGCTTCGCGAGTCCGCTCGCGCCGGACCAGACACTCAAGGGTTCCTACTTCACGCAATCGCTGTTCGCCTACCTCGATCACTATCGGGGACAACTCGGCCCGGCATTCCGCGACGCGCAGGACTTCACGTCGCGCACGGCGCTTGATGTTTCGCACGGCAAAGCGCATCAGACGCCGCGTGAGTATTCGACCATTCCCGATCAGCAAAACGATCTTTACCAGTAAGCAGCCAGTTCCGGCTAACAGACGTCTGTACGTGAGTACAGCAGGAGAATCGACATGCGGTATCCCCTCGTCGCGCTTTCGCTGGCCGTGTTCGCCACCCATGCCGTCGCGGAAGACGGATATACGGCGAAGTCGCTGTTCTTCGCCCAGGACAACGCGGTTGTCGCTGTGGGCACCGGCGCGCAGCCCACGGCAGTCGCCGCGGCATCGGCGCCCGCGCCCGTCCGGGAGAGCGCGAACGCCGGCAAGATCGTGAAGGTCGCGCAACGGCACAAAGTCGCGCAGATCGGTGCGAGCTACTTCATCCGGCTCAAGGATAACGACGGCGCCACGCACGATGTGCTTGCGCGCCGCGTCTTCAAAAGCGGCGAGCACTTCCAGCTCGGCGTGAAGGTGAACCGGCCGTCGTATGTCTATATCCTCAACGAGGCACCGGACGGCACCGTCACGCAGATCTATCCGCAGCCGAAGCAGGACAATTTCGTCGACGCGATGGGCGTCGTGTTCTTCCCCGCCAAGGGCGCGTTCGTGTTCGACAGCAATCCGGGCATGGAAAAGCTGATGGTGTATCTCACGCCGGAGCGCGAGCACGGCGACGTCACGCGCCGGCTGCGCCACGTCGCCCCCGATCTCGTCTCCACGCCTGCGGCGCAGACGACGGCGGACGCAGGCTCGTGCGCGACCGCAACCGCGACCGCGACCGCAACCGCAACCGCTCCCGAGACGGCCGCGGCCGACGCGGGAGCGAGCGCCCCCGCGCTGACTGTCGCCGACGCCGGTACCGGCTATGCCGCGAAGGGCATCGCTTTTGCCCCCGACGCGAAAGCGGGTTGTGCCGCGACGGTGGCTGCAAACGACACGCCGGGCTACGCAGCCAAGGGCATCGTCTTCAGCGACGACGCCACGCCCGCCGCGGGCGGCCAGGTTGCGTCCTACGTCGTCAAGCAGGCCGCGAAGCCCGGCGCCGCAAACCTCTATCTGAAGATCAACCTCGCCCACGAGTGACGCCCGCCGTCATGCCAATCTAAACGGACACGCTTTGACCATGGAACACAATCATTTGATCATCGGCCTCGGCGGCTCGGGCGGAAAGATCATCCGAAATCTGCGCAAGACCATCGAACGAAACCGCGACGCGCAAGGCAATAGCCCGTCGGATGCCCGTTTCGAATACCTGTACGTCGACACGTCCACCGACGAACTCGACAAGCACGACGAATGGAAAGTGCTGGGCAAGGATATCGATCTTGCGCGCAGCCAGTTCATGGTCAACACCGCTGGCAACGTGCGTCCCGTACTCGACGATCCCGATTCGTTTCCGGGGCTGCGCGACTGGATCGAGCCGCGCAGCATCTTCGGCTTCGTGAAGCCCGGTATCGCGGGCGCCGCGCAGCGCCGCAAGCTCGGCCGGCTCGTGTTCGCGCAGAACGCGCCGCAATTCGTGAAGGCCGTCGAGGACCGCATGCGCGTGCTCGAAAGCGGCCCCGGCCGCACGGGCACGACGATCCACGTCGTCTGCGGTCTCGCGGGCGGCACCGGAAGCGGCTCGGTCGTCGACGCGGTCGCGCTGATCCGCAACAAGTATCCGAATCCGGACCTGCATCGAATCCTCATCTACGCGCTGCTGCCGGAAAAGGACTCGAAGCGCGTGCGCGACGTCGCGGGCTTCTCGAACTATTACGCGAACGGCTATGCGGCGCTCGCCGAGCTCAATGCGATGGCGGTCGGCCAGTATCATCCGGCGAACGTCCTCGACGGGTCGCCGATGGAGCACGACGTCTACTTCAACGGCTGTTATCTCGTGAGCAATCTCAACGAGCACAACATGCAGTTCGATGTCGATACGGAAATTCCGCGTATCGTCGCCGAGTTCCTGTACCAGAAGACGCTCAACAAGCAGTGGGAAGGGCTCGGACGCGCCGAGAAGGGCGAGAACGACATCAAGAACTTCGAGAGCGAAACCGACATCGGCAAGGCACGCGCGAAGCTGTTCCTGTCGTTCGGCGTCGAGCGCATCGTCGTGCCCGAGGAGGAAATCAAGGAGTATCTCGCCTACGGTTTCGCCGAGCAGGCCACGCGCCAGCTCATGTTCAACAACTTCCGCCAAGGCGAAGGTTACGCCGACGAGCCCGTGCAGAAGGACTGGGGCTCCGAGGTGCGCAAGCCCGACGTCGCGCGCCAGCTGCTGCTGAGCGACGCGCATCTGATGCTCGAGACCGGCATTCTCGAGGACGACGCGAAGAACGCGTTGTGGAAGCCCGCGCGCGAGTACTGGAAGCAGATCGTGAGCCGCCTCGCACCCGAGATCCAGGCCGACCAGACGGTCGACCAGACCAATTGGGTGCATGCGCTCAACACGCGTCTTGCGAAGGTGTTCGACGAGACGTATCGCACCATGGGCGGCGTGCGCAAGTTCTATGAGATCAAAGGCAACGCGCGCCCCGAGATGGCGCGGCACGTCTGCTCGGTGATCGAGAAGGAACTGTTCAGCCAGTGGAAGGTGGGCACCCATTCGCTGATGCAGCTGCGCCAGTTTGTGGACGCGCAGCTCGCCGTGCTCGACGAGCGTCTTGCCGTGTTCAACGAGGAGATTGCCAAAGGGCCGGCCGCCGAGCAGGCGATCCTGCAGCGCATCGCCGAACTCACGACACAGTTCAATAAGGTCGGTTTCTTCGGCCAGCACCTCACCGACAAGCGCAGCTCACTGTTCGCGGACATCGCGAACCAGCATCAGGATCTTTTCGTCCTTCGCACGCTGCACGAGGGACGGCGCTTCGCGAGCAGCCTGCTGCCGTTCATCAAGGATGGCCTGGCGACGCTGCGCGGCCTGATCGACGCGCTGCATCAGAACCTGGCTGTGGCAACCGAGCGTGTCCATCAGGAGCAGTCCGCTCGCCTCGCGGGCGCGGACGCGGTCTACCAGCAGCGCATCTTCGATCGCAACGCGATCGCGAATGTGATGAAGGCGCTCGTGGTCGACGAGCAGGCACAGGTTGCGCGTACCCAGCGCGTGCGCCAGTCGATCATCGATCTCGCGGGCACCGAGGCGGACACGTTCGACAAGCTCTCGCGCAGCCTTTCGCTCGGCGGGATCATCGCTACGATCTCGCAGGCATCGGCGAGCATCGTCGAGTCGGCACATGCGGAGATCTCGAAGAATCTGCCGCCGGTGCTGCACGTGAATATCGTCGAGCGCCTGCAAAAGCAGTACGACGCAAATCCGGGCGGACTGAAGAAATTCGTCTCCGACCTCTACGAGAGCTCGGGCACCATGCTTCAGTACAACAAGACCGAAGTCGATCGCATGGTCGCGGGCAACGACGGCGGTTCGCGCGGCACGATGCGCACGGTCGGCGTGTTCTTGCCCGAATGCGAGAGCCAGAAGGATTTTCACGCCTCGCTCGCTGCATTGTTCGAAGCGCAGAAGGACCCGGCTTCCGATACGGTCGTCGCGGCCGGCAAGCTCTCGAACGAGATCGTCATCATGAAGATTGCGTCGCTGATGCCGGTGCGTTTCATCGAGCCGCTCGCGCTGCTCAAGCGCCATTACGACGGCCTGCTTGCCGACTTCAACGAATCGTGGCTGCTGCATGGCGCGGGCAACGGCAAGAACCTGCCGGCGCTCTATGCGCGCACGGCCGCGGAGATCGCAACGCAGGCGAAGCGCAAGCCGTTCCGTCTGATCGGGCGTTTGCTCGAGATGATCAAGCTGCGTGAAAACCGCACGACGGGCGAGCCGGAATGGGTTTTTGTCTACACGAGCGACGGGCTGCCGACTTCGAAGGTGCTCGCGGGCCGTGCCTGGCAGGATGTCCTCGAAGGCGATCAAGTGGCGGGTGTTCAGGAGCTGATCGAGAAAGAGATCGCGCGCAGCCTGGACGCAGGCTACAAGCATCGCGAGCAGAAGGAGGCGTTGCTGGAACGCTTCAACCAACTCGCGCGCGAGCAGTTTGAAAAGAGCGGCGAGGACACCGAGGATCCCGCATATCAGGCGCTGGTGCGAATGAAGCCGCAAGTGCGCGAGATTATCGGTCTTGCGAACGCGACGGCCGAATACGCCTGAATCTGGCGAACCCGACAATAAACGGAATACAAGGACCAACATGGCGAATTACAAGTGCCCCACGCTTGGCGATTGCGAGCGGGCCAACACCGGGGAAATTTTCGAGCGTTCGCCGGGCGAGGATTTGCACTGCCCGGATTGCGGCACGTTGCTGGAGCCGCAGATCGTGCGCGCGCCGACCGGCGGAGCGCGCAAGCCCGTCGTGATCGCGGCGGTGGCGGGCATCGTGGCGCTCGCGATCGTGGGCGGCGGCGCCGGGATCTACTACAAGAAGACGCATGCCGCGCCTGCTGCAGTCGCGGATAGTGCCGCGCAGGCGCAAGCATCGTCGGACAAAGCACCGGCTGCCACCGATACCGCCGCTACGTCGGCCAGCGATGTGCAGCCGACGGCTGACAACCGGGAAGGCGGCATCGCGCCGAGCGCCGGCGAGATCGACGCCCAGCGCAAGGCGGGTGACGCGAAGCTCGCGCACGGCGATGCGGTGGGCGCGGAAGCCGCGAGCAACGATGCGGCGACCAAGGAAATGATCAAGGTTGCGATCGCGGACATGGCGCAAGGCAAGCTCGATCACGCCGACAAGGAACTCGACGACGCGGCGGCGCGCGATCCGAAGCAGCCGCTCGTCTACTACAACCGCGCGGTGCTGCGCCTGAAGCAGGGCCGTACCGACGATGCGCTCAAACAGTTCGAGGCGAGCTTCCTCAACGGTTTTTCGTACTTCGACGCGATGGCGAAGGATCCGGATCTGGCCGGCATCCGCAGTGATCCGCGCTTCGCCGCGCTCGTGCAGAAGTACCGTCCGGCGACCATGTGATGCGCGCGGCCCGGGGTGCTGCGCCGATTGCGCTGGCGGTGCTCGCGCTCGTTGCAGGGTGCTCGAAGAACGACGACGCGTCGGTCATCGGGCACTGGCGCGCGGAACGCACGCAGGTGTATAGCCTGCATTTGCCGATCGGCCCGGATATCGTGATCAGCAAGGATGCGATCAAGAGCCCCGATGCACAGGCGAGCATTCCGTTGAAGCGCATCGAGCGCAAGGGCAACGAAGCCGTGCTCGATACGGCATACGGGCTCGGCATTTCGCTTTATTTCGACGGCCCCGATCGCGTCTACGTGAAGGTGCCCTTCATGGGCAAGGTGTATTACCGGCGTGTGCCTGATGGGGCAATGCAGGCTGGCGGTGCCGCGGACAGGTTGCAGGACGCGGCGGCACGGCCGCCTGGCGCCGCGCCGATTTCCGTTCCAGTCGTCGCTGCGGCAGCGCACCCCTCGCAAGGCACGCCGCAATCCCGGCCACGCGAGGTTGCGCCAGCCAGCGCGCCAGCCAGCACCGCCGCCGAGCTCATGAAGAAGGGCGAGGCGGCATTGCACGCCGGTGCGCAGACGCAGGCCGAAAGCCTTCTGACGCGGGCGCAGGCATGGCCGGCGGCACATCCGGCAGTGGACTACGACCTCGCGGTACTCGCGGCGCGGCGCTCGGATGCCGACCGCGCGATTGAGTATCTCAATCAGGCGTTCAAACTCGGCTACCGGCAATTCGGTGCGCTCGACGCGACGCCCGAATTCAGCGCCTTACGGCAGGACGTGCGCTACCAGGCGCTCGTCGCTCGTTACCGTTGAGCAAGACGGGCCGACGCCACCTTCACCGATCCACTTCATCTACGGAGAATGCATGAACGACACTTCGCGCAACATGATGATGTACGACGCACAAAAGAAGAGTGTGGGCGTCGCATTCGCGCTCTGGTTTTTTCTTGGCACCCTGGGAGCGCACCGGTTTTATACGGGCAGAACCGTTACGGCCATCGCCCAGATCGTTTTGATGCTGATGGGCGCGGCGACGCTGTGGCTGGGCGTCGGTGCTTTCATACTTATCGGCGTGGGTATCTGGGTGCTCGTCGATGCGTTCATGCTGCCCGGTGTCATCCGGCGCTACAACGTGGCACTGGCGAGCCGGTTCGGCTGATGCCGCGGCACGGTTCTGGATCACCGCGATGAAACAATGCGCCCCTTTGGGGCGCATTCAGACTGCTGACAAAGCCCTGGCTTGGCCCAGGGCTTTGTTGTTTAGTCGGGGTCATGCTCAAGAAGCCGACACCCGCCCAGCAAGAACTCGAGATGGTCACGCTCGAGATGCTTGTGCCGAAGGAGCATCTGCTGCGCAAGATCGATGCGGTGGTGGATTTCGAGTTCATCCGCGAGAAGGTTGCGCATCTGTATGCCCCATATCTTGACGTCTCGGAGCGCGAGCAGCGTGAGGCCGTGGCCGACATTGATCCTGGTGAGTGATTTGCAATGCGTCGCGCCAGTGACCTGTCCTTGCTTTTTCATATTCCTTACCATAAGGTAAGGAATATTGGAGGTGTCGTTATGACGGCAGCAACTATCACTTCGAAGGGCCAGGTCACAATCCCCGTGGATGTGCGAAACCACCTTGGCCTGGAGTCCGGCGACCGGATCGAATTCAGCTTCAGCGAGGCGACGGGACGGTATGAGATTTATCCCGTCACGCGCTCGCTCGCATCGCTCAAGGGCATCGTGAAGAAGCCTGCGAAACCGGTGTCGATCGAGGACATGAACCAGGCTATCGCCGAGCAAGGGGCGTCCGCGCGATGATCGGACTGGATACGAACGTTTTGGTCCGCTTCTTCGCCCAGGACGATGCTGTGCAATCGAAGAAGGCGACCGCGCTTATGGAGTCCCTTTCGGCGGAGCGTCCGGGGTACGTTTCGCAGATCGCACTGGTTGAGACCATATGGGTGCTGGGGCGTTGCTACGACGTCGGGCGCGAACAGATGAAAGACATTATCGACTCGATGATCGGCACGAAGGAACTGGTCGTTGAAGGTGCTGACACGGTGAGAAAGGCACTTCGTGTTTTCACGGCATCAACGAAGGCGGATTTCGCGGACTGCCTGATAGAGCGTTCGGGGTATGCAGCCGAGTGCGAGTACACGGTGACTTTCGACGTGAATGCGTCGAAGGCCGCAGGAATGCAGTTGATTAAATAAGCGGGAAAATTGCAGAGGCTTCTGTGGCCACAGGCGGCGGTCCAGGAGCAATGGAAGAAAATAAAACGGAAAGCGGGAGGCAGGAAGGGTATTTGCGAAGCAAGTGTGCTTTTGCGGAGCAAATGAAAAGGGCTCAGCTTGCGCTGAGCCCTCGAATCTTTTGGTAGGCCGTACGGGATTCGAACCTGTGACCAACGGATTAAAAGTCCGCTGCTCTACCAGCTGAGCTAACGACCCAAAAGAGGCGTAATTATAGCGGCGGCAGACGACGGATGTCAACGGTCGCGCGCGACGTGCAGTAGAACGACAAAGGCCCGGGACACATCGTGTCCCGGGCCCTTCCTATAGCGAGAGGCGTGTTGTGCGGCGGCGAGCGCCGCGCAACCTGCATCCAGCAGCGCTTATTTGAGCTGTGACAGCCTGCTCTGCGCCGTCTGGGCCACATCCGAGCCGCTGTATTGCGACACGATCTGCTCGAGCGTACGCCGGGCGGCAGCCTTTTGCCCCTGCTCGATCTGATTGTTCGCAATCGCAAGCAGGGCCTCGGGTGCGCGCGGGTGCTGCGGGTAGTTCTTGACCACGTTCTGCCACGTCGTCGTCGAACCCTTGTAGTCCTTCAGCGCGTAGAGCGCATTGCCGAGCCAGTATTGCGCGGTCGGCTGATAAGGACTCTGCGGGTACTTCGCGATAAAGCTGCGGAACGACGCAGCCGCGGTCTTGAAGTCGCCACTGCGGAACTGCTGCGAAGCGGCGTTGAACGCGTCCGTCTCTCCCGGCTGGACCGTGCCCTGCACGCCATCCACGGTCTGCTGCTGCGGCTCGAACTTCTTGAGACGCGCATCCAGATCCGTGTAGTAGTCCTTCTGTTGCTTCTGCACAGTGGACAGCTGATTCGCCAGGTCCTCGTTCTGTCCGCGCAGCGTCGCGACCTGCTGGGTCAGCTGGTCGAGGCGGTTGGACTGATCGAGAATCGTGCGTTGCGCGGCGGACAGCTGGCTTCCCAGGTTGTCCGTCTTCGCCCGCAGGTCGAGAATCGCCTGGCGCGCCTGATCGTCATCGAACAGGCCCGCGTGGGCCGGCATCGCCATGAAGGCCGAACCGGCTACGCAGGCTGCTGCGGCTACCCGCAGCGGTGAGAAACGGTGCGACATACGCCCCTTCATCCAATACGTCGATTACTGTTGGTACACGAGGTCAGCACGGCGGTTCTGCGCCCACGATGCTTCGTCGTGGCCCAGCGCGACCGGCTTTTCCTTACCGAGGCTGACAGCTTCCATCTGCGAATCCTGCACGCCCATCAGCGACATTGCACGACGCACTGCTTCAGCACGGCGCTGGCCGAGTGCCAGGTTGTACTCGCTCGTGCCGCGCTCGTCGGTGTTGCCCTGGATCAGGACGTGACGTTGCGGATGCGCCTTCAGATACTGGGCGTGGAGTTGCAGCAGCGATTGATACTGATCCTTCACGGCGTAGCTGTCGAAGTCGAAGAACACGCTGCGCTTGGCGAGCGGGCTGTTCGGGTTGTTCAGGTCATCGACATTCACTTGCGCGACGGCGTTCGGGTTCGGTTGCGTGCTGATTGCGCCGCCCGTTTCGCCAGTCTTGACGCCCGACTTACACGCTGCCAGCGCGCCAATCATCAACACGGCCAAGGTCAAGCGGACTTTATTCGACATCATTTTTGCTCTCCAGAAGTGTCATTGCATGAAGGGACCCCAGGACGGCTCGCGTACTATGCCGCCCTGAACGGACAGGATTTGCCGCGTACGACCGTCGGTCGATACAGCAGCCAGCACGCCACGGCCGTTCACCTGTGTGGCGTAAAGAATGTACTGACCGTTCGCCGCGAAGCTGGGCGATTCGTCATGTGTCGTGTCGGTGAGCGCTGTTGCAACGCCAGACTGCAGATCTTGAATGTACAGCTTAAATCCGCCGCCTGTTCGCGAAATGTACGCGAGTTGCTTGCCGTCTTCGCTGATCCGCGGGCTCGTATTGTAGTTACCGGTAAACGTCACGCGCTGCGCGGCGCCGGCGTTTTCGCCCTGGGCCGACATCTTGTAGATCTGCGGTTGGCCGCCGCGATCGCTCGTGAAGTAAATCCAGTGGCCGTCGGGAGAGTAGGTGGGTTCCGTGTCGATCGTCGAGCCTTCCGAGAGGCGGCGCAGGCCGGTGCCGTCAGCGTTGACGGCGAAGATCTGCGTGTTGCCCGTGCGCGACAGCGCGACTGCGAGCGTGCGGCCGTCCGGTGACCAGGCGGGCGCCGAATTGTTGCCCTTCTGGTTGGAGACGATGACGCGGCGCCCGGTCGGCAGATCATGCACGTAGACGATCGGTTTTTTCTTTTCGAAAGAAACGTAGGCAACCTTGGTCCCGTCCGGCGACCACGCCGGCGAGATGATCGGTTCGGGGCTCGACAGCGCGATGTGCGCGTCCTGGCCATCGGAGTCCGAAACCTGCAGTTGATAGCGGTTGCCCGTCTTGATGACGTACGACAGACGCGTGGCGAACACACCCCGGTCGCCAAGCAGCTTCTGATAGATGTAGTCCGCAACCTTATGCGCGCTCATGCGCAAGCCGCTCGGCGGGCTCACGAGCACGAGGCCGCCGAGGCTTGCGCCCTTGACGGTGTCGTAGAGCTTGAAGCGCACTTCGTATTGGCCGTTCGCCAGCCGGTTCACGCTACCCGAGACGAACGCGTTCGCGCCCTTTGCCTTCCAGCTGCCGAGGTCGACCGAATCGGTTTCCGCAACGGGCGTGCCGCCAGCGTCGATATTGGTGAACTTGCCGCTGCGCGCCAGATCCGCACGGACGATCGCGCTGACCTGTTCGGGGGAGTTCGCCTCGTTGGCGAAATTCGCCGTTGCGATCGGAAACTGGGTAGAGCCGATCCCGGTCACGAGGACGTTGAGTTGTGCGTGCGCCGCACTGCCAGCCGCGATCAAACAAGACGCGACGAGGGTTCGCAAGCCAAGCTTCGTCATCAAACTCATGCTGTGATGATTCCTGAAAGAGCCATTTTGTAACATAGTGCAACAGCAAAGAGACCTGAAAACACTTGAATCGTTCCTCTGATCACTGCTGCACGCCTGAGTCCCTCTTCCCCTGAGTCCGCCCTCAACCTGCCGGGCGCAAAGTAATTGTAAATTCCGGCGGTGTCTTGCCGTTCGTGTCGAGCGGCATCGGATCCGACTGCTGGACCGCGCGCAAGGCGGCGGCATCCCACTGCGCATTGCCGCTGCCGCGCGTGATGTGCGCGGAGAGCAGCGTGCCGGTCGGCGCGCAACGCACCGACACGACCGTTTCGAGGCCCTCGGTCGCGCCAGCCCAGATGATCTTCGGCCGCACGAGGCGCGCCACCTTGTCCGCATAGCCTGGCGAAGCCGCCGTGCCGCCCGAGCCGGTGCCGGTGCCGCTCCTGGCGAGGCCGTTGCCGCCGGCGCTCTCGCCGCCGCCCGCGCTGCCCTGCATCTGTGCGATGCGCGCGCGCCGCTCGGCGTCGAGCTTCTTTGCCTGCGCCTCAGCCTGCGCCTTGGCTTTCGCCGCTTTTTCGGCCTCAGCCTTCTTCTGCGCTTCTTTTTGAGCTTCCTGCTGCGCCTGCTTTTGCTCGGCTTCCTGCTGTTGCTGCTTTTCCAGCTGCTGCTTCTTCTGCGCTTCCAGTTGCTGCTGCTTGAGCTTTTCGGCCGCGGCCTGCTGCTGTTCCTTGAGCTTGGCCGCCTTCTGTTGTGCGGCGAGCTGCGCCGCCTGCTGCGCCGCGAGCTGTTGCCGACGCTTTGCATCGGCTTCCTGTTGCTGCTGCAGACGCTGTTGCTCAGCGAGCTGCGCGAGGCGCGCGGCCTCTTGCTGCTTGCGTTTTTGTTGCTGAAGCGCGATGTCGGCTTCTTCTGTCTGCTGCGGCGGAGCAGGCGCGACCGGCGCCGGAGGCGGCAGCGGACGCGGCGCCGGCGTCTCCGGCACCTCGGTCCACAACTCGGCTTCCGCACCCGCTGGCGTGCTGTTCTGCCAGTGGATGCCGTGATACAGGAAGAATCCGAGCAGCACGTGCATCAGCACGGCGAGCAGAAAAGCCCGTCCCGTCCCGCGTTCGTGAGGCGGTCGAAGCGGATGGGTGGAATGCTTGCGGGTCATTGCGATTTGACGAGCAGTCCGACACGTTTGACGCCCTGCGCTTTCAGGGCGGACATCACGTTCATGACGGCCTCGTACTTGACGGCCTTGTCTGCGGCGATCACGACCGGCTGGTCGGGATGGCTTTGCTCACGCTCGGCGACGAACGCGTTGAGGTCGGCTTGCGTCATGCCCTGTTGCTGGGTCGCGCCGGAATCATCCTTATAGCGTACGTCCAGATTGCCGTCGGCGCGAATGTTGACCACGACCGGCGGCGTCTGCTGCTGCTGGGCGGCGCCGCCGACAGTCGGCAGGTTGACGATCGACGGCGCAACGAGCGGCGCCGTGACCATGAAGATCACGAGCAGCACCAGCATGACGTCGATGTACGGCACGACATTGATGTCGGCCATCGCGCGGCGCGAACGGCTGCCGCGCATGCTCGAACGAACTGAGCCTCCCATCTCCGACTCCTTGAGATTAGTGGGCCTGACGCTGCAGGATATTCGAGAACTCTTCGATGAAGGTTTCGAACCGGATCGCGAGGCGGTCGATGTCGTGCGCGTAGCTGTTGTAGGCGACGACGGCCGGAATCGCGGCGAACAGGCCGATTGCGGTGGCCGTGAGCGCTTCGGCGATGCCGGGCGCGACGTTCGCGAGCGTGGCCTGCTGCACGTTCGCGAGACCGCGGAACGCGTTCATGATCCCCCAGACCGTACCGAAAAGACCGATATACGGGCTGACCGAGCCCACCGACGCGAGGAACGACAGGTTCGCTTCGAGTGCGTCCATCTCACGCTGGAAAGCGGCGCGCATCGCGCGGCGCGCGCCGTCGAGCACGGCGCCCGGATCGTTCAGGCGCTTTTCCTTGGCTTTGAGGAATTCGCGCATGCCCGATTCAAAGATACGCTCCAGTGCGCCGATCGTGTGACGGTTGTTCGCGGCGCTCTGATAGAGCGCCTGCAGGTCGCCGCCGGACCAGAAATCGCGTTCGAAGCGTTCGGTTTGCGCGCGGGCGCGGCGAATGGCAAACCACTTGCGGAAGATGAAGGTCCAGGAAATCAGGGAGAGCAGCAGGAGCAATCCCATCACCGCTTGCGCCAGCAAGCTCGCATTTAGAACGAGAGAAATGATCGAAAGATCTTGTGTCGGGTTCATAGAAGTTCGTTGTAGCGTCCCCGAAGGGGCGAGCGGCTGCAAGCCGTGACGAGGCTTCCTTGAGTCAGGCGGAATTCCCCGGCGCCGGCGCGGCTGAACACTGCAGGGTTCTGAATTGAACGGCGAGAGTTCACTGGCGTTGTATCAACGGAAATTACTGTGCGGCCGTTGACACGGCCGGTGCGTCTTTGTCGGATCCGCGGCGCAAGGCGTCGTGCACATGGTCCGGCATGGCGGCGGGGCGCAGGGTGGCGCCATCGACGCAGGCGACGCGAATGCTGCCGGTTACGAGCAGCGTGTCGCCCCGCCACGCTTCCTGCATGAAGTCGACCGACGCGCGGCCGAGCTTTTCGATCCTGCTCACGATTGTCACGATGTCGTCGAGGCGGGCGGGCGCGCGATAGTCGAGCGCCGTGCGCCGCACGACAAAGAGCGCGCCGGTTTCATCGGCCAGGCGGCACTGATCGACGCCGCATGCGCGTAGCCATTCCGTCCGCGCGCGTTCGAAGAACTTCAGATAGTTCGCGTAGAAGACGATGCCGCCGGCATCGGTATCTTCGTAATACACGCGGACAGGCCACGTAAAACCTTGCCTTGACCCGGGCGGGACCGCGTCCGCCTGGCTGGTAGATCTTTCCATGCCGCGCATTCTACCGGAATGCGCTGTCATACTGACTTTCGTTCACCTGACGCGTTCGGCTAAATCTGTAAGCTCCGGTTACACACCGGTTACAGACCATTACCCGCGATGGATGTTCAGGCCCGCGAAAGACTGCGCGACTGGCATCAGCTCGATCGTGTTGATGTTCACGTGAGCGGGGCGCGTGGCGATCCAGTAGATCGAGTCGGCGATGTCTTCGGCCGTGAGCGGCTGGACGTCCTTGTAGACATTGGCCGCTTTGGCGTCGTCGCCGCGAAAGCGCACGTTCGAGAACTCGGTGCCGCCGCACAGGCCCGGCTCGATGTCGGTCACGCGCAGCGCCGTGCCGGCGAGATCGGCGCGCAGGTTCAGGCTGAACTGGCGTACGAAGGCCTTGGTCGCGCCATAGACGTTGCCGCCCGGATACGGCCAGCGCCCGGCCACCGAGCCGAGATTGAAGATGTGACCCCGGTTGCGGGCGACCATGCCGGGCAGGAATGCGTGGGTGACCTGCACCAGTCCGGTGCAATTGGTCTCGATCATGGTTTCCCATTCGTCGAGATCGGCCTTGTGCGCCGGCTCGACGCCGAGCGCGAGGCCAGCGTTGTTGACGAGCACGTCCACCGCGGCGAATTCGGGCGGCAGGGCGGCGGGGGCCGCCTCGACAGCGGCGCGGTCGCGCACGTCGAGTTCGATGGGCAGCAGGTTGTCGCCGAGTTCGCCGGCGAGGGCGTCGAGGCGGTCCTTGCGCCGGGCGGTTGCGACGACGCGGTGTCCGCCCTTGACGAAGGCCCGGGCGATGGCGGCGCCGAAGCCTGCGGAGGCGCCGGTGACGAAGACAATCATGGTTGCTCCCTGATTGGTAGAAGTCAAAGAAAGGGTCAAGCCTACTTCCATTGCCGCGCAGCGGCAAGGAAGGCGCCGAGGACAGAGCCACAGGCCCGTCCAGCCGCGTCTGCACGGCTGGATGGGCCTGCGCGCGGGCGGTTGCCTATTTCAGGTCGTTCCAATAAACTAACGCGCTTAATCCCTGCGTGACTGGCGATAGGGTTCCTGAATGGCGGAGCGGGCGGCGTAAGCCTTAATGGCCTCTTTTGCGGCAATTCTGGCAAGCGCGGCGCGGGCAGCAACGGGAACTCAAGGTGGAACGACCCACCGTGAAGCGCAGGGTGCCGTTTTGCCGTTCGCCTGGGCAGCCGAGTTCCGCGCGCATGCATTAGCGCCGGAGGGGCTGTCCTGCCACGCGTGTGCGGTGTTCCCCGCCACGTCAAGGCTGGCATCCCTGCCAGCGCCGCTGCCAGCAGCGCCGCGTGCCCGCTACGCGTTTCGCGCGAGACCCGGTCAACCTGAACACACTTAACGGAATCCGTATGTTTGACAGAGCCGAAAGCACCATCGCGAAAGTCGATCCCGAACTCTGGAAAGCGATCGAACTCGAAAATCGCCGTCAGGAAGAGCACATCGAGCTGATCGCATCGGAAAACTACACGAGCCCGGCCGTGATGGCCGCGCAGGGCTCGCAGCTCACCAACAAGTACGCCGAAGGCTACCCGGGCAAGCGCTACTACGGCGGCTGCGAATACGTCGACATCGTCGAGCAGCTCGCGATCGACCGCGTGAAGGAACTGTTCGGCGCCGAGGCTGCGAACGTCCAGCCGAACTCGGGCTCGCAGGCGAACCAGGGCGTGTTCTTCGCCATGCTCAAGCCGGGCGACACGATCATGGGCATGAGCCTCGCGCACGGCGGCCACCTCACGCACGGTTCGCCGGTCAACATGTCGGGCAAGTGGTTCAACGTCGTGAGCTACGGCCTGAACGAAGCCGAAGACATCGATTACGACGCGGCCGAGAAACTCGCGCAAGAGCACAAGCCGAAGATGATCGTCGCGGGCGCTTCCGCATTCGCACTGCGCATCGACTTCGAACGCTTTGCAAAGATCGCGAAGAGCGTGGGCGCGTACTTCATGGTCGACATGGCGCACTACGCGGGCCTCGTGGCCGCGGGCGTCTACCCGAACCCGGTGCCGCACGCCGACTTCGTCACCACGACCACGCACAAGAGCCTGCGCGGCCCGCGCGGCGGCGTGATCCTGATGAAGGCCGAATTCGAGAAGCAGATCAACTCGGCAATCTTCCCGGGCATCCAGGGCGGTCCGCTCATGCACGTGATCGCCGGTAAGGCGGTCGCATTCAAGGAAGCGCTCTCGCCGGAATTCAAGACCTACCAGCAGCAAGTGGTCGATAACGCGCGCGTGCTGGCTCAAACGCTGGTCAATCGCGGTCTGCGTATCGTCTCGGGCCGCACGGAAAGCCACGTGATGCTGGTCGACCTGCGCGCGAAGAAGATCACCGGCAAGGCGGCGGAAGCCGCGCTGGGCGCCGCGCATATCACGGTCAACAAGAACGCGATTCCGAACGATCCGGAAAAGCCGTTCGTCACGAGCGGCGTCCGTCTCGGTTCGCCCGCCATGACGACGCGCGGCTTCGGCGTGAAGGAAGCCGAGCAGGTGGGCAACCTGATCGCCGACGTACTCGATAATCCGGAAGACGCCGCAACGATCGAGCGCGTGCGCACCCAGGTGGCCGAGCTGACGAAGCGCTTCCCCGTCTATCGCTGATCTGGCGGCTGACCGATTATGCGCTGCCCCTTTTGCCGGCACGAAGACACGCAGGTAGTGGACTCCCGCGTGTCCGAAGACGGCGCCGCGATCCGGCGCCGCCGTCGCTGTCCCGCCTGCGACAAGCGTTTTACGACGTATGAGCGGGTCGAGCTGGCGATGCCGGCCGTCGTAAAGAAGGATGGCAGCCGCACGGAATTCGACCGCCGCAAGATTGCGGCCAGCATGCAACTGGCGCTGCGTAAGCGTCCGGTTGCGGCTGACGCCATTGACGCGGCGGTCGCGCGTATCGAATACCAACTGCTCGGCAGCGGTGAGCGCGAGGTGCGCAGCGAGCGCCTCGGCGAACTCGTGATGACCGAGCTGCGTGAACTCGACAAGGTTGCGTTCGTACGTTTCGCCTCCGTCTACCGGCGTTTCGAGGACGTCTCCGAATTCGAAGACGTAATCGAGGAATTCCGCCGTTCCAGCAGCGCAGGCACGCCGCCGCGCAAACGCTGAGCCAGTCTGCATCTTTCCGTTCCCCCTTCGCTGCCGCTGTCCGTGACGCTTGCATTGTCGCGGGCAGGCGCGCTGCGCACCACCTGGCCGTTCGGCTAATTGTTCCCGCTGTCCGTCGCCGGTAGATTTGCTGCACTCCCTTTACGATAAGGATTGCAGATGAAATGCGAAGGCTTCTCGCTCGTCGAGAGCATGGTCGTCGTGGTCCTGCTGGCCATCTGCGCCACGGCCGCGACGCCGGTGTTCGTCGCGTGGCGCATGCGTGACGAGGTGAACGCACGCGCCGGCGCCCTGCTTGGAACGCTCGCCTATGCGCGTAACGAGGCGATTCGCCGGAAGGGGCGCGTCACCGTTTGCCGCATCGACACGTCCCGCAACTGTCTCGCTCCCGGCAAGACTTGTCCGTCGGGCGCAGTGGACTGGTCGTGCGGGTGGGCCGTCATGGCCGAAGTCTCGGGTGCACCCAAGCTTTTGCGCGTGCAGCCCGCGCTCGACGAGATCGGCGTGGCTTCGCCGTTGACCGCCATCGTTTTTACGCCGCCGGCCGGCCAGGCGATCGGCGTGATGCGCACTTTCGAACTCGCCCCGCGTGCACAGACAGCCGCCACCCGCGGGGCAGCGTGGCGACGCTGTATCCGCATTGCTGCCGGCGGCCGGGCGCGTATCAGTGACGGTGCGTGCGGGGTGGCGTCGTGAGGTCGCCCGGATTCGGCTGTGCTCGGGGCTACGCTCGCGGCACGACACTGCTCGAAGTGGCGCTCGCCATGGGCGTCATGGCAATGTGTGCGCTCGGTCTGATGAGCACGCAGCTTGCGCTCGCTCGCCATGCGCAATCCGCGGCGGTGCGCGAGCGTGCCGCGTTTGCCGCCGATGCGATCGTGGAGTCCTCGACGTTTACGGGTGGTTTAGCTGTCGACGCCTGGAAAGCGCGCGCCCGGACGATCGTGCCGGACGGCCTCGCTGCAATCCCGAACCAGAGCGCCGAGGCGTCGATTGCAGTGGTGACATGGGCATTTACCGGCAACGCATTCGCATCGGGTGCCGTCATGCCGCCATCGAACTGCAGTGGTGCGAGTATCGATTCCGGGCGCGATTGCGTTGCGCTCACATTTGCAAGATGAAGGCCTGGCACATTCGACTGATCGGCAGCACCGGCCACACGCTGCTGGAACTGACCATCGCAGTGGCACTCGGCCTGGTCATCGTGGCGGGCGCGGTGGCCGCGTATCGCGCGCAGCATCAGGCGTTTGTTCTCGCAACCGACACCGCCCGCATTCACGAAGCCGGTATGAATGCGCTGACGCTTGTCGGCGAACAGATCCAGCTCGCTGGATTCGCCTCGGCAGATGCGCCGCGAAGTCTCGCCGGGCCTGCGGTGTTCGGCTGCGCAGCGGGCCGTCCGACTGGTGCGCAAGATGGTCTCACCTGCGCGTCGCTGGCAAATGGATCCGATGGCATCGCCGTACGTTATGCAGGCGACACGGTATCGACCTGGCCGTCGTCGGGCGGTCAGGTAACCGACTGCCTCGGACAGGCGGTCGGCGCGGCGGGCGTCACGGTGGTCAACCGCTATCACGCGAAGGCAAGCAGTTCCACCGGCGAGCCGGAACTGTACTGCGAAGGCTCGGGCAAGGCCGGGGCGGCACAGCCGCTCGTGGAGGGCGTCGAAGCTTTGCACTTGCGTTACTGGCTGCATGACGCCATGCGGCCCGTGAGTGCATCGGCGCTTGCGCGTGAGCAGTGGTCGTCGGTGATCGCCGTGGATCTGTGCGTCCAGGTGCGTGGTGCGCCATTTCCTCGCAAGGCGAGCTATGTCGACTGTGACGGTGCCTCGAAGATCGCAACCGATGGTCGCGCCCGCCAGACTTTCTGGCGGCATATCGCGCTGCGAAACCAGCAAGGCTCTCAGTCATGAGCACAAGCCGTTATCGCGGTTATCGCCATGGCCGATACGCGGCGCCGCGCGGTGTGGCGCTGCCGGTCGTGCTGGTGATCGCGTCGATGATGCTCGTCACATCGGCTGCGTGGTTCGAGGCGTCGCTGCTCGAAGCACGCAACGCGAGTCTCATGGCCGATCACCTTCAGGCCTTCCGTGCCGCAGACGGTGCGCTGTCGCTGTGCACGCGCGTACTCATGAACGGTTCGATGTTCGCGCCGTCGGCGCCGGTGCAGCCTGGCGAGCCGGCCGGCTGGCGGCGGCAAGGCACCTTCGAAGCACAGGCGGTCATGCCAGTTGTCACGTGGCCTGGTTCGGCCCGGCCGCCGCAGTGTCTCGTCGAAGCCTGGCGGATCGACAGTCGTCCGGCGGCGCGCGCGTTCGTCGTCACGGCACGCGGCTTTGGCGCGGGCGACGACACGCAGAGCTGGCTGCAGGCTCAGATCGTATTCGAGGGGACGCGTGTCGAGCGTCACTGGCGGCGCATCGTCGCGCGTCCGTTCTGACAATCACGAGCGCGAAAGGGAAAGCGATGAGGATCAGGCACAAGGCGTTCACGTTACTGGAACTCGCGATGGCGCTCGCTGCGATGGCGATCATCGCGTCGTTTGCCTTGCCGGCCTGGCATAGCCAGATCGCGCGAGCCCACCGCATCGACGCCATGACGGCACTCTATCGAGCGGCGCAGTTCGTGGACCAGCAGACACCCGCGAGAAGCGCACTACCGGCCGGCATGGAGCGAGTGCCGCAGACGGGTGTAGCCGTCTATAAGCTCAAGCTACGGCCTGGCGACGAATCGAATGGCGGGTATGTGATCGCGGCTTCGCCGGTGGAGTCCGGTCCAATGCGCGACGACGCTTGCGGAACCTTCACGCTCGACGCTACGGGCACACGGGGCAATGAGACGATCGGCGCGGCTGCGCCTGGAACCGGGGAATGCTGGCGCGGCCGCTGATTCGCAAGGAGGAGGGCGCTTCAGTCGCCCGCTTCAGTAACCCGCGTCGTCCGTCGTTTCGGACGATGCGCTACCGGCGGGCTGGTCGCCTTGCTGCCGTGCCCGCTGAAACAGGCGCCAGGCTTCCCACGCGGTGAATGCGAGGCCGCCCCACTTGATTACGGGGCGCAGCGCCGAGAAGACGCCGCTGCGCAGCGGCTTGGCGAGGATGAGTGAGACGAGCGAACTGAGCAGGGGATATTGCTTGAGCAGGTTGCCAAGTCCCGCGCCCAGGCCGCGGCCGTGCGAGCGGCCAGCGCCCGGAACGAGAAAACGCAGCCAGCTAAAACGCGCGACGCCGTCGCGCAGCTCGCCAATGGCTCCGGCGATCTCGGCGCGCTCGACGCTCGCACGCACGATCAGCAACTCCTTGCGCAGCGCACGCAGTTGCGGCGTCGACAGATCGCGAGAACGCGGGCGGGCGGGGCGAAAGGCGGTATCCGGTCTGGGTCGGCTCATAGTGTCGATTGGGCGGTTGACTGGGCGGCCAAAGGTTCCTCCGTCAGTGCTTGCGAAGGATTTCGCGATCCTTCTCGAACTCGTCGAGGGTTGCCTGGAACACCATCGGTGCATCGCGCAGGCTGCTGCGCGCTTTCATGGCGCAGAACAGCGCGGCGAGCGCATAGATGATTGTGATGCCGGCGAGCGCCTGCAGGCGCCAGGTATCCCAGAACGCAATCGCGATCAGCGCGGTAAGCGCCATCAGCGCCATCGCGGCGAGCATCATCGCGGCCACGCCGAGAAACAGCACGGCCATCAGGCGGTCCTTCTCTTCGGACAGCTCGATGCCGATCAGCTCCAGCCTGGTCTGCAGCATCGCGAACGCGGAGCCGAACAGGCGGCGCAGCGGTCCTTGATCATGTCGTGGCGATTCGGTGTCTGTCGTCATGGCGAGAGCGGATGGTGCATGCTGATGCACGAGAAGATGCGGGCCGTCACGGCGCGCCGGTTACTGAAGCAGCGGGCGCAACGAAACCACGCGGCGCGCCCGCGCCGTTGTGCAGAAACAGGCCGGGCGCCCGCGTGACGGTTACCTGCGAGTTACTTGCCGATTACTTGCGATTGATCAGGAGGCCGATCAACACACCCACGCCTGCGGCGATGCCGATCGAGGTCCACGGGTGTTCGTGAACATAGTCGTCGGTGGCGCGAGCCGCCTTTTTACCTTTCTCGACCACGACGACCTGCACGTCGGCGGCCTTTTCTTTTGCCTGTTTCAGGCGCGAGAGTGCCGTTTCGCGCAGTTCGGACGCGCGTTCGCCGGTGGCGCTCGCAGCCTGCTTGAGCAGGTCCTCGGCGTCCGCGAGGACGTTTTTGATATCCGACATTAGCCTCTCCTTGTTGACTTCTGACATTGACTGGCTCCCTTCGTGTCTCGCCACGCGTAAATCGTAACAAAGAAACGGACACTGGCAAGCGCGGCGCGTCGCGTCGAGCGCCTGCGAGTCACGAACCGTCTGTTACCGCTACGTCGTTGCGGTGCGGTGACGGGCATGCATGGCGAATTGCTGTCCACTCCCATGGAGTTGATCTGGCACGTAAAGTTTCGTGGTCGGGCCCAAAATTACGAAAACTCATGAAGGTGTGAAGCGATATTCGTTCTTTCTGCGATACAGCTCCCGTATCCTTGTCTTCAATGCCCGCTTACCTTCGCACGCACTGCCCGGGTTGGCGGTGCGCCCGTCCACCCTTCATTCAAGGACATCGAACATGAGTCTACGTCTTGGCGACACCGCACCCGACTTCGAGCAGGATTCGAGCATCGGTCGCATCAAGTTTCATGACTGGCTTGGCGAGAGTTGGGGCGTGCTGTTCTCGCATCCCGCCGATTTCACGCCGGTCTGCACCACGGAACTCGGTCTGACGGCAAAGTTGAAGGACGAATTCGCGAAACGCAACGTCAAGCCGATCGCCCTGTCCGTCGACAGCGCTGAATCGCACAAAGAGTGGATTAAGGACATCAACGAGACGCAGGTCACGAGCGTCGGCTTTCCGATTCTCGCGGACGGCGACCGCAAGGTGTCGGAGCTTTACGACATGATCCACCCGAATGCGAACGAAACGCTCACTGTGCGTTCGCTTTTTGTGATCGATCCGAAGAAGAAGGTGCGTCTCATCATCACCTATCCGGCCAGCACGGGGCGCAACTTCGACGAAGTGCTGCGCGTGATCGACTCGCTGCAGCTCACCGATAACCATCAGGTCGCCACGCCCGGCAACTGGAAGCAGGGCGACGACGTCGTGATCGTACCGTCGCTGAAGGACGAAGCGCTCATCAAGCAGAAATTCCCGAAGGGCTATAAGGCGTTGCGCCCGTATCTGCGTCTCACGCCGCAGCCGGGCAAATAAGCTTCCCGGCCGCACACCTCGCCAATAACAAAGCGCCGCACATCGTGCGGCGCTTTCTTGCATCTGGCTATTGCAGACGTGGAAGGCACGCCGGGCAATCAGAAGAACGCCTGAATGCCCGTCTGCGCGCGGCCGAGAATGAGCGCGTGAATGTCATGCGTACCCTCGTAGGTGTTGACCACTTCGAGGTTCACGAGGTGACGCGCAACGCCGAATTCATCGGAAATGCCGTTGCCGCCCAGCATGTCGCGCGCGAGACGCGCGACGTCGAGCGACTTGCCGCACGAGTTGCGCTTCATGATCGAGGTGATCTCGACGGCGGCCGTGCCTTCGTCCTTCATGCGGCCAAGGCGCAGGCAGCCTTGCAGGCCGAGCGTGATTTCCGTCTGCATATCGGCCAGCTTTTTCTGGATCAGCTGGTTGGCGGCGAGCGGGCGGCCGAACTGCTTGCGGTCCAGCACATACTGGCGCGCCGTGTGCCAGCACGCTTCAGCCGCGCCGAGCGCGCCCCAGGCGATGCCGTAGCGCGCCGAGTTCAGGCACGTGAACGGGCCGCGCAGACCCTTCACGCCCGGCATGATGTTCCCTTCCGGGACGAACACTTCGTCGAGCACGATTTCGCCCGTGATCGACGCGCGCAGCCCGACCTTGCCGTGGATCGCCGGCGCCGACAGACCCTTCCAGCCCTTCTCGAGGATGAAGCCGCGGATATCGTCACGGCCGTCCTCTTCGAGCTTCGCCCAGACGACGAACACGTCGGCGATCGGCGAATTCGTGATCCACATCTTCGCGCCCGAGAGCGAATAGCCGCCGCTGACCTTCTTCGCGCGCGTGACCATGCTGCCCGGATCGGAGCCGTGGTTCGGCTCGGTCAGGCCGAAGCAGCCGATCCATTCGCCGCTCGCGAGCTTCGGCAGGTACTTCTCTTTTTGCGCTTCCGAGCCGAATTCGTAGATCGGCACCATCACGAGCGACGACTGTACCGACATCATCGAGCGGTAGCCTGAGTCCACGCGCTCCACTTCGCGCGCGATCAAGCCGTAGCTCACGTAGTTGAGGCCGGGGCCGCCGTACTGCTCGGGAATCGTCGGGCCGAGCAGGCCCAGTTCGCCCATTTCGCGGAAGATCGACGCGTCGGTCTTTTCATGGCGGAACGCTTCGAGCACGCGCGGTGCGAGCTTGTCCTGCGCGTATGCGGCAGCGGCGTCGCGCACCATGCGTTCGTCGTCGGTGAGCTGCTGGTTCAGCAGCAGCGGATCGTCCCAATGAAAATGGGCGTGGTCGGCCATGGTATGTCTCCTCGGATAGGGATCAGATACTTGACAGAAGTTCCGCTATGCGGAACAATGTTTTGCAATTTGATCCAGTGTACCACTAGCCTACCTATGTCTGCATCCGGATTACCGTTACATGCCTCGCAGCCCGACAGTACGATCGACGAACGCAAGTTCGTCGTCGCGCTCGCACGGGGCCTCGAACTGCTGCGCGCGTTCCGTCCAGGCGAGACGCTGCTCGGCAACCGCGATTTCGTCGAGCGCACGGGTTTGCCCAAGGCGACCGTGAACCGGCTTGCCTACACGCTGAGCGTGCTCGGCTACCTGCGCTTCGACGAGGCGCTCGGCAAATACGCGCTCGACGCGGGCGTGCTGTCGCTGGGTTTCACGATGCTCTCGGGCACCGATATCCTCGAACTCGCGCGGCCGCATCTGCGGGCGTTTGCGCGCGAGGTGGGGGCGGCCGTATCGCTCGGCTGCCGCGATGGGCTCGACATGGTTTATCTGGAGACGATCCGCAGCGAGACGGCGCTGACGCTCGGTCTCGCATCGGGTTCAAGGCTGTCGATGCTCACGAGTTCGATGGGGCGCGCCTATCTGGCGGTGCTGCCGCACGACGCGCGCGCGGCGCTGCTGGCCGACCTGGAGAAGGCGGCGGGCGACGAAGGTCCGGCACTGGTCGCGGCGGCGCAGCGCGAGATCGCGATATTCGCGCAGGAAGGGTGCTGTTATTCGTTTCGCGACTGGCACGACGACGTGAATGCCGTGGCCGTGCCGTTTCGCGAGCCGCGCGAGCGCCGCTGGCTCGTGTTGAGCTGTAGCGGGCCGGCATCGTCGATGGGACCCGACGTATTTCGCGGGCGCGTCGCGCCGCTGCTCAAGTCGCTCGCGCGGCGGCTTGGCGAGACGGTCTGAGCCGCGTACTGCACCGCGTCGGGGGAAATGAAAAAGCCGGGACATCGTCCCGGCTTTTTGACTGCCTGCGTGCTTGAAGCCGCTTATTTGCTGCTTACTTGCCGCTTATTTGCCACGTTGGCGACGAGCGTTTTCAGCAATACGCATACGCAGCGCGTTGAGCTTGATGAAGCCGCCGGCGTCGGCCTGGTTGTAGGCGCCGTGGTCGTCGTCGAAGGTCGCGATGGTCTTGTCGAACAGCGTGTCCTTCGAGTCGCGCGAGACGACCGAGACGCCGCCCTTGTACAGCTTCACGCGCACCCAGCCGTTGACGTTCTGCTGCGTGTGGTCGATCAGCACCTGGATTGCACGGCGCTCCGGGCTCCACCAGTAGCCGTTGTAAATCAGCGAGGCGTAGCGGGCGAGCAGGTCGTCCTTAAGGTGCGCGACTTCGCGGTCGAGCGTGATCGACTCGATGCCGCGGTGCGCCTTGAGCATGATCGTGCCGCCAGGCGTTTCATAGCAGCCGCGCGACTTCATGCCGACGTAACGGTTTTCGACGAGATCCAGACGGCCGATGCCGTGCTTGCTGCCGAGGCGGTTCAGTTCGGTCAGTGCTTCAGCCGGCGTGACGCGCTTGCCGTTGATGGCGACCGGATCGCCGTGTTCGTATTCGATATCGACGTATTCGGCAGCGTCCGGCGCCAGTTCGGGCGAAACCGTCCAGCGCCACATGTCTTCCTCGGCTTCCGCCTTCGGGTCTTCGAGGTGACGGCCTTCGAACGAGATGTGCAGCAGGTTGGCGTCCATCGAGTAGGGCGCGCCGCCCTGGCGGTGCTTCATGTCGATGGGAATGCCGGCGCTTTCGGCGTAGGCGAGCAGCTTCTCGCGCGACAGCAGATCCCACTCGCGCCACGGGGCGATCACCTTGATGCCCGGCTCGAGTGCGTAGTAGCCGAGTTCGAAGCGGACCTGGTCGTTGCCCTTGCCGGTTGCGCCGTGCGAGACAGCCTGTGCGCCGGTCGCGCGTGCGATCTCGATTTGGCGCTTGGCGATCAGCGGACGCGCGATCGACGTGCCGAGCAGGTACTCGCCTTCATACAGCGCGTTGGCGCGGAACATCGGGAACACGAAATCGCGGACGAACTCTTCGCGCAGGTCGTCGATGAAGATGTTCTCTTGCTTGATGCCGAGTTGCAGCGCCTTTTTGCGCGCCGGCTCAAGTTCTTCGCCCTGGCCGATGTCGGCGGTGAAGGTCACGACTTCTGCGTCGTAGTTGTCCTGCAGCCACTTCAGGATGACCGAGGTATCGAGGCCGCCCGAGTAGGCGAGCACGACTTTATTGATATCGCTCATGGTGAGTCCGTAACGGGTGAGATCTGTGCGCGCGGGCGGCCCCGACGCGCGGAAAACAATATTTTGACACCAAACTGTCAGCGCGCCGCGCTTTTCGGGCGGCGCGCCGGGTCGGGATCAGTGGTTCAGGCGGCCGAGCATCAGAAATTCCATCAGCGCCTTCTGGACGTGCAGACGGTTTTCCGCCTCGTCCCAGACCACGCTCTGCGGCCCGTCGATGACTTCCGCGCTCACTTCCTCGCCGCGATGCGCCGGCAGGCAGTGCATGAAGAGCGCATCGGGCTTGCCGCGCGCCATCATCTCGGCGTCGACGCACCAGTCGGCGAACGCCTTCTTGCGGGCTTCGTTCTCGGCCTCGAAGCCCATGCTGGTCCAGACGTCGGTGGTGACGAGGTCGGCGCCGTCGCAGGCTTCGTTCGGATCGTCGAATACCGAGAAGAACGGCGTGCTTTCCGCCGCGACGAGTGCCGGATCGAGCTGATAGCCCGGCGGCGTCGAGATGCGCAGCTTGAAGTCGAGGATCTGCGCCGCTTCGATCCACGTATAGAGCATGTTGTTCGCGTCGCCGACCCAGGCGACGGTCTTGCCGCGGATCGGCCCGCGGTGCTCGTAGTACGTGAAGATGTCGGCCAGCACCTGGCAGGGGTGATATTCGTTCGTCAGGCCGTTGATGACCGGCACACGCGAATTCTGCGCGAAGCGCGTCAGGATGTCCTGGCCGAACGTCCGGATCATGATGATGTCGACCATGCGCGAGATCACCTGCGCCGCGTCTTCGATCGGCTCGCCGCGCCCGAGCTGCGTGTCGCGCGTGCTCATGAAGACGGCGTGACCGCCGAGCTGGAAGATGCCGGCTTCGAACGAAAGCCGCGTGCGCGTCGAGTTCTTCTCGAAGATCATCGCAAGCGTACGGTCGTGCAGCGGATGGTAGGTCTCGTAGCTCTTGAATTTGCGCTTCAGAATGCGGGCACGCTCGAGCACATATTCATACTCGTCAAGAGAGAAATCCTTGAACTGCAGGTAATGGCGAATGGTCCGGGAGGTCATGAAACGAAAACGGCGCCGGATCCGGCCTCGGAACTGCACGATCGAGCCGGCGACGCCGCTGCGGTTGTGGTGGTAAGTCAATGCAGCATAAAGGATTTTGTCCGGTTTGACGAGCGACTTACAGCGCGGCGAGCGCTTTGCCGCGGGTTTTGTCACCCATCTTCGACGGGTTTTTCACGCTGCCGCGGCGCAAACGCAAAGCGCGTGAGAACGGCCTGCCGTTTGCTTTCGCGCACCTTGTGTGCAGTGCGGAATACCCCTGGGTAGGCTATAATCGCGGGGTTTTCCCTCAGGCACGACAGCGAGCCCGGCGGGTATCCAGGCATATAACAGCGCAGGCATATCGGCGGTTATATCGCCAGGCATATCGGGCGGCTCGCGGCAGCGGCTTAAACGCTGGTGGCTGTGCGCGGCAAATTCGACGATCTCGATGCGGCGCGGAGCGAGTACCAGTGTGCGGACGGCCGCGCCCTGTCCATCGGACTGTATTCGCGCGCGAGGTCGCAAGGCTTTGGCCGGCGGCCCGTAACCCGGCGGCAACGCGCGGGCGGCGCGAGCGCGCCGATGTTTCGTGCTGCAGCACAGCGTGCAGTCACACAGGTACCGTAAATGGCCGACGAAGCCTCAACCGAATACTTCATTCAAGGCATCACTTCGAAGGGGAAGAAATTTCGCCCCAGCGACTGGTCGGAGCGCCTGGCCGGCGTGATGTCCAGCTTCGGACCCAAGGCTGCGATGAACGCGCGGGGACCGAATGCCTACCTGGGGTACTCGCTGTATGTCCGGCCGACGATGATCGGCGATCTCAAGTGTGTGGTGCTCGATTCGCGCTTGAAGGACATCGAGCCGATGGCATTCAACTTCGTCCTTAATTTCGCGAAAGACAACGATCTCGTCGTGACCGAAGCGTGCGAACTCCCGCTCGATCATGCGGCACAGAAGGGTGCAAGCCGCTGAGCGCCGCCGTGAGCACATAAGGCGCTCGCGCAACCGCTCAAAAAATAACCCGCCGAGGCGGGTTTTTTTGCGCCTGCGCGCCGGGTGTTGTCCGCGGGTGCCGTCTGACACCTGGTTGAAGCGCCGTTCCGCCACGAACAAAAAAACCCGCCGAAGCGGGTTTTCATGAAGCGCAGCGGAAACAGGAGGCAGCCCGCCGAAGCGGGCTAGCCGGGATTTACTGCGCGCTGACCTGCATCGCCTTGAGGGCGGCAGACAGGCGGCTCTTCTGGCGAGCAGCCTTGTTCTTGTGAACGATTTTCTTGTCGGCGATGATGTCGAGCGTCTTTGCCGATGCCTTGAAGATTTCAGCGGCTGCAGCCTTGTCGCCAGCGTCGATAGCCTTGCGAACAGCCTTGATGGCGGTGCGGAACTTCGAGCGCAGCGCCGAGTTATGCGAGTTTGCCTTCGCGGCCTGACGGGCGCGCTTGCGTGCTTGTGCGGAGTTAGCCATTACGGTTCCTTGTCCTGTTCCTGTTTCCAGTGCCGGCCCGCTGACAATCAGTCAGGCTGGGTGGCGCTGCTTGCCTTGATCCGAACTTCCGGCAAAGTGTTTGTCCGAAAGCGCAAAACGTGTTTGGCCGGGTGCGCCTGGTGTTTTTTTCCGGTTTGGGTACCTTGGGTACCGTTCTGCCGTTCGATTATCCACTGGCGCAGCGACTGCCTTGGTGCTGAGGGCGTCAGCGCGATTGGTTGTGACTGGATTCACACGAACCGCGCGAAAAAGACGCCAAAGCAAAAGACGAATTTTAATGTTCCGAAGGCAGGTGAGCTTCGAAACTGCGAATTATAGCAACGAAATCAGGGGCGTGGCAACCGCTGTGCGCGTTGGCGGCAAGCCGCGGACACTGGCGGGCTGACGCGGCCCGTGGAAATCGCCGAAGTGGCCGATGCGCTCGCTCACGCAAGAGAATAGGGGTGCGATTGAATGGCGCCCGGCGCCGCAAGTTGATCGAACGCAGCGTGAAGCTCGCTGTCAGAATCGCGGACCCGAACGGCGGCACGTCGCTGATGCGGCCGAAGCGGCCTATGCAGCCGATGCGGTCAACGCAGCCGATGCGCTTCGACGGCGCACCGCGTGCCACCCGTATAATAAGCGCCCCATGAATCTATTCCGAGCCCTGTTGACGGTCAGCGGCTTCACGCTGCTGTCGCGCGTGACCGGCCTGGCGCGCGAAACGCTGATTGCACGTGCTTTTGGCGCGAGCCAGTTCACCGACGCCTTCTACGTCGCGTTCCGCATTCCCAATCTGCTGCGCCGGATTTCGGCGGAAGGCGCGTTTTCGCAAGCCTTCGTGCCGATCCTCGCCGAGTTCAAGAACCAGAAGGGCCATGACGCGACCCGCGATCTCGTCGACGCCATGTCGACGGTGCTCGCCTGGGCGCTCGCCATTCTGTCGGTGTTAGGCATTTTCGGCGCGTCGTTTGTCGTGACGGTCGTCGCGGGGGGGCTCAAGACCGACGGTCATGCGTTCACGCTTGCGGTTGCGATGACGCGCATCATGTTTCCGTACATCGTGTTCATTTCGCTGACGTCGCTCGCGGCCGGCGTGCTCAACACATACAAGCAGTTCTCGCTGCCCGCGTTCGCGCCGGTCCTGCTCAACGTCGCGTTCATCTTCGCGGCCGTGGTCGTCGCGCCGCACCTGAAGCAGCCGGTGTATGCGCTCGCGTGGGCCGTGATCGCCGGCGGCGTGCTGCAGTTCTTCGTGCAGTTGCCGGGTCTCAAGCGCATCGACATGACGCCGCGCATCGGCTGGAATCCGGTCAAGGCGCTCGCGCACCGCGGCGTGAAGCGCGTGCTCGCGAAGATGGTGCCCGCGATGTTCGCCGTCTCGGTCGCGCAGATCAGCCTCATCATCAACACCAACATCGCCTCGCGCCTTGGCCCGGGCGCGGTTTCGTGGATCAACTTCGCCGACCGGCTCATGGAGTTCCCGACCGCGCTGCTCGGCGTCGCGCTCGGCACGATCCTGCTGCCGAGTCTCTCCAAGGCGCACGTCGACGCAGATACGCACGAATATTCCGCACTGCTCGACTGGGGCTTGCGCGTGACCTTCCTGCTCGCCGCGCCTTCGGCGATTGCGCTCTTTTTCTTCGCCGAGCCGCTCACCGCGACGCTCTTCCACTACGGCAAGTTCGACGCGCGTTCGGTCGTCATGGTGGGCCGTGCGCTCTCCGCGTACGGCGTGGGGCTGATCGGCCTCATCCTCATCAAGATCCTCGCGCCCGGTTTCTATGCGCGCCAGGACATCAAGACGCCCGTGAAGATCGGCGTGGGCGTGCTCGTCGCCACGCAGATCAGCAACTACATCTTCGTGCCGATCCTGTCCCACGCGGGCCTGACGCTGTCGGTCGGGCTCGGCGCGTGCATCAACGCGCTGTTACTCTTCATCGGCCTGCGCCGGCGCGGGATCTACACGCCGTCGTCGGGCTGGGCGAAGTTCTTCGTGCAGTTGCTCGGGGCATGCCTCGTGCTGGCGGGTGCGATGCACTGGAGCGCGAACGCCTACGACTGGATCGGCCTGCGCCACGCGCCGCTCGCGCGCATCGCGCTGCTCGGCGCCTGCCTTGTGCTGTTCGCCGCGCTATATTTCGGTATGCTTTGGCTCATGGGCTTCAAGTACGCGTACTTCAAGAGGCGGGCGAAGTGACCACGATCAGCACGCGGGTTCTCGATTATTTCAGCGCGCTCGTCGCCGATGACGACAGTCTGCCGCTCACCGAAGCGGCGCTTTCGATCGCGCAGGACGCGTATCCCGATCTCGACATGCAGGGCACGCTCGCCGAAATCGACGAACTCGCCATGCGCGTGCGCCGCCGCCTGCCCGAAGGCGCGGGCGTTCGCGAGCGGATCTCGATCCTGAACCAGTGCTTCTTCCGCGAGTTCGGCTTCGCCGCCAACCTCAACGACTATTACGATCCCGACAACAGCCATCTGAACGCCGTGCTCACGCGCCGGCGCGGCATTCCCATTTCGCTCGCTGTGCTGTATCTGGAGATCGCCCAGCAACTGGATCTGCCGGTGCAGGGCGTGGCGTTTCCGGGGCATTTCCTGCTGCGCGCGTCGCTGCCCGAAGGCGACGCGATGCTCGACCCCACGACGGGCCACACGCTCTCCGAGTCCGACATGGTCGAATTGCTGGAGCCGTTCGTGGCGAAGGCAGGCGATTCGGTCGCGCGGGCGCTGCGCATGCTGCTCGAACCGGCGACGCGCCGCGAGATCGTCGCGCGCATGCTGCGCAACCTGAAATCGATCTATCTGCAGACGGAACGCTGGCAGCGCCTGCTCGCGATCCAGCAGCGGCTCGTGATCCTGCTGCCGTACGACATCGAGGAAGTACGCGACCGCGGCTTCGCGTATTCGCGGCTCGACTACCTGCGCCCGGCGCTCGAAGATCTCGAGCGCTATCTCGACGAACGTCCCGACGCCGACGACGCGATGGTCGTCGAATCGCAGTTGCAGGACTTACGTCAGCGCGTGCTCGACAACGAACAGGATTGAGCGCGATCCCGCGATGACCGCGCTCAGATAAAAAACCGCGACATTGTCATGTCGCGGTTTTTTTTTCGTTCGCAGGCGCCGCAGCGGCGTCGCGCGCAATCACTTCGGCTGCATGCGGATCGCGCCGTCGAGCCGGATCACTTCGCCGTTGAGCATCGGATTCTCGAAGATCTGCTTGACGAGCATCGCGTACTCGGCCGGTTTGCCGAGGCGCGACGGGAACGGCACCATCGCGCCGAGCGCGTCCTGCACTTCCTTGGGCATGCCGAGCAGCATCGGCGTTTCGAAGATGCCGGGCGCGATCGTCATCACGCGGATGCCGCTGCGCGAGAGATCGCGCGCGACCGGCAGCGTCATGCCGACGATGCCGCCCTTCGAAGCCGCATAGGCCGCCTGGCCGATCTGGCCGTCGTAGGCCGCGACCGACGCCGTGTTGACGATCACGCCGCGCTCACCGCCTTCCGCGGGCGCGGTCTGCGCAATCGCGGCTGCCGCGAGACGGATCATGTTGAACGTGCCGATCAGATTGACCGAAATGGTCTTCGCGAATACGTCGAGCGGGTGCGGGCCGTCCTTGCCGACCGTCTTCACGGCGGGGGCGATGCCCGCGCAGTTGACGAGGCCGCGCAGCGTGCCGAGCGCCGTCGCCGCCGCCACGGCGCGGGCGCCGTCTTCTTCGCCCGCCACGTTGCACTTCACGAACACGCCGCCCAGTTCTTTCGCGAGCGCAACGCCCGCGTCTTCATTGAGGTCGGCGATGACGGGCTTGCCGCCTTCGGCCGCAATCAGGCGTGCCGTCGCTGCACCGAGGCCCGACGCACCGCCGGTGATGAGGAATACGTTGTCGCGGATCTGCATGTCTCTTCTCCATTTGTTATGGGTGTGATGCAGGCGGCACGCATGAAAAACGGGCCGCCCGGCGTCGCACTTGTGGCGCGACGCCAGCCGGCCCGCAGGCAAACCAGCAAGATCCGAGCAAGACCGGCTAAAGCATGACTGGGGGAGCCGGCCACGCCGGTCTTCCCCGGCTGGCCGGCGTCGAGTGGCTTACTTGAGCACGTCGAATACGCGGGCGCGAATTTCGTCGACGCCGCCAAGGCCCGAGATGGCCCGGTACTGCGGCGCCTTCAGCCCGTTTTCCTCGCCGCGCTTCGCCCAATCGCTGTAGTAGGCGATGAGCGGCTTGGTCTGCGCGACGTACACGTCGAGACGCTTGCGCACGGTCTCTTCCTTGTCGTCGTCGCGCTGGACGAGCGCCTCGCCGGTCACGTCGTCCTTCATTTCCTCTTTCGGCGGATTGAACTTGACGTGGTACGTGCGGCCCGACGCCGGGTGCATGCGGCGGCCGCTCATGCGCGTGATGATCTCGTCGAACGGAACGTCGATCTCAAGCACGTAGTCGATCGCAACGCCGGCCTGTTTCATCGCTTCGGCTTGCGGCAGCGTGCGCGGGAAACCGTCGAACAGGTAGCCGTTTGCGCAATCGGGTTGCTGAAGGCGTTCCTTCACGAGGTTGATGATCAGCTCGTCAGTCACGAGTTCGCCCGCATCCATGAAGCGCTTCGCTTCGATGCCGAGCGGCGTGCCGGCTTTCACGGCCGCGCGCAGCATGTCGCCGGTCGAGATTTGCGGGATGCCGAACTTCTCCTTGATGAAGTTTGCCTGGGTTCCCTTGCCCGCGCCCGGGGCGCCCAACAGGATCAAACGCATATCAACAATCTCCAAAGCTGTGTGAATTCTTGCGGCGCGGCGTGCACCATGTGGGCAGCATCGGCGGCGGTCGTGTGTCTTCCTCCCGTTCGCGCGGATGCCGCTTTCGACTGTGCCAGCGGGTTGCAGGCACGTCCTGCGCGGCAACATCCGCGGTTTTTGGCGCGGACGGCGCAGCAGGGCGAGATCGGTGAACTATGGGGAAAACCCCGACGCACAAAGGCTTTGACGGCGCGCACGAACGATTGATTATGCCACGGGATATTGGCCCTACGGCCGGAATTAAGGTCGGTATAGCGCCTGCACGCGTGCGAGATCGGCTGGCGTATCGACACCCGGCGCCGGTGCTTCGGCCGTTACGAGCACGGCAATGCGCTCGCCATGCCACATCGCGCGCAGTTGCTCGAGCGCTTCGACTTGCTCGATGGGCGAGTGTTCGAGCGCCGGATAGCTGCGCAGGAATTTCGCGCGATACGCGTACAGGCCGATGTGGCGATAGACGGTCGCGTTCGGTGCGGGCATGGCGGCCAGATCGAGACGCGCGGGCGACCAGTGCGGCTGCCACGCGTCGCGGGCCCAGGGAATGGGCGCACGCGAGAAATAGAGCGCCACGCCGCGGGCATCGAGCACGACCTTCACCACATTCGGGCTGAAGATGTCCTCCGGAGCCGTGATCGGATGCGCAGCCGTCGCAATCGCGCATTCGGGGTGCGCGGCGAGATGCGACGCAACGTCGCATACGAGCGCCGGATCGATCAGCGGCTCGTCGCCCTGCACGTTGACGACGATCGTGTCGTCGCTCCAGCCGTACTGCGTCGCGACTTCGGCGAGGCGGTCGGTGCCCGACGGATGGTCCGCGCGCGTGAGTACGGCTTCGAAGCCGTGGTCGCGTGCGGCGTCGAGCACGCTCTGGGCGTCGGAGGCGATCAGCACCTGCTGCGCGCCGGAGGCCTTCGCGCGCTCGGCCACGCGCACCACCATCGGCTTGCCGCCGATGTCGGCGAGCGGCTTGTTCGGCAGCCGCGTCGACGCGAGACGCGCCGGGACGACGGCGATGAAAGGTTGCACGGGTACGGTCATGGCCAGCTCGGGGAGGGCGGAAAATGAAAACGCGCCGCAGGCGGCGCGCATGGGCAAGGCTTCAGATCGGGCGGGCGTGCTTGGCGCGAAACGCGCAGCGCGCCGCAGGATCAGGCGGCGCCAGGACCGGCCGGATCGACCGGCGTGCCCTCGACCGTCTGGCGCGCCTCGTCGACGAGCATGACGGGAATGCCGTCGCGGATCGGGAAGGCGAGCTTGTCGGCGTTGCAGATCAACTCCTGCGCTGCGCGGTCGTAAGTGAGCGGGCCCTTGCAGATCGGGCAGACCAGGATTTCAAGCAGACGGGCGTCCACGTAGTTTCTCCACAACCAGGGTAATAAGACGATGATCGAGCGCGGCAACGACCGGGACGACCCAGATGCGCGCATCGTTCCAGGCTGCCAATTTTACTGCATCCTTTTCGGTGACCAGGATCGCGTCGGCCTTGACCTCGGTGAACGGATTGGTCGCGAATGCGTAGTGATCGGGCAGCGGCATGGTTTGCGGGGCGAGCCCCGCGCCGCGCAGCGTCGCGAAAAAGCGCTCGGGCGAGCCGATGCCGGCCGCCGCCACAATGCGCTGGGCGGGCTGGCCAGGTTGAGCGGTTTGTTTGTCCGGCGCGCCTGCGAACTGCGCGAGCGGACGGCGCAGCGCAGGACTGGACAGATGCCACGCTTCGCCGGGTTCGAGCTTCAGCGCGAAGGTATTGGGCCACGGCGGCAGCGCACGCTCGAACGGATTGTTGATGAGCGTTGCGTCGCGGCTGCGCGAGAGCGTCTCGCGCAGCGGCCCGGCGGGCAGCAGGAAGCCGTTGCCGCCCAGCCGGTGGTCGAACACGACGAGCTCGACGTCGCGCGCGAGGCGATAGTGCTGGAGGCCGTCGTCGCTGATGATCACGTCGATGTCGTGATGCGCGGCGCGCAACGCCCGCGCGGCGGCGACGCGATCGGGTGAGACCCACACGGGCGCGCCGGTGCGGCGGGCGATCAGAAGGGGTTCGTCGCCCGCGACGCGCGCAGGCGTGGCCGACGTAACTGGCGTCGGCCGTTCGACTTTCGCACCGTAGCCGCGCGAGATGACGCCCGGCGTGAAGCCGGCGGCGCGCAGCGCGTCGACGAGCGCGATCACGGTCGGCGTCTTGCCGGTGCCGCCAACGGTCACGTTGCCGACCACGACGACGGGCACACCGACGTGCACGGTCTTGAGCCAGCCGAGCGCGTAAGCGGCGCGGCGTGCGCCGCTTATCGCGGCGAACACGGCCGCAAGCGGCGTGAGCGCCCACGCGAGCGGGCCACGCCGCTGCCACTCGCGTGTCAGCCGGCTCTCGATGCGCGAAGCGAGGCCGCTCATTGGCACAGGAACCGGCGCGACCGGTGCGCGCGTGCGCGTCCGTGTGCGGGCGTCGCGCGTGAAAGCAGGACGGACGGGACTGGCATCGGGCGGTTCTCCGGAGCGTGAACGAACGGGGCGGGCAAGGTGCTCGGCGACGCACAACGCGACGTTCGCGCGCCGCCGCGCCACCTGGCCCGCAGTGGCCGCGAGGCCACTGTGAACCCGGGACTCTAGCGCGTGTGTACGCCACGCGGCAAGCTGCCTGCCTCGCCGGTGCGGCTCGCCGCTTTCAAGGCCCGGTATATGGCCAACCCCGGGCCAACCGCGGGCCAACCCCGCGGCCAATACAGCCAGGCCCACAGCCAGGCCCGCAGCCAGGCCCGCAGCCAGGCCCGCAGCCACCTGTGGATAACTTTGTGGACAAACCACGGTCTGACGGGCTGGGAGGCCCATTCGTGCTACGTTTTATCGGCGGCCAGCCCGGTTGTTTCGATAAAAAGCTACATAAAATCAATCGCATACGGCGTAATTGCGGCGTCTCCCGGGCTGCGTTTGCGGGCCGCACACCTGATTGAAATCATGTGGAAACTTCACCGCGCCTGGCGCCTTTAGCAGTTCGTGCTGGACGCAGTCGTGCCGATCGGTCTATCGTCTGTCCGGCCTGGTTTTTCGCACATTCCCCCATGAATTCCGATCGATTTTCCGCTTCTCCCTTCGCTTCGGGCGGCGACACTGTCGTGCCGGTTTCGGCGCTCAACCGCACGATTGCTTCGATGCTCGAACGATCGTTTCCGCTCGCGTGGATTTCGGGCGAGGTGTCGAATTTCACGCGCGCCGCGAGTGGCCACTGGTATTTCTCGATCAAGGATGCCCAGGCGCAGATCCGCTGCGTGATGTTTCGCGGCCGCGCCCAGTACGCCGAGTTCACGCCGCGCGAAGGCGACCGTATCGAGGTGCGCGCGCTCGTCACGATGTACGAGCCGCGTGGCGAGCTGCAGCTGAACGTCGAGGCGATCCGGCGCACCGGGCAGGGGCGGCTTTACGAAGCGTTCCTGCGCCTGAAGGCGCAACTGGAGGCCGAAGGACTCTTCGACGCCGCGCGCAAGCGCGCACTGCCGACGCACCCGCGCGCCATCGGCGTAATCACGTCGATGCAGGCCGCCGCGCTGCGCGACGTGCTCACCACGCTCTGCCGCCGCGCGCCGCACGTGCCGGTGATCGTCTACCCGGCGCCCGTGCAGGGCGCGGGGTCGGCCGAGAAGCTCACGGCGATGCTCGAAACCGCGAACGCGCGCGCCGAAGTGGATGTGCTGGTGCTGTGCCGCGGCGGCGGCTCGATCGAGGATCTCTGGTCGTTCAACGACGAGGCGCTCGCGCGTGCGATTGCGGCGAGTGCGATTCCCGTGGTGAGCGGGGTGGGCCATGAAACCGACTTCACCATCGCCGATTTCGCCGCCGATATGCGCGCGCCGACGCCGACCGGCGCCGCCGAACTCGTAAGTCCCCAGCGCGCGCTGTTGCTGCGCGAGCTCGATCAGCGCCATGCGCTGCTTGCACGCGGCTTTGGCCGGCAGATGGAGCGGCGCGCGCAGCAACTCGACTGGCTCGCACGGCGTCTCGTTTCGCCCGCACAGCGGCTTGAGCAGCAGCGCGCGCATCTGCGGCAACTGGCGATCCGGCTCGCCTCGGCGGGCTCGCGCGCAACGGCCGACGCCCGCGCGCGTTTCAACGTGCTGCAGATGCGCTGGCAGCGCGTGCGGCCCGACGCTGCGTCGCAGGCGGTCCATGTCGAAACGCTTGGCCGGCGGCTCGACGCCGCGTTCGCACGGCGGCGCGAACGCGAGGCGGCGCGCGTTTCGGAATTGACGGCGCGGCTCGACGTGCTCAGTCCGCAGCGCACGTTCGAGCGCGGCTACGCGGCGCTGCTCGACGCGCAAAGCGGTGCCGCCGTGCGCTCGCCTTCGGCGCTCAAACCGGGCAAACGGCTGACCGTGCATCTCGCGCAGGGCAGTGCCGATGTCGCGCTTGCCGACGTTCAGCCGCGCCTTGCCGATAGCTTCTGACGCACTGGCGCATCATTGGCCGCTGCGGGCGCGCGGTTTGCTGCACTAGCTGCACTCGCGCGATCCGGCATGGCGTGCGTTCGTCTATCGCGTAGCGTGATGCGCATGAAAAATGTGCGCTTCGCATGCCGCCTCACGGCATCGGTCACGCACAGCGCGACGCCCAAGCACATACGATATTCTTGATAAAGCCCTCTGGTTTGCGGGGTTGATTCAAGTCAACTACAATCTAAGGCTCCATGCCGGTTGTCCCGCAGAACTCCCCATAACACGACGAAGGAACCGCATCATGTCATTTACGCTCCCGCAGCTGCCGTTCGCGAAAAACGCTCTCGTTCCGCACATGTCGGAAGAAACGCTCGAGTTCCACTACGGCAAGCATCACCAGGCTTACGTCACCAACCTGAACAACCTGATCCCGGGCACCGAGTTCGAAAAGCTCTCGCTCGAAGAGATCATCAAGAAGTCGTCGGGTGGCGTGTTCAACAATGCAGCCCAGATCTGGAATCACACGTTCTTCTGGAACAGCCTGTCGCCGCAGGGTGGCGGCGCGCCGGCCGGTGCGCTCGGCGACGCGATCAACGCGAAGTGGGGTTCGTTCGACGCGTTCAAGGAAGCCTTCTCGAAGGCCGCAGTCGGCAACTTCGGCTCGGGCTGGACGTGGCTCGTGAAGAAGGCGGACGGCTCGCTCGACATCGTGTCGACCAGCAACGCCGCCACGCCGCTCACCACCGATGCGAAGCCGCTCGTCACGATCGACGTCTGGGAACACGCGTATTACATCGACTACCGCAACGCGCGTCCGAAGTTCGTCGAAGCGTACTGGAACATCGTGAACTGGGACTTCGCCGCGAAGAATTTCGCCTGAGCGACAGCGCCAGCCGCGAATGCGCCGCATCGCGCGGCGCGCCTGCAAAAAACCCTCGATTTTTCAGGTCGAGGGTTTTTTTATGCCTGCAACGTATGCGCGTGCTTACGCCAGCGCGTCGATCACCTGCTGCGTCGAACGGACGTGACCCATGTGCGGGAACAGCTTGCTGAAGGTGAGGTGATGCATTTCCTCGTTCAGGCTCGACGTGGCGTCTTCGACGAACACAAGGCCGAAGCCCTGGTCGAATGCCGCGCGGGCCGTCGACTCGACGCCGAAGTTCGTCGCGATGCCGCCGAGCACGATCGTCTTGATCCCGCGGCGGCGCAGTTGCAGTTCGAGGTCGGTGCCGTAGAACGCCCCCCACTGGCGCTTCGAGACGATCACGTCGCCCGGCTGCAGGCCGGTTTCGGGCACGAGTTCGGAAGCTTCGGCCGGGGCGGGCGGCGCGTCGGGCGCGCGCGAGGGCGCATCGGCCGACGGCAGGTGCAGTTCGTTGAGCAGTACGCGCACCCACACGATCGCTGCGCCTTTCGCGCGCATCGTGTCGGCCAGTTGCTTCGCGCGCGCGACGACTTCTGTGCCGCTGTGCGGTGCGATCGGACGGCCCACGATGCCGTGCTGCAGATCGATCATCACGAGCGCAGTGGTGCGCGGGTCGAGGGAAAGGGCTTGCGTCATGGATCACCAATATGTGAGGATGAGCTCACATTATCGTACAGAATGTGAGGGAGGGCTCAGGTATGGCGCGGGCCGCGAAAGACGATCCGGCCGCTTCGCGACGCGTGCCGCGTCAGGAGCGCGCAGCGCGCACGGTCGAGGCGCTGCTGGCGGCGGCGGGCGACGCTATTGCTGAGCACGGCTTCGAAGGCGCGACGATGACGCAGATCGCCCAGCAGGCCGGCGTGTCGATCGGCGCGGCGTATCAGTACTTTCCGAATAAGGAGGCAGTCGTGTTCGCGCTGCGCAAGCGCTATGGCGACGAGATCGACGCGCGCTGGAGCGCGCTGATCGAAGCCGACGATGCCGCGTTGCCGCTGGCGGAACTGGCCGGGCGGCTGTTCGATCTGATGGTCGAATTGATGGCGGACTATCCGGCGTATCTGCCGCTGCTTTCGGTGCCGCTCGGGTTCCGCCGCGACGCCGCCACGCGCAACCGGCTGCGCGAGCGCTTCGCCGCGCTCTTCAGGCGCTACAACGCAGGGCTCGGCGCCGATGAGGCGTTTCGTATCGCCGAAGTGATGCTGGAGGTCATCAAGAGCCTCAATCCGCTCTACGCGGCGGCCAAGCCGAAAGAGCGCAAGCTGCTCGTGGCCGAGTACAAGGGCGTGCTCTCGACGTGGCTGGCCGTGCGGCTAGGCTGACGCTGCATGCACGGTGCGGTGCGCCTTGCGCGCCGCGCGAAGGCGGGTGAGTGCGCTCTTGTCCCTCCTTGCCCCTACGTGCTGACTTGCCGCTACTTGCTGCCTGCCGCGCCGGTTTCCTCACGGCGATACGCGGCCACTTCCCAGTTGATGTCGACGCACAGCACCTGCAAACCGTGCGGCGTTTGCGCGGCGATCGACGCGGTCACGCACAGGTGCGCCTCGTTGATCGACAGATAGGGCGGCGTGACGTGAACGCGGCCCGGCGTGCGCATTGCACCGATGAAATACGGCCTGCGTTCCCAGCTTGCGCCCTCCGAATGCAGGAGCGGGCGAAAGCGCTTCGCGCGCTGCGTCGCGCGCGCGACCGGCAGCACGTTGTCGCCGATCTGGCGGCCCGACGCGTCGAGCAGGAAGCAGCGCGCCGTCTCGTGCAGGCCGAGCAGCGGCTGCGTGGCTTCGGCCATGGGCACGCCCTCGCCGAGCTGTGCGCCCGCGGTTTCGAGCGCGCCCATGTACGGCGCGAGCCGGGTCGACTGTGCGCGCTCGCGCGCGCTGATGCATCCGCGCAGGCGCGCCGAGAGATCGTCCATCAGCTTCGACGCGGTGGCGGGCAGCACCGGCTCGACGTCGGGCCGTGCGAAGTAGGTGCCCTGCACGAAATCGGCGTTGCTTTCCAGCGCAATGAGCGCGTCGCGTTCGGTCGCGAGACCGCCCACCAGCACGAGCTGCCCGGACTCGTGCAGCATCGAGACGAGCCCCGGCAGCACGCGTTCGATATGCGCGTGGCGGCTCGCCTGCGCGAGCAGGCTGCGGTCGAGCGTGACGATATCCGGGCGCAGTTGCCACACGCGGTCGATGTTCGAATGTTTCGCACCGAAGCCGTCCAGTGCGATCACGAAGCCGCTTTTGCGCAGCCCGTCGATGATTTCCGCGAAGCGCAGATTTTCGCCGCCTGCCTGTTCCGACACTTCGAGCACCACGCGCTGCGGCTGCAGCCCGAGCGCCTTGATGCCCGCGAGCAGCGCGTCGCCGTAGCTCGTGTCCATGAGTGCGGCGGGATGCAGGCTCAGGAAGAGCCATTCGTCATGCGAATCGAAGGCGTTGAAGTTGCCGAGGTGCAGCGATTCGGCGAGGCGGCCGAGTTCCAGCAGATCGCCGCGGCGCGCGGCCTGTGTGAAGACTTCCTGGGAGGGGACCTGCTGGCCGTGCTCATCGTGCGCGCGCAGCGACGCGTGGTAGCCGATCGCGCGGCGGTGCGCGACCGAAAACACCGGCTGGAACACGCTGAAAATGGTGTAGCTGCCGTACAGCACGGTGCGCCGGGCGCCCTGCTCGCCGGCGACGGGGCGCGACTGGAAGCCGGGGGGATCGAGTTCGATCATGCTCGTCATTTCGATGGATGCGCGCGTGGCAGATGCCGCGCCTGAGCGACAAGTTTACAGGATAGGTCAGCAAAAAGTATGCGAGCCCGGGAACACAGCGCGCGGTCGCGTTTCGCTGCGCACGCAGCGTGTGACGTCCGGCGCACACCGGCGCTCGCGGTGCATCGGGCGCGCGAGCGCGCACCGCGCGGCGGCGGTGTGCACTGCTGCGGTGCGGGCGGTGCGGGCGGTGCGGGCGGTGCGGGTGGTGCGGGCGGTGCGGGTTGTGCGGGTTGTGCGGGCGGTGCGGGCGGTGCGGATGGCGCGCGCGGTGCGGTCGGCGCGGCAAGCGCTAGTCGGGCTGGCGGTACTCGCGGTGCGTACGGCACGCGCCAAGGTGTGCCGACGCGCCTTGATTCGGCGACCAGGCAGCCGGCGCAGTGGCGGGGCGATGTGCGCCGCCACTGCGCGCAACCGCATGCCCGGGCGCGGTTACGTGCGCTCGGAAGGGTCGGTTTTCTTGGCGGTATGGCGCAGATCGGGCGAAAGCTGCCCGAAGATCCACGACGTGCCTGCGGTGATGATGCCCACGCAGATGAACGTCGCGTGGAAGGCGGGGATCACGCTCGAGCCGGTGTGGTGCCCGATGAGCCCCGTGAAGGTCGTGAGCAGCGCGCCCGCGACGGTCACGCCGAGGCTCATCGAAAGCATCTGCACGAGCGAGAACAGGCTGTTGCCGCTGCTCGCGCCGCCCGTGCCGAGATCCTTCAGCGTGAGCGTGTTCATCGCCGTGAACTGCATCGAATTCACCGCGCCGAAGAGCGCCAGTTGCACGATGCGCAGCCACAGCGGCTCGTTGGGCGTCGAGAGCGCGAAGCTCGCCATCGCGAGGCCCACGAGCACCGTGTTCGTCACGAGCACGCGCCGGTAGCCGTAGCGCATGATGAGGTGCGTGATGAGCCGCTTCGAGAACATGCCCGCGGCAGCCGTGGGCAGCATCATGAGGCCCGCCTGGAACGGCGTGTACCCGAGCGCCACCTGCAGCAAGAGCGGAATCAGATACGGCATGGCGCCGCTGCCGATCCGCGCGAACAGGTTGCCGAGCAGGCCCACGCTGAACGTGTCGATCTTGAACAGTTCGAGCGAAAAGATCGGCCGTGGCGTGCGCACCGCATGCAGGCCGTAGGCGACGAACGCGGCGAGCGAAAGGATCAGCAACACGAGCACGGTGGCGTGCTGGATGCCGAGTTCGGTGCGGCCGTCGAGCGCGAACGTGATCGTCACCATCGCCGTGACGAGCATCAGGTAGCCGCTCAGGTCGAAGCGGGGTGTGTCGGGATTGCGGCTGTCGGGCATGAAGATGAACGTCGCGATGCAGCCGACAATGCCCACCGGCACGTTGATGAGGAAGATCCAGTGCCACGACGCGATCTGCACGAGCCAGCCGCCGAGCGTCGGCCCGATCAGCGGGCCGATCAGGCCCGGAATCGCGACGAACGAGAGCGCGGGCAAATAGCGTTCGGCGGGGAATGTGCGCAGCACCGCGAGCCGGCCGACCGGCAGCAGCATCGCGCCGCCCACGCCCTGCACGATGCGCGCGAGTACGAGCCGGTCGAGCGTGGGCGCGCTCGCGCAGAGCACCGAGCCGATCGTGAACACCAGGATCGCGCCGAGGAACACGCGGCGCGTGCCGAGTCTGTCAGCGAGCCAGCCGGAGACCGGGATCATCACGGCCATCGTCAGCGAGTACGCGATCACGACCGACTGCATGCTGAGCGGGCGCTCGCCGAGGCTCTTCGCCATCGCGGGCAGCGCCGTGTTGACGATGGTCGAATCGAGGGTCTGCATGAAAAAGCCGGTGGCGACGAGCCACAGCAGCACGGACAACGAGCGGCGCGACGGCGCGGATGACAGGCTAGGGGCGGACATGGGCGATGGCTGGAGCGCTCAGGCGCGTGGCGGGCAGCCGTCATTCTAGGGAAAACTGCGCAGCGGCGTGCGCAGGCGCCACGGCGCGGTTCGCGCGCCCATCGGCGCTGACGGGCACGAACGGCACGCGCGGCCCGTACGCCCCACGTGAACGCTACTTGCGCAATTCCGCGACGAAGTCGTAGTAGTCGTTGCGGCAGTAGGTGTCGGTCAACTCGATTGCGCGGTGGTCGGCGGTGTAGCCCACGCGCGTGATCAGCAGCAGCGCTTCGTTGGGGGCGATGCTCATCTGACGCGCGATTTCTTCGCTCGCGTTGACCGCGCGAAAGTGTTGCAGCGCGCGCACGATCGCGAGACCGCGCTGTTCGAGGAAGCTGTAGAGCGAGTCGCCGATGGCTTCCGGATCGGGAATCAGCGCGGCCGGAAAGGTCGAATTCTCGACGGCCATCACGATGCCGTCGGCGAGCCGCAGACGCTTGAGCCGCGTCACCGTAGAGGCTGGCGAGAGCCCGAGCTGGATCACTTCATCGCGGCTCGCGGGCTGGATTTCGCGCGAGAGCCAGCGCGAACTCGGCGTGAAGCCGCGCTGGCGCAGCATTTCGCTGAAGCTCGTGAGACGCGAGAGCGGATCTTCGTAGCGCGGCGTGATGAAGCTGCCCGCGCCCTGCGTGCGGCGGATCAGCCCCTGTTCGACGAGCAGCGCAATGGCCTTGCGCGCGGTGATGCGCGAGACGCCGAGCGCATCGGCGAGCACGCGCTCGGAAGGCAGTGCCTCCCCGGCGTTCCAGCGGTTCTCGTGGATCGCGCTGCTCAGCTTGCGCGCGAGCTGCAGATAGAGCGGCGTATCGTTTTCCGGGTCCGGGCGCAGATTGCGCCAGCGGTCTTCCGTGGATGCGTTCATGGGAAGCGGGCATGAAAGGCGAACGCCGATTTTATGACAGACGCCTGTGAAGACGCCATCGGGCAACGCACCGATGTCCTCACGATCGCGCGCCGTGCGGGACGATACACTGGCCTTTTCGCCAGTTTTGCGACGTTTTACGATCTTTCGTTATGTTTATCGCCGACGATTGCCGTATCCGCACAACGCACATCGAACATAGCACGGCGCAAGGAGCCAGCCATCATGACGACCGAAATCCCCCGCATTGCGCTGCCCGACGGCGAGCGTATTCCGAAGCTGGGACAGGGCACGTGGGAGATGGGCGAGCGCGCCGTGCGCCGCGCCGAGGAAATTGCCGCACTGCGCGAGGGCGTGGCGCTCGGCATGACGCTCATCGACACCGCCGAAATGTACGGTGACGGCGCGACCGAACGGCTCGTGGGCGAAGCGTTGCGCGGACTGCGCGACGAAGTGTTTCTCGTGAGCAAGGTGTATCCGCACCATGCGAGCCGGCGCGGCATGCAGGCGGCGTGCGAGGCGAGCCTGAAACGTCTCGGCACCGACCGGCTCGACCTCTACCTGCTGCACTGGCGCGGGAGCGTGCCGCTTGCACAGACGGTCGAGGGCTTCGAGGCGCTCGTGCGAGCGGGCAAGATTCGCCACTGGGGCGTGAGCAACTTCGATACCGACGACATGGAGGAACTCTTCGCCGTATCGTGCGGCAAGGGATGCGCGACCAACCAGATCCTCTACAACGTCGCGCGGCGCGGGCCTGAATTCGACCTGCTGCCGTGGTGCGCGCGCCATCACATGCCGGTGATGGCGTACAGCCCGGTCGATCACGCACGGCTGCCGCGGCGCTCGCCACTCGACGGCATCGCGCACGCCCGCGGCGTGTCGGTCTATCGCGTGGCGATTGCGTGGGTGCTGCGTCAGCCGGGCGTGTGCGCGATCCCGAAGGCCGCGCGCATCGACCACGTGCGCGACAACCGTGCGGCGCTCGATCTCGAACTGAGTGCGCAGGAGCACGCGGCGCTGGACGCGTACTTCAGGCCGCCGCGCACCAAACAGCCGCTGGACATGCTCTGACGTTGGATCGGCGCGCGTGGCGGGTGGATACGCGCGCTGAACACGGTTTCAGCGCCATCGCGTCAAAGCGGAATTCGCGACGCGAAGATGCAGCAGGGGAAGCCGAGGTCCGGCCCCCGGCTGCGCTGCCCGGTCGTGGGGCCGGGATGCCGCCGTCGATGCCGCGCCTGACGCGAGCGGCCGTCGTGCCGGCTCGCGCTGGCTTTGGCGGCACGGGCGGCGCGGGCGCTTTGCGGGGCGAGATCAATGACCGTTGCCATGGCCGCCTTCGTGTCCGCCGTCCGGACTGCTCGCCGGATCGTTTGCCGGATCGCAGGCCGTGCCGGAGTCCCCGACGGCCGTGTCCGCTAGCGCGATGAACTGCGTGGCGATTGCGTCGGCCGCGCCGCTGTCCGCAGCGCGGGCCGCGATCCCCGGCAACAGGAAGCCTGCCCCGATCGCATACATCGCCACACCCCGTATCGACCAACCCCGTAGTAATAAACAGTAGTGCTTATCGCATATCGTGTTTTTCATGGTCTTCGCCCCGGGAAGCGCCGGCGTAATCGCGCCGACGCCTCTCGTGCGCCTGATATCCGGCGACATGCTGTCGTGCACGCACGCCGATCCCCGTCAGGTCACCACCACGGTGCGTCGTCAAGCGCATGGGAGCTGACGCAGGCGGCTTGGAGGGCATCCGGTCGACGAAGCGTCGGAAAGCCGGAACGAGCAGGGCGACTTGCCGATTGCCGACACCCGCGGGGGCGGGCGGCAGAAAACAAGTGCACGATGCGCCAGGTGGTCCGCTGGTCTCGCGTGATTACCCGCCCTACGACGCGGCAGGCCAGCGCCCGGATGCCTGGTCTTGATCTAGCGAGTTATGTGCCATTGGACGCTCGGCCGCTTCGCAGCGGCATCCGGCGATCTTCACGGTGCGTGCGCGACGCGAAACGCATCAAAAACGTATCGATGATGAAACGCGCGGCGCATCTTTCGGGCGTTTCGCGCAGCAGACGCGCACTGTGTTTCACGTCTCACGTCTCACGCGATGCGCGAACATCAGACGTTTGCGCGCGAGGTGTTCGCCGCCGCTTGCAGCGTGCGCAGCTCGACCACGGGAATGTGGCAGCGTATGCGATGGCCGCCGCCCGCTTCGGCGAACGGCGGCGCCTGTTCGTCGCAGATCGCGCCGATGCGGCGCGGGCAGTGCGCGCTGAAGATGCAGCCCGCGCTCGATGCGCGCGAATCCATCTTGTCGCTCGCACGCAGCGTTTGCGCGGCGAGCAGCGTTTCCGTGTACGGATGGCAGGGTCCGCCGAAGAGCGCGTCGGCAGGACCGGTTTCCACGACCTGGCCCGCGTACAGCACCATCACGCGATCGGCGAGATAGCGCACCACGTCGAGGTCGTGCGAGATGAACAGATAGCTCACGCCGCGTTCGCGTTGAAGTCGCGCGAGCAGGTTCAGGATCGCCGCCTGCACGGAGACATCGAGTGCCGAGGTCGGCTCGTCGCAGACGACGACGCGCGGCTCTCCCGCGAATGCCTGCGCAATGGCGACGCGTTGCTTGAGCCCGCCCGAAAGCTGGTGCGCGCGCGCCGTGAGATAGCGCGCGGGCACGCGCACGGCGTCGAGCAGCGCTTCGAGCCGCGTGGGCTCGTTGGTGCGAGATGGGCTGGTGCGGGCGAGCGCACGAGCGATCAACCGCCTTACCGGCAGCGCGCGATTGAGCGAGGCGTCCGGGTGCTGGAACACGAGCCGCAGCGCTTCGAGTTGCCTCGCGCTGCGACGCCCGACGCGGGCAGGCAGCGGCTCGCCGTCCAGTTCGACGCGCCCGCCCGCGTTTGGCGCGTACAGGCCGAGCAGCAGTTTCGCGAGCGTGGTTTTGCCGCTGCCCGATTCGCCGACGAGCCCGAGCGTCTCGCCCGCGCGCAGTTCGATCGAGACGCCGTCGAGCGCGCGCACGGCACGTGCGCCGCGTCCGAAGGTGCGGGATACGTCGATGGCGCGCAGCACGACGGCGGGATCGGCTGCAGTGGCGGCCTGCGCGCTCGCCTGCGCGGGCTCGGCGAGCGGCAGTTCGATGGCGCGCTCGTGATAATGGCAGCGCGCCATGCGCTCGCCGTGCGGCGCTTCCATGCGATGCGGCGGCGGTGCCTGCTCGCGGCAGCGCGCGTCGGCGAGGCGGCAGCGCGGCGCATAGATGCAGCCGCCCAGGAGCGCGCCAGGCGCCGGCAGCTCGCCTGGAATCGTGTCGAGCGGACCGATGGCCTTGCTGCGTCCGCGCGCGGGCAGGCAGCGCAGCAGCCCGACCGTATAGGGGTGCCGCGCGCGTGCGAACACGTCGCGCGTCGCGCCTTCTTCGATGAGACGACCGGCATACAGCACGCCGACGCGATCGCACATCTGCCCGATCACGCCGAGGTCGTGGCTGATCAGCAGCACCGCCATGCCGAATTCCGTGCGCAGTTGCGCAATCAGTGCGAGCACTTCGGCTTCGACGGTGGCGTCGAGCCCGGTCGTCGGTTCGTCGAGGATCAGCAGCGCGGGGCGCGACGCGAGCGCCATCGCAATCACGACACGTTGCTGCATGCCGCCCGAAAGCTGATGCGGATAGCTCGTCATCACGCGGGCCGGTTCGGTAATGCGCACGCGTTCGAGCATCTCCGGCACTTGTGCGAGTGCTTCGCCGGCGCTCGCACCGGCGGCCTCGAACGCCTCGCTCAACTGGCGCGCGATCGTGAGTGACGGATTGAGCGCGCTGGCCGGATCCTGATAGACCATCGACACCGTGTTGGCCCGCAACGCACGCAAGCGGACCTGATCGAGCGTGAGCACATCCTGCCCGGCAATGGCGATGCGTCCGGCTTTCACACGGCCATTGCGCGCGAGATACCGCAGCGCCGCGAGCGCCACCGTCGACTTGCCGCAGCCCGATTCGCCGACGAGCCCATAAGTTTCGCCGTGCCGGATGCGCAGCGAGACGTCGGTCAGCACATCGCGCTCGCGGCCCCGTGTGCGGTACGTGACGGTGAGTCCGACGAGCATGAGCGCATCGCCGCCGCCGCTACCACTGCCGAACGGGGCTTCGAATGTCGCAAGCGGGGCGGCGCGTTGCGGGCTCATCGTTGCGGGCTCACCGTTATGGACTCGAGCGGGTTCATGATTCGAGCGCTTCGCGCAGGCTGTCGGCGATCAGATTCACGGCGACGACGAGTGAGGCGATTGCGAGCGCATCGAACGCGACCGTCCACCATGCGCCGCCCGCGAGCAGCGCATACGACTCGCCGAGTGCAAGCCCCCAGTCGGCGGAAGGCGGCTGGATGCCGAAGCCGAGAAACGAGAGTGTCGCGACCGCGAAGATGGCGTAGCCGAGCCGCACCGTTGCTTCCACGACGACCGGCGGCCACACGTTCGGCAGAATCTCCGCGAACATGACGTACGGCGCGCGCTCGCCACGCAGTTGCGCGGCGGCGACGTAGTCGAGATGGCGCTCCGTGAGCACGGCTGCGCGCACGGTGCGGGCAATCATCGGTGCGAACGTGATGCCGATCACCAGCACGACCGCGAGATTCGATGTGCCCACCGCCGCGAGCACGAGCAGCGCGACGATCACGAGCGGCAGCGCGAGCACCGCGTCGAGCGTGCGTGCGACGAGGCTGCCCGCAAAGCCCTCGAAGTAACCGGTGATGAGACCGAGCACCGTGCCCGTGAGCGTACCGGCGAGCGTGGCGAGCGGCGCGATCGTGAGGATGTCGCGCGCGCCCGCGATCACGCGTGAGCACACGTCGCGGCCCAACTGATCGGTGCCGCACCAGTGCGTGTGATCGGGCGGCGTCAGCGAGTTGAGCGGGTCGGATGCGTAAGGGTCGAACGGAACGAACGCGTGCCCCGCGAGCGCGCAGGCGATCCACCACAGCAGGATCGCCGCGCTCACGAGAAACGCGGGCGAGCGCAGCAGGGTGCGCAGCACGTGAAAGCGCGTGTCGTCTGCGCTTTCAGCTGCGCTTTCGGTCGATGCGTCCGCTGGACCGGCGCTGCTGTCGCTCATGTGCCTCCCGTCGTGCGCAGCCGCGGATCGAGCCGCGCGTGCAGCAGATCGGCCGCGAAATTGGCGAGCGTGTACACCGCGCCGATCGCGAGCACGCCCGCTTCGAGCATCGGAAAGTCCTTCGCCTTCGCGGCGTTGTAGATCAGCGAGCCGATGCCCGGATAGCGGAACAGCGTCTCCACGACCACGAGCCCGCCGATCAGATAGCCGAGCTGCGTGGCAGCGACCGTCACCGTGGGCAGAAGCGCATTGCGCAGCACGTGCCGCACGATGACGACGCGCTGCGGCAGGCCCTTGAGGATCGCGGTGCGCGTGTAGTCGGCGTCGAGCGCGCCGAGCATGCCCGCGCGCGCCATGCGCGCGAGATAGCCGAAGAACGCGAAGACGAGCGGCAGCACGGGCAGCGCCAGATGCCGCAACTGTTCGGCCGGGCCCGAACCGGGCGGTGCGACGGCTTCGGTCGGCAGCCAGCGCAGCCACACGCCGAAGACAAGAATGAGCACGATGGCGGAGACGAACTCGGGCACGGCGCTCGCGCACAGTCCGCCGGTGCTGATCGCGCGGTCGAGCGGACGGCCCGCATGCAGCGCGGCCCACACGCCGCCGCCGATGCCGAGCGGCACCACGATAACGAACGCGAGCAGTCCGAGTTTGGCGGATTGCAGCAGCGCTGCGCCAACGAACGGCGCGACTGGCTCGCGATAGCTCCACGATTCGCCGAAGTCGCCGCGCAGCGCGTGCGAAATCCACGCGACGTATTGTTCGAGCGCGGGGCGGTCTGCGCCGAGCTGATGATTGAGTGCCGCGACGGCGCGCGCATCGGCAAGCGGGCCGAGCACCGCGCGGCCGATGTCGCCGGGCAGCAGTTGCCCGCCTGCGAAGACGAGAACGGAGAGCAGCCACAACGTGAAGAGCGCCCACGCCGCGCGGCGCGCGATGAAGCGAACCGCGGGCGCGGCGTAGGCCGGTTGAGGCGGACTCGTCAGCGGAGTAGCCATCGGACTCCTGTGTGCGTGCGCGCTGCGGTACGCGTTATGTGGTGCGCGTCAGGCCGCGAGCGTGGCGCGGTCGAAGTAGAGCTGCGCGAGCGCCGTGAAGCGCATGCCCTGCAGTGCCGTTCGTTGCGCGATCAACTGATCGTAGAAGTACGGGATGATCACGGGCGTTTCGTCGAGCAGCAATGTTGCGATTTGGGCGGCGAGCCGTTTTTGCGCGGCCACGTCGAGCGTCGCGACGAACTGCGCCACGAGCGCGTCGTACTGCGCGTTGCGAAAGTGCGCTGCATTCCACGTTCCGCCGCTCGTGAGCGGCGCGTCGAGGAACACGTTCGGCACGCCGCGATGACCGTAGTCGGTGATGCCGAGCGGCGAGTCGAGCCAGTCCGATTTGCCGTACGTGCCCGCGCCGTAGTACTGCCCCTGGCTTTCGACCTTGAGCGCGATGCGCACGCCAATCGCCTTCGCGGCGTTCTGCACCACGACGGCCAGATCCGGAATCTCCATGTACTTCTCGGTGGTGAGCGTCACGTCGAAGCCGTTCGCCACGCCTGCCTGCGCGAGCAACTGGCGTGCCTTCGCGACGTCGATCCCGCGCTGCGGCACGCCCGCCGGGCTCGAAGGAAAGATGGGCGCGAACGGGCTGTCGTTGCCGGCCACGGCGCGGCCCTTGAACAGACCGCGCACCATGACGTCGCGGTCGAGCGCGAGCGCGAGCGCCTGGCGTACGCGCTTGTCCTTGAACATGGGCGCATCGTTGCTCATGTGGATCTGGCGATGCGCGCTCGAGCGCACGCCGATCACCTTGAAGTCGGGATTGTTCAGTATCCCGATGCCGCCCTGCACGGTGAACGTGCCCATCACGTCGGCCTGGCGGCCCTGAAGCGCGAGGATCTGCGCCTGTTCGTCGGCGTAGAACGCGAACTGTACGCGTGCGGGCAGCGCCTTGTCGCCCCAGTAATCGGGATTGCGAACGAAGCTCGCGCCCTGCCGTGGCCGAAAACTCTCGAACTTGAATGCTCCCGTGCCGATGAAGTGCTTTTCGTAATTGCCCGCATAGTTGGCGGGCAGCATCACGGCGTTGTAGTTGTCGGATGAAACGTAGTACGGGAAGTTGCCGTTCGGCGCATCGAGATGGAATGCGACGGTGTGCTCGTCGACCATCTTCGCGCCGCCTTTCGACAGCACGCCCTTGAGCACCGAAAGCGCCGCCGAGCCGCTCGCCGGATCGGCGAGACGATCGAACGTCGCCACCACGTCCCGCGCGCCGAATGGCTGGCCGTCGTGAAATTTCACGTTCGGACGCAGCTTGAAGGTCCAGACGTCCGCTTTGCTGTTCGGCTGCCACGAGAGCGCGAGCGCGGGCCGGAGCTGGCCGGTGGCGTCGTCGTCGAGGAGGAATTCGCCGGTCTGGTTCAGGAGACTCAGGCCGCCTGCGTCGGTCACCGTGAGCGGATCGACGGCGCCTGCGGGCATCAGGTGCGCGACACGGATGGTCTGGTTCGTCGGCTGCTGGGCTCGCGCGAGGCGCGGCGTAGCGAGTCCGCTGCCCGCAAGCGCGAGGCCGAGCATGCCCGCGTAGCGCAGCAACTCGCGGCGGGTGAGGCGGCCGGCCAGGTATTCGTCGATGGCGTGATTGCCGTAGTCGCCAGCGTCGCGACGCAGCAAGTCGAGCTCGAGGAGGGGGGCGGGGGCGGCGGACTGCGGTTGTGTCATCGGTGCGGGTATTCCGTGCGGTTCCGTGAGTGGGCGCGACGTGTCTTACAGGACAGTCGCGACGGCGGCAGGCGGTGCGGCAGACGACGAATTCGGGTCCAGTTTAAGCGATTCGGCGACGCGGGCGAAGGCCGGGGACGGGACGGCGGGACAGGTGCAGCGGGCGCGCCAATGAAAAAGCCCGTTCCGGCAACGGAACGGGCTTCGGGAAACGCGACGCGCCTGGTGTGCGCCTGTTGGTGGCTTATCGCTCGCTTATTACTTTTTAGCGTTGATGACCGCTTCGGCCACGTTCTGCGGCGTTTCCGCGTAGTGCTTGAACTCCATCGTGTAGGTTGCGCGGCCCTGCGTGAGCGAGCGCAGCGACGTGGAGTAGCCGAACATCTCCGAGAGCGGCACTTCGGCGCGCACGATCTTGCCGCCGCCGCCCGCGATGTCCTCCATGCCCTGCACGATGCCGCGTCGGCTCGACAGGTCGCCCATCACGTTGCCCATGAACTCCTCGGGCGTTTCCACTTCGACCGCCATCATCGGTTCGAGCAGTATGGGCTTTGCGCGCCGCATCGCTTCCTTGAACGCCATCGAGCCGGCCATGCGGAACGCGTTTTCGTTCGAGTCGACATCGTGATACGAGCCGAACGTGAGCGTGACCTTCGTGTCGACCACCGGGTAGCCCGCGAGCACGCCCGCCTTGAGCGTTTCCTGGATGCCCTTGTCGACGGCCGGAATGAATTCGCGCGGAATCACGCCGCCCTTGATCGCGTCGACGAACTCGTAGCCCTTGCCCGGCGCCTGCGGTTCGAGCGTGATGACCGCGTGGCCGTACTGGCCGCGCCCGCCCGACTGCTTGACGAACTTGCCCTCGACGTCCTCGACCTTGTTGCGCACGGTTTCCCGGTACGCCACCTGGGGCTTGCCTACGGTCGCCTCGACGCCGAACTCGCGCCGCATGCGGTCGACGAGAATTTCCAGGTGCAGCTCGCCCATGCCGGAGATGATGGTCTGCCCGGACTCCTCGTCGGTCTGCACGCGAAACGACGGGTCTTCCTGCGCGAGCCGGTTGAGCGCGATGCCCATCTTTTCCTGGTCGCCTTTTGTCTTCGGCTCGACGGCCTGCGAGATCACCGGCTCGGGGAAAATCATCTTTTCGAGCACGATGGCGTGCGCCGGATCGCACAGCGTGTCGCCGGTCGTCGCTTCCTTCAGGCCGACCGCCGCCGCGATGTCGCCCGCGCGCACCTCCTTGATTTCCTTGCGCTCGTTCGCGTGCATCTGCAGGATGCGGCCGAGACGCTCCTTCTTGTCCTTCGTCGCATTGAGCACGGTGTCGCCCGATTCGACCACGCCCGAATAAACGCGGAAGAAGATCAACTGGCCGACGAACGGGTCGGTCATGATCTTGAACGCGAGCGCCGAGAACGGTTCTTCGTCGCTCGGATGGCGCTCGATCTCCTTGTCGTGGAGGTCGTGGCCGAGAATCGCGGGTACGTCGACAGGCGAAGGCAGATAGTCGATCACCGCGTCGAGCATCGCCTGCACGCCCTTGTTCTTGAAAGCGCTACCGCACAGCATCGGCACGATTTCGCCCGCGATCGTGCGCTTGCGCAGCGCGCGCTTGATTTCGTCTTCGGTCAGGCTCTCGTGATCGTCGAGGTACTTTTCGAGCAGTTCCTCGTCGGCTTCGGCGGCGGCTTCGACCATCTTTTCGCGCCACTCCGTCGCGAGTTCGACGAGATTCGCCGGGATGTCCTCATAGAGGAATTTCACGCCCTGGCTCTCGTCGTCCCAGACGATTGCCTTCATTTTCACGAGGTCGACCACGCCCTGAAAATGGTCCTCGGCGCCGACCGGGATCTGGATCGGGATGGCCACGCCCTTGAGGCGCTCGCCGATCTGCCGCTGCACGCGGAAGAAGTCCGCACCGACACGGTCCATCTTGTTGACGAACGCGATGCGCGGCACCTTGTACTTGTTCGCCTGGCGCCACACCGTTTCCGACTGCGGCTGCACGCCGCCCACCGAGTCGTACACCATGCACGCGCCGTCGAGCACGCGCATGGAGCGCTCGACTTCGATCGTGAAGTCGACGTGTCCCGGGGTGTCGATGATGTTGATGCGGTGCTCGGGATAATTGCCGGCCATGCCTTTCCAGAACGCGGTGGTCGCGGCCGACGTGATCGTGATGCCGCGCTCCTGTTCCTGTTCCATCCAGTCCATGGTTGCCGCGCCGTCGTGAACCTCCCCGAGCTTGTGATTCACGCCGGTGTAGAACAGGATGCGTTCGGTCGTGGTGGTTTTGCCGGCATCGATGTGAGCGCTGATCCCGATGTTGCGATAGCGCTCGATGGGAGTCTTGCGAGGCACGATGATCTCCTTGGAATACGCGCCGTGAAGGGAGCCGGACGACGCGCGGCGCGGGTTGCGCGTCGCCTTTCGCCACGCGCGGTGCCCGATTTACGCGGGTGCCGGATTAGTAGCATAGCGCGTGCTACGCGCTTTTGCAGGGGGCGCGCAGCGGCGCGGATTTCGCGCGGGCGGCGCGAGCGTCGGCTATGCGCCGGAATGTGCTGGTGTGTGCCGGTGTGTGCCGGTGTGCGCTGGAAGGTGGCCGCACCGGCGCAAAAAAGCCGGCGCCGCTCAGAGCGGGGCCGGCTTTCGGGGCGGGGCGGCTGCGCGGCTTGCAGCGTTCGCTGCGGGCGGCGCGTGCGCACGGGTTTCGCCGCGCGTTACTGCAGCGGCGGCAGACCCTGGATCTGCATGCCGGGCTTGATGCCCTTCGACGCGAACCAGCCCTTGCTCATTTCGAGCGCGAAGACGCCGTTATTGCGCGGGCAGTGGTTGTTGGTCGTCTCGGCCTGCATCTCGTCGATGTCGGTGATCGTGCCGTCCGCGCGCATGAAGGCGATGGACAGCGGGATCAGCGTGTTCTTCATCCAGAAGCAATGCACGGCGTTTTCGCCGAACGCGAACAGCATGCCTTCGTTGGGCCCAAGCTGCGAGCGGTACATGAGGCCTTGCTCGCGGTCGGCGTCATTGGCGGCGACGGCGGCGTCGATCACATACATGCCGGCGGTCAGCTTCGCGCGCGGAAAGGCGTTCGGCTGCTTCGCGCCGGCCGGCAATTGCTGGGCGTGGGCTACGCCGGGCATGGCGAGCGTCGTGAGCGTCAGGGCCGCGGCCGCGGTGAGCGACATGGCGAGCGGCACGGCGAGCGCAAAAAGCGGGCGCAGGGAAAATCGCACGACTGGGCTCCTTTGCTTGAGATATAACCCGCGCATGTTACGCGAGGAGATCGAAGCGGGTCAAAGCGTGTGAAATACGAAACGTGACACGCGACGCGTCGCACGCGTCAAGTGCCTGAAAGGCATTGAAAAACAAAAAGGCAGAACGCCTTGCGACGGTCTGCCTTTTAACGCGATGAAGATCGGCAATGAATGCCGATCGACATTTCGCCTTACAACAAGCTTACTCCGAAGCTGCCGAAGCGGCTTCAGCCTTAGCGGCCTTCTTGTGAGCAGCCTTCTTGTGAGCCTTCTTGTGTGCAGCCTTAGCCTTCGGAGCAGCCGAAGCAGCAGCAGCCGGAGCAGCTTCCGGAGCCGAAGCTTGTGCGAAAGCAGCCGTTGCGAAGAGGCCAGCGACCAGAGCAGCGATGAGCTTGTTCATGTTGTAAATCCTCAGCTTGAGTTAATTAACCAAGTGACCCGGTTTTTGGAGTCAGGTCGGTAAACGGTGCCATCCACCTTTCGGTTGACAGTCACATTCGAAAAATTCGGAGAAGTTTACGAATGCATCTGCCAGCGGTCGGTAATCCATCATCGCGGCTTGCGCGCGCAAGGCGGGTACCTGAAGGCTGAATGCCGGATAGCTTCGGCGGCATCTGCGTCGTTTAACGCATCGCGTAATGCGGCGGTTGACGGGAAAATTTCATTTCCTTCGCGAGGCCTCGTTCTTTAAAAACGCGTTGATACCGCACCTATTGACGATGATCAATAAATGCAGATGCAACAATCACCCTGAGCGGCGTGCGGGATTTATACGTTGCCATGGCGCATCGATCGGAATGTCGATGCTTTCGCCGGGTGCAATCGCGAGCGAAAAAATATCGAGCACGCCAATTGCTACGCGCACGAGCCGCAGTGTGGGAAAACCGACCGCGGCCGTCATGCGCCGGACCTGGCGATTCTTGCCTTCGCTGATCGCGAGTTCGACCCATGTGGTGGGAATCGATGCGCGATACCGGATCGGCGGATTGCGTGGCCAGAGATGTTCGGGCGGTGCGATCGTTTTTGCGCGGCACGGCTGGGTCACGAAGTCGCCGAGATCGACGCCGCGCTCCAGTGCTGCGAGCGCGTCGGCGCCGGGCTCGCCTTCGACCTGGGCCCAGTAGCGCTTCACGAGTTTGCGGCGCGGCTCGGCGATGCGTGCCTGGAGTGCGCCGTCGTCGGTCAGCAGCAGCAGGCCCTCGCTGTCCGAATCGAGGCGGCCCGCCGGATAGACGCCCGGCACCTTGACCCAGTCCGCGAGAGAAGCGCGTGTTTCGTGCGGCGAGAACTGGCAAATCGTGCCGAACGGTTTGTTAAGGGCGATTAAACGCATGAGAGCCGGGTGGGGAAAGAGGTTTCGTCGAGGTTTCGTCGACGTTGCGTCGAAATTGCGTCGCGATGCGGCGAGATGTTAAAGCATCGGGCGGGACGCCGGGCCGGATGTCATGGATCGGCTCAGGCACAGGGTGCCTCGCGGGTGCTTCGTTCGATGCGCCCGCGCGGGCTTGGCTATCCGTAGCGCGCTGGTGCTGTCAGGTGGGCCGCCTGGCGTGGCGTCGCACGCCCTGTGCGCCGTCGGAGCGTGTGGCATGCAGCGACGGGGCGTGGGCTAGAATACCAGCCAGTCCATTCAGCACGTTAGGCGGACGGGCCGTTCGCAGCGCCATCGCGCAGCCGCGAGCCAGTCCGCAAGCATTGAGCGCAACGGATGCTGCGGGGCCGCGCATGTTTCGCGCGCACACTTCGCCGGATCCGCTTGCACTGTGAATTACCCGCTACCACCAGCCAAGTCCTCAACTGGAGTCGATCATGTCGTATCAGCACATCAAGGTTCCGACGAGCGGTGAGAAGATCACCGTCAACGCGGATTTTTCGCTCAACGTCTCGGATCAGCCGATCATCCCGTACATCGAGGGCGACGGCACGGGCGTCGACATCACGCCGGTGATGATCAAGGTGGTCGACGCGGCGGTGGAAAAAGCCTACGGCGGCAAGCGCAAGCTCCACTGGATGGAGATCTATGCCGGCGAGAAGGCCACGCGCATCTATGGTCCCGACGTATGGCTGCCCGACGAAACGCTGGAAGTCGTGAAGGATTACGTCGTGTCGATCAAGGGGCCGCTCACGACGCCGGTCGGCGGTGGCATCCGTTCGCTCAACGTGGCGCTGCGCCAGACGCTCGATCTCTACGTGTGCTTGCGCCCGGTGCAGTATTTCAAGGGTGTGCCGTCTCCGGTGCGCGCGCCCGAGAAGGTCAACATGGTGATCTTCCGCGAGAACTCGGAGGACATCTACGCGGGCATCGAGTGGCCCGCCGAATCGGAAGGCGCGAAGAAGGTCATCCGGTTCCTGCGCGAAGAGATGGGCGTATCGAAGATCCGCTTCCCGGAAACGTCGGGCCTCGGCATCAAGCCGGTCTCGCGCGAGGGCACCGACCGCCTCGTGCGCAAGGCGCTGCAGTATGCGATCGACAACGATCGCCGCTCGGTGACGTTCGTGCACAAGGGCAACATCATGAAGTACACCGAAGGTGCGTTCCGCGACTACGGCTATGCGCTCGCGCAGCGCGAGTTCGGTGCGGAACTGATCGACGACGGTCCGTGGATGAAGTTCAAGAATCCGAAAACCGGTCACGACATCGTCGTGAAGGACGTGATCGCCGACGCGTTCCTTCAGCAGATCCTGCTGCGCCCCGCGGAATACGACGTAATCGCGACGCTGAACCTGAACGGCGACTACCTTTCGGATGCGCTGGCGGCGCAGGTCGGCGGCATCGGCATCGCCCCGGGTGCGAACCTGTCCGATTCGGTGGCGATGTTCGAGGCGACGCACGGCACGGCGCCGAAATACGCGGGCAAGGACTACGTGAATCCGGGCTCCGAGATTCTTTCGGCGGAGATGATGCTGCGCCACCTCGGCTGGACCGAGGCCGCCGATCTCATCATCGCGTCGATGGAAAAGTCGATTCAGGAAAAGCGCGTGACGTACGACTTCGCGCGGCTGATGGAAGGCGCGACGCAGGTGTCGTGCTCGGCGTTCGGGCAGGTGATGATCGAAAATATGTAAGTTGCCCTGGCGCGTTCGGCGTCATTCTCGAAAGCCCCGGTGGACACGATGTGTCGCCGGGGTTTTTGTCTTTTGGGTGCTCGGGAAAGTGCGCGTTATCCGGTCGTATTGAACGGCATTCGGGCGGTGTGGCGAAGTGTCTCAATTGACGCAGACCGCCAATGTGAACCGCATCGGCGACGGCAACGTGTAAATCGGCTCGATTTGCCTGGTTATGCCATTTAAATATTCGGGTTTGAATCGAACCGTTCAGGCGGTGGGCGTATTTATTTCGCGGCGCGGCTTTTACCGCTGCCGTTCTATCCAGCCGGAATATGGATGCGGTGCGCTGTCACAGGTGTCGCGCGATGGCGCGGTGAAACTTGACCCTGTTTTCAACAGTAAATGCAGAAAAGGGTGCGACAAAAAGGAAACCCGGCCGAAGCCGGGTTTCCAAGGTACGGGTATCGAACAGATCAGGCTGCTGCCTGAATGTTCGATGCCTGTTTGCCTTTCGGGCCTTGCACGACCTCGAAGCTCACCTTTTGACCTTCTTTGAGGGTCTTGAAGCCATTCATCTGGATGGCCGAGAAGTGAGCGAACAGATCCTCGCCGCCTTCGTCAGGCGTAATGAATCCGAAACCCTTCGCGTCGTTAAACCACTTGACCGTACCGGTTGCCATACCTACTTCCCCTGTAACTCATGTCACTACCACACGAGCAGTTCGAAAAGCCAAACGACCACGTAATGCGATCGCCCCCTCCTCACAAACAAGCTCACCAACGGCATTTTTTCGAATTTGAAACGGTTGAAAAAAGTGCCAGCTTGATTGTTGAGGCTCTTTATTCTGCTGTCAAGAATATTTTGAGACGTTGTATGACGCGTTGTAAAGAGAACATGGCCAGGGTTTTTACTGCTTTTCCCAAGTGCAGCATCACGGCGGGCGGCAACCCCTGAAAAGACGCATAATCGGCGGACACGAGCCGCGCTGCAGTGCGGAATTATCCCGGCTTGGTGCGGCCCCTTACAGTACGCGCCAACGGCGCCGCGCGGGTTGTGCGATACTCAAATCGACCGGTGGCGAAAAGGCCGCCGGCAGCAGGAAAACGGCAGGTTTGGCGCACGCAAGACGTGCGCCTTGCGTGTCTCGAACCGGCCCCGCAGCCGGTAGTGGCTGGACGGGGAGGGCGCGCGGCGCAGGGCACGCGCGCGGCGGTTTTACCGGCCGTCCGGTCGGGTTTCGCGGCAGGATTGCGGGCCTGTCCGAGTTGTTTAGAATGGGTGTATGGCGATTATCCCGGACAAGCAGGATTCAACCGTACTGGAGCGGCAGGAGCAAAAGGTCAAACCGCCCTCCATGTACAAGGTCGTCTTGATGAACGACGACTACACGCCGATGGAATTCGTCGTGATGGTCGTTCAGGAATATTTCAATAAGGACCGCGAGACCGCGACGCAGATCATGCTGAAGGTCCATCGCGAAGGCAGGGGAGTTTGTGGGGTCTATACGCGGGATATCGCGTCGACCAAGGTTGAGCAAGTCGTTACCCACGCACGGCAGGCAGGGCATCCGCTGCAGTGTGTGATGGAGGAAGCATGATTGCCCAGGAACTGGAAGTCAGCCTGCATATGGCGTTCATGGAAGCACGTCAGGCACGGCACGAGTTCATAACAGTCGAGCACCTGCTGCTGGCGCTGTTGGACAATCCAACGGCGGCGGAAGTGCTGCGCGCGTGTGCCGCGAATATCGAAGACCTGCGTCAGAACCTGCGCAACTTCATTCACGACAACACCCCGACGGTTCCAGGCACGGACGACGTCGATACGCAGCCCACGCTCGGATTTCAGCGCGTGATCCAGCGCGCGATCATGCACGTTCAGTCCACCTCGAACGGCAAGAAGGAAGTGACGGGTGCGAACGTGCTCGTCGCGATCTTCGGCGAGAAGGACTCGCACGCGGTGTACTACCTGCAGCAGCAGGGCGTCACGCGTCTCGACGTGGTGAACTTCATTTCGCACGGCATCGCGAAGACCAGCAGCGGCGAAGCCGCCAAGGCAAGCGAGGCCAACGCCGAAGCCGAGGACGCCGCGAGCCAGAAGGAAACGCCGCTCGCCCAGTTCACGCAGAACCTGAACCAGATGGCGAAGGACGGCCGCATCGATCCGCTGATCGGGCGCGAACTGGAAGTCGAGCGCGTCGTGCAGGTGCTGTGCCGCCGCCGCAAGAACAATCCGCTGCTCGTGGGCGAAGCGGGCGTGGGCAAGACCGCGATCGCGGAAGGGCTCGCCTGGCGCATCACGCGCGGCGAAGTGCCCGATATCCTCGCCGACGCGCAGGTTTATTCGCTAGACATGGGCGCGCTGCTGGCGGGCACCAAGTATCGCGGCGACTTCGAGCAGCGTCTGAAGACCGTGCTCAAGGAACTCAAGGAGCGTCCGCACGCGATTCTCTTCATCGACGAGATTCATACGCTGATTGGCGCGGGCGCCGCGTCGGGCGGCACGCTCGATGCGTCGAACCTGCTCAAGCCGGCGCTTTCGTCGGGCACGCTCAAGTGCATCGGCGCGACGACCTTCACCGAATATCGCGGCATCTTCGAAAAGGACGCGGCGCTTTCGCGGCGCTTCCAGAAGATCGACGTCGTCGAGCCGACCGTGGAGCAGACCGTCGCGATCCTGCGCGGGCTGAAATCCCGTTTCGAAGAGCACCATGGCGTGAAGTACTCCTCGGGCGCGCTCAATGCGGCGGCCGAGCTGTCCGCGCGCTTCATCACCGACCGTCATCTGCCCGACAAGGCGATCGACGTGATCGACGAGGCGGGCGCAGCGCAGCGCATCCTGCCGAAGTCGAAGCAGAAGAAAACCATCGGCAAGAGCGAGATCGAAGAGATCATCTCGAAGATCGCGCGCGTGCCGGCGCAAAGCGTGTCGCAGGACGACCGCAGCAAGCTTCAGACGCTCGACCGCGATCTGAAGGCCGTCGTGTTCGGCCAGGATCCGGCTATCGACGCGCTGTCCGCTTCGATCAAGATGGCGCGCGCGGGGCTCGGCAAGACCGACAAGCCGATCGGCTCGTTCCTGTTCTCGGGGCCGACTGGCGTCGGCAAGACCGAAGTGGCGCGTCAGCTTGCGTTCACGCTCGGCATCGAGCTGATCCGCTTCGACATGTCCGAATATATGGAGCGCCATGCGGTGAGCCGCCTGATCGGCGCGCCGCCGGGCTATGTCGGCTTCGACCAGGGCGGTCTGCTGACCGAAGCCGTCACGAAGAAGCCGCACTGCGTGCTGCTGCTCGACGAAATCGAAAAGGCGCACCCGGACATCTTCAACGTGCTGCTGCAGGTGATGGACCACGGCACGCTGACCGACAACAACGGCCGCAAGGCGGATTTCCGCAACGTCATCATCGTCATGACGACGAACGCGGGCGCCGAGGCGATGAACAAGTCGACTATCGGTTTCACGAGCCGCCGCGAACAGGGCGACGAAATGGCCGACATCAAACGCATGTTCACGCCCGAGTTCCGCAACCGGCTCGATGCGACGATCAGCTTCCGCGCGCTCGATGAAGAGATCATCATGCGCGTCGTCGACAAGTTCCTCATGCAGCTGGAAGACCAGTTGCACGAGAAGAAGGTCGATGCGCTCTTCACCGATGCGCTGCGCAAGCATCTCGCGAAGCACGGCTTCGACCCGCTCATGGGCGCGCGGCCGATGCAGCGCCTGATCCAGGACACGATCCGCCGTGCACTGGCGGACGAACTGCTGTTCGGCAAGCTGATGAACGGCGGCCGCGTGACCGTCGACGTCGATGCCGACGACAAGGTGCAGCTCACGTTCGACGAGCATCCGGCGCCGCGTAATCCGAACCCGGAGGCGGTCGAAGTAGAATAAGCGCTTCTTTGGCGCTTTAATACGAGGTAAACGGCGTGGGCGCCCGAGCCCGCGCCGTTTTGTTTTTGCACGTACCGATTAAACGTGCGCAGCAGGGGGTTGTTTTGGCAGCAGATAAAAATGGCGCGTTCGATTCGATCGTCGAGCGCGAGCGCGGTTTGCGGCGCGGCTTGTCCGCCGCCCAGATGACGATGATCGCGATCGGCGGCGCGGTCGGCACCGGGCTTTTCCTCGGTAGCGGCTTCGCGATCAGCTTTGCGGGGCCGGGCGTGCTCGTCTCGTATGCGATTGGCGCGCTGGTCGCACTGTTGTTGATGGGCGCGCTCGCGGAAATGACCGTCGCGCATCCCACGTCCGGCTCGTTCGGCGCCTACGCAGAGCACTATATCGGGCCGATGGCGGGCTTCGTCGTGCGCTACGCGTACTGGTCGGCCTACGTGCTCGCCGTCGGCACCGAGGTGGCCGCCATCGCCGTCTACATGAAGTTCTGGTTCCCCCAGGTGCCGGGGCTCTACTGGATCATCGGGTTTTCGGCGGCGCTGATCGTTGTGAACGCAATGAGCGTGCGTGCGTACGGCACCATCGAGTATCTGTTTTCCAGCCTGAAAATCGCCGCAATCGTCGCGTTCATCGTGCTCGGCGCATGGTTCGTGTGGCGTGCGCCCGCAAGCTCCGGTGTCGGCTTCGCGAACTACACGTCGCACGGCGGCCTGCTGCCGAAAGGCTGGTGGGGCGTGTGGGTCGGCACGATCGTCGCGCTCTTCAGCTATCTGGGCGTCGAGACCATCGCCGTTGCGGCGGCCGAGGCGCGCGATCCGCAGCGCGCGGTCACGCGTGCGTTTCGCGGCACCATGCTGCGCCTCGTGCTGTTCTATCTGCTGACGCTTGCGCTGATGCTCGCGATCGTGCCGTGGACCGAAGCCGGGGCGAACGAAAGCCCGTTCGTGAAAGTGATGGCCGCAACGGGCGTTCCGTACGCTGCGGGGGCGATCAACTTCATCGTGCTCGTGGCCGCGTTGTCGGCGATGAACAGTCAGCTCTACATCACCACGCGCATGATGTTCAGCCTCTCGCGCGCGGGCTATGCGAGCGCCGTATTCGGCCGTCTCACGCGCCACGGCGTACCCGCTGCTGCGCTCTCGCTCTCGACCATCGGCATCGCGGTGGCGGCGGTGCTCAACGCGCTCTGGCCGCAAACGGCCTTCACGCTGATGATGTCGATTGCGATGTTCGGCGCGATGTTCACGTGGCTGATGATCTTCGTCACGCACCTCTTTTTCCGTGCGCGCCATGCGGGTCCCAAGCCGGCCTTTCGCATGTGGGGGTATCCGTTCACGAGCGTGCTCGGCGCACTGCTGATGGCCGGCATTCTCATCACGACCGCGTTCACGCGCGAGTTCGCCATGACGCTCGTGTACGGCCTCGCGTTCCTCGTCGCGCTGGTGGCCGTGTATGTGCTCTGGTACCGGCGGCGTCTCGAAGCGGCTGGCGAAGCCGCTTAAGCTTCGTAACCGGTTGCGCGACGCCTGATAATCGAGGCGCCGGAAACACAAAAAGCACGCCCAGGCGTGCTTTTTTCATGCTTGCGCGGCCTTTGCCTGCTTTGGCTGGCTTTTGCCTGCCTTTGCCTGCGTTTGCCGGTTAATGCGCCGCGTGCGCGATCAGTGCTTGCCGGTGCTGCCGAAACCGCCCGCGCCGCGCTCGCTCGTCTCGAAGTCGTCGACGATATTGAAGTGAGCCTGCACGACCGGCACGATCACGAGTTGCGCGAGGCGTTCGAGCGGATTGAGCGTGAACGTCGTATGGCCGCGGTTCCACGTCGAAATCATGAGCTCGCCCTGGTAGTCCGAATCGATCAGCCCCACGAGGTTGCCGAGCACGATGCCGTGTTTGTGGCCGAGCCCCGAGCGCGGCAGGATCAGCGCCGCGTAGCCCGAATCGGCGACATGGATCGCGAGCCCCGTCGGCACGAGCTTCGTTTCGCCCGGTTCGAGCGTGAGCGGCGTCTCGATGCACGCGCGCAGGTCGAGCCCCGCGCTGCCGGGCGTCGCGTATTGGGGCAACTGGTCGCGCATGCGTTCGTTCAGGATCTTGATGTCGATTTTCATGAGTGAAGGTTGGGTTGGCGTAGGGATCAGAGGCGGGACAGCGCGAACGCTTCGGCCAGCAGTTCGTAGGAGCGCAGCCGCGCCGCGTAGCTGCCGGCGATGGTGAGCACGATCAGTTCGTCGGCGGCGAAGCGTTCTTGCAGCACGCGCAGGCGCTCCGTGACGCTTTCGGGCGTGCCGACGATGCTGCGCGGCTTCTCGCGGTCGATCACGAGTTGCTCGCGCTCGCCGTATTCCTGGGCGAGGCCTTGCTCGACGGTCGGGATCGGCGCGTTCAGGCCGAGCGCCATCTGCACGCGGCGCAGATCGACGGCTTTTTCGAGGTCGGCGGCTTCCCGTTCGGTATCCGCGCAGATCACGAACACCGCGCAGGCGAGGTACGGCGTCGCCTCGTGCCCGGCCTGGAAGCGGTCGCGATAGGCGTTCGCCACCAGGTGCCCGAAATGCGCGTTGATGAAATGCGCGAACGAAAAGCGCAGACCGAGCTGCGCGGCGAGCGCGCCGCCGAAGTCGCTCGAACCGAGCACCCACAACTGCGGCCGCGTTTCGATCTGCGGTTGCAGGAGCGTGCCGCTCGCGATGTGGTCGTCCGGCAGCGTGCCGTCCATGAGTCCGACCAGATCGCGCACCTGCTCGGCGAACTGTTCGCCGCGGCTGTAAGAACCGGCCGCGACGGCCTGTGCCGTGCGCATGTCACTGCCGGGCGCACGGCCCACGCCGAGATCGATGCGGTTCGGAAAGAGCGCCTCCAGCATCATGAACTGCTCGGCGATCTTGAACGGGCTGTAGTAGGGAAGCATCACGCCGCCCGAACCGATCCGGATGCGCTTCGTCGCGCTGCCGAGCCGCGCAAGCATGATTTCGGGGCAGGGATTGCACACGCCTAGCAGGCCATGGTGCTCGGCGCACCAGTAGCGCGTGTAGCCGAGGTCGTCGGCGAGCTGCGCGAGTTCGAGGGTCGCCGCGATGGCGTCGGCGGCCGTATGCCCGGTAATCACGGGCGACTGGTCGAGTACGGAAAGAAGCGTCATGACGGCTCACCCTGCTTCTTTCGCGACGCGCGCCGCCTCGGCCTTATCCGCCGACGGCGCCGCGCGCGTCACGAGATGATGCTCTGGTCGGGCAGGCGGCGCGCGATCTCGGCGATCAGCGTCTGCGCGAGCGCCTGCTTGGCTGCGCGTGGCAGCTTCGTGCTGCCGGCAGCTTCGAAGAGGACGACTTCGTTGTCGTCGAGTCCGAAGGTCTGCGGGCCGAGATTGCCGATCAGGAGCGGTACGTTCTTGCGCACGCGCTTTTGTTCGGCATGGACGTCGAGGTCGCCGCTTTCTGCTGCGAAGCCGACGCAATACGGCGGATGCGGCAGCCTGGCCACGGAGGCGAGGATGTCGGGATTCTCGACGAACGTGAAGCCGGGAACCCGCCCCTCGGCGGTTTTCTTGATCTTCTGCGTCGCGATGTGATCGACGCGCCAGTCGGCCACCGCCGCCACGCCGATGAACACATCGTAGTCGGGCACAGCGCGCATGACCGCGTCGTACATCTGCTGGGCTGTCTGCACGTCTTCGCGATAGACGCCCCACGGCGTTTCGAGCGTGACCGGGCCCGCGACGAGATGGACGTCGGCGCCGGCTTGCTGCGCCGCACGCGCGAGCGCGAAGCCCATTTTGCCGCTCGAACGGTTCGTGATGCCGCGCACCGGGTCGAGCGGCTCGAAGGTCGGCCCGGCGGTGATCAGCACGCGACGTTGCGCAAGCACCTTCGGCGCGAAGAACGAGACGATCGCTTCGTAGACGGCTTCCGGCTCCAGCATGCGGCCGTCGCCGACTTCGCCGCATGCCTGCGGACCGGAATCGGGGCCGAGCGTTTCGATGCCGTCTGCGCTCAGTTGAGCGACGTTGCGTTGCGTGGCCGGGTTGTTCCACATCTGCCGGTTCATGGCCGGAACGACCAGCAACGGACAGTCGCGGGCGACGCACAGTGTCGAGAGCAGGCCGTCGGCGAAACCGTGCGCGAGTTTGGCGAGGAAGTCGGTGGAGGCGGGGGCGATGACGATGGCGTCGGCGCCGCGCGAGAGGTCGATGTGCGCCATGTTGTTGGGCATGCGCGCGTCCCACTGGCTGGTGTAGACGGGCCGGCCCGAAAGCGCCTGCATGGTGACGGGCGTGATGAACTGCGTTGCCGCCTCGGTCATGACGACCTGCACGGTTGCACCGGCCTTGGTCAGAAGGCGCGTGAGCTCTGCGATCTTGTAGCAGGCGATGCCGCCGGTCATGCCGATGACGAGGTGCTTACCGGCGAGTTCGCCCGGGTTGGCAGCAGCGGTGTTCAAGTCCAGTCTCCTTACTCCGGTCACACGCAAGGCGGTCGATCGGAGTTGGCGCGTCAGCCCTGACTCCGATCCCATGCACGACGCCCGCTCAGCGCGCGCCGCGCACGCGCCGCAGCTCGTCGATCACCAGCAGCACCGCGCCGATCGTAATCGCGCTATCCGCGATGTTGAACGCCGGCCAGTGCCATCCGCCCACATGGAAGTCGAGGAAGTCGATCACGTGGCCGTACATCAGCCGGTCGAGCACATTGCCGAGCGCGCCGCCGAGAATCAGCGCCAGCGCCGTGCAGAACATGCGCTGCCCCGCGTGGCGCTTGAGCAGATAGCTGATCACGAGTGCCGCCGCTACGCCGAGTGCCGTGAATGCCCAGCGCTGCCAGCCGCCCGCCGCGGCGAGAAAGCTGAACGCGGCGCCCTTGTTGTACACGAGCACGAGGTTGAAGAACGACGTGATCGCGCGGCTTTCGCCGTAGCTGAACACCCGGGCGATGGCGATCTTCGTGAGCTGGTCGCACAGGATCACGACAATCGCGATGCCGAGCCACGGCGCAAGCGTGCCGCTCGCGCGGGACTGCAACGGCCTGGTCTTTGCCATTATGCCGCGCTCCGTGTTTCGCCGTTACCGAAGAGATTGGCGACGCAGCGGCCGCACAGCCCCGGGTGTTCGGCGTTCGTGCCGACTTCCTCGCGGTAGTGCCAGCAGCGCTCGCACTTGAGGTACTTCGACGTGATGACCTCGACGCCTTCGTCCGCCTCGCTCTCGACCTTGACGACCTCGGCCGCCGAGGTGATCAGCACGAACTTGAGGTCGTCGCCGAGCGAGGTGAGCGCGTCGTAGCGCGCGCCGCTCGCGAGAATGCGCACTTCGGCCTGCAGCGACGAACCGATCGCATTGGCCACGCGCGCTTCTTCGAGCGCCTTCGTCACGTTGCCGCGCACTTCGCGCAGCAGCGTCCAGCGCGCGATCAGCGCTTCGGCCTGCATGTCGCCCTGCGCGACGTCCGGGAACGCGTGGAACGTCTCGGTGAAGATGGTCTCGGTGTGCGGCTGGAACACCTTCCACGCTTCTTCGGCCGTGAACGAGAGGAACGGCGCGAGGATGCGCAGCAGGCTGTGCGTGATGTGATGGAGCGCGGTCTGCGCGGCGCGGCGGGCCTTCGAATCGACGGCGCTCGTGTAGAGGCGGTCCTTGAGCACGTCGAGATAGAAGCCGCCCAGGTCTTCCGAGCAGAACGTCTGCAGCTTCGCGACGACCGGGTGGAACTCGTAGCGGTCGTAGTGCGCGAGCACATCGTTTTGCAGCGTGTGCGTGAGCGCGACGGCGTAGCGGTCGATTTCGAGCCATTCGGCGGCGGGCAGCGCATGCTTGTCGAACTCGAAGTCGGAGAGGTTCGAGAGCAGGAAGCGCAGCGTGTTGCGGATGCGGCGATAGCCCTCGGTCACGCGCTTGAGGATTTCCTCGGAGATTGCGAGTTCGCCCGAGTAGTCGGTCGATGCGATCCACAGGCGGATGATTTCCGCGCCGAGGCGGTTCGCCACCTCATGCGGATCGACGCCGTTGCCGAGCGACTTCGACATCTTGCGGCCTTCGCCGTCGACGGTGAAGCCGTGCGTGAGCAGCGCGTCGTACGGCGGGCGGCCGTCGAGCATCGACGCCGTGAGCAGCGACGAGTGGAACCAGCCGCGATGCTGGTCCGAGCCTTCCAGATAGAGGTCGGCCGGGAACTGCAGATCGTCCTTGTGCGAGCCGCGCAGCACGTGCCAGTGCGTCGTGCCGGAGTCGAACCACACGTCGAGCGTGTCGCGGTTCTTCTCGTACAGATTGGCGTCGTCGCCGATCAGCTCGCGCGGATCGAGCGCTTGCCACGCTTCGATGCCGCTCTGTTCGACGCGCTTGGCGACTTCTTCGAGCAGCTCCAGCGTGCGCGGATGCAGCTCGCCCGTTTCCTTGTGGACGAAGAACGCCATCGGCACGCCCCACTGGCGCTGACGCGAAAGCGTCCAGTCCGGGCGGTTCGCGATCATCGCGTACAGGCGCTGCTTGCCCCACGACGGATAGAACGCCGTCGCCTCGATGCCTTCGAGCGCGGTCTCGCGCAGCGTCTTGCTGCCGTCGTTCGGCTTCACGTCCATGCCCGCGAACCACTGCGAGGTGGCGCGGTAGATGATCGGCGTCTTGTGGCGCCAGCAGTGCATGTAGCTGTGCAGGTATTTCTCGCTGCGCAGGAGCGTGCCCGCGTTGTCGAGCGCTTCGACGATCTTCGGGTTCGCCGCCCAGATCGCGAGGCCGCCGAAGAGCGGCAGCGATTCGATGTAGCGGCCGTCGCCCATGACCGGGCTGATGATGTCCGAGTCGGCCATGTTGTGGGCCTTGCACGAGGCAAAGTCTTCCACGCCGTAGGCCGGGGCCGAGTGCACGATGCCCGTGCCGGTGTCGGTCGTCACGTAGTCGCCGGGATAGATGGGCGACGTGCGCTTGTAGCCCGGATGCGCCGACGCAAGCGGGTGATGGAAGCGCAGATTCGCGAGCTTCGCGCCCGGCGCCGTGGCGATCACGCGGCCATCGAGCTCGAAGTCCTTCATACAGGCTTCGACGCGCTCTTCGGCGAGAATCAGCAGGCCGCGCTGCGTATCGACGAGCGCGTAGATCACTTCCGGATGGACGTTGAGCGCCTGGTTGGCCGGAATCGTCCACGGCGTCGTGGTCCAGATCACGACGCCGCCTTCCTCGCGCGGCAGGGCGGCCAGGCCGAACGCGGCGGCCGTTTCCGCTGCTTGCGCGAACGGGAACATCACGTCGATGGTCGGATCGGTCTTGTCCTTGTACTCGACTTCCGCCTCGGCGAGCGCCGAGCCGCAGTCGAAGCACCAGTTCACGGGCTTCAGGCCGCGGAACACATAGCCTTTTTCGAGGATCTTCGCGAGCGCGCGGATCTCGCCGGCCTCATTCGCGAAGTTCATGGTCTTGTACGGGTTGTCCCAGTCGCCGAGCACGCCAAGGCGCCGGAAGCCGGCCTTTTGCGTCTCGATCTGGCCGGCTGCGTATTCGCGCGCCTTCTTCATGACTTCGGTCGCGGGCAGCGATTTGCCGAACTGCTTTTCGATCTGGATCTCGATCGGCATGCCGTGGCAATCCCAGCCCGGCACGTAGACCGCGTCGTAGCCCGCGAGATTGCGCGCCTTGACGATCATGTCCTTGAGGATCTTGTTCACCGCGTGGCCGAGGTGGATGTCGCCGTTCGCATACGGCGGGCCGTCGTGCAGGATGAACTTCTTGCGGCCCTTCGAGGCCGCGCGGATCTTCTGGTAGATCTCCTTGTCCTGCCATTCCTTGACCCACTGGGGTTCGCGCTTCGGCAGATCGCCGCGCATCGGAAACGGAGTGTCCAGCAGGTTGACGGGGTATTTAGATTCGGTCTTCTGCGCGGGCTTGCCGGAGGATGCTTTCTTGTCGCTCATGGTGAAATCACGGTGAATTCAGGGGATGCACGGCGTCGGACTCTGCGGCCTCGCCGCTCAACCGTCGCCTCGCGTGCCCGTCGCGTAGTTGCGCAATCGCACAATTACGCAATCACGACTGGGCGCCGGGGGCGGGCAACCCGTGCGGCGTTGTCGCGCGCACGGGCCGCGGACTACCTAATTCGGTCGGTGGCCGAAGTGGCAAAACCGGTGGAACGGCTGCCCGGCGCGTGCGCGGCTGCGAACCACGCACGGGCGTCGACCACGTCGCGCGCAATGGCCGACGTGAGCGTTTCGAGGTCGGCGAACTTCTCCTCGTCGCGCAGCTTCTTCAGGAATTCGACGCGCACGAGCTTGCCATAGGCGCTGCCGTGCCAGTCGAGCAGGTGTACTTCGAGCAGCACGCGGCCCGAGTCGTCGACGGTGGGCCGCACGCCGAGGCTCGCAACGCCGGGCAGCGGGTGCTCGGCGATGCCGTGCACCTGCACGACGAATACGCCCTTGAGCGCCGGCCGCTTGTGGCCGATCGGCAGGTTCATCGTCGGGAAACCGAGGTCGCGGCCGAGTTTCAGGCCGTGCACGACGTGGCCGCTGATCGCGTAGCCGCAGCCGAGTGCGGCGCGCGCGGCATCGAGGTCGCCTGCGGCGAGCGCGGCGCGCACGCCCGAACTCGAGATGCGCGCGCCGGACGGGTCGGCCACGGTCGCCATCTGCTCGACTTCGAAGCCGTGCTGCTCGCCGGCCGCCTTGAGCGAGGCGAAATCGCCCGCGCGCTTCGCGCCGTAGCGGAAATCGTCGCCGATCATCATCCAGCGCGTGTGCAGGCCGTGCACGATGATGCGCTCGACGAACGTGTCGGGCGACTGGCTTGCGAACGTGTGGTTGAAGTGCTCGACGACCACGCGGTCCACGCCGTTGTCGCGCAGCGCTTCGAGCTTGTCGCGCAGCATGGCGATGCGCGGCGGCGCGCCGGCTGGATTGAAGAACTCGCGCGGGTGGGGCTCGAAGGTCATCACGCAGACGGGCAGGCCGCGCGCGCGGGCGGCTTCGCGCACGCGCGCGAGCAACGCCTGATGTCCGCGGTGGACACCGTCGAAGTTGCCGATGGTCAGCGCGCAGGGCGCGCGGCTTTCGGCGTTGGGAAGACCGCGGAAGACTCTCACGATAGCGGAACGGACCGTTAATGTGTGGCCAAAGCGTGGCCAAAGCGTGATCGAAGTGGCGAGAGGCGTCGCAGCAAGCCCGCCGCGACGAAACAGACGATTATAAACGCTGCAACGGGGAATCGCCGCCGTTGCCGCGTCGCACGTAGCCCTCGATGATAAAATCCGCGGATGAAAAATCTCGTCATCCTGATCTCGGGACGGGGCAGCAACATGGAAGCCATTGTGCGCGCGTGCGCGCACGAAGCGTGGCCGGCGCGCGTCGCCGCCGTGATTGCCAACCGTCCGGATGCCGCGGGGCTCGCGTTTGCGGCTTCGCACGGCATTGCCACGGCTGTGGTCGATCACCGCCAGTTCCGCGATCGCGCCGCGTTCGACGCGGCGCTCGCGCAGGTGATCGACGGCTATCAGCCGGACCTCGTCATTCTCGCCGGTTTCATGCGCGTCCTGACCGAGCCGTTCGTTGCGCACTATACGGGTCGGATGCTGAATATCCATCCGTCGCTGCTGCCGAGCTTTCCGGGCCTGCACACGCATCAACAGGCACTCGACGCCGGCTGCCGCGTGCACGGCGCCACGGTCCACTTCGTTACGCCCGCGCTCGATCATGGCCCGATCGTCGTACAGTCGGTCGTGCCGGTGCGCACGGGCGACGACGCCGCGGCGCTCGCCGCGCGCATCCTGAAGACCGAGCACGTGATCTACCCGCGCGCGGTGCGCTGGTTCGTCGAAGGGCGTCTTGCGCTCGACGGCGAACGCGTGACGCTCGCGCCACCCGAGCCGCAATGGCTTTTCCTTGACGACACCAACGCGAACGCGAACCTGAACGCAAACGCACAAGCCGCCGGGGAGGGCGCATGAGGCTGCATGGATTCCTGATCGGACAAACCGAAACGTTGCTCGCCGACGTCCTCAAGTTCACCGGCCCCGCCGACGCGGTCACGAGCCGGTTCTTCCGCGAGCATCCGAAGCTCGGCCACGGCGAGCGCGGCGTGATCGCCGAAGCGGTGTTCGCGGTCCTGCGCCGCCGCATGGAGTTCGCGCATCTGGCCGAGAGCGGCACCGGCAGCCCGACGCGGCGGCTCGCGCTGCTCGGTCTGATGGCGACGGCGGGCCGCGCGGCGGTGCGCCCGTTCGTGTCGGATGCCGAGGCGGGCTGGCTCGAACACGTATCGAAGATCGATCCGGCGAGCCTGCCGCAGCGCGTGCAGCTGAACCTGCCCGAGTGGATCATGACCGCGCTCCAGCAGCGCTTCGAGCCCGCCGAACTCGCGCAACTGGCTGCGGCGCTGAACTATCCGGCGCCGCTCGATCTGCGTGCGAATCCCATCAAGGCGAGCCGCGAGGTATTGGTGCGCGCGCTCGGCGAGGCCGGCATCGAGGCCGGTGAAACGCCGTTCGCGCCGTTCGGCGTGCGCGTGGTCGGCAAGCCCGCGCTCTCGAAGCTCGATGCGTTCAGGGAAGGCTGGTTCGAAGTGCAGGACGAAGGCAGCCAGTTGCTGTGCTCGCTGCTCGCGCCGCGCCGCGGCGAGATGATCGTCGATTTCTGTGCGGGCGCGGGCGGCAAGACGCTCGCGCTCGGCGCGATGATGCGCTCGTCGGGGCGTCTCTACGCGTTCGACATCTCCGAGCGCCGCCTCGCGAAGCTCAAGCCGCGCCTCGCGCGCAGCGGGCTTTCGAACGTCAATCCGGTGCTGATCGACAGCGAGCACGACTCGAAGATCAAGCGGCTCGTCGGCAAGATCGACCGCGTGCTCGTGGATGCGCCGTGCTCCGGCCTCGGCACGCTGCGCCGCAACCCCGACCTCAAGTGGCGCCAGACGCCCGAATCGGTCGCCGAACTCGCACCCAAGCAACTGTCGATCCTCACGAGCGCCGCGCGTTTGCTCAAGCGTGGCGGCCGTCTTGTCTACGCGACCTGCAGCATTCTCGAAGCCGAGAACGAAGCGGTCGTGAAGCAGTTCCTCGACGCACATCCCGAGTTCGTCCTGGTGAGCGCGCGCGACGTGCTTGCGGAGCAGCGCGTGGGGCTCGATACGGGCGATTACCTTTCGCTGTGGCCGCACCGCCACGCCACCGACGGCTTCTTCGCCGCCGTGCTGGAGCGCCGTGGCGACGCGGGGCCGTCGAAGAAGCAGGCGCAGGCAGAGACCACGCCGGAGGAATCGGCAGCGCAGCAGCAAGCGGCCGATGCGATTGCGCGGGCGAGCGAAACCGCCGATGAGCCGAATGTCGCCGACGAGCCGAATGTCGCCGAATAACGCCCGCGCTCAAAACCGGGCTTATAACCGCGCCCGCGCGAGCGGGCCGCAGGCACGCATGCGCGGCGCGGCGGGTTGGACGGAGAGCGCGGGACGGCCCGCCGCACGCGTGCTTGCCGCGCACGTCGCACATGCCGCACGCGTCGTGTGCCAATACGCACCATGATCGAAAACCGTTTGCTGACTCACATGCTGGGCGGCGTGATCCACGACTTCGGTCAGCCGGTCATGCTCTGGCAGATCGGCGTGCTGATCGGCGCGCTCATCGTGGCCTTCGTGCTCGCGCGGCTGTTGCAGCGCGGGATCGAAGCGCGCCGCAAGGCGCGCCGCGAGGCGCGGCCCTTCGGCGCGGAAAGCCTCACCAAGGCGCTCTTTCCGCTGATCGGCGCAGGCTGCGTCTGGGTGGCGCGCGCGATCGCCAGCAACTTCTTCCACACGTCGCTGCTCAATCTCGCGCTCGTGCCGCTGTTCGGCATCGGCCTCATCTACATCGCGTTCTTCTTCGCGCGCCGCGTGTTCGGCGGCAAGGGCTCGACGCATGCGTGGCTCTCGATCATCGAGAAACTCGTTTCGCTGATCGTCTGGCTCGTCATGGTGCTGACCGTGCTCGGCATCCAGGACGACGCGCTCGACTGGATGGCGAGCGTGCGCTTTCGCATCGGCACCTCGCACATCAGCCTGCTCTCGCTCGCGAACGCCGTGTTGTGGGTCTGCGTGACGATGGTCGTCGCGATCTGGGCCGGCTCGGCGCTCGAAGACCGCCTGATGCGCGCCACCACGCTCGACGCCAACCTGCGCGTCGTGCTCGCGCGCGTCGGGCGCGCGCTGCTCGTGTTCGCGGCGGTGCTCTTCAGCCTCTCGATCGTCGGCATCGACATCACCGTGCTCGGCGTGTTCGGCGGGGCGCTGGGCGTCGGCCTCGGCTTCGGGCTGCAGAAGATCGCGAGCAACTATGTGTCCGGCTTCATCATCCTGATCGACCGCTCGCTGCACCTCGGCGACACGATCAACGTCAGCGGCCTCGCGGGCAAGGTCACGCAGATCCGCACGCGCTACACGGTGGTGCGCGGACTCGACGGCGTCGAAACGCTGATCCCGAACGAAAAGCTCATCACCGATGTCGTGCAGAACCAGTCGTCGTACCTCACGCGCGGCTACGCCAAAGCGGCTGTGCAGGTGGCCTACGATACGGACCTCGATTTCGCGATGGCGCTGCTCGCGCGGGCGGCCCAGGGCGTGGATCGCGTGCTGGCCGAACCTGCTCCGACCCCGTATCTCGTGAGTTTCGGCTCGGACGGCATCGATCTCGAACTGGGCTTCTGGGTTGCCGACGCAGCCACGGGCACTGCAGGCGTGCGCTCGGCCGTGAACCTCAATATCTGGCGCCTCTTCGGCGAGCACGGCATTTCGATTCCGTTTGCGCAACGCGAGGTCCGCATCATTGGCGCCGCGGAGATTCCCGGCGTTGTGCAGCGCAGCGCCCGCACCGAGACGCCCACCGCCGGCTGAAAGGTGCCGCAACAGTGTGCGAGCACACACTCCGGCGCGCGGGACCGCGCCGGAACTGAAAAAAATCTTCATTTGTTACAAACACTTGGAACGGTTCGCGTAGAATGCCGTCCAAAGCTTCTCACTGCTTTCACTTCCCTGACTTTGGCAACGCTGTAAGGCTGAAGTCACTCGTCTCTCAGGTACAGACCTTGTTGAATTCCCTGCTCGATTTCCTCGCACACGGGGTGCTGCATTTCTCGTGGTGGCAGATCCTGCTGTACGTGGCCGTCGTCACGCACATCACGATCGTCGGCGTGACCGTGTATCTCCACCGCTGCCAGGCGCACCGCGCGCTCGACATGCATCCCATCGCCAGCCATTTCTTCCGTTTCTGGCTGTGGATGACCACCGGCATGCTCACGGGCCAGTGGGCCTCGATCCACCGCAAGCACCATGCGAAATGCGAGACGGAGGAAGATCCGCACAGCCCGCAGACGCGCGGCCTCTGGAAAGTGCTGCTCGAAGGCGCGGAGCTGTATCGCGCCGAAGCGAAGAACGAAGAAACGATGCGCCGCTACAGTCACGGCACGCCCAACGACTGGATCGAGCGCAACATCTACACGAAGTATCCGATTCTCGGCGTGAGCCTCATGATGGTGATCGACGTGCTGCTTTTCGGCGCGGTCGGTCTGACCGTCTGGGCCGTGCAGATGGCGTGGATTCCGTTCTGGGCGGCAGGCGTCGTCAACGGTCTCGGCCACTTCTTCGGCTATCGCAACTTCAATTCGGCGGATGCGAGCACGAACCTGTTCCCGCTCGGCATCATCATCGGCGGCGAGGAACTGCACAACAACCACCACACGTTCGCGACGTCCGCGAAGCTGTCGAACAAGTGGTACGAGTTCGATATCGGCTGGATGTACATCCGTCTGATGTCGATGTGCGGGCTTGCCAAGGTCAAGAAGGTCGCGCCCACGCCGCGTCTTACGAAGGGCAAGCTCGTGCCCGACCAGGAAACGCTGCAGGCCGTGTTGTCGAACCGCTATGAAGTGATGGCGCGTTACGCGAAGGCCGTGAAGCAGGCGTATCGCCAGGAGCTCGCGCACCTGAAGGAAGTGGGCGCGCGCGAGAAGTACCAACTGATGCACGGCGCGCGCAAATGGTTCTACAAGGAAGAATCGAGCCTCGACGAGCCGCAGAAGCGCCAGCTTCCGCAGATCTTCGCGAATAGCCAGCAGCTGCGCACGTTCATCGAACTGCGCAACGAGCTCGCGGCGATCTGGGATCGTTCCAGCGCGTCGCGCGAACAACTGCTCACGCAACTGCAAGACTGGTGTCATCGCGCCGAACAGAGCGGCATCAAGGCGCTTCAGGAATTCGCTTCGCGTCTTCGGCGCTATGCATGAGACGTAAGAAAATCCATTAGAATTCAGGTACGTCACAAAACCCCGCGTTGGCGGGGTTTTTCTTTTGGGGCCGCGAAACCTGTGCCGCTCGCATGGGTTTATCGGCAGCCATTGGCAGGGCAGCACCATTCGCATGGGACCAGAGCAAGCGCTAAAGCACTAAGTCTGGTCGACTGCGTTACCGGCATGGGACCAGAGTAAGTGCTAAAGCACTAACTCTGGTCGACAGGAGGAGATCATGAGTCAGGCGATCAGGGTGGTCGAATACGACCGGCCGCAGGGCGCCGTTTGCAGCGTCGGACAGGCCTGGGCACGCGTGCCCGATGCCCCGAGCGCAGCACAACGCGTGGCATTGAAAGAGCGCATCCGTGCGCTGCTCTTGCGCGAGAAGGCGGTGCTCGTCGCGCACTATTACGTCGATCCCGAACTGCAGGAGCTGGCGGACGAAACCGGCGGCTGCGTGGCCGATTCGCTCGAAATGGCGCGCTTCGGCCGCGATCATGAAGCGCAAACGCTCGTCGTGGCCGGTGTGCGCTTCATGGGCGAGACGGCCAAGATCCTGAGCCCCAACAAGCGCATTCTGATGCCGGACCTCGAAGCGACCTGCTCGCTCGACCTCGGCTGCCCCATCGACGAATTCTCCGCGTTCTGCGACGAACATCCCGACCGTACCGTTGTCGTCTATGCCAACACCAGCGCCGCCGTGAAGGCGCGCGCGGACTGGATGGTGACTTCGTCGATCGGTCTTGAGATCGTCGCGCATCTGCATGCGTCGGGCCAAAAGATCCTCTGGGCGCCGGACCGCCATCTCGGCAGCTATATCCAGAAGAAGACCGGCGCCGACATGCTGATGTGGCAAGGCTCGTGCCTCGTGCACGACGAGTTCAAGGGCATCGAACTCGATTTGCTGCGCACTCAGTATCCCGATGCAAAGGTGCTTGTGCATCCCGAATCGCCGGAAGCCGTCGTCGCACTGGCCGACGTGGTCGGCTCGACCACGCAGTTGATCGACGCGGCCGTGAAGCTCGACGCCACGCATTTCATCGTCGCGACCGACCTCGGCATCCTGCACAAGATGCGGCTCGCCGCACCGAACAAGACCTTTATCGAAGCGCCCACGGCCGGCAACAGCGCCACCTGCAAGAGCTGCGCGCACTGCCCGTGGATGGCGATGAACGGCCTCGAAAATCTCGCGGACGTGCTGGAGCGCGGCCACAACGAGATTTTTGTCGACGCGGCGCTCGGCGAACGTGCGCGTCTGCCGATCGACCGCATGCTGGCGTTCGCAGCCGAGCACAAGCGCCGCGTGCAGGCGAGCGGCGACCTCGCGCGCGACGGCGCGCTCTTCGCGAACGTGGGGGCCGCGTAAATGGGTGCGAGAGATCTGATCGGCGTCGAAGCGGCATCGCCGTTGCTCGCCGCAGTGCGCGCGCAGTACGGCGCGGCATTCGATGCGGCCATCGCCCGTAACGTGGCCGAAGCGCTCGCGGAAGACATCGGCGCCGGCGACCAGACGGGCCGTCTCGTGAGCGCGGACGAAATGCGCGATGCACGCATCATCGTGCGCGAAGAAGCGGTGCTGTGCGGCGTGATGTGGTTCGACGGCGTGATGAAGAGCGTCGACGCGCGCATCGAGGTGCACTGGCACTATCGCGAGGGCGAGCGCATGAGCGTCGACTCGACGGTCTGCTCACTGCGCGGTCCGGCGCGTGCGCTGCTTACCGCCGAGCGCAGCGCGATGAACTTCCTGCAACTGCTCTCGGGCGTGGCGAGCGCGACGCGCCGCTACGTGGATGCGATCGCGCACACGCAAACGCGCATCGTCGATACGCGCAAGACACTGCCTGGCCTGCGCCTCGCGCAGAAGTACGCGGTGCGCGTGGGCGGTGGGGCGAACCAGCGGCTCGCGCTTTACGACGGCATTCTCATCAAGGAAAACCACATCGCCGCTGCGGGCGGCGTGGGCGCGGCGGCAGACGCCGCGTTTGCGCTCGACGCGGCCGTGCCGGTCCAGATCGAAGTGGAGACGCTTGCGCAACTCGACGAAGCGCTTGCGCATGGCGCGAAGTCGATCCTGCTCGATAACTTCTCGCTCGATGCGATGCGCGACGCGGTGCGCCTCACGGCGGGGCGCGCGGTGCTCGAAGGCTCGGGCGGCGTGAATTTCGACACCGTGTGTGCAATTGCCGAAACGGGCGTCGACCGCATTTCGATCGGCGCGCTCACGAAGGACGTGCGCGCAACCGACTACTCGATGCGGATCGTCTGAGCGCACGCGCGGCAAGACGAAAACACGCGAAAACCTCGCCAAGACAAGTGCAAACGACAAGGGCCGCCTCGCAAGAGGCGGCCCTTTGTTTTGATGGGGTGTTCGCGCGCCTAGCCGATCGTGCGGTTGCGCACGCGCTCCGGCGAGAGCACGCTCGGCAACGCTTTCGGCAGCGTGTTCGGCCAGTCGCGGCTGTAGTGCAGGCCGCGGCTTTCGCGCCGAGAGCGCGCGCTCTCGACGATCAGCGAGGCGACTTCGACGAGATTGCGCAGTTCGAGCAGATCGCGCGTCACGCGGAAGTTCGCGTAGTACTCGAGAATCTCGTCGCGCAGGAGGGAGATGCGATGCTGGGCGCGCTCGAGCCGCTTGTCGGTGCGCACGATGCCGACGTAATTCCACATCAGGCGGCGCAGTTCGTCCCAGTTGTGGGCGACGACGACTTCTTCGTCGGAGTCCGAAACGCGGCTTTCGTCCCAGTCGGGCAGCGGTGCGTGTGCGGCGGCGCCGAAGCCTTCGGCCTCGATCGCCTGGGCCGCCGAACGCCCGATCACGAGGCATTCGAGCAGCGAATTGCTGGCGAGCCGGTTCGCGCCGTGCAGGCCCGTGTACGAGGTCTCGCCGACCGCGTAGAGGCCCGCGAGGTCGGTGCGGCCCGCGAGGTCGGTGACGACGCCGCCGCAGGTGTAGTGCGCAGCCGGTACGACGGGAATCGGCTCCTTCGTGATGTCGATGCCGAAATCCTGGCAGCGCGCGAGGATCGTCGGGAAGTGCTCTTCGAGGAACGCGGCCGGCTGGTGGCTGATGTCGAGATGCACGCAGTCGATGCCGTGCCGCTTGATTTCGAAATCGATGGCGCGCGCAACGATGTCGCGCGGTGCGAGTTCGGCGCGCGCGTCGTGCTCGGGCATGAACCGGGTGCCGTCGGGCAGACGCAGCACACCGCCTTCGCCGCGCACCGCCTCGGAGATCAGGAACGACTTCGCATGCGGGTGGAAGAGGCAGGTCGGATGGAACTGGATGAACTCCATGTTCGCCACGCGGCAGCCCGCGCGCCAGGCCATGGCGATGCCGTCGCCGGTGGCCGTGTCGGGGTTCGTCGTATAGAGGTAGACCTTGCCCGCGCCGCCGGTCGCGAGGACCGTGTGCGGCGCCTGGATCGTCACGGTGCGGTCGTTCTTGAGATCGAGCGCATAGAGACCATGACAACGGCGGCCGGGCAGGCCGAGGCGGTCGGACGTGATCACGTCGATCGCGTGGTGATCTTCGAGGATCGTGATGTTCGGATGCTGGCGTGCGCGCTCGATGAGCGTTTGCACGACGGCGTGGCCGGTTGCGTCGGCGGCGTGGATGATCCGGCGATGGCTGTGGCCGCCTTCGCGTGTGAGGTGATAGCCCAGATTGGCAGCGGCGTCCTTCGTGAACGGCACCTGTTGCTGGATCAGCCACTCGATCGCGGCACGGCCATTTTCGACGATATAGCGCGTGGCGCCTTCGTCGCACAGGCCGCCGCCGGCAACCAGCGTGTCGCCGACGTGATTCTCGACGCTGTCGGTCGGATCGAGTACCGCGGCGATGCCGCCCTGCGCCCGATCGCTCGCGCCTTCGGTCATGTCGCGTTTCGCGATCACCACGACGCGCCGTGTGTCGGCGAGGTTAAGCGCGACGCTCAGGCCCGCCAGCCCGCTGCCGACGATCGCAACATCGAAATTCATGGTCCTGCTTCTCCATCTCTTGTTCTATTGCGGCGCGCGGTGCGGCCGATGAAGCGGGAAGCATACTCCCAACGGCGGCGAGAGGAAAAGCCGAACGAATGCCCTGACGAGCGAAGTTGTCTTGTGCGAAGCGATGTGGCGAACCGGAAAAAGAAAAACCCCGCACAAGTGCGGGGTTTTCTGTCTTCGTCAGGCTCGGAACCAGATTACTTGATCTTGGTTTCCTTGTACTCGACGTGCTTGCGAACAACCGGGTCGAACTTCTTGATCGACATTTTTTCCGGCATGTTGCGCTTGTTCTTCGTGGTCGTGTAGAAGTGACCCGTACCTGCGGTCGACTCCAGCTTGATCTTGTCGCGGACGCCCTTGGCCATGATTTACTCCTTAGACTTCGCCACGTGCGCGCAGATCTGCGAGCACCGAATCGATACCGTTCTTGTCGATCAGGCGCAGGCCTGCATTCGACAGGCGCAGACGCACCCAACGGTTTTCGCTTTCAACCCAGAAACGGCGGTTTTGCAGATTCGGGAGAAAACGACGCTTGGTCTTGTTGTTCGCGTGGGAAACGTTGTTGCCGCTCATCGGCGCTTTCCCAGTTACTTGGCATACGCGTGCCATGAGAGCACTCCTAATACGCTAATTCTGAGTTCGTGAGCCGCTAAAGTTTCCCAGGCGAGATATGGCGGGCAAGGGGGCGCTCACGTATGGATGAGAAACAACCTCGAACCCAGCTCATTCCCCCCTGGAACGCCTTGACAGGCTTCGGAACAGGGTTGGAAACAGGCAAACCGTGATTCTAGCAGAAAAAACGCAGGAAAATCAAACCCGATTTGCAACGGCAATGGTGCGGACCGAGCCGGCGTTCGTGACGCCGGCTCAGGTGGAGCCTGTCAGTTCCAGCCGTTGCGGGCGAACGAATACGTCTCCCGCGCGCCGATCACGAGATGGTCGACCAGCTGGACGTCCACGAGCGCAAGCGTTTCGCGCAGCACCCGGGTGAGGCGCCGGTCGCTCGCGCTCGGCTGCACGGCGCCTGACGGATGGTTGTGCGCGACGATCAGGCTCGCGGCGTTGAGCATCAGCGCACGCCGCACGATTTCGCGAGGATACACCACCATGCGCGTGAGCGAACCACGCGAGCTTTCCTCGGGACGGATCAGGCGGTGCCGCACGTCCATATAAAGGCACACGAAAACTTCATAGGGCCGGGCGCCGATCATCAGGCGCAGATAGTCCTCCACCGCGCCCGGTGTATCGACGAGCGGTTTTTCGTCGAGCTGCTCGGCCAGTGCGCGGCGGGCGAGTTCGAGCACGGCGAGCAGCTTGGCGGCTTTCGCCGGACCGATGCCGCGCAGGCCGTCGAACTCCTCGCGTTGTGCGTCCAGCATGACGCGCAGCGAGCCGAACCGCTCGATGAGCGAGCGCGCGACATCGAAGACATCGTGGCCGGGCAAGCCCGACCCGAGCAGCAACGCGAGCAGCTCCTCGTCCGAAAGCGCGCCTGGCCCGGATGTGCGCAGGCGCTCTCGCGGCATGCTTCGCGCACGCGCGTGTGCCGCGTTGCCGCAGGCCGGGGATGGCGCGTCTCGTCCGGCGGGAACGGAGTGAGCGGGGTGAACAGGGCGAGGAGCGCCCGTCGGCGTTTCGGCGTTGGGCCAGACTGGCTTCGCGCAGGCTGCTTCCAGCATTGCGACCTCCATGGGGTGGTGAGAATGCGGCCGGATCGCGCCTGGTGCGACAACCGTGCTTCGCCGGATCGCACATGCACGCCCCAACCGCCTCGGATAAGTGGCTTACAATAGGAGTTTTGCGGCTGCGCCAGCGCGGCCGGACCGGCGCCTTACGGGTGCGACCAGACGACAATGAGTACCGTATGACCATCATCGACATCTCCGAGGTGAAATCGGGTTCCCACGTAACGCTGCATTACCGGCTCGCACTCGCCGACGGCACCAACGTCGTCAATACGTTCACCGAGCACCCGGCGACCCTGATGATCGGCGCCGGACAGATCGCACCGCCGCTGGAAGAGATTCTGCAGGGCCTGAAGGTGGGGCACCATTCGACCTTTCAGCTAGAGCCGGATGTCGCTTTCGGCCAGCGCAGCCCCTTGCTGATCCAGCGCATCTCGCTTGGCACGCTGCACGAACACGGCATGGCGCGCGAAGAGTTCACTCCCGGCGATCTGATCGAATTCAATGCAGCCGATGGCGGCCGCATTGCGGGCGTGGTCAAGGAGATCGACGAGACCTCCGTACTGTTCGATTTCAATCACCCGCTCGCTGGCCAGGCGGTTGAGTTTGAAGTGAAAATCATCGGAATTCTGTAAGCCCATGAGCTCCCCGGACACGTCCTTGATTGCCGACACCGAAATCCTGCTCGCGCAGCCGCGCGGCTTCTGTGCCGGTGTCGATCGCGCCATCGAAATCGTCGAGCGCGCGATCAAGCAGCACGGCGCACCTATCTACGTGCGCCACGAAATTGTCCACAACGCCTACGTGGTCGAAGATCTGCGCAAGAAAGGGGCGATCTTCATCGAGCAGCTCGATGAAGTGCCGTCCGGCAACACGGTCATATTCAGTGCGCACGGCGTCTCCAAGGCGGTGCGCGCGGATGCCGAGGCGCGCGGGCTGCGCGTCTACGACGCCACGTGCCCGCTCGTCACCAAAGTGCACGTCGAAGTCGCGAAGATGCGCGACGAGGGCCTCGACATCGTGATGATCGGCCACAAGGGCCACCCCGAAGTCGAAGGCACGATGGGGCAGGCCGAAGAGGGCATGTATCTCGTGGAAGACGCCGCCGACGTCGCGTCGCTACAGTTGCGCGATCCGTCGCGCGTGGCGTTCGTCACGCAGACCACGCTTTCCGTCGACGACGCGGCCGATATCATCGCGGCGCTCAAGGCGCGTTTTCCCACCATCCGCGAGCCGAAGAAGCAGGACATCTGTTACGCTACGCAAAATCGCCAGGACGCCGTGAAATTCATGGCGCCCCAGTGCGACCTGGTGATCGTGGTCGGCAGCCCGAACAGCTCGAATTCCAACCGGTTGCGCGAAGTCGCCGAGAAGCGCGGTGTCACTGCCTATATGGTGGACGCCGCCTCCCAGATCGACCCGCAATGGCTCGTGGGCAAGCACCGGATCGGTCTGACGGCGGGCGCCTCGGCGCCGGAAGCGCTTGCGCAGGAGATCATCCAGCGTCTGCGTGAATTGGGTGTGCGCAACGTGCGCGCACTGGAAGGCATCGAGGAAAACATCGCGTTTCCGTTGCCGCGCGGGCTCGGCTTGCCGGCCTGAAGCTTTCAGGTACCGATCAGAAAAGCGCGCCGCCGGCGCGCTTTTTTCCACCCGTTGATCGCTCCACCAGGCCATAAACAGTCAATTAAATGGGGGCGTAACGCCGTGAAACCGAGATCAACCCGTGCAAAGTTGGGGTTTTTCGATCGTCACGGATCGAAAATCGCACGAAATTTTTAAATGCGGCCCCATTTAATCGCGACCCTCTTGCCGACCTGAACAGAAAGTGCGCCGACAGGGCGCATGACGACTGGCTGCGTTCGTGCTCTTAAATTCTCGGAAAGGCCGCCGCCTGGCAAGGTCTTCCGGCTACTGCCTGCAACACTTGGTGCAAATCCTGGTTCTTTTGGTGCAACTGATGCCCGAAAATCCGGTGCTACCAACGGTGCAACCCATGTTGTTCGCTGGTTTGGGAATGCGGTTGCAATGCAGGAAAACCCTGCCGGTTCAACCATATTGCTGCCCGCATAATTGGAGTTACAATGCGCGCGTCCTGAAGGCTTGACGGGCTTTCAGCGAGTAATTCGGAAGGTGCAGGAGACCTGATTAATGCAAGTTGATTTTGCTTACGCCGCGTTTTCGGCGACTGCGGTTGCGCTGCGCGCTGCGTGGCACGACAGCAGTGCCGGGACGGGTGGGGCGGCGGTGAAGATGACCGCGCGCCTGGCAGGGACCGATGTACAGACCGACGTGCATTCAGGACATGACGATGAAAACGGCAAGCCGCATCTTAATCGCGCGCGTGCTGCAAAGGGGACAAGGATGACCGCGGTTCCCGTAGTCATGACAAATGGCATGCAACTTGCTCGTGCACGCACCGGCGCGAGCGCTGTTTTCGTGACGAGCCGCAGGGCGCGCGTCGTCGCCATTCTTCACAATGGCGCGTCGCGGCAATGGGGTTCGTTGGCCGGTCTGACCGAAGCCGCTCGCAGCGATGCGGCGTTTTCGGGCAACCCCGGCAGCGAGGACGGACTGCAGAAGGGAGTCATGACACGTGACGCATTCATGGTTGGCCGCGAGGCTATTGGCCACTGTGTCGTCGCGAACGTGACAGGTAGTTGAACCCGACGGCACCGAACCATCCGGCGGTGCCGTTTTTGCATCTGCTTCCGGGGAGTCCGCCGCTGTTACACAGCGGTGATTCGAACCGGGTGTGGGTAACCGTAACCGGTCTTTTACTTCAGTACCCGAGAGTGTCGTTGCGGTTCCGTAAAACATCGCCCACCGGCCGATGCACAGCGCGAATCCGGTCGCACGGGCTAAGGAGCATTAAATGGATATCTTCATCCAGCAGATCCTGAATGGGCTGGTGCTTGGCAGCATCTACGCCATCATCGCACTGGGCTACACCATGGTGTACGGGATTCTGGGCATCATCAACTTCGCGCACGGCGACGTGCTGATGGTCGGCGCCATGGTCGCGCTTTCCGCCATCAACGTGCTGCACAATCATTTCCCGGGCCTCGGGAACATCGCGACGCTGACCATCGCGCTGATCGTCGCCGCGGTGGTCTGCGCGGTCGTCGGGTACGCGATCGAGAAAATCGCTTACCGGCCGCTGCGCCGCGCGCCGCGCCTCGCGCCGCTCATCACCGCGATCGGTGTGTCGATCCTGCTCGAGACGCTCGCCATGATGATCTGGGGCCGCAATCCGCTCGCGTTCCCGCAGCTCATCTCCACCGATCCGATCAACGTCATCAAGCCGACTGAAACCGGCGTGGGCGCCGTGATCTCGCCGACCGAGAT
>NZ_JAMXLH010000051.1 GCF_024281035.1 Paraburkholderia sp.
GCAGACGCCGTCGGCGTCGGCATCCGCTACGCCGACGCGGGCCGTGCTGAATTTGCCCACCGGGCGATCGTAAGCACACCGCACGGCTTCGCGTAACGCGCCGTCCAGCAGCGGCGCAAATAAAAAAGGCACGTCTTCAGACGTGCCTTTTTTGCATGAAGCGCAGCGCTGCTTACTTCTGCGCGCGCAGCAAGCGTGCGGCGTCGAGCGCGAAGTAGGTGAGAATGCCGTCCGCGCCCGCGCGCTTGATCGCGAGCAGCGATTCCACCATCGCCTTGTCGTGGTCGAGCCAGCGGTTCTGCGCCGCGGCCTTGAGCATCGCGTATTCGCCGCTCACCTGATAGACGTAGGTCGGGAAGCGGAATTCGTCCTTCACGCGGCGCACGATGTCGAGATACGGCATGCCCGGCTTCACCATCACCATGTCGGCGCCTTCCTCGATGTCGAGGCGCACTTCGCGCAGCGCTTCGTCGCTGTTGGCCGGATCCATCTGGTAAGTCATCTTGTTGCTCTTGCCCAGATTCGATGCCGATTGCACCGCATCGCGGAACGGGCCGTAGAACGCCGAAGCATACTTGGCCGAATACGCCATGATCTTCGCATGGACGTGGTTCTCGCTTTCCAGCATCTCGCGGATCGCGCCGATGCGGCCGTCCATCATGTCCGACGGCGCGACGATATCGCAGCCCGCCTCGACCTGCGTGCGCGCCTGCGCGACGAGGATCTCGACCGTCACATCGTTGAGGACGTAACCATTCTCGTCGAGCACGCCGTCCTGGCCGTGGCTCGTGTACGGATCGAGCGCCACGTCGCACAGCACGCCCAGCTCCGGGAAGCGCTTCTTGAGTTCGCGTACGGCGTTCGGAATCGTGCCTTCGGGGTTGGTGGCCTCGATGCCATCGGGTGTCTTGAGCGACGGATCGACAGCCGGGAACAGCGACAGCACCGGCACGCCGAGTTCGACGCACTGCTCGGCGACGCCCATCAACAGATCGACCGAGAGGCGTTCAACGCCCGGCATCGACGGCACGGCTTCGCGCACGTTGCTGCCGGCGACGACGAACACCGGGTAGATCAGATCGTTAGTGGTCAGGATGTTTTCGCGCATCAGGCGGCGCGAGAAGTCGTCACGGCGCATACGGCGCGGACGATGATGCGGATAGAAGCTCATGTCGGCGGATTTTCTGAGTCGAAGTGGGTTCCCGGAGGCCCCGGAAACTTTTCAGGACAATGGTATATCATACCGATCGAGCGAGGCGCCCTGCGCCGGACTCCCCGCTTCTCCTCCCTGAGCGGGTGCCTGTCGTTTTTCGATAAGGCTGTTTAGCCCGCCGGCACTAACGGCGGGTTTTTTTATGTCCGCCCGAAACGGGCTGCGACGCCCGCCCATGTGCGACAACGTGAATCGGCCGGATCTTCGCCGTGACGTCCCCAAAAATGGACGCGAGAGGCGGATCGCATGCGGTGCTTTCCGCCCGCATGCGGCGACACCTTTATTTCACAGGGCTTTCAGCGGCTTTGCTCGCGTCGCCCTGGTCGGCGGGCGGCACGAGCCAGTTTTCGATCTGCGTGTTCGCCTCTTCCAGTCCCACGCGCTTGAGCGCCGAGAAAAGTTGCGCGCTCAGTTCGCCCTCGAAGCCCTGCTGACGGTATTCGTCGAATGCCTTTTTCGTCGCGCGCAGCGCGAGAACGGATTCTTGTCGAGTCAATTTGTCACATTTGGTCAGCAGCGCGTGGATCGGCCTGCCCGTCGGCGCAAACCACTCGATCATGCGGCAATCGAGGTCGGTCAGCGGACGGCGCGCGTCCATCATCAGGATCAGGCCGCGCAACTGCGCGCGCGATTGCAGATACTGGGACAGCAGCGCTTCCCAGTGCGCCTTCGACGCCTCCGGCACTTCCGCATACCCGTAGCCGGGCAGATCGACGATATAGCCCGAGGGAGCGTCGGCCGGACCGACCGCAAAATAATTGATGTGCTGGGTGCGCCCCGGCGTCTTCGACGCGAATGCGAGCCGCTTCTGGTTGCACAGCAGGTTGATCGCGGTGGATTTGCCGGCGTTCGAGCGGCCGGCAAACGCAATTTCCGGCCGCGCCGTGGCGGGCAGGTCGCGCAGATGGTTTACCGTCGTGAAAAAGCGGGCTTGGTGCAGCAGGAAGGCCATCTGGAAAACCACAATATGAGACAACTTGGCGGCTTTGCCGCAGGCCCGGAGGCGGCCGGGAAGGAATTCTGGATATCGGGAGGAGGCCCGACTGGCGCGGTTGCGTCCACCGCGCTATTGTACAATGCGACGATTTACTGAATACCTGTGAGGCCTGCGCGGACCTTTCGGGGCAGTTCGGTCTCTGTCGTACTTTGCAGAACCTTATTCCCACAAGACGAAACAAGGTGCGCGAATGAATCGACTGTGTAAGTCATTGAAGGTGCACGAATTTCTGGTGGTGGCAGGTCTTGCAGCAGGTCTCTCGATGATGTCGGCATCGGCGCTGGCCGATGCGGCCAAGCCGAATGCAGCGAACGCGGCGAACGCGGCGAACACGGCACACGGCCAGGCCATTGCCGCGCAGGTGTGCGTGGCCTGTCACGCTGCCGACGGCAATAGTCCGGCGGCCACGTATCCGAAGCTCGCCGGTCAGCATGCCGACTATCTCGTCAAGCAGATCACGGACTTCAAATCGCAGGGCGGCAAGCCGCCTGCACGTAGTAATCCGATCATGAATGGCCTCGCTGCGACGCTGTCGGATCAGGATGCAATCGACGTCGCTGCCTGGTTCGCCTCGCAGACAACCAAGCCCGGTTACGCGCGCGACGCGAAGACTGTGCCGCTTGGTCAGCGCATCTGGCGCGGCGGCATTGCGGAGAAGGGCGTTCCGGCCTGTGCGGCGTGTCATGGGCCGACCGGTCAGGGCATTCCGGTCCAGTATCCGCGCCTGTCGGGCCAGTGGGCGGACTATGTCGCGGCGCAGCTCAACGCGTTCCAGCAAGGCACGCGCAACAATAGCGAGCCGATGCGGCAGATTGCGCGCCGGATGTCTGATGATGAAATCAAGGCCGTCGCCGATTACGCCGCCGGTCTGCACTGAAAAGGCGTGGCGCACAGCGGGTGCGCCAGCCGGTCGAAGAATAAGAGGGGGAGAGCGCCGCAGGTGTTGCAGCGCTGCCCCCTTTTTGCTGTCCGGTGACGATCGCGTTGCCGTTTGATGTGGAGTTGGAATGAGCGTCACCCCGTCGGGTCTGCAGTCGAACATGCGCCAGAAGGCGTTCAGGAACGCCATCGAACTGCTCAGTTCGATGCGCTTTGCCATTGCGCTGCTAGTCGTGCTTGCGATCGCGAGCGTCATCGGCACCGTCCTCACCCAGGACGATCCGTATCCCAATTACGTGAACCAGTTCGGCCCGTTCTGGGCCGACATCTTCCGGTCGCTGAGCCTCTATACGGTCTACAGCGCCTGGTGGTTCATGACGATCCTCGGTTTTCTCGTCGTGTCGATCTCGCTGTGCGTGATCCGCAACGCGCCGAAGATGATCGCCGACGCGAGGAGCTGGAAGGACAAGGTCCGCGAAGCCAGCCTGCACGCGTTCCACCATAAGGGCGAATTCGTGCACGAGGGCGCCACGCGCGCGCAGACGGCCGCGGCGCTCGGCAAGCTCACGCAGCGCCTCGGCTACCGGTTCGTCACGCGCGAGACGGAGGGCGCGACGCTCATCGCCGCCAAGCGTGGCGCGCTCACGAAGGTCGGCTATATCTTCGCTCACCTCGCGATCGTGGTGATCTGCCTCGGCGGGCTGCTCGACAGCAATCTGCCGATCAAATTCCAGATGTGGCTTTTCGACAAGACGCCGATCCGCACCGACGCCGTCATCAGGGACATCGCGCCCGAGCATCGCCTTTCGGCGTCGAATCCGACCTTCCGCGGCAATGCGTGGGTGCCCGAAGGCCAGAACGTTTCGACGGCCATCCTCAATCAGCCCAACGGGATGCTGGTCCAGGACCTGCCTTTCTCGATCCAGCTGAACAAGTTCCGCGTCGATTACTACTCGACCGGTATGCCGAAGCTGTTCGCGAGCGACATCGTCGTGATCGACCACAAGACGGGCAAGCGCACACCGGCGCGCGTCGAGGTGAATGCGCCGTTCGAGTACGACGGCGTGTCGATCTACCAGTCGAGCTTCCAGGACGGCGGCTCGCACATGCAGATGACCGCGTGGCCGATGTCCGGCGCGAGCGCGAAGAGCTTCCCGTTCGGCGGCACGATCGGCTATTCGGCGCCGTTGCTCGCCCCGGCGGGCGACACGGTGCCGGGCATGAACGGGCAGAGCATCGAATTCGCCGATTTTCGCGCGATCAACGTCGAGAACATGACGAACGCCAACGGCGCGAACGACGCACGCGGTGTCGCCCACACGTCGATCAAGCAGGCTTTCGACGAGCGCCTCGGCTCGGGTGCGAAGACCTCGAAGCCGACTGACTTGCAGAACATCGGGCCTTCGGTGCAGTACAAGGTGCGCGACAAGGATGGCCAGGCGCGCGAGTACGACAGCTACATGATGCCCGTCGAGGTCGCCGGTTCGCGCGTGTTCCTCGCGGGCGTGCGCACGACGCCCGAGGAACCGTTCCGTTACCTGCGCATTCCGGCCGACAGCAGCGGCACGATCAAGGAGTGGATGCTGCTGCGCGCGGCCTTCGCGGATCCCGCGTTGCGCGAGCAAGCGGCGCAACGTTTTGCCGCACGTGCGGTTCCCAATGCGAACAAGGAACTGCAACAGCGTCTGGAAGAAAGCTCGCTGCGTGTGCTGACCCTGTTTGCCGGCAATGGCCAACCGGGCGTGAACGCAGCCAGTCCGGAGGACGCGGGCGGCTTCCAGGCGGTGGCGGCGCTCATCGACAAGTCGGTGCCGAAGGATCAGCAGGAAAAGGCTGCGGACACGATGCTGCGCATGCTGAACGGCCTGACGTGGGATCTCTGGCAGCTCGCGCGCGAGCGCGCGGGCGAGGCGGATCTCAAGCCCGACGCCACATCCGGGCGCTTCGTGCAGGATTCGATCAACGCCGTTTCGGACAGCTTCTTCTACGGCGCGCCGGTTTTGCTCCAGCTCGATTCCTTCAAGCAGGTGCAGGCGTCGGTGTTCCAGCTGACTCGCGCGCCGGGCAAGAAAGTCGTGTATCTTGGCAGCTTGTTGCTCGTGATCGGCATCTTCTGCATGTTCTACGTGCGCGAGCGACGGATGTGGTTCTGGCTTAAGGACAACAACGGCCGCGGCGTGAGTGTGACCATGGCGATGTCGACCGCACGCCGGACCCTCGACTTCGAAAAGGAGTTTGCCCGTACCCGTGACGCGGTAGGCCGCGTACTGGGATCCCGACCGGCAGGCCACGAAGGCACGGACGGCAGGGACGGCGAAAGCGGGTCGGACCAGGCGTCACGGTCCACGGTTACTCACGATTAATAGCGGAACGTTTCATGGATTTGAGTCAGGTTTCCTCTTCCGCGAGCGCACGGCGTGCCAGCCGTGCGTCGAATGCGGACGCTGTGCGCAACGCTGCGAATGCGCACGATTCCTTTCAGGACGCGCTCTTCGACGAACGCCCGTTCCTGCGCCGACTGACGCTGGTGGACTGGCTGTTCGCGCTCGCGCTCGTGGCCGGCGGGGTCTTCGCGTTCTCGCATTACCACGCGTACATGCATTACTACGACAAGCTGGTGCTGTCCGGCACCGTGCCGGCGCTGGTCGTGCTCGGCTGGCGCTGGAAGCCGTCGCGTCTCCTGATGGCTTCGATCGCGGTGTTGTCGATCGGCGCGATCCAGATCTATCAGGGCAACCTCGCGCGCGCCGAATCCACGTTCTTCCTCAAGTACCTGCTGTCGAGCCAGTCGGCCATTCTGTGGATGAGCGCGCTCTTCGTCTTCGCGACGTTCTTCTACTGGGTCGGACTGCTCGCGCGCTCGGAGACGGGCGGTGCAATCGGCATGCGGCTCACGTGGGTGGCGGTGCTGATGGGCTTCACCGGATTGATGGTGCGCTGGTACGAGTCGTACCTGATCGGCGCGGACGTCGGCCACATTCCCGTCTCGAACCTCTACGAAGTCTTCGTGCTGTTCTGCCTGATCACGGCGCTCTTCTATCTGTATTACGAAAAGCACTACAACACGCGCGCGCTCGGTGCGTTCGTGCTGCTCGTGATCAGCGCGGCGGTCGGCTTCCTCATGTGGTACTCGGTCTCGCGCGACGCCCAGCAGATCGAGCCGCTCGTGCCCGCGCTGCAGAGCTGGTGGATGAAGATCCACGTTCCGGCCAACTTCATCGGTTATGGCAGCTTTGCGCTGTCGGCGATGGTCGGCGTCGCGTACATCCTGAAGGAACGCGGCGTGCTGGCGGACCGCCTGCCCACGCTCGACGTGCTCGACGACGTCATGTACAAGTCGATCGCCGTCGGCTTTGCGTTCTTCACGATCGCGACGATCCTCGGCGCGCTGTGGGCCGCGCAGGCCTGGGGCGGCTACTGGAGCTGGGACCCGAAGGAAACCTGGGCGCTGATCGTCTGGCTCAACTACGCGGCCTGGCTGCACATGCGGCTCATGAAGGGGCTGCGCGGCGGCGTGGCCGCCTGGTGGGCGCTCACGGGCCTGCTCGTGACGAGCTTCGCGTTCCTTGGCGTGAACATGTTCCTTTCGGGTCTGCATAGTTACGGCAAGCTGTAACTTTCGCGGCCCTAGGGACGAACTAACCGTCGGATGCTTTGCACCGACGGTTTTTTTTCGTCTGCCAGGAAGATTTCGGCGCCGCGCGTGTTTGTTCCGGTGAGGACCTGAATTCGCCGTCGCTGCAGCCGTTTTTTCCAGCGTGAACGCAGTGCGGCGGGTGCAGGTCCAACTTCTGTTCTGATCGGAGCGGCATCATGTGGACGAGGCGCAGCAGCAGGATCATCCTCAACGGCGACGACATCGCCGCAAGTGAAATCACCCCCCAGCGGATCTTCGAACAGCGCCGGCGCGTCCTGCAGGCGGCCGGGGCGATGGCGCTCGGCGGCGTGGCGGGCACATTCGGCGCGCAGAATGCGTTCGCCGAATATGCGTCACCCGATCCGAAGGCGCTGAAACTTGCCGCGAAAACCGACACGAAATTCGTCGCGCTCGACAAGGTGACGCCGTTCAAGGACATCACCACGTACAACAATTTCTACGAGTTCGGTACCGACAAGAGCGATCCCTCCGAGCATGCGCACACGCTGCGGCCGCGTCCGTGGCGGGTGAGCGTCGAGGGTGAGGTGAAGAACCCGAAGGTGTATGACATCGACGCGATCCTCAAGCTCGCACCGCTCGAAGAGCGCGTGTACCGGCACCGCTGCGTGGAGGGCTGGTCGATGGTCATTCCGTGGATCGGCGTGCCGCTTTCCGAACTGATCCGCCGCGCGCAGCCGACCGGCAACGCGCGCTACGTGCAGTTCGTCACGCTCAACGATGCTTCGCAGATGCCCGGTCTCGCCGATCCGATCCTCGATTGGCCGTACTCCGAAGGGTTGCGCATGGACGAGGCGATGAATCCGCTGACGCTGCTCACGGTCGGCGTCTACGGGCAGGTGCTGCCGAACCAGAACGGTGCGCCCGTGCGTGTGGTCGTGCCCTGGAAGTACGGCTTCAAGAGCGCCAAGTCGCTCGTCAAGATCCGCTTCGTCGAAGCACAGCCAAAGACCAGCTGGAACACCTACGCGCCGAACGAATACGGCTTCTACTCGAACGTGAACCCGACCGTCGACCACCCGCGCTGGAGCCAGGCGACGGAGCGGCGCATCGGCGAGGACGGCTTTTTCACGCCCAAGCGCAAGACGCTGATGTTCAATGGTTACGGCGAGCTGGTTGCGTCGATGTACCAGGGCATGGATCTGCGCAGGAACTTCTAGGGCGCGAGGCCGCGATGGAGCAACCGATGGAAACGACGACGACATCCGGTGTCGTGCCGCGCCCCGCGAGTTCGAGCGCGAGTTCAAGCATGATTGCGCGCGCCGCGATGAAGCGCGACGCCGCGACGGCTGCCGTAGCCGGGCCACGCTGGCTTGGCTGGACGAAGATCGTCGTCTTCGTGGCCGCGTGGTATCCGCTTGCGCGTCTTGTCCTCTTCGGCGTGACCGGGCGGCTCGGTGCGAATCCGATCGAGTTCATCACCCGCTCGACCGGGCTCTGGACGCTCGTGTTCCTGTGCATCACGCTGGCCGTCACGCCGCTGCGCAAGCTCACCGGATGGCCGACGCTGATCCGCTTTCGCCGCATGCTCGGCCTCTATGCGTTCTTCTACGCGTCGCTGCACTTCGTCACGTATGTCTGGTTCGACAAGTGGTTCGACGTCGTGGAAATTTTCAAGGATGTCGGCAAGCGGCCGTTCATCACCGTCGGCTTCACGGCGTTCGTGCTGCTTCTTCCGCTGGCCGCGACCTCGCCGCGCGCGATGGCACGGCGGCTTGGGCGGCGCTGGCAGACGCTGCATCGCCTGATCTATGCGATCGGCGTGCTCGCGATACTGCACTTCTGGTGGATGAAGGCCGGCAAGCACGACCTCGCGCTACCCAAGCTCTATGCGGCGATCATGATCGTGCTGCTCGGCTGGCGGATCGGTGCGTGGTTGCTGGCGCGCTACCAGTTGCGTGCTGGCGGGCGCACGACGTAGAACTTGCCGCTGGCGGCGCAGTAAAAAAGGCGACGCTTCGAAAGAAGCGTCGCCTTTGTTTTGGCGCTGTGCCGTGTTGTGCCGCGTTGTACCGCGGTTGTACCGATACTTGCAGCGGCGTCTGTGCGCGCGAGCCTTAGTCCGGCAGCAGGTTTTCACCGGCAAAGAGTTGCGCGACCGTCTCTCGCGCCCGCGCGACGTGAACGCGCGAGCCGTCGACCATCAGCTCCGCCGCACGCGGACGCGTGTTGTAGTTCGAGCTCATCGCGAAGCCATATGCGCCCGCCGAGCGGATCGCGAGCAGGTCGCCCGGCTCGATCGCGAGCGTGCGCGCCCGGCCAAGCCAGTCGCCGCTCTCGCACACAGGACCGACCACGTCATAGGTCTGCGCGGGCGTGCTGCGCTCGACCACCGGTTCGATCGCGTGATACGCGTCGTACATCGCGGGACGCGCGAGGTCGTTCATCGCGGCGTCGACGATGGCGAAGTTCTTTTCCGCACCCGGCTTCAGGAACTCGACGCGCGTGAGCAGCAAGCCCGCATTGCCCACGAGCGAGCGGCCCGGCTCGAAGAAGACTTCGCGCTGGCCGCCGTGCGCGTCGATGCGATCGAGCACCGTCCGCACGAACGCGCCGATCTCGGGCGGCGTCTCGTCGTCGTAACGGATGCCGAGGCCGCCGCCGACGTCGATATGGTGAATCTTCACGCCATCCGATTCGATCTGGTCGACGAGTTCGAGCAGCTTTTCAATGGCGTCGAGATACGGCTCGATTTCGGTGATCTGCGAGCCGATGTGGCAGTCGATGCCGACCACTGCGAGATGCGGCATCGCCGCGGCGGCGCGATAGGCTGCGCGCGCGTCTTCGAACGCGACGCCGAACTTGTTCGCCTTCAGCCCCGTGGAAATGTAGGGGTGCGTTTTCGGATCCACATCCGGGTTCACGCGCAGCGAGACCGGTGCTTGCTTGCCGAGCGCGCCCGCCACGGCGTTCAGACGGTCGAGTTCGGGAATCGATTCGACGTTGAAGCACTTCACGCCCGCTTCGAGCGCGATGCGCATTTCGTCGGCGGTCTTGCCGACGCCCGAGAACACCACGTTCTCGGCTTTGCCGCCCGCAGCCAGCACGCGGGCGAGTTCGCCGCCCGAAACGATGTCGAAGCCCGCGCCGAGGCGCGCGAACAGATTGAGCACTGCGAGGTTGCTGTTCGCCTTGACCGCGACGTGGACCGAGGCGCGCCGGCCGGCGCACGCGTCGGCGTAGGCGTGCCATGCAGCACTGAGCGCCGCGCGCGAGTACACGTAGAGTGGCGTGCCGAACTGCTCGGCGAGATCGCTGGCGCGAACGTCTTCGACGTAGAGCGTGCCGTCGATGCGGTGAAAAGCGGACTGGGTCATACGGGCATCTTATTCGGTTGGCGTGGCGCTGGCGGGCGCAGGCGGACTTGCCGGCGCGGACGGCGTCGTGCCGAGTTCGGTATCGGGAGACAGCGTGAGCGGATTGCCCGACGTGTCGGGAATCGATTCGGCCTCTGCGCCGGATGCGCCCGTTGCTGCGGCAGGCGCGGCTCGTCCGGTGTCCTGCGTCTCGAAATTGGGCTTGGCCGGAAGCGGCGGAACGGTGGGCAGGTAGAGCGGCCCGCGCTGCCCACAGCCGGTAAGGGCAACGGCGGCAAAAACCGCCGAAACGGCTAAAATTGCGCCGCGCGTTGCAACGCCAGGCGCCGCTGCGCGCATCCTGAAAATGACACGCATAATTGTTCCTGAATGAATAACCGGTGGAGTTTAGCATGACCGACAGTGACTACCTGAGCCGGGCGGAAGCCGTGCTGGCAGCGGTGGAACGTGCCGTCGACGAGGCCGATGCCGATATCGAACTCGAACGCAGCGGCAATGTTCTGACGCTTGAATTCCACAACCGGACCAAGATCATCGTCAATCTGCAGCCGCCGATGAGCGAGATCTGGATCGCAGCAAAAGCCGGTGGTTTTCACTACCGCTTCCGGGATGGCGAATGGCGCGACACGCGCTCGGACTCGGAGTTCTTTTCGGCGCTCTCGGCCTATGCGACCGAGCAGGCGGGCGAGCCGGTTCGCTTCACGCCCTGATCCGCCCTGACCGACACCGACTGGCCGTGACGCGCGCCCGGGGGAAGGCGGTCTTTGAACCTCGGGCTTTGGGTTTCGGACCTCAATTCGGATATCCAGTCAGTGCCCGCGGAACAGCTTCATGATGTCCTCCTTCTCCTGCGCATTGACATGCTCGGGCTCGGGCGCCGCGGCTCCATTTGCGGCTGCGGCTTCGCCCGGCACGCCGCTTGCCGCCGTATCGAGCGTGGCCTGACTGATTCCCACGGTCGACACGAACCCGTGCCCCGGCGTGAGATCGGCGTAATACAACTCGTTGCCTAGCGTGACGACGCCGTCCGGCATCGGCATCTGGTAAGTCGGCACACCCTTGAGCGCGCTCGCCATGTAGTCGATCCAGACCGGCAGTGCGAGGCCGCCGCCCGTTTCCTTGTCGCCGAGGCTGCGCGGATTGTCGTAGCCGAGCCAGGCGATGGCCGTGAGCGTGTGCTGGTAGCCGGCGAACCACGTGTCGCGCGAATCGTTCGTCGTGCCGGTCTTGCCTGCGAGGTCGGTGCGCTTGAGGACGTTCGATTTTGCGCCCGTGCCGTGCTGTGCGACGCTCGTCAGCAGGCTGTTCATGATGTACGCATTGCGCGGATCAATCGCGCGCGGTGCATTCTGCCCGGCGACGATAGGCTGCGCCTGCGCGATCACGATGCCGCGCTGATCCGTGACTTCGGCGATCAGATACGGATTGACGCGATAGCCTCCATTGGCAAAGACGGAATAGCCCGCCGCCATCTGCAGCGGCGTGACCAGACCGGCGCCGAGCGCCATCGGCAGATAGGCGGGATGACGATCTGCGTCGAAGCCGAAATGCGTGATGTACTGCTGCGCGTACTTCGTGCCGATGTGGCTGAGGATACGGATCGACACGAGGTTTCTCGACTTCTGAAGCGCGGTGCGCATGGTCATCGGACCGTCGAAGCCGCCGCCATAGTTCTTCGGCTCCCACGGCTGGCCGCCGGTTTCCGCCGCACTGAAGAAGAGCGGCGCATCGTTGATGATGGTGGCCGGACCGAGCCCCTTGTCGAGCGACGCCGAATAGACGAACGGCTTGAAGCTCGACCCCGGCTGACGCCACGCCTGCGTGACGTGGTTGAACTTGTTCTTGTTGAAGTCGAAGCCGCCGACGAGTGCGCGGATCGCCCCGCTCTGCGGCACCACGGAGACGAATGCCCCTTCGATCTGCGGCAACTGCGTGATCGACCATTCGCCCGTGTCGCTGTCGTTGCTGTTGTGCGTCACGCGGATGATCGCGCCAGGCCGGATGCGCTGCCGAGCCGACGCACGCGGACCGAGCGCGAACTGCGCAAAGCGCAGGCCGTCGCCGTGAAGCCTGGCGACGTTGCCGTCGATGAACGTGACCTGCACCTCTTTCGGGCTCGCCGCAGTCACGACCGCCGCGACGAGCTCGCCGTTGTCCGGGTGATCGAGCAGGGCGTCGTCGATGGCCTGCTCGCGCTCGTCCGCGTCGGCAGGCAGCTCGATGAACGCTTCGGGCCCGCGATAGCCGTGGCGCCGCTCGTAATCGAGCAGGCCCTTGCGCAGCGCGTGGTACGCGACGTCCTGGTCGGCTGAGTCGATGGTGGTGACGACGTTCAGTCCGCGCGTGTAGGCCTCTTCGCGATACTGCGCGTACATCAGTTGCCGGACCATTTCGGCGACATATTCCGCGTGGACGCTGAATTCCTTGCTTGCGCCCTTCACGACGAGCGGTTGCCGCGCCGCCTCGTCGTACTGCGCCTGCGTGATGTAGTGCAGTTCGAGCATGCGCTGGAGGATGTAGTTCTGTCGCACCTTCGCGCGCCGCGGATTCACCACCGGGTTGTAGGCGGACGGTGCTTTGGGCAGACCGGCGAGCATCGCGCACTCGGCGAGCGAGAGGTCCTTCAGATTCTTGCCGAAATAGATGCGCGCCGCGCTCGCGAAGCCGTACGCGCGCTGCCCGAGGTAGATCTGGTTCATGTAGACCTCGAGGATCTGGTCCTTCGAGAGCTTCGTCTCGATCCTGTAGGCCAGCAGCATCTCGTAGACCTTGCGCGTATAGGTTTTCTCGCTCGTCAGGAAAAAATTGCGCGCGACCTGCATCGTGATCGTGCTCGCGCCCTGCGTGGCGTGCCCGTTGGTGAGCGCAACGAAACCCGCGCGCGCAATACCGGCAAGGTCCACGCCGCCGTGATCGTAGAAGCGGGCGTCCTCGATCGCGAGCACGGCGTTTTTAAGATTGTCCGGCACATCCTGGATGTGGACGACGTCGCGCCGCTCTGCGCCGAATTCGCCGATCAACACGTGGTCGCGCGTGTAGATGCGCAGCGGAACCTTGGGCCGGTAATCGGTGAGTGCGTCGAGGGGCGGCAGCCTGGGGAGGGCGAAGATCAGTGCGTAACCGGCCACCAGCGCGACGCAGACGGCGCCCGCCACGCTCAACCCGGCGAAGCCGATGAGCAGCTTCGCCCACCATGGGCGCCGACGCTTTGGCGGCGGTGGCGTGGACGATGAAGACGAGGTTTCTTGCATACCGGCACCGAAAAAACAGTCCCGCGATTATAGCTGTCCGGCTGGTAATCTTTCTAAATGCTTACGCAGGCGGTGCGGGACGCGACGAGCACATATCTGCACTGTAGACGCCGCTTTCGCGTGTGAACAGGACGCAAACCGAGGTTTGGCCGTTCGGACGAGTATTCGCGCGTGCCGCCGATTCGCACAATGTTCCTTACTGCACGCTTTCGAATGGTTCGTGGCGTGCAACGCAAAAGAGGGATTGCGATGGGCCTCATGAAGCCGGTTTTGTTGGGTGCACGCCGTTTTGCAGCAGGTATCGACGTGGCGGCGCGCGGAGTCACGCTGGCGGTGCTGAGCCGGCGTCTGTTCGGCTCGGCGCCGGTGCGCCTCGAGTGTCTCGCCAGCGCGCCGTTGCCGCGCGAGGCGATGGCAGGTGTCGAGATCGTCGACCGGGCTGCGGTGGTCGAGGCGCTGCGCGGCGTGTTCGGCGAGCTGCCGCGCCAGTGCGTGGGCGTGCCGATGCGCTGCGCGATGGCGCTGCCCGCAAGCGCGACACTCGTGGCCACGGTGCCGCTCGCGCGGCTCTCACCGGCTGCGAGCGGTGTCGACGCTTCGCAGATATATGCCGAACTCGAACCGCTCGTGCTGGCGCAGGCCGAGCGCATGGCAGGCGTCGAGCGGCACGAACTCGCGGTCGACTGGCGCGTGACACAGCCGGGCAGTGGGTCGCCTCGTGAGATCGAAGGCGGAACGCAAGTGACGATTGCCGCGGCGGCACGCGCGCATCTGGAAGCCCGTATCGAATGCGCGGCCATGGCCGGCATCGCATTGTCCGCAGTGGACGACGAAGCGCACGCGGCATTGCGTGCGATGCGCTATGCAGCCGGCTTCGAGTTGCAGCCGCATGAGCGGTATCTGGCGCTATGGATCGGCGCGGAGGGCATACGCGGCTGGGCCATGGTCGACGATTCGATCATGCGCGAGATGCGCTTTCCCGCGCTGGAGCACGCTGATCTTGTCGAAGCGTTGCGCGATCTCACGCAGGGCGAACAGGCGAGCTGCGCGCTCGTGGCGGGCGACATCGGCATGTTGCGCGGCGTGCATTTCACGCTTGCGGATATTGGCGAGGTACTCGGTTGCCCTGTGTTGCCGTTCGAGTGCGCTGCGCTCGCCGATTCCGAGCGGCCGCTTCCCATGCTCCTGGCGCACGATCCGTCGTGCGCGGTCGCATTCGGCCTTGCGTTGCGCGGGGTGAGCGAATGAAGCCAATTTTCAAGGAGACGGCGAGCGCGCGAGTCGGCTTCAATCTGCTGCCGTGGCGGCGGCGCGAGATACAGAGGTTACGTCGCCGTCGCCTGATCGAGTGGGGCGCGGCGCTCATGTTGGGGTGCGCCTTGTCGGCCCCGCTGATGGGTTGGCAGATGTGGCAGCGCAGTCGCGTCGAAGCGCATCGCCTTGTCGTTGAGCAGTCGATGGCGCCATTGCTGGCGCCGTATGCCGAAGCGCAGCACCTCGCCAGCGAAGCCGCGGCGCGGCAGATCACCGAGCGACTGACTGAACAGCGCGGCAAGCCGCTGACACGCATGGTTGCGCTGCTCGACGCACTGGGAAGTGCGGGAACGGCTGGCGTCGTGCTGCACCAGATCGAGCATCGCGGCGACGAAACCCATCTGCATGCCGCGCTCGCCAGCGAGAACGTCATCGCCGATTGGCTCAAGCGTCTGCGCCAGGTGCCTGATGTCGAGTCAGTGAACGTGCGTGAATTCAAGCGCACGCAGCAGGCCGGGAATGCGAAGCAACGAACGAGCATCGACGATGATCCGATTCGCGTGATCACCCGGCTCGCGTGGTACGGCACCGCGGCCCCGGCACAATCAACGGAAAGCACCTCGCAAACGAAAGTGAGGAATCCGGAATGAGCGGCGTGCTGACGACGCATCACGATTTATCGGCATACACGGGCCTCGCGGCGTTGCGCGACTGGATGCGTTTGCACGCGTGGAGCGTGCGGCGGCGAACGGGTGTCGCGGCTGTGCTCGCGCTTATGGCGGCGTTGAGCGCCGGTGTCGCCTGTGTCGCCGTGGATTTCGTGGGCGTGCGGGCGGCCCGAAGCGAGCTGCACGAAGCCGAACATACGCTGGCCGACGCGCAGCGCGCCGTTGCACGCTTGCCGGTGCTCAAGCTGTCGCGCAGGCAAGCAGGATCGGATGTGACGTACGGCAATCGCAAGGGCTCGGCAGCCGACGAGTTGAGGCGAATTTCCGGGTTGACGTCGCATGCCGGGCTGGCCCTGTCAACGCTGGAGCCTTCCGGTTCGGGGGGCGCCGGCGCGGAAAGTTTCCAGGCAATGAAACTCGTCGCGCAAGGAAGCTTCTCGCAAGTGCGAGCGTTTCTCGCCGGACTCTCGGTTCAGCCGGAGCTTGTCGTGCCGGACGAACTCACGATCAAGCGCCACGGTGAGCGTCTTTCTGTTGCCGCGACGTTGCAGGTATTCGACGGTCTGCCGCCCGTGCAATCCGGCACAACAGGCAGTGTCTCGGACCGAGCGACATTCGATCCCTTTGCGAACAGCGTCGCAGATGTCACGGGCAACGGCGCGCTGCGGCTGACCGGCGTGCTTCAGGACCGCATGGGCCGTATCGCGCTCATCGAATCCGCATCCGGCACAAACGCCGTGCAGGTCGGGCAGATGTTCGAGGGTGCTCGCGTCGAACGGATCGAGACATCGCGTGTGATCCTCACCTCGGGTGGGACGACTCAGACACTGACCTGGGCCGAGGAGATGAAGTGAAGGCCGTGCGTGCGATGGTGTTGATGTTCTGTGGCGCTTGCTTTGCGGCTGATGCGATTTCCGCCGTGCCGCTTCCGCAGCCGGTGTCGTCACTGGACGCGGGGGCGGCGGTTGAACGCCACGTCGTTGCGCCGCTGCCTGCGCCGGGCGATTCACGCGATGCGTCGGGATGGACGGCGAATCCGTTTGTGCCGGAGGGCGACGGCGAAACTGCACGTGCCGCCTCGTTGAGCGAGGCATCTGAAACGCCGGGCAATTCGCAGACGGCGCCGCATGCCACAGCACCGGATGCAAACAGTGGTGCAGCCCGGGCGACGACGCAACTCGAAGGTCCGCCGGTGCCGTTACGCGCTCCGCAGCGGCTCGGCGATCCCGCACGAACAGACGACGGCCTTCCGCCCGATCGCCCGATCACGCTGAATTTTCAGCGCGCAGAGCTTTCCGCCGTGCTGAATACATTTGCGGCATTCACGAAGCTGAATATCGTTGCGAGCGAGCGTGTGCGCGGCCAGGTAACGCTGCGGCTGGACCGCGTGCCGTGGCGCACCGCGTTCGATCTGCTGCTGAAGGCGAACGGCCTCGCAATGGAACGCGCGGGCGACGTGATCTGGGTCGCGCCAGCCGCTGAACTCGCAGCGCGCGAGCGGCAGCGCTTCGAGGCGCACGCACGGGCTGCGGAACTCGAACCGCTGGCGAGCCGTGCGTTCGAGCTGCACTACGCACGCGCCGAGGATCTGCGGCGCCTGCTGACCGGCTCGGGCGCGCAGCGCGCGCTGTCGAAACGCGGTGCGGCAGTGGCGGATGCACGCACCAACCTGCTGTTCGTGACGGATCTGCCCGCGCGCCTCGACCAGATCGCCGAACTGATCCTGATGCTCGACGCGCCTGCGCGTCAGGTGCTGATCGAAGCGCGCATCGTCGAGGGCGACGAGGGGCTCTCGCGCGAACTCGGGGTACGCCTCGGCGTGACGCCGGCCAATGCGGATGGCGGCGCGAACAGCAGCGTGAACGGCACCACGCAGGCCACCACGCAGGCCACTACGCAGGCCACCGCGCACGGCGTGCAAGGCGGGAAGGACGGCACGGCCTACGACCTCTCCGCAGGTCCGCTTGCGGGCTTCGACGCCGCGCAACTCGGCCTGTCGCTGCTCGCGGCGCGCGCGACACGTCTGCTCGACATCCAGTTGAGCGCACTCGAAGCCGAAGGGCGTGGGAGAGTCGTATCGAGTCCGCGCGTCGTGACCGCCGATCGCACGCGCGCCGTCGTCGAGCAGGGCACCGAGTTGCCGTATCAGGCGAAGGTCGGGCAGGGCGTCTCGGGCGTGCAGTTTCGCCGCGCAAGCCTGAAACTGGAGGTCGAACCGCGAATTACGCCGGACGGCCGCGTCATCCTCGACCTCGATATCGCGAAGGACAGCGTCGGTGAGCAGACCGCTGCGGGGCCTGCGATCAACACAAAGCACGTTCAGACGCGAGTCGAAATCGAGGACGGCGGCACGGTGTCGATTGGCGGGATCGATGCGACCGGCGACAGGGATGATGTGACGCGCGTGCCGCTCCTGGGCAAAATACCCATCCTGGGCGCGCTTTTTTCGCACCGCGCACATCGCGGCCAGCGCAGCGAGCTTGTGGTGTTCATTACGCCGCGCGTCATTGAAGCTGATTGACCCGGCGAATTGACCCCGACGGATTGATCCGGCGAACTGACCCCAGCGAATTAGCCCCAGCGAATTGGCCCCAGTTACGAGCCGCAGGCTCGACAACTCCGCAGCTTTGCCAGTAAGCTGCGGCACCAACCCTATCGAGGAAACGCAGCAAGTGCGGGATGCAAACGCCAATGTTTTTTTTGTCGGGCTCATGGGCGCCGGTAAGACGACCGTGGGCCGGGCAGTCGCGCGCCGGCTGGGGCGGCCGTTTTTCGACTCCGACCATGAGATCGAGGCACGCACCGGTGCGCGCATTCCCGTGATCTTCGAACTGGAAGGCGAAGCGGGCTTTCGCGAGCGCGAAGCCCAGGTGATCGACGAACTGACTGCCCGAGAGGACATCGTACTGGCGACCGGCGGCGGCGCAGTGCTGCGGCCCGAGAACCGCTCGGCGCTCAAGGAACGCGGCTTCGTCGTCTATCTGCGCGCGAATCCACACGACCTGTGGCTGCGTACGCGACGCGACAAGAACCGCCCGCTCCTGCAGACCGAAGATCCCAAAGCGCGGCTCGAAGCGCTCTATGAAGTCCGCGATCCGCTTTACCGCGAAATCGCCGACTTCGTGATCGAAACCGGCCGGCCTTCCGTCAACGGGCTCGTCAACATGGTGCTGATGCAGCTCGACATGGCTGGCGTCATCCGAACCCCGGCGCGCCCAGGGCGCGTCAGCGATAATGGCTAGCATGATTACTGTCAACGTCGAACTGGGCGAGCGCGCCTACCCCATCCATATCGGTGCCGGCCTGATCGGCCAGACGGCGCTGTTTGCGCCGCATATCGCAGGCCAGTCGGTGACGATCGTGACGAACACCGTCGTCGATCCGCTGTATGGCGACGCGCTGCGCAACGCGCTTGCGCCGCTCGGCAAGGACGTCCATACCGTCGTGCTGCCCGATGGCGAGGTGCACAAGAACTGGGAGACGCTCAACCAGATTTTCGACGCGCTCCTCACCTCGCGCGCCGACCGTAAAACGACGCTGATCGCGCTCGGCGGCGGCGTGACCGGCGACATGACCGGGTTTGCCGCTGCGTGCTACATGCGCGGCGTGCCGTTCATCCAGGTCCCGACCACGCTGCTTTCGCAGGTCGATTCGTCGGTGGGCGGCAAGACGGGGATCAATCACCCGCTCGGCAAGAACATGATCGGCGCCTTTTATCAGCCGCAGGCCGTGATCGCCGACATCGCCGCGCTGCGTACGCTCCCGGCGCGTGAGCTGGCGGCGGGTATCGCCGAAGTGATCAAGACGGGCGCGATTGCCGATGCCGGGTTCTTCGACTGGATCGAAAACAACGTCGATGCCCTGAACCGGTGCGAACCGGAGGCGCTCGTTCACGCGGTGAAGCGCTCGTGCGAGATCAAGGCGTCGGTGGTGGCTGCCGACGAGCGCGAAGGCGGCCTGCGCGCGATTCTCAATTTCGGCCACACGTTCGGCCACGCGATCGAGGCGGGCCTCGGCTACGGCGAATGGCTGCACGGCGAAGCGGTCGGTTGCGGCATGGCGATGGCGGCGGACCTGTCGGTGCGGCTCGGTCATCTGGACGAAGCTTCGCGTGCGCGCCTCGTGCGCGTGATCGACGCGGCGAAGCTGCCCGTGCGCGCGCCCGCGCTGGGTGCTGCGCGCTATGTCGAACTGATGCAGGTCGACAAGAAGGCCGAGGGCGGCGCGATCAAGTTCATCCTGCTGAAACGCTTCGGCGACACGCTGATCACCCGCGCACCGGACGAAGCCGTTCAGGCCACACTCGCTGCCACGACGGTGGACTGAGCGCCGCCGGTCTGCCCACTCTTGCGGAGAACCCTGGTGAGCGACACTCGCAACGACACTTCAAACGGTCCGGCCGACGTCGCGTACGCGTCGCGGGTCGCCATGCTGGAGGCAGGCCTTGCGCCGTACGCCGCGCACGCGTCACAGTCGCGTGGACGGCGCTATCCCGAGCCGCCGCCCGCCGCACGCAGCGAGTTCCAGCGCGATCGCGACCGCATCGTTCATTCCACGGCGTTTCGGCGGCTCGAATACAAGACCCAGGTGTTCGTGAACCATGAGGGCGATCTCTTTCGCACGCGGCTCACGCACAGCATCGAAGTTGCACAGATCGCCCGTTCGATTGCGCGCAACCTGCGCGTGAACGAGGATCTCGTCGAGGCGATCTCGCTTGCGCACGACCTTGGGCATACGCCGTTCGGCCATGCGGGGCAGGACGCGCTCAACGACTGCATGCGCGGCCACGGCGGCTTCGAACACAACCTGCAGAGCCTCGCCGTGGTCGACGAACTCGAAGAGCATTACGGTGCGTTCAACGGTCTGAACCTCTGCTTCGAGACGCGCGAGGGCATTCTCAAGCACTGCTCGCGCGAGAATGCGCGGCGGCTCGGCGATCTCGGCGAGCGTTTCCTGCATGGGCGTCAGCCGTCGATCGAGGCGCAGATTGCCAACATCGCCGACGAAGTCGCCTATAACAATCACGACGTCGACGACGGTCTGCGCTCGGGCCTGATCACGATCGAGCAACTGGCCGAAGTGGAGCTCTGGCAGACGCACTACGAGGCCGCGCGCGGCGATTTCCCGCAAATCGAGGGACGCCGGCTGATCCACGAGACCGTGCGGCGCGTGATCAACACGCTGATCGTCGATCTCATCGAGCAGACGAGCCGCAATCTGGCTAAATACACACCGCAGTCGCTCGACGAGGTGCGCGCCGCGCCGCCGCTCGTCGCGCACAGCGAGAGCGTCGCAGTGCAGGCAACCGCGCTCAAGCGCTTCCTGTACGCAAACCTCTATCGCCACTATCGCGTGATGCGCATGGCGAACAAGGCGCAGCGCGTGGTGAAAGGGCTGTTCGAAGCGTTTTCCGACGATCCGCGCCTCTTGCCGCCCGATTACCAGTCGCCCGAAACAGAGGCGCAGCCGCGCCTGATCGCGCATTACATCGCCGGCATGACCGACCGGTATGCGCTGAAGGAGTATCGGCGGCTCTTCGTCGTCCCGGAGGAAGTCTGACGGCTTCCGATGTCGATTGATGCTGGCCGCTGGTGTTGTCAGATGCGGTCGTCAGATTCGCGAGCCCATGCGATGCCCATCCTATGAAACCTTGGCCGTATCCGCGCGTTTGCGCGCACCGTGGCGGCGGTACGCTCGCGCCTGAGAACACGCTCGCAGCCATGCGCACCGGCGCGCGACTCGGCCACCACATGGTCGAGTTCGACGCGAAACTCTCCGCCGACGACATCGTCTTCCTCTTGCACGACGACACCGTCGATCGCACGACGAACGGACATGGCGCGGCAGCGCGGCTGAGCTACGCCGAAATGTCGGCGCTCGATGCCGGAAACTGGCGCGGTGCGGAATTCACAGGCGAGCAGATGCCGACGCTCGCGCAGATTGCTGCGTACTGCCGTGAAGCGGGGCTCGCCGCGAATGTGGAGATCAAGCCATGCCCGCGGCGCGAGATCGAGACGGGTCGCGTCGTGGCGGCAGAGGCCGCGCAGTTGTGGGCGGGCGCGATGCCGCCGCCGTTGCTGTCGTCGTTTTCATTCGAGGCGCTTGCGGCTGCGCGCGACGCCGCGCCGGACCTGCCGCGCGGCCTGCTGTTCGAGCATGTGCCGGGCGACTGGCGCGAGCGGTGTCGCGACCTGGGTTGCGTCTCGCTGCATGCGAGCCACCGGCATCTGGATGAAGCGCTCGTTGCCCGTATCAAGGCTGCGGGCCTGTACATCCTCGCCTATACGGTGAACGACCTCGAGCGTGCGCGGTGTCTCGCGCGTTGGGGCGTCGATACGATCTGCACGGACCGCATCGATCTGATCGGCCCGCACGCGCTCGACGACCGAAAAGTCTGAATCGTCTGAATGGTCCGAACCGGCGACCCGTCAACCGTCCTGGCGGCCACGCGCGATCAACGCACCCACGATCAACGCCAGACCGCCCGCAATGGCAATCGACTGCCAGGGATTGCGGTGCACGTAGTCATCGGCGTGGCTGATGGCTTCGTCGGCCCGCTCGCGCGCCGCGGTGCGCGCCACTTCCAGGCGTTCGCGCGCTGCATCGAGACGCTTGCGTACATCCTCGCGCAGCGCCGCGGCATCGGCCTGGGTGCCCTCGCCAAGTGTTGTTTCCAGTTCGGCGAGCAAGTCGCGCAGCTCGTCGGCGATGTCGGCCGCCGCATTGCGGCTGCGGCGCGCGATGCGGCGCGCGTGGCGGCCCGTCTTGTTCCAGGACTCCCCAATTGCATTTCGCGTATTTGGGAATGCGCTCATGAATCGCTCCGTTGTTGAAAACGCAGGGTCAATGACTGGCTGTGTCCACGAAAAAACTGGACGCGGGAGTTCGAAAGTATTGCGCAATTCCTGTGCCCGCCGCGCGAGCGTGCTCATGCGGTCCGGTCGCGTGCGCGCGGCAGACAGCGTTCTTCGGCTTAGTGTGTAATTGGTGATTACGGGGACAGCACGGTTTTTCTCAGAGGCATAGAATCAGAGAAAACCTGCACGATTGTGGTGACAAACCGGTGGGAGGGAGGAGGCGCCTCCGCCGGGGCGCCGCAAGTGCGGGGGCGGAGGGCTCGCGGATCAGGCGGCTGCTGAGGCAGCGGCGCCTAGAATGCGTAACCGACCTTGAGGTAGGTAACGATCGGGTTCAGGTGAATCTTGGCTTCGGAGCGGACGTGGACGCCCGTTCGGGTGGTGGTGTCGAGCTTGGCGGTCACGTTGACCGGGATGTACGACAGCGAGAAGCCCGCGAACCAGTGCTTCGTGAAGTTGTAGTTGAAGCCCGCGCTAAAGACAGGTGCCCAGGAATTGGTTGTCGTAACGCTGGTTTGAACGCCCGGGCTCGGTGTGACGCCATAAGGAGCAAGGGCTTGCGTACCCGCGTACCCAATGGCGCCGGTCAAGTTGTTGTTCGTGATCTTGTCGCCCGTGAACCAGGTGTACGTGGCGCCGAGGCCGAGATACGGGCGGAACTTCGAATCGGCCTTGTTGAAGTAGTACTTGAGCAGCAATGCCGGAGCCCAGAGGCGCGCCTCGCCGATCTTGCCGAACGAGGAGAGCGAGCCTGAACCTGAGAGGTCGAATTTCGGCGGAATGCCAAGTTCTGCTTCAGCGGCGATGTTGTCGGTGATGAAGTAGCCGAGGCTCAAGCCGGCCGTGTCGGCGTTGCCGACGCTGGCGCCCGAGCCGGGAATGGCTGCGTTGACGGGAAAGCCGGCAACGCTGTCGATTTTGAGCGGGTCACTGGAGTCCTGCGGTGCGAAATGGAACCACCCGGTCGTGACGTAAAGCGTGTGAGCTGATTGTGCGTGCACTGCCGACACAGCGGCGAGCGCGGCGATACCTGCCAGCGCCTGTTTTAATTTCATTTAGGTTCTCCTCCATTAAAGGCTCGCACATTATGAACAAAAGGCTTCCATCAGACCATATGCGCCCACTAGAAGCATCTCCCTAAGCGCCGCGAGGTTTCCGCCGAAGCCGCACCACGGCGCGACGAGCGTCCGTGCAGCCTGGCGGGTCTGCGGGTATTCACCAACGGACAAATGGAAAATCGAGCATGGCACGGCTTGCACGTCTTTATGTTCCTGATCAGCCGCAGCACGTGATCCTTCGCGGGCTCGACCAACAGCCTGCATTTGTCGATGAACAGGATTACGAGCTTTTCATCGATTGCCTGAAAGCGGCGGCGCGCGATCATCATCTGGCGGTTCACGCGTGGGTATTGATGCCCGGCGCGGTGCAACTGCTCGTCACCCCATCCGACGAATCGAGTCTGCCGAAGGCAATGCAGGCGGTCGGCCGGCGCTACGTGGCGCATTTCAACCGGCGCTACGCGCGACGCGGCACGTTGTGGGAAGGCCGCTACCGCGCAACGGTAATCGAGGGCGAGCGCTATTTCCTGCTGGCGAGCCGCGTCGTCGAACTGGCGCCGGTGCGCAACCATCTCGTCGCGATTCCTGAGGACTACAGGTGGTCGAGCTACCGGCATCACATCGGACTCACCGTCGACAGCCTCATCACCGATCACCCGCTCTACTGGGCACTCGGCAATACGCCGTTCGAGCGTCAGCGCACCTATCGAGAGTTGTGCGAACAAACGCTCGATGAACGCGAGACCTCCCAGCTGATGCAGGCGACCCTCAAGGGCTGGGTGCTCGGCAGCGATACCTATCGCGACTGGGCGTCACGCTCGGCGAACCGGCGTGTGTCGCCGCTGCCGCGCGGGCGGCCGCGCAAGGTGCGCGAGGCGCCGCTTCCGGCTGCAGGCGCGCCGGCGGCCGCAGCTGCATCGCCGCTGCCTGGACAATCGGGGGCGCATCATGCGCCGTCTTCGACCGGTCCGGGTTCGAGCGCATCGGGCGGTCACCCCGGCGGTGATGCAGGGGCGCATCCAGGCGGACATCAGGGTGCGCATTCGGACGGTCCGACCGGCCAGTCGAGCGGGACGGCGGCATCGGGTAGCGGCAGCGCGACGAGTTCATCGCCCGCTCACGAGGAGCGAAAACCGGGCGCCGGGCCACACTGATCGGCTTCAGGATCAAGGAGTTATGCGAGAAACGGCATCTTCGGATGCCGTTTTCTTTGGCTTGATTTCACTGTGTCCCCAATAAAATGGTGCACGTATGCACCATCTCGATAATTGGGGTTCGACCAAGCGGTTTTATTTGCATGCCCTTGATTCGTCGCGTATATTCGCCTTTCGGCTCTCCTCGGCGCACGACGCGGGAAGCCCGCATCGCCCGCGCAACGCCGTACCGCGGTCACGCAAGCGGCGGGAAACTAAAAGACGGAATCAACGGCCAGCCATTGGCCATTCTTGGACGGTGTCCCCATGAACGATCACCAGCAGCGCGCCGCGGTGCCCGCCGCGCAAGGTCTCTATGACCCGCAAAACGAACACGACGCATGCGGCGTCGGCTTCGTCGCCCATATCAAGGGCAAGAAGAGCCACGAAATCATTCAGCAAGGGCTGAAGATTCTCGAGAACCTCGACCATCGGGGCGCCGTCGGCGCCGATCCGCTCATGGGCGACGGCGCGGGCATCCTGATCCAGATTCCGGACGCCTTCTATCGCGAAGAGATGGCCAAGCAAGGCGTGACGCTGCCGCCGGCTGGCGAATACGGCGTCGGCATGATCTTCCTGCCGAAGGAACATGCTTCGCGCCTCGCGTGCGAACAGGAACTCGAGCGCACGGTGCGCGCCGAAGGCCAGGTGGTGCTCGGCTGGCGCGACGTGCCGGTCGACCATGCGATGCCGATCTCGCCCACGGTCAAGGCGAGCGAGCCGCTGATCCGCCAGATCTTCATCGGCCGCGGCAAGGACGTGATGGTCACGGACGCGCTCGAACGCAAGCTCTACGTGATCCGCAAGACCGCGAGCCACCGCATCCAGGCGCTCAAACTCAAGCACGGCAAGGAATACTTCGTGCCGTCGTGCTCGGCGCGCACGGTCGTCTACAAGGGCCTGCTGCTGGCGGGCCAGGTCGGCGTGTACTACCGCGACCTGCAAGACGAGCGCGTCGTCTCGGCGCTGGCGCTCGTGCACCAGCGCTTCTCGACGAACACCTTCCCGGCGTGGGAACTCGCCCACCCGTACCGCATGATTGCCCACAACGGCGAAATCAACACCGTGAAGGGCAACGTGAACTGGCTGAACGCGCGGACCGGCGCGATCGCCTCGCACGTGCTCGGCGACGACCTGCCGAAGCTCTGGCCGCTGATCTATCCGGGCCAGTCGGATACGGCATCGTTCGACAACTGTCTCGAACTGCTCGTGATGGCGGGCTATCCGCTCGTGCACGCGGTCATGATGATGATTCCCGAAGCGTGGGAGCAACACACGCTGATGGACGAGAACCGCCGCGCGTTCTACGAATACCATGCCGCGATGATGGAGCCGTGGGACGGCCCCGCCGCGATCGCCTTCACGGACGGCCGTCAGATCGGCGCGACGCTCGACCGTAACGGCCTGCGTCCGGCGCGCTACATCGTCACCGACGACGAACTCGTCATCATGGCGTCCGAAGCGGGCACGCTGCCGATCCCCGAATCGAAGATCGTCAAGAAGTGGCGTCTGCAGCCGGGCAAGATGTTCCTGATCGACATGGAGCACGGCCGCATCATCGACGACAAGGAACTCAAGGACAACCTGGCGAACGCCAAGCCGTACAAGAGCTGGATCGACGCCGTGCGCATCAAGCTCGACGAAATCGAGCCGAAGGCCGAAGACGTCGCGACCGCGCGCGCCGAAGCCACGCTGCTCGACCGTCAGCAGGCGTTCGCCTATTCGCAGGAAGACATCAAGTTCCTGCTGGCGCCGATGGCGATGGCCGGTGAAGAGGCAATCGGCTCGATGGGCAACGACTCGCCGCTGGCGGTCATGTCCAACAAGAACAAGACGCTCTATCACTACTTCAAGCAGCTCTTCGCGCAGGTCACGAACCCGCCGATCGACCCGATCCGCGAGAACATGGTGATGTCGCTCGTGTCGTTCATCGGCCCGAAGCCGAATCTGCTCGACACCAACAACATCAACCCGCCGATGCGTCTCGAAGTGTCGCAGCCGGTGCTCGACTTCAAGGACATCGCGAAGATCCGCGCGATCGAGCAGTACACGGGCGGCAAGTTCAGCTCCTACGAACTGAACATCTGCTATCCGGTCGCCTGGGGCAAGGAAGGCATCGAAGCGCGTCTCGCCTCGCTGTGTGCGGAAGCCGTCGATGCGGTCAAGCTCGGCTACAACATTCTGATCGTCTCGGACCGCCGCACGGACCGCGACAACGTCGCGATTCCGGCGCTGCTCGCCACCTCCGCGATCCACACGCACCTCGTGTCGCAAGGCCTGCGCACGAGCACGGGTCTCGTCGTGGAAACGGGCTCGGCGCGCGAGACGCACCACTTCGCCCTGCTCGCGGGCTACGGCGCCGAAGCCGTGCACCCGTACCTCGCGATGGAAACGCTCGCGCAGTTGGCCAGCAGCCAGAAGGGCGACCTGTCGCCGGAGAAGGCGGTCTACAACTTCACGAAGGCGGTCGGCAAGGGCCTGCAGAAGGTCATGTCGAAGATGGGCATTTCGACGTACATGTCGTACACGGGCGCGCAAATCTTCGAAGCGATCGGCCTCGCGGAAGAGCTCGTCGGCAAGTATTTCAAGGGCACGGCGTCGAAGGTCGGCGGCATCGGCCTCTTCGAAGTCGCGGACGAAGCGATTCGCCTGCATCGCGACGCTTACGGCGGCAGCCCGGTCCTCGCGAACATGCTCGATGCGGGCGGCGAGTACGCCTACCGCGTGCGCGGCGAGGACCACATGTGGACGCCGGATGCGATCGCCAAGCTCCAGCACTCGGCGCGCAGCAACTCGTACCAGACGTACAAGGAATACGCGCACCTCATCAACGACCAGACGAAGCGTCACATGACGTTCCGCGGCCTGTTCGAATTCCGCATCGATCCGATGCGCGCGATCTCCATCGACGACGTCGAACCGGCGAAGGAAATCGTCAAGCGCTTCGCCACCGGCGCGATGTCGCTCGGCTCGATTTCGACCGAAGCGCACGCCACGCTCGCCATCGCGATGAACCGCATCGGCGGCAAGTCGAACACGGGCGAGGGCGGCGAAGACGAGAACCGCTATCGCAACGAACTGCGCGGCATTCCGATCAAGGAAGGCGACACGCTGCAATCCGTGATCGGCAAGGAAGTCGTGAGGGACATCGCGCTCAAGGACGGCGATTCGCTGCGCTCGAAGATCAAGCAGGTCGCGTCGGGCCGCTTCGGCGTGACGGCGGAGTACCTTGCTTCGGCGGACCAGATCCAGATCAAGATGGCGCAGGGCGCAAAGCCTGGCGAAGGCGGCCAGCTGCCGGGCCACAAGGTTTCGGAGTACATCGGCAAGCTGCGTTACTCGGTGCCGGGCGTGGGCCTCATCTCGCCGCCGCCGCACCACGACATCTACTCGATCGAAGACCTCGCACAGCTCATTCACGATCTGAAGAACGTGAATCCGTCGTCGTCGATCTCGGTGAAGCTCGTGTCGGAAGTGGGCGTGGGCACGGTGGCCGCGGGCGTGGCGAAGGCGAAGGCCGATCACGTCGTGATCGCCGGTCATGACGGCGGCACGGGCGCGTCGCCGCTCTCGTCGATCAAGCACGCCGGCTCGCCGTGGGAACTCGGCCTCGCCGAAACCCAGCAGACGCTCGTGCTCAACCAGCTTCGCGGCCGCATTCGCGTGCAGGCCGACGGCCAGATGAAGACGGGCCGCGACGTCGCAATCGCCGCGCTGCTCGGCGCGGACGAATTCGGCTTCGCGACGGCGCCGCTCGTCGTCGAAGGCTGCATCATGATGCGCAAGTGCCATCTGAACACCTGCCCGGTCGGCGTCGCGACGCAAGATCCGGTGCTGCGCTCGAAGTTCTCGGGCCAGCCCGAGCACGTCGTCAACTTCTTCTTCTTCGTGGCTGAAGAAGTGCGCGAAATCATGGCGCAGCTCGGCATCCGCAAGTTCGACGACCTCATCGGCCGTGCGGACCTGCTCGACACGCGCCGCGGCATCGAGCACTGGAAGGCGAGGGGTCTCGACTTCTCGCGCGTGTTCTACCAGCCGCAAGTGGGCGCCGAAGTCGCGCGTCTGCACGTCGAGTCGCAGGATCACGGCCTCTCTCGCGCGCTCGACCATACGCTGATCGAAAAGGCGCGGGCCGCAATCGAGAATGGCGAGCACGTCTCGTTCATTCAGCCGGTGCGCAACGTGAACCGTACGGTTGGCGCGATGCTCTCGGGCGTGGTCGCGAAGAAGTACGGCCACGACGGCCTCGCCGACGACGCGATCCACATCCAGTTCAAGGGCACGGCGGGCCAGAGCTTCGGCGCGTTCCTCGCGAAGGGCATCACGCTGGACCTCGTCGGCGACGGCAACGACTACGTCGGCAAGGGCCTCTCGGGCGGTCGCATCATCATCCGTCCGACCAACGATTTCCGCGGCAAGTCCGAAGAAAACATCATCTGCGGCAACACGGTGATGTACGGCGCGATCGAGGGTGAAGCCTTCCTGCGCGGCGTCGCGGGCGAGCGCTTCTGCGTGCGCAACTCGGGTGCGACGGCGGTCGTCGAGGGCACGGGCGATCACGGCTGCGAATACATGACGGGCGGCACCGTCGCCGTGCTCGGCGAGACGGGCCGCAACTTCGCGGCCGGCATGTCGGGCGGCGTCGCATTCGTCTACGACCCGGACGGCGCGTTCGCAGGCAAGTGCAACCGCTCGATGGTCACGCTCGATCCGGTGCTGCAGCAGGCCGAGCAGGAGCGCACCGTGGACCGCGCGCTGTGGCACACGGGCCAGACCGACGAGGCGCTGCTCAAGGGGCTCGTCGAGCGTCACTTCCAGTTCACCGGCTCGCCGCGTGCGAAGGTGCTGCTGGAAAACTGGGACGCGTCGCGCCGGCACTTCGTGAAGGTGTTCCCGACGGAATACAAGCGCGCACTGGCCGAGATCGGCGCGAAGAAGGCGAGCCAGGAAGTGCTCGCCGCCTGACGGCACGACGTAAAGACGAAGGGGCGCCCGCCGCGCAGCGCATGCAGTGCATGAAGCGCGGGCGCCGATCCCCTCACCGAATTCATGGATAGACGAGAGCCAAATGGGTAAGGTAACCGGTTTTCTCGAGTACGAGCGCCAGCATGAGGCGTACGAAGCACCGCTCACGCGGGTGAAGCACTACAAGGAGTTCGTGGCCGCGCTGTCCGATGCGGATGCGAAGATCCAGGGCGCGCGTTGCATGGACTGCGGCATTCCGTTTTGCAACAACGGCTGCCCGGTCAACAACATCATCCCGGACTTCAACGACCTGGTGTACCGCCAGGACTGGAAGTCGGCGATCGAAGTGCTGCACTCGACGAACAACTTCCCCGAGTTCACGGGCCGCATCTGCCCGGCGCCGTGCGAAGCGGCGTGCACGCTCAACATCAACAAGGAGCCGGTCGGCATCAAGTCGATCGAGCACGCGATCATCGATAAAGCCTGGGCCGAAGGCTGGGTCACGACGCAGATCGCGAAGCACAAGACCGGCAAGAAGGTTGCCGTCGTCGGCTCGGGCCCCGCGGGCCTCGCTGCCGCGCAGCAACTCGCGCGCGCCGGGCACGACGTGACGGTGTTCGAAAAGAACGACCGCATCGGCGGCCTGCTGCGCTACGGCATCCCCGATTTCAAGCTGGAGAAGTGGCAGATCGACCGCCGCATGCGCCAGATGGAAGCCGAGGGCGTGACGTTCCGCACCAACGTGTTCATCGGCAAGGGCGAGCTGCCGGCATACATCGGCAACACGGCGCGCGAAACCATCACGCCGGACGACCTGAAGGAACAGTTCGATGCCGTGGTGATCGCGGGCGGCGCGGAAACGCCGCGCGATCTGCCGGTGCCGGGCCGTGAGCTGCAGGGCGTCCACTACGCGATGGATTTTCTGCCGCAGCAGAACAAGGTCAACGCGGGCGACAAGCTCGCCGGTCAGCTTTTGGCGAAGGGCAAGCACGTTGTCGTGATCGGCGGCGGCGATACGGGTTCCGACTGCGTCGGCACCTCGAACCGCCACGGCGCGAAGAGCGTGACGCAGTTCGAACTGCTGCCGCAGCCGCCCGAGGCGGAGAACAAGCCGCTCGTGTGGCCGTACTGGCCGGTCAAGCTGCGCACCTCGTCGTCGCACGAGGAAGGCTGCCAGCGCGACTGGTCGATTGCGACGAAGCGCTTCGAGGGCAAGAACGGCAAGGTCGAGAAGCTGGTCGCCGCGCGCGTCGAATGGAAGGACGGCAAGATGGTCGAAGTGCCGGATTCCGAGTTCGAAATGAAGGCCGACCTCGTGCTGCTCGCGATGGGCTTCACGCAGCCGGTGTCGCAGGTGCTCGCAGCGTTCGGCGTCGACAAGGACCCGCGCGGCAACGTGCGCGCCTCGACCGAAGGCGAGAAGGCTTACTACACGTCCGTCGACAAGGTGTTCGCCGCAGGCGACATGCGTCGTGGCCAGTCGCTCGTCGTCTGGGCGATTCGTGAAGGCCGTCAGTGTGCGCGTTCGGTCGACGCGTTCCTGATGGGCAGCTCGGAGTTGCCGCGTTAATTTGTCTGTTGGCGTGACGTCAGCGTGACGTCATCGCGCCGAATACGAGCCGTACCCGCGTCGTACCACGAAGCCGGGCACCAGCTTTGCATGGGACCAGAGTAAGCGCCAAAGCGCTAACTCCGGTCGACATGCGAGGAGGGTGGCCCGGCTTCTTCCGCTTCTTCCTTTGCGCGCACGATCCGGATGCCCGGCAAGCGCCGCGCAATGCATGGTTCGCCAGCCATTGGCCGCCGACGCGCTACCATGACGCGAACCGCACCCGAACCGCGCCCGAACCGCGCCCGAACCGCACCCGAACCGCACCCGAACCGCACCCGAACCGCGCCCGAACCGCGCGACCGATACCGCTCCGACCATGTCAGAAGCCTCGAACAGCGATCCGTGGAAGCGCTGCTTCATCGCTCTCACGCCCGACGCGCCCTCGCGCGACGCACTCGCCGTGCTCGCCGTTCCGCCCAACGCACGGCGCGTGCCATATGCGCAATTGCACCTGACTGTCGCGTTCATCGGGATGTTGGGAAAAGAGCAGGGCGAAACGCTGGCGCACCGCCTGCAGGAGCACGCCGTCTCGATTCCGCCCACGCCGGTCACGAAGATCGAGTGCTGGCCGAACCGTGTGCGTCCCCGTCTGATGGTCGCCGTGCTGGCGATGTCCGATGCGTTCGTCGCGCTCGACTGGCGCGTGCGCTCCTTGATGTTCGACGTGGGTTTGCCGCTCGACGCACGCGCGTTCCGCCCGCACGTCACGATTGCGCGCTTTACGCGCGATGCGGCGTCGGCGACGCTCGCGTGCGATGCGCAGGCGCTGCCGCCGCTGCGCTTCACGTCTCTTGTGCTCTATTCGAGTACGCTCGCCCGCCAGGGCGCGCGCTACGAAGCGCTGGCGAGCGTGGCGCTCGCCAGCGCGTGAACCCGTCCACCCTTATGCGGCGATCCGCTCTTCGGGCATGCGCGCGATGTCGAGTGTTTCGTCGTGGAAGGAAGCCAGCGACTCGCGATGCGCGACGCTCACGATGGCCGCTTTCGGCAGGCGATCGTTGAAGAGCTTGTAGAGGCGGCTTTCGTTGTCGGGGTCGAGCGCGCTCGTCGCTTCGTCGAGGAACAGATAGTCGGGCTTGTGCAACAGCACGCGCGCGCCCGCAAGCCGCTGCTGCTCGCCCGGCGAGAGCACGCGCGTCCAGTGCGCCGATTCGCCCAGCCGATCCACGTAACTTTCGAGACGGCAGGCGCGCAGTGCTTCGCGGCAGTCGTCGTCGCTATAGGTGTCGGGGGCGGAAGGATACGTGAGCGCCGCCTTGAGCGTGCCGATCGGCAGATAGCTCTGCTGCGGGATGAACATCATGCGTGCGTCGACGGGCGCGTCGATCGAGCCCTCGCCGAACGGCCAGAGGCCTGCGAGCGCGCGCATCAGCGTGCTCTTGCCCGCGCCCGAGGGGCCGCGCACGAGCCAGCGCGAGCCCGGCTTGATGGCGACGTCGCGCACTTCGGAGAGCGTCTCGCCGTTGGGCAGTGCGAGCTTCAGGTTGTCGGTGGAGAGCGCGTTGGCGTCGACGAAATGCAGATTGATGCCGCCGTGCTCCGTGGCGGGCGAGATGGCTTCCTTCAGGCGCGGCGAGTGGACCACACGCCCGAATTCGCGCAGACGGTTGACGGTGGCGCGCCATTCGACCAACGTCGAATAACTGTTGATGAACCACGAGAACGAATCGCTCACGGTGCCGAATGCGCCGGCGATCTGGGTTACCACGCCGAACTCGATCGCACCGGCGAAATAACGGGGGGCCGCGACGACGAGCGGAAAGATGCCCGATACCTGGCCGTAGAAAGCCTGCACGAAAATGAGCCGCCGCGTGTACTTCATGACCAGCCACCAGTTATCGCGGATGTGCTGGAAGAGACCTTGCGCGTTCTTCCGCTCGACATCCATGCCGTGGTACAGCGCAATCTGCTCTGCGTTTTCACGCAGACGAATGAGACCGAAGCGGAAATCGGCTTCGACGCGCTGTTGCTGGTAGTTGATCGACACGAGCGGGTGATTCACTTTGTGCACGATAAACGAGCCGATGGCTGCATAGAGCGCGGCGATCCAGACCATGTAGCCCGGAATGCTGATCGGATGCCCGGCCAGCGTAAAAGAGACCGCGCCCGAAACGGTCCACAGGATGGTGATAAACGAGAAAAGCGTGACGACCGTGGAAAAGAGATCCAGCGTGAGCGAAAGCGTGGTGGTCGCGAAGGATTGCAGATCGTCGCTGATCCGCTGGTCGGGGTTGTCGGTGAGGCGGTCTCGCTCGATGCGGTAAAAGGTGCCTTCGCCAAGCCAGTCGCCGAGAAAACGCGTGGTGAGCCACTGACGCCACCGGAAGCTGAGCATCTGGGTCAGATAACGTTTGTAGACGGCGAGAATGATGTAAGCGAACGCGAGGCCCGTGAAGACGAGCAACAGATGCCAGAACTGTTTGGCCTGTTTGGCTTGCAGCGCGTTGAAGAAATCGCGGTTCCAGAAATTGAGCCGCACGTTGATCCACACGATGAGCAGATTCATCACGACGATCGCGACGAGCAGGCCCCAGGCGATCAAGCGTTCCTCGGACACCCAATAGGGCTTGATCAGGCGCCAGGCCGAGATCCGCTCATCCTGATCCGGCGTGTCGCGGGGAGAAAGGTTGGTCATGTATGTCCCGATGGGTGGTCCGGCCAGCAGCCGGTATGGGCCAGGCGTGCAGCGAGGCGCGCGGTGCAGCGATTCTGTCGGGGCGCGCTTAAGCGGAGCTTAATCGGAGATCGATTGCGAAGCTCATTGTCTCACTGGCACAGAGCGCCCGGCGTGTCGCGCTGTCAGAAGGCATTGTGCCAGAGCGCGTGCTCAGATCACCGTACGCGCTTGCACCAACCCGGCAGCGACCGGGCAGCAACCGGGCAGCAACCGGGCAGCAACCGGGCGCCGACCCGGCACTCACGCCGCGCCAATCAGGCGCCAATCCGGCACCAATCGCGCGGCGAAGGCCGTGCCCGTGCGGGTTTGCTGGGCTCGCGGCTTTTATGGTCTAATGGGCGCTGACGAAACAGGGGTGCTTTGCTGGCATGTCGCAGCGAGGCTGAGAGAGACCCTTTGCACCCGATCCGGGTAATACCGGCGAGGGAAGTTTCTGGAAGATCTAGCTGGAACCCGATCCAGCTCTCCGCCGGGCAAGCGCGGGACCCGCGTCCCATCTGTGCATCGCCTGTCCGGTCGGCCTTGCCAGCCGGTTTCGTCCTTGGGTACGTTCGTTGTTACCGTACGGAAAGGATGCAATGACCGCTTATTTCTCGATTCAATCAACCCGTCCTGCGTGCTTCGGCGTGTGCCTCGGCGCGTGCTTGAGTGTGTGCTCAGGCGCGCCGTGCAGCCTTGCGTTCGCGCGCGCCGGGTCGTCCATCAGGGTGCCGTCATGAACGACACTCGATCCACCTCCTCGATGCCCGATTTCGCCGTCCTCGGCGGTGGCCTGTGCGGGCGTCTCGTCGCGTGGCGCCTCGCGGGCGCGGGCCATCGCGTCGCGCTCTACGAGCGCGGCGGCGCCGACGGTTCCAACTCGGCGGCCTGGGTGGCCGCCGCGATGCTCGCGCCGCTCGCGGAGTCCGCCGTCGCCGAGCGGCTCGTCACCGAGCTGGGCGTCGCATCGCTCGAAACCTGGCCGCGCATCCTTGCGGAACTGCCCGAGCCCGTCTTCTTCCAGCGCAACGGCACGCTCGTCGTCTGGCATCGCGCCGATCGCACCGAAGCCCCGCTTTTCGAGCGCCACGTGCGCGCGAACGCGCCGCACTGGCTCGCCGACGAGCGCTTCATTGCGCTCGCGGGCGAGCAGCTCGACGCGGCGGAGCCCGCGCTCGCCGGGCGCTTTGGGCGCGGCTGGCTGCTGGCGGGCGACGGCCAGCTCGACAACCGCCAGGCGCTGCGCGCGCTGGCAGCGGGGCTTGCGCAGCGGGGCGTCGAGACGCACTGGAACACCGCAGTCGACGACGCCGATCCGCCGCGCGCACGCCTCACCATCGACACGCGCGGGCTGGGTGCGAAACCCGCGCTGCCCGCGTTACGCGGTATCCGCGGCGAGGTCGTGCGCGTCCACGCGCCCGGCATCGGGCTGACGCGGCCGGTGCGCCTGCTGCATCCGCGTTATCCGATCTACGTCGCGCCGAAGCAGAACGATGTCTACGTGATCGGCGCGACCGAGATCGAGGGCGAGGACCTGTCGCCGATGAGCGTGCGCTCCGCGCTCGAACTGCTGAGTGCTGCCTATGCAGTGCATCCGGCGTTCGGCGAGGCGCGCATTCTCGAACTCAACACGCAGTGCCGGCCGACCTTGCCCGATCACCTTCCCGCGCTGGTCTGGGACGGTGCGCGGACGTTGCGCGTGAACGGCCTCTACCGGCACGGCTTCATGATCGCGCCCGAAGTGGCCGACGAAGCGGTGCGGTGCGCGCAGGCGCTCATCGAGGGCCGCATTGCCGATGCCGATGCATTCGAGACACTGCGCCGCGGATCGCGCTGGAGTGCGATGCTGCACGTGAAGGACGCGCGCGAGCCCGATTGAGCGCAGATCGTCAGAAATACGGTCGGAAATACATTCAGCAATACACATTGAACAGAATCGACATGGACATAGACGTCAACCAGCAGCGGCTCACGCTGCCCGAAGGCGCGACGGTTGCCGACGCGCTCGTCGCGTATGGTGCGCGCCCGCCTTTTGCCGTGGCGGTCAACGGCGACTTCGTCGCGCGCGCGCAGCATGCCGCGCGCACGCTCCAGGCGGGCGACCGCATGGACGTCGTGAGCCCCGTCGCGGGCGGCTGACCGGGCGCTGAACACAGCCAGACACAGCGAAGCACATCGAAGCAGATCCAGACACATCCAATAAATCAGACTCCAGGAATCCCATCTCCATGACCACCACTCTTCCGAACTCCGACGCGCTCACGCTCTACGGCGAAACCTTCGCAAGCCGCGTGCTGCTCGGCACGTCGCGCTATCCGTCGCTGCAGTCGCTCTCCGATTCGATCGACGCCGCGCACCCCGGCATGGTCACCATCGCGCTGCGCCGCCAGTTGGCCAACGGCGCGGCCACCAACGGCTTCTTCGATCTGATGAAGCGCCACGGCGTGCCGCTCTTGCCGAATACGGCGGGCTGCTACACCGTCGAGGAGGCGGTGACCACCGCGCACATGGCACGCGAAATCTTCGAAACCGACTGGATCAAGCTCGAAGTGATCGGCGACGATTACACGCTGCAACCCGATCTGATCGGCTCGATCGAAGCGGCCTCGCGGCTCGTGCGTGACGGCTTCAAGGTGCTGCCGTATTGCACCGAAGACCTCGTGATGGGCCGCCGCCTGCTCGATGCGGGCTGCGAGGCGCTGATGCCGTGGGGCGCGCCGATCGGCACCGGCAAGGGCGTGATCAATCCGTACGGTCTGCGTGTGTTGCGCGAGCGCCTGCCGGACGTCCCGCTCATCGTCGATGCGGGGCTCGGCGTGCCGTCGCATGCGGCGCAGGTGATGGAGTGGGGTTTCGACGGCGTGCTGCTCAACACTGCGGTGTCGCAGGCCACGCATCCCGATGCGATGGCGCGCGCGTTCGCGCTCGGCGTCGAGGCGGGCCGCGCCGCGTATCTCGCCGGGCCGATGGCCGAGCGCGAGGCGGCGGTTGCGAGTACGCCGGTCGTCGGCATGCCGTTCTGGAACCAGGACGGAGGCAAGTGATGACCGAAACCTTGCGACTGCAGGCGCGCGAACTCTTCTGGCCGCCCGCCGACGGCCTGACCGCCACGACCGAGCGCATCCGCGCGCGCCTCGGCGACTGGCCGCCCACACACGCGCCGTGGCGCATCTGTCTCACGCCACCGGACGCGCCGAACGGCGGCGATCTGATCGTCGTGACCGACGCCGCGCCGCACCTGGCGAACATCGCGCGCTGGATGCTCGATGGCGCGGGCGTGATCGAAGCGGCGCCTGGCCGGGCGACGCTGCATCTCGGCGGCGAGCGCTACGCGCTCGAGGGCGAGCTGGCCGAAGACTGGATCCCCGCGCTGGCGGCGTTCCTCGACTGCGGTTTCGACCCGCACGATGCGCTCGTACTGGCGCTCGCCTGGCGTGACGGCGACGAAGCGCGCGAAGACGCCTGGCCCGTCGACTTCTCGCGCTTTCCGCGCGTGCCGGGATTGCCCGACGCGCCGGCGCAGGCTTTCGCGCCGTGCCCCGAAAGGCTCGGCATTTATCCGGTGCTGCCGACTGCCGACTGGGTCGAACGCGTGCTCGACTACGGCGCGAGGACCGTGCAATTGCGCAGCAAGCAGCCGAAGTCGCCTGAATTGGTGCGTGAAATAGAACGCTGTGTCGCGGCAGGGCGCAAGCACGCGGATGCCCGCGTGTTCATCAACGACCACTGGCGCGAGGCGCTGGCGGCCGGCGCCTATGGCGTGCACCTCGGCCAGGAGGATCTGCGCGATGCGGATCTCGGCGCGCTGGCGGCGGCTGGCGTGCGCCTGGGCCTGTCGACGCACGGTTACTACGAAATGCTGATCGCGGTGCATTTCCGCCCGAGCTATGTTGCGCTCGGCGCGGTATTCCCCACGACGACCAAGGTTATGCCGACCGCGCCGCAGGGCCTGGCGCGCCTTGCGCGCTACGTGAAGCTGCTGGACGGCGTCGTGCCGCTGGTGGCGATCGGCGGCATCGACGGCGCGGTGCTGCCGCAGGTGCTCGCGACCGGGGTGGGCAGCGCGGCGGTTGTGCGTGCGGTCACCGAGGCGGCCGATCCGGCTGTGGCCGTCGCTGCGCTGCAAAACGCGTTTACGCAATAATGCCCCTTCGACCGGACGGCTGAACTGCAGTTATGCGCCGCCGGTAAGGGGGGCCGGTTTGTGTTGTTTTGTGGTGACCGGCCGACGTTTGGGACAGGGTGCGTCACGGCTTTTTTTCCATGATGGCCCTATAATCCCGCCTTCGTGTAAATGGATTGTCAGCCTACGTGCCTTCACCCTCTGAGACCCTGTTGGAGCTGCGCGACGTCGATTTCGGCTATGGCGACCGGCTCGTCCTGTCTGGCCTGAATATGCGCTTTGGGCGCGG
>NZ_JAMXLH010000052.1 GCF_024281035.1 Paraburkholderia sp.
ACCACGCGCACCCATTGCGGTGCGGGCGTGATCGCGACCTGCTGCTTGAGCATTTCCATGGCGACGGCGAGCGAGCGCACGCCATCCCACCGCAGTTCCATGTTGTAGTTCAGGCCGCCACGGATCAAATGCAGGTGATTGTCGATCAGGCCTGGTAAAACAGACCGGCCGCCGAGATCGATGCGCTTCGTCGCGCCGCCCGCAAGCGGCACGATATCGGCATCGCTGCCGACCGCGACGAAGCGGCCATCGGCAATCGCCACCGCAGTGGCACCCGGATTCGAGCGGTCCAGGGTGGTGAACCGTCCGTTATGCAGAATGAGATCGGGTTGGATGCCGGTTGTATTCATGGGAGTGTCCTCGCTTCGCTCATTTCGTTTAAAGACCGAACAACGGCTTGAGACTCGGAATAGCCTGCGCGCCGATCAACATGCCGAGCAGGCCGATGAGGGCAATCAGTGGCGGCGCGGGCGAGCGAACCTTCAAGGCGCTGTAGATCACGCCAATCAGCACGCCCGCACCGAGCGATACCAGATACGATTCCATACGATCATTCCCTCTGGGAAGCTGGAAAGCGGGTCTTTGCATCTCTGCTCGCGCAACCAGTATTTTGATTCAATCTGTATTTATTTAATTTCGCAATGCTACGTTATTGGCAAAATGACCAGCCATGCGCTGGTGATGTTGTCAACGTGCCAATCTTCTCAACCGGAAATCGCGACCTGGAGTAGCGTGCGCTGCCGGAATACGTGTGGCGGCATCACAAGCGAATGCCTTGCACTGCGTCTGGCCGGCGCTCCTCGCACAATTTCCAGGTGTCCGTCACGAAACGGCAGGCAGTTTCAGCCGACGCAACGCCTTCGCCAGGAAAACGCCGAATCGGCTTCGACAAATCCGCCTCGGAAATTGTCGTGAGCGCAATCAGATCGCCGGCACGGCGGGCAGCGCTTCGTGCGACGTGGCGGCGCGCTGCGGGGCTTTGTGGACCATCGTGTAGGCATAGTCGATTCCCATGCCATATGAGCCGGAGTGCTCCTTCGCGATTGCCATGACCGCATCGTAGGTCTCCCTGCGTGCCCAGTCGCGCTGCCATTCAAGCATGACCTGCTGCCAGGTGACGGGCACGACCCCCGCCTGGATCATGCGCTGCATCGCATAGTCGTGCGCTTCTTTCGATGTACCGCCAGACGCATCGGCCACCATGTAGATCTCGTAGCCGCCCTCCAGCATTGCGCACAGGGCAAACGTGTTATTGCAGACCTCCGTCCAGAGGCCCGACACGACCACCTTCTTGCGTCCGTTAGCAGCAAGCGCGTCGCGTACCTTCTGGTCGTCCCACGAGTTCATCGACGTACGCTCAAGCAGTTTCTGGCCCGGGAATACGTCAAGCACTTCGGGATAGGTGAACCCGGAGAAACTCTCCGTCTCGACGGTCGTGATCGTGGTGGGAATATCAAATGCCCTGGCTGCCTTGGCCAGCGCGACGACGTTGTTTTTCAGCGTTTGCCGGTCGATAGACTGCACGCCAAAGGCCATCTGCGGCTGCTGATCGATGATGATCAGCTGGCTGTTTTGCGGAGTGAGTACTTCAAGCTTCGGATTGCTCATGACGTATGTTTCCTTTGATCCGCAGATAAGGGTATATCGCCATTCCGGATTAACCGGAATGAGTCGAGTGAGTAATACGCCGGGAATTGCGTCCTCCAGCCGTAGCCATTTAACACGTAAATTCAAAAAAAGAACATCGAACAAATGGAATTCAAGCGATTCCTGAATTTGCACGTTTAAACGGTATTTTCACCCTTTTCTTGTTCCATCAAACCCGATACGCTTCCCAAACTTTCACAGTGTTCTGTCTGTCACCGGTCGCCCGTTAATGGAACCCGCATCATGAAACTTTATGTCTCTTCGCTGCTCGCCGGCATGCTGGCCGGTGTGGTCTACCATGTGATCGGCGTTAATTCCCCTGCTCCGCCCACCGTTGCGCTGGCCGGCCTGCTCGGCATGCTGGCCGGCGAGCAAATCCTTCCGGTTGCGCGCCGGATGATGTCCGGTATCAGGCTGAAGGCAGCGTGGCGCGAAGCGAAATGCAGTCAGCACATGTTCGGTTCTCTGCCGGGCGCCAAGCTGCCGGATGCATCCGCAAAAGACTAGCGACAATCCTGATGCACCATCGCCGGTGGCATCAGGCGCCAGCTAGATGTCTGATTCCCGTGCCGCATAGGACTGGAGCCTTCAGTACCCGCCAGACCTTAACGGTCCGACTTCGTGGGGTCAGTTCAATCTCCGTGTCTGCATGGCAGATCGATACTGAATTTTTTTGAATAGATGAAATTCCAGAAACCGCCCTGGTTTCGGCATGTGACCCTCTTCCAACAAGCTGGCAAAGCCTATACGCTTGGCACACATTCAGGTGCCGCCCAAGGGTACTCGTCCGGCAAGCTTCGTAGCACGTCTCTGTGTCCATGGTTAAACTCCAGGCAACGGTCGACGCGGTTTGATCTGTTGAACTCACGACAGCGTCTCTGCCGATTGGCAACCGCGCTGAAACAATCGAACTGCTCTCCTTATCGAAGTCATCCCGCACATCCAATACCGGCACCTGGTCCCCATGGAAACCGAAAAACTCAAATTCCGGCTGCATAACGACATCGTGCAAAGCGATGTCGCACGAATCGAGCACGCACTGAAACGGGTGGACCCGGACTCGAACGTGTCCGTCGATCTCCCCAGCCGAAACGTCGTCGTCGAATCGTGGCTGATGCCGGAGGAATTCCTCATCGCGTTTGCCGACGAGGACCTCAACGCGAAAATCGTCAACGACTGAAGTGCGCCGCGACCGGCGCCGAATGCTCCTGCTCCCCCGATCACAACAGGAGGACACGCTCCATGTCCGATCAACCTGACGTCAGCCGGCGCCGTTTCCTTCGCTCCTCCGTGGCCATCGTGCCGGTCGCCTCGCTCGCGGCTTGCGAGCCGCACTCATCCATGTCGTCCGAAGCGTCGCCGTCGGGCGCACCGGCCGCCGTGGCGGCTACGCCATACAAGCCGAAGTTCTTCGACACGAAGGAATGGCGCTTCATCAACGCAGCCGTGGATCGCCTGATTCCGCACGACGACGAAGGTCCCGGCGCGCTGGAACTCGGCGTGCCCGAGTTCATCGACCGGCAGATGGACACGCCCTACGCGCACGGCGCGACCTGGTACATGCAAGGCCCGTTTCAGCAGGGGGCCCCTGAACTCGGCTATCAACTGAAGCTCGTACCGCGTGACATCTACCGGCTCGGTATCGCCGCCGTCGATCGCTATTGCGCCAAGGCGCACGGCGAACCGTTCGCCGCACTCAATACCGTCACGCGCGACACGGTGCTCGCCTCGCTGGAATCGGGTGAGGCCGACCTCGGCGACGTGCCGGCCGCTGCATTTTTCGGCCAGTTGCTTCAAAACACGCGCGAAGGCTATTTCTGCGACCCGGTGCACGGCGGCAACCGTGGCATGGGCGCGTGGAAGATGATCGGCTTTCCCGGCGCGCGCGCCGATTTCATGGACTTCGTGAACCAGAACGGCCAGGCCTACCCGTATGGCCCGGTTTCCATCAACGGGGAGCGCGCCTGAGCATCATGGAAAAAAAACCGCATGTCGATGCCGTGATCGTCGGGTTTGGATGGACCGGTGCGATCCTCGCAAAGGAACTCACCGAGGCAGGTTTGAAGGTCGTGGCGCTGGAGCGCGGCGAATACCGCGACACCTATCCGGACGGCGCATACCCCAACACGATCGACGAACTCACGTACAACATCCGCAAGAAGCTCTTTCTCGACCTGTCGAAAACGACGGTGTCGATCCGCCACGGCATCAACGACACCGCGCTGCCATATCGCCAGCTGGCCGCGTTCCTGCCCGGAGAAGGTACGGGCGGCGCCGGGCTGCACTGGTCCGGCGTGCACTTCCGGATCATGCCGGAAGAACTGCGGCTGCGCAGCCACTACGAAGAGCGTTACGGCAAGCAGTTCATCCCCGCGGGCATGACGATCCAGGACCACGGCGTGAGCTACGAGGAACTGGAACCCCATTTCGACTTCGCGGAGAAAGTGTTCGGCACCTCGGGCCAGGCCTATCGGGTCGGCGGAAAGATCGTCGGCGACGGCAACGTGTTCGAGGCGAACCGCAGCAATCACTTCCCGCTACAGGCCCAACTGAACACGTACTCGGCGCAGCGCTTTTACGATGCGGCGAAATCGCTCGGTCTGCACCCGTACCGGATGCCGTCCGCGAACACGTCCGGACCGTACACGAACCCTTACGGGGTGCAGATGGGGCCGTGCAACTTCTGCGGCTACTGCAGCGGATACGCGTGCTACATGTATTCGAAGGCGTCGCCGAACCTGAACATCCTGCCCGCGCTGAAGCAGGAACCCCACTTCGAACTGCGCTCGAAATGCCACGTGCTGCGCATCGAACTCGACGACACGAAAAAACATGCGACCGGCGTCGCCTACGTCGATCCGTCGGGGCACGAAGTGTTCCAGCCAGCGGACCTCGTGATCGTCGCCGCGTTCCAGTATCAAAACGTTCGCCTGCTGCTGCTCTCGGGCATCGGCAAACCGTATGACCCGGTGTCGGGGGAAGGCGTCGTCGGGCGCAATTTCGCGTATCAGAACCTGTCGACCATCAAGGCATTCTTCGACGGAAATACCTGGACGAACCCGTTCGTCGGCGCAGGCGGCAACGGGGTCGCGGTGGACGATTTCAATTCGGACAACTTCGACCACGGCCCGCTCGGCTTCGTCGGCGGCTCCCCGCTCTGGGTCAACCAGTCGGGTGTCAAGCCGCTTGGCGGCATCGCCACGCCGCCTGGCACACCCGCGTGGGGCAGCGCATGGAAGAAGGCGGTCAAGGAAGCGTACGCGCATACGATCTCGATGGATGCCCATGCATCGAACATGGCGTACCGCGACGTCTACCTCGATCTCGACCCGACTTACCGCGACGTATACGGCCAGCCGCTGCTGCGCATGACCTTCGACTGGAAGGACAACGACATCCGGATGGCGCAGTACGTCACCGCACAAATGAAGAAGATCGCCGAGGCGATGGGTCCGAAAGCGATCAGCGTATCGACACGCCAGTTCGGAGCGCATTTCGATTCCCGCGTCTATCAGACGACGCATCTGGTCGGCGGCGCGATCATGGGCCTCGACCCGAAGACGAGCGCGCTGAACCGCTATCTGCAATGCTGGGACGTGCACAACGTCTTCGTGATGGGCGCGTCCGCGTTTCCGCAAGGCACGGGCTACAACCCGACCGGCATGGTCGCGGCGCTGGCCTACTGGTCGGCGAAGGCCATCCGCGCGCAGTACCTGAAAAACCCGGGCCCGCTGGTGAGCGCATGAACAAGATTCTCGGCAAACTGATCCTGCCTGCCCTGACGGCAGCCTGCGTCACCAGCACGGCAGTCGCCGCAACGGCGCCGGTTGACGCGGCGCTCGTTCAGCGTGGCGAGTACCTCTCGCGCGCGGGCGACTGCATCGCCTGCCACACCGCGAAGGACGGCAAGCCGTTCGCGGGCGGGCTGACGTTTGACACGCCGATTGGCGCGATCTACTCGACGAACATCACGCCCGACGCCGACACCGGCATCGGCGCGTGGACGCTCGACGAGTTCGGCCGCGCAGTGCGTGCAGGCGTACGCAAGAATGGCGACACGCTCTATCCCGCGATGCCGTACCCGTCGTATGCAAACTTGACGGACGACGACGTAAAAGCGCTCTACGCGTACTTCATGCACGGCGTCGCGCCGGTGCAGCAGAAGAACCGCGCAGTCGACGCCGTCTGGCCGCTGCAGATGCGCTGGCCGCTGTCGTTGTGGCGCTGGATGTTCGCACCCGCGCCGAAACCGTTCTCGAACGCGTCGTATCCGGACCCTGCGCTCGCGCGCGGCGCGTACCTCGTGCAGGGCCTTGGCCACTGCGGCGCGTGCCACACGCCGCGAGCGGCGACGATGCAGGAGCGCGCCTTGAGCGATGCGGACGGCCTCGACTACCTGGCGGGCGGAGCGCCAATCGACGGCTGGGTGCCGACGAGCCTGCGCGGCGAGGCGCGCACGGGTCTCGGCACATGGAAGACCGAGGACATCGTGCAATTCATGAGAACCGGGCGCAATGCGCGCACAGCCGTATTCGGCGGAATGGGCGACGTGGTCGTGCACAGCACGCAGTACATGAGCGACAGCGACCTCGACGCGATTGCACGCTATCTGAAAACGCTGCCGCCGAAAGCGCAGGGTGAAACGCCCTACGTCTACGACGCGAAAATCGCAACCGCGCTACGCAACGGCGACGCCGGAGCGACCGGCGCCGCTGTCTATCGCGACAACTGCATGGCCTGCCACCGCAGCGACGGGCGCGGCTATACGCGCGTGTTCCCGGCGCTCGGCGGCAACGCCATCGTTGAGGGTGCCGATCCCACCTCGCTGATTCACGTGGTGCTCGACGGCAGCACGCTTGCCGGCACGCATACGGCGCCTTCCACGTTCACGATGCCGCCGTTCGGCTGGCGCCTGTCTGACCAGGAGGTCGCGGACGTATCGACCTTCGTGCGTAATAGCTGGGGCAACAGGAGTGCCCCTGTCACGGCACAACAGGTCGCGGCGGTACGCAAGAACGTTCCCGCGCGCGCACCGGCGCCGCCGCCCGGCGCGAGTTGGGCGACGACGGCGGCGGGCCGCTGACTGACAAGAATCGCGCTCTTCTTCATCTTCCGGACGGTTGTGATTCCGGGAGGCACGGCGGGCGGCTTTCCGTTCTCCGCTTATGCGGCGGCATCGCTCGCGGCGTCGTGCGCGTCGAATGCGTCGAGTGCATCGAGTTGCGCGCGCGTGGGCAGCCCTTCAGAATCGCCGATCACCTGCACGGCGAGCGCGCCGATGCGGTTGCCGCGCGCCACGGCGTCACGCAGCGTGCGTCCTTCGAGCAGCGCACTCACCACGCCCACCGCGAAGCCGTCGCCCGCGCCGACCGTATCGACGACGTTCTCCACCGGATAGGCCTTCACGTGGCCGCACTCGCCTTCTTTCGTCGCGAAGTACGCGCCCTCTGCGCCGAGCTTGACGATCACGCCGCGCGCGCCGCGCCCGAGATAGAAGGACGCAATCGTTGCGGGGTCATCGGAGCGCGTGAGAATGCGGCCCTCGTTCACGCCGGGCAGTATCCAGTCGGCGAAACGTGCGAGCTCATTGAGCGTTTCGACCATCCCGGCTTCGGAGTCCCACAGCTTCGGGCGCAGATTCGGATCGAAGGAGATCGTGCGCCCCGCCTCGCGCATTTCGCGGGCGAGCATGAACGCGAGCTCGCGCGAGCTTGCCGAGATCGCGGGCCCCACGCCGCTCAGATGCAGGTGCCGTGCGCCGAGCACGTAGTCGCGGTTGAAGTCGTCGACCGAAAGATGGCTCGCCGCCGAGCCGCGGCGAAAGTATTCGACGGTGGGGTCCCTGCCGTCATCGTTCTTCGACTTGAGCTGGAAGCCCGTGGGATAGCGCATATCGGTTTGCACGCCGTGCGCATCGATGCCCTCTTGCGCGAGCACGCCGCGCACGAACCGGCCGAACGAATCGGCGCCCACACGGCTTATCCAGCCCACCTTGAAGCCGAGGCGGGCAAGGCCCGTCGCCACGTTGAGCTCCGCGCCTGCGGCACGTTTCGTGAAATGCGCGACGTCGGCGAGCGGTCCGGTGTCGAGGGCCACGAACATCGCCATGGCCTCGCCATAGGTGATGACATCGAGTGGGTGCGTCATGGGAAGCATTCCTGATAAATCGTATTTGAGTGGCGTAGTCGCTGGCGTTTCCCGCCGTGCTGCTCCGGCGCACGCGCTAACAGATCGCGCTCCGTCACAACGGCCAGTGCGGCCGTCGTGTCACGGGAATCGCGGAAGTCACGCAGTCATGCTGTGCCGAGCCACGCCACGTAGCGCGCGGCATCCTCGGTCACGCACGCCGCGTCGAAAGGAAACTCGATGCCACGCAGCACGTCCGGTGGCAAGCGCGCGAATGCGGCGCGGCACAGCGCATCGTCGGCGGCGGGAGCGCAGGCGAAGCGGCGAGCACCCGCGCCATCCACTGCCTTGCAGTGGATGTATTCGACGTACGGCGCGAGCGCGACGGCGGCCATCAGCGGCGGTTCGCCGGTCCAGTGCCAGTTGCCGATGTCGAAGGTCATACCGATCAGCCTGTCGCATCCAGCGTCGCGTAGTGCGCGAAAGAGGCCGGTGAATTGCATGAGCTTGCCGCCCTGCTCGACCTGGCCGTTTTCGACGACCACGCGCGGCATCGGTGGCATCGCGCCGACCTGCGCGCCCGCCTCGCTCAGTTCTTCGAGCACGGCCGCGAGCCGTGCGGCGTGCGCGTTCCCGGCAAAGCCGCCCAGTTGCAGCTTGACGAAGCGCGCGCCGAGCGCCTGGCCGCAGGCAACGGCGGAGCGCAGCGCAGCTTCGTCGAGTGCGCCGTCTTCGCCGTACAGCGCGTCTGGCGTCGACCACACGGGCCACAGGCCCTCGCGTACCAGCGCGATGCCGAGCGCGCGTAGCGCCTCGGGCCGCGTATCGGCGGCGTCCATCAACTCGCACCGCACCTCGAATGCGCAGGCGCCTGCCTCTTTCGTCGCACCGATCCACGCTGCATGCCCGTCACGCCGGATCGCTCCGGCGCCAAACGCGCTTGCCACTATCGCTACTTCCGCCATCGTCTTCTTTCCTGTTACCTGCCCTGTTCCTGCACGGCCGAACCGTTGGAACAGCACCGTTGGAACCGCTTCCATACCGGTGCCGAAAAAACGCCTGCGCGTATTCGCCCCTCAACCTTCTTAAAACCGGTGGCGCAAGGCTGCACGAACGACGAACTGGTGATTGTTGGTCGAATCGCCAAGATTTCCTATATTCGCAACCGCAGTCGCGCCTGTCGACGAGATTCCGGAAGCACGCTGCCATGCGCCTTCCAGATACACGTCCGTGCGTTTCGAGAAAAGGTAGTCGCCCATGACGCTCACCTGGTTGTAGTGCTGGTTGCCAACCGTCTCCCCGTTGGTTTTCGTCACGCCAGTCCCGTTCAGGTAATCGTAGGCGGCCATCAGTGCAAACGCCGGTGTCACCATATATTTCGCCGTGACGTCCACGTTGTTAAACCTGGCCGTCGCGCCTGAAAAACCCGCGCCCAGATTTCCATACTGGATGTTCGTGTACGAGGTCGCGAGTGAAAGAGAGCCGATCGTGTAACCAACGCCGGCACCGATGACCTGATAAGCCGCGGCGCTCACGTATCCCTTGTTGAGTGAGAAAGCCAGTTGCGAGCTACCGTTCGCATTGCCCGTGAAGAAGCCTGAACCGGCCGTCGCCGAAGTCGGATTCTTGAAGTATGCATAGGCGGCGCCAACGCTGAATGCACCAGCCGAATAGGCCGCGCCCGCCGAATAACCACTATTTGCGGTTGTGTTGCCTGCTACGCCGCCAACGCTGTATTCGCCGCCGAACGTGAATCCGCCGTAGTTCTGGCTCATGAAGCGCACCGAGTTATTCACCCGCAGAGAGTTGCCCGTATTGTCGAGATCGCCCGGATGCAAAAATGGCGCCGAACCGGCCTGCGAACCTTGCGACGTCAGGGGCTGCAGGAAATACGCGATCGAATCGTACTGCCGTCCAAGCGTCACGCTTCCGAGCTTGCTGCTGCTCAACCCGACAAAGGCTTGCCGCCCGAGGAAAGTTCCGCCTTGTGCCGACTGGCCGTTGTTGAGATTGAGTCCGCCCTCCAGGGTGAAGATGGCCTGAAGCCCGCCCCCCAGGTCCTCGGAGCCTTTGAATCCCCAACGGCTGCCATTAATTCCATTGGTCGAATCAAGAGAGATTTTCTTTCCCCCCGTCGCCCCGCCGCTATTGCTCAAATACATGACGCCTTCGTCGAGGATGCCGTACAGCGTCACGCTGCCTTGCGCGTATGCATACGGAACCGCCATGCCAAACGTTGCAAGTGCGAGAATCTTCTTCATTGCGCAATCTCCAGATCTTTTAATTTATTTGGTTTTTCGTCGCCAGCCGGCTTGCACTGACTTTTTATTCAATCGTTTCGCCACGAACCCGAGCGCATCTCCAGTTAGCGCACGCCGATGCGGCCATGAGCATAGAAACTGAGGACTGCTACCGTTGACCACACCGTCCTGACCTTCCGAGCCAGAAGGAAAAAATCACGAAATAGACAGGGAAGGTCTTCGCGGCGCGAAGCTCGGGCCGCAGCGCTATACGATTGGGTGTTGAACTCCGGCCTGGCGGCCAGCGTATCTGTCACTCATGGACGGGGGGCAGCGTCGTGGAGATCGTCGAGATCGCGTCCCCGCGTTTCCGGCAGGTAGAAAGTCGTGACCACACCGATCAGGCTCAGAATCGCGACGTACGCCGCAAGCGGAATCCACGAAAGAATCGTACCGTCCTTTCCACCCCAATGGTTGGTCGCCCACGCGATGATCGACGCGCCGATGAGCGGCGCCACACCGCCTGCGACGACGGCCGACAATTCGCGTCCAACGGCCACGCCGGCATAGCGATGCTGTGCACCGAAGAGTTCGGGAAGCAACGCGCCCTGCGTGGCGAACATGCCCCAGACACCGGCGAGCGTGACACACAGCATCGTGATGCTCGCGACTGCATTGCCGAGGCTCAGCACCCACCAGGTTGGAAACGCGAGAAGTAGTTGGTAGAGCGCAAAGGCACGATAGACGGGCACACGCCCGAAGCGGTCGCTCAGGATGCCCGCCAATGGAATGATGATCGCACCCGACAAACCGGCCAGCAGCAGCGCCACGGCACCGATCTGTCCGTGCAGGCCGGTGGCAGTGGCGATATAGCTGATTGCAAGCGACTGGTAAATCGACGAGCCGCCATTTTCAGCCATGCGCAGCCCGATCACCTTCAGCACCATCGGCTTGGAGTGTCGCATCAGATGCGTAAGCGGGCTGTCCTTCACCTGGTGCCGGGCCTCGAGCTTCGAAAACGACGGCGATTCCTTGAGCCGCAAGCGGATCCAGACCGCAATCGCAATGATGACCGCGCTCAACAGGAACGGAATGCGCCACAGCCAGGATTGCGAAAGGTCTTCGACGCGCACCAGCGCGAAGTAGATCGCCGCCGCCATCACGGTTCCAAGCAGCACGCCCATGAACGGCAGTGCGGCGAAGTAGCCGCGACGCTTTGCAGGCGCGTATTCCGCCATCAATACGGCTGCGCCCGCCTGCTCCGCACCGGCGCCGAGCCCCTGCAACAGACGGCAGCCGATGAGCAGGATCGGCGCCCATATGCCTGCGCTCGCGTAGGTGGGCAGAACGCCAATCATCGTACTGGCGATGCCCATCAGCAGGATCGTTGCCATCAGCACGAATTTGCGTCCGTAACGGTCGCCGAGCGCGCCGAATATCACTCCGCCGACAGGCCGCACCGCAAAGCCGAGAAAGTACGCGCCAAAGCTTGCGATCAAACCAATCGCGGGATCGCTCGACGGAAAGAACAACCGGCCAAATATCAATGCGGAAGCCAGGTTGTACAGTGCGAAGTCGTAGTACTCGAGCGCACTGCCAAGCGAGGCGGCCCACGCAGCCCGATAAAGATCGGCTGTCGTCACGCCGCCGGGGTTGGCGCTTTCCCTGGCTGTCGCCAGGCGCGCGCTGACGGCCGGTTCGACCACCGACTCGACCGCCGATTCGACCGCAATAGTGTGCTGATGCTTCATTTTGTCTCCTTCAGATCTCCAGAGCGAAACCGCGCGATGCTGCCCGTGCGGATCGTCGTCCACGGTGTTGCCCAGCCCTCATCTGGCGTGAGGTTCTGGTTGTCTCCCCTCTTTCTGCTTCGCTTCTCGCGCGCTTGACGCTTCGTGCGCTTCGACTCGCGCTATCTCGTCGAGCAGGGCGGCGCTCATGACGTCGAGCGGTGCCGGCTTGCCGGTGTACAACTCGATCTGTCCGCAGAACTGATGCAGCAACATTCGCGTTCCGTCGACGACGCGGCACCCGATGGCAGACGCATCGCGAATCAGTTTCGTGCGCACCGGCAGGAACGTCGCGTCCATCACGAACAGATGGGATTGAAGCTGCCGCGCCGCCAATGGATTGATGTCGGGCGCGCGAAAACCTGCGGCCGTCGCGTTGACTACGCCGTCGAAATCGCCCGGTTCGAAGTCCGCAAGGCCGCCGCCGAATGCAATGCCGAAGTCGCGGGCGAGCACCTCGCCGCGGGACGCCGTCCGGTTGAATACGGTCACCGTGGCCCCCGCTCGTTTCGCGCCCCATGCGATCGCGCGCGCAGCACCGCCCGCGCCGAGCAGCGCGATACGTTGCCCCGCAAGCGGTGTCATCTCTTCGAGCGCGCGCACGGCGCCCGCGCAGTCCGTGTTGTAGCCCGTGAGATAGCCGTCGCGGTTGTCGATCGTATTGACTGCGCCGATTTCGCGCGCGGTCTCATCGAGCGCGTCGAGGTGAGCGATAACCGCTTGCTTGTGCGGCATCGTCACATTCATGCCGCGTATGCCGAGCGTGCGTATCGCCTGAACGGCACGCGCGGCATCGTCCACGCCAAAGCTCACGAACGTATAGTCGACGTCAAGCGCACGATAGGCCGCGTTATGCACCTTCACGTTGAACGTAAACGGCTGGCCCGCGAGCGAGCCGCACAGTGTGGGAATCGAATGAGGCATGATGATTCTTCAGTCAGATTTTCGACAGGTCGAATGCCGCAACAGGCGCTGCGCCATCGAGCACGCGCAGCAGGTTTTCAGTCGCGAGTTCCGCCATCGCCCGGCGAGTCTCGTGTGTAGCCGAGCCGATGTGAGGCAGCGCCGTAACCTTTGGATGGTTGCGAAGCGGTGAATCGAGCGGCAACGGTTCGACGGCGAACACGTCGAGCGCGGCCGCACGCAAGTGAGCGCTGTCGAGCGCGGCGAGGAGCGCGTCCTCGCGCACGATCGGGCCACGCGAACCGTTGACGAAGATCGCGCCGGACTTCATCTTCGCAAAGGCCTGGGCGTCCAGGAGACCACGTGTCGCGCCGGAAAGCGGCAGCGTCAAGACCACGATGTCCGCGCGAGCCAGCAGGTCGTCGAACGACGCGCGCTGCACGTGTCCGGCAAGGGCTTCGGGCACGGGCACGTCGAACGGATCGTGAAAAATCACGGGCATGTTGAATCCAAGCGCGGCGCGCCGGGCCACGGCCTGTCCGATCCTGCCAAAGCCCAATACGCCGAGCGTCTTGCCGTGGACATCCCAGCCGAACAGGTCGTCCCCGATGTTGCGCGTCCAACGACCTTCGCGTACATGATTCGAAAGCTCGACAAGCCGCCGCGAAGCCGCCATGACGAGTGCAAATATCGTGTCGGCCGTCGTTTCCGTCAGCACGCCTGGCGTATGGCACAGTGTGATGCCATGTTGCTTGAGGAAGGGCAAATCGTAGTTGTCGACGCCTACCGAAATACTCGAAATGACCCGCAAGTCGCGGGCTTCGCCGAGTTCGGCAGCACCGAGCCTGAAGCTCGAACCGATGAGGCCGCTTGCAGTACGCAGCGCATCGCGAAAGCGCGGAAGCTCGTCGGCGCGTCTAGGGTCGGCGACAACTACGTCGTGTCGTGTCGCGATGCGTTCGAGCAGATCGTCGGGAATCTTGCGGAACACAACCACGTTTTTTCGTGCGGCATTCATCGTGCGCCCTCCACCATCAGTGGGTGAATTGCCGGCAAATCGCAAGGGCATCGGCGTGCACCCCGCCACCGGTTGGGCGAAATGGCCGTGTACATGTCGACTTCCTTATTCATGAGTTTGATGCGAGCGGCGTGTCAAGCTGGAATACATGGGTGGCGTCTCCTTTCTTTGCGGTTCGTCGATGGCTTTCGTCTTTCTCTTCTGCCGATTTCGCTTCGTCACGTTCGTCAGACCACGCTGGTGAGGCCGCCGTCGACAAAGAGCGTCTGTCCGTTCACGAAGCTCGATGCATTGGATGCGAGAAACACGGCGGCGCCGCACAGTTCATCGACATCGCCCCAGCGTCCGGCCGGGGTCCGTTTGTAGAGCCACGCTGAGAACTCGGGATCGTCGACGAGCGTGCGATTCAGGTCGGTCGCGAAATAACCTGGTGCGATGGCGTTGACCTGAATGCCGTGGCGCGCCCAGTCGGCACACATGCCTTTGGTCAGCATGCGCACTGCGCCCTTGGCAGCGGCATAGGGCGCAATAGACGGCCTTGCCAGTTCGCTTTGCACCGAACACACGTTGATGATCTTGCCGCGTCCACGCCGCAGCATGTGACGTGCAACGGCCTGCGAGACGTGGAATACGCCGTCGAGATTCACGCTCATGATTTCGCTCCAGTCGTGTGCCGAAAACGACTCAAGCTGTGCGCGACGCTGGATGCCCGCATTGTTCACGAGAATGTCGATGGGGCCCGATTGCGCCTCAAACGCATCGATCGCGGCCGCGACATCGTCGGCCTTCGTCACGTCGAAAAGAACAGCCGTTGCATCCAGCCCTTCTTCGCGCAAAGCGCTCAGTGCTGTTCTGGCACTGTCGCGATCGCGAGCATTGATGGCGACGGCCGCACCCGCCCGGGCCAGGCCGCGCGCGAGCGCGAGCCCGATGCCGCGGCCCGATCCGGTGATCAATGCGCGCCTGCCGGCCAGATTGAAGAGCTCGAGTAGTCCATCCGTCATGATTTATGTCGCGCGCAACATCCTGACGTTCGCGCTGTTCCTCCATGACGTGTAGTTCACCGCAATGGCCGGAAGAGCGCCAATAATCTTTCGTGACACCGTTATCATGAAACGTGATAACCGTGCGACACTGTCGGCAATTCGGGGCACGCGAACCCGGCGGACGATTGGAGAGGACGATGGAACTGAAACATCTGCGCGCATTCGTTGCGCTGGCGGAGGAGTTGCATTTCGGCCGTGCGGCAGAGCGACTGTGCATCGTGCAACCCGCGCTCAGCGGGCAGATCAAATCGCTAGAAGAAGAACTTCAGGTTCGTCTGTTTGAGCGTGATCGTCACAAGGTTGCACTTTCGGAGACGGGTGCGCTATTCCTGCCCGAAGCGCTCGCGACACTTCATCAAGCACAACGTGCGGAGCAGACCGCGCGCCTCGCGGCCCAGGGTGAAATAGGCACGCTGCGGATTGCGTTCGTGTCGTCCGTGCTGCCGAAACTGCTGCCCGCGCTCATTTGCGCGATGCATAAGCGCTATCCACGCATTACGCTGGAACTGAAAGACATGCCCACGCCCGATCAGATTGCGGCGCTTCAAGACAACAAGCTTGATTTCGGCCTGATACGGCTCCCCGCGCACGCTGCAGGCGTTGTAACACGCACGGTAATGCAGGAGTCTTTCGTCGTGGCCATGCCGGCGCGTCACGCGCTTTCACGCTTGAAGAGCATACACCCTGACAATCTGCGTGACCTGCCCGTCTTCATGCTTGCGCGCCGATATGCGCCCGGGTTTTACGACGAGATTCTCGTTGCATTCAGTCAGCAAGGCGTGACTCTCCAGGTCGAAAGGGAGCTCGGGGAGTTCACGACGATGCTCGCGCTTGTCGCGGCAGGACTGGGGATTGGCGTGATCCCGGCGCAGGCAGCAATCGCGCTGCCGCCGAACGTCACGGCAAGGCCCATCGAGCTGGACAATCTCCATACTGGTATTGGACTTGCCTATGTGCATCTCGACAACGCGCTCAAGCGTGCGATTATCGATGTGATCGAAACGTGTATCGGCGATCTATCGTAACTGGCAGGAGTGAACGCAGAGGTGAACGCGGAGCACGGGTGCCCGTGTGGCAGACGGGTTAATTCCCGCTTTCACAATGGAAGCGGTCGGTCCTGGAAAATGCTCTTCATCACGAGAGTCGAGGTCAACTTCAAAACGGCAGGCAGCGCCGTTAAACGGCGATCGTAGAGTTCCTGGAATGCTTTCAAGTCGCGTGTGACGACATGCAGCATGTAGTCGGGCTCGCCGAAGAGGCGCTCGGCCTGCGTGATTTCCGGAATGCCTACGAGAGCGTTCTCAAACGACCGGATACTTTCGCTGCTGCTTTCGCTCAAGGTCACGAAGACAATTGCGGAGAAATTCAGCCCGACGGTTGCCGGGTCGATCGTGGCGCGGTAACCGCTGACTACCTGTGCACTCTCGAGTGCCCGCAGCCGCCGCTGGCACGGAGACAGGCTCAAGCCAACCCGCTCGCTTAGCTCGGTGATTGAAAGTCGTCCATCTTGCTGAATCTCAGCAAGAATCTTGCGATCGATTGCATCCATGCGCGAGATATTAGCTCCTAACTGCGCTCGCAGGCAAGAAATAGGGAGCACTTTCCAGTGCCAAAACCGTAAGATTTCTCGCCTTGGGCGTTGGCCCGCATAACCGGAAGTGGCGCAGTGGAAGCTAGTTTGGTGACGGCGTTCTGGGTCGTCTCGTTCTCGTTGGTCATGGTCCCAGGCGCGGACTGGGCTTACGTGATTTCGGCGGGACTGCGTGGTCGCGTAGTCGCACCCGCAGTCGGCGGAATGTTGCTCGGGTATCTTGCAATCACGATAGTCGTAGCAGCCGGCATCGGAAAACTGGTCACGAGCGTGCCGTCCGTTCTGACCGTTTTGACGGTCGTCGGTGGCGCATATCTGCTCTGGCTAGGCATCCGGACGTTGATGCGTCCGCCCGAACTCGCCGCCGGTCAGGATGAAGTGCAAAAAGGTCCGTGGGGCTGGTCGATGCGCGGTTTTGCAATCAGCGGCCTGAACCCAAAGGCGCTTCTTCTGTTCATCGCCCTCTTGCCTCAGTTCGTCAGACCTCAAGCCGGATGGTCGGCCTCCGGCCAGATTGTGGCTCTGGGACTTGTGCACATGGCCAACGTCGCCGCGGTCTACTCCGTCGTCGGCCTGGGCTCGAAGGCCGTCCTGAGCACGCGCCCCAAAGCGGCGCGCATGGTGGGTCAGCTCTCCGGTGTAGCAATGATTCTGGTTGCAGCCCTCCTGTTCGCTGAACAGGTCTACGCTTTCGGAAGATAGTCCGTTCGCGCAAGCTAACTCAATGCTCTTCCCCGGCAGATCCGGGGAAGAAACTGACGAAGCCATGCAGCCTCCTCTGGATTCCTGACCAATCATTCTGCGAGGGAAGGCAAAAACCTGCGCGCCTGGTTTCGCGTCGGGACACGTGTCAGGCTTGCAGTGCCAGTCGTGCGACTTCTGCGAAGTAGCGTGCGCCGGCCGGGAGAATGTCATCGTTGAAATCGTAGGTGGCATTGTGGAGCGGCACACCGCCCTTGTCGCTGGCCGTTCCGTTTCCGATGAAGATGAAGTTGCCTGGTACGACCTCAAGAAAAGCACCGAAATCTTCCGAAATCATCATCGGTTGTACGTTCGCATCGACGTTGTGCTCGCCTGCAACGTTCCTTGCGGCTGCAACTGCCACCTCGACATAGTGGGGTGTGTTTACCGTCGGCACGAATTCATGGGTGTATTCGAATTCGCACTCGACACCGTGCGTGCGGCAGACGCCCTCACTGATCTCACGCATGCGGGTTTCCAGCATTTTCTGGATGTCCGGGGAATAGCTGCGCGTGTCACCTTTAATCGTGACATTCGACGGAATGACATTGCGGATTCCATCCGTGATGAATTCCGTGCAGGAGATGACGGCGGACTGACTCGGATCCAGATTGCGGGAAATAATCGTTTGCAGCCCGAGCACAATCTGCGATGCGATGACGATCGGGTCGATGCCCATGTGCGGCCGCGCGGCATGGGTACCGCGCGCCTTGATGCGAATGACAAAGTTGTCTTCGCTCGCCATGATGCCGCCCGCCCGCGTCGAGAAGCTACCCGCAGGCATGCCCGGCATATTGTGCGCACCGAAGATTGCATCGACGGGAAACCGGTCGAACAGACCATCCGACATCATCGCCTTCGCACCGCGGCCATGCTCCTCCGCGGGCTGGAAGATGAATCGCACCGTGCCGCTGAAATCACGCTTCTCGGCAAGCAGCCGCGCGGCGCCCAGAACCATCGCCATGTGGCCGTCGTGCCCACAGGCATGCATTTTCCCGGCATTTGACGATGCGTGCGCTCGCATCGGAGCGTTCTCAGCGATATTCAACGCGTCCATGTCGGCCCGAATACCAATCGCGCGCTTCCCATTGCCGACCGTGAGATTGGCAACGAGTCCGGTGCCACCGATATTTCGATGGACATCGAGGCCGAGTGCCTTCAACGCCGTGGCGACATAGTCGGAAGTCTGTACCTCTTCGAATCCCGTTTCCGGGTTTTGGTGCAACTGATGGCGCCAGCTTTTCAGTTGCTCCTGCAACGATTTTTCCATGACGTGCTCCTCGTCCTGCTGATTCGACCGGTAGTATTCAGTGAACAAGGGCCCTTATCCACTCGCTTTGGCGGGTCAGCACTTCCTCGGCCGACTCGCCGACAAGCGCCCGATAGACAGCAGGCGCCGTCGCTCCCTCGGAGTTGATGACGAGAACATGGGACTCTGGACCAAGACCTGCAATGCGTGAAAATTCCTTGCTGCGCATTGCGACAGCGAGACCGGCGTATCCCGCCGCGCCCGACTCGCCGGCCACGACGGGGATGTCCCGTTCGGAACCCGCGGCGAGCGACTGCATTGCGGCAACCGCATCTTCGTCGGTGATGGTCATGAAGTAGTCGACGCATCGTTCGAGGAATTTCCAGGCAAGTGGCGATGCCTCTCCGCAGGCAAGGCCGGCCATGATCGAGTCGACGGTACCGGTCGCCTTCGTGGCGTGTCCGGTTATTGCGCTCTGGAAAAGACAGTCGGCCTGCTGCGGTTCGACCACGATAAAAGACGGACGTTGCGAACCGTAACGCTCCCAGAAATAGCTCGCTACGCCCGCTGCCAGACCGCCGACCCCACCTTGCAGAAACACGTGCGTGAACGGGCGGACCGCCGCGCCGTCCAGTCGCTGAACCACTTCTGCGGATATCACGCCATAACCTTGCATGACGTCACGCGGAATGACTTCGTAGCCCTCATATGAGGTATCCGACACAACGTGCCAGCCGTTTTCCGCAGCCAGCTTTGCCGCGTGTTCGACCGAATCGTCGTAGCTTCCCTTGATCCGGATGATGGTTGCCCCGCACTGCGCGATAGCTTCTTCGCGCTCGACGCTGACATTCGCATGAAGCACGACTACGCACCGGCAACCGATATCCCGGGCCGCTGCTGCGAGCGACTTGCCATGATTGCCATCGGTTGCGCTGACAACCGTCACGTTGGCCAGCAACATCGCGTACTTTCCGCCCAGTAGACCCTTAGGATCGAGGTCATGCGTATGCCAGTGTCGCAGGATGAGACGAATCAGGGCGATGGGTGCACCAAGCGCCTTGAAGCTGCCGAGCGGCGAGCGGAACGACTCGTCCTTCAAGCTCACCCGCGCAACGCCCAGTGCCGCGGCGGCATCCGGCAGGTCCCACAAAGGCGTTGCCGACTGGCAAATCTGGTCCCAGTTGGCCAGCCAGGCTCCGCTCTCGTCTGCCGACTGAATATTCAGGATGCTCTGGAGTTCCTCCGGATAGGAGGAGCGCGAGGAGCGGGGATTGGCAATCAGCATGATAAGAAAACTCCGTGTGGCAACGATGCACCTGCCTTGGGACGCGTATCCCGCGGGCACCTCAGTCACCCGCAGCAGGCGACATATGAAGAGTTTATTGCGAAGCGAGTGTTAATATTTATCTATATCGAGACTCGATTCGAGAAAAATTATCATGATCACCGGCAACAGGCCAGTGGAGCTGGACAGCTTCGATTTGAAAATCCTGGCCATCGTCCAGCAGGACAACCAGACGCCCCACCGTGAAATCGGCGAAAAAATCAACCTGTCCGTGCCCTCGGTCGCTCGGCGACTACAAAGATTGCGCGGTGCTGGCGTAATCGCAGCAGACCGCAGCGTGCTCAATCCCGATGCACTGGGCTCGCGCATCACGATAATTACGCACGTCTGTGCCGAGAGCGAAGCAATTGAACTGCTTGACCAGATGAAGGCGCGATTCGAGGCGTGTGAACAGGTGCAGCAGTGCTACTACGTGACGGGGGACGTCGATTTCATCCTGATTTTTTGCACACGGGACATGGCCGAATACACCGCGCTGACGCGGACGCTTTTTTTTGCGGAAGGAAACGTTCGAAGCTTCCGGACCTTTGTTGCGATGGAGAGGGTGAAAATGACGTTGGATATCCCGGTCGCGAGTGCATAGCCCGACATGCTCGAAATCCCCCTTGCAGAGAATGAGGAAAATGCGCGGATGGAGCCACACATATCGACTGGATACTAATTCGGTCCCTTTCCAGACGGCCTCGCCGCCGTTCTGGCACAGCTTACACAGGCTAACTTATCAATCCTGGACACACGTTAGCGAGACTTCAAAATGAGCCAGACAACACTGCTTTTGCACGACGCCGACAGCCCCGCCCCGCGCTGCCTGCGCATGTACCTGCTGGAAAAGGGGTTGCACATTCCCAGTGTGATGGTGGATGTTTTTTCGGGGGAAAACCGCCGCGCGCCATTTACCGATCTCAACCCGGCTGGGCAAACGCCGGCGCTGACGTTGCCCGACAACTCCACCCTGGCCGAATCCGTGGCCATCGTCGAGTATCTGGAGGAGCTTTATCCCGAACCCGCCCTCATTGGCGCCACGCCGCTGGAACGTGCGGTGTGCCGCCAGTGGTTACGGCGGGTGGAGCTGAATATCACCGAGTTTATCCATAACGCCTTTCACTATGCCGAGGGGATTGGACGCTTTCGCACACGCATACCCGTCGTGCCCGAAGCGGCAGACGGACTCAAGCGTGTGGCACAAGATCGCCTGGCCTGGCTGGATGCGATGATGGGCGCAGACCCGTATCTGTGCGGACAGCGCCTGACTGCCGCGGACATTTGGCTCTACGTCTGGCTGGATTTCGGTGCTTCTGTGGGTCAGCCTTTTGATCGCGGCCTGCCACACATCGGCCCGTGGTTCAACCGCATGGCGGCACGCCCGAGCGCAGAGGCCAGCCGCAGACCATTCGTGGACAGCGCAACGGCCTGAGACACGGCTGGCTGGAATGAAAGCAGCGATGCCCGACATTCCTGCTTTCAAAGCGAATCGCCTGGCGCGTGCACAGGATCCGCAGCGGCGACGCCAACGGTCCACCCCGTGGATCGCTGAGAAAGCCGCGGAGTGGATGGTGAGAGGAATCCAGCGATTCGCGCGGCCGCGTTCCAGCCGGCCATAATCGCCCGATTGCCGGCAGACTATCTCGGAGCGGTAAACATGACTTTCATCGCCGAACCCCAGTTCCTCTTCACGGACAGCGAGGCCGTGCCGTGGATCGACTCCAGACAGGCCAGAGGGGTTCAGGTCAAGAACCTTGGCAAGGCCAATGGCCGTGGTTTGCAGTTGGTCCGTTTTGAGCCAGGCGCGTCATTTCCGCGGCATCTGCACGAAGGCGCGGAGTTCATCTCCTTGCTCGACGGTGAAGCGGTGCAGAACGGCAATCGACTGGGGCGAGGCTGGTCCTCGGTCGCAGAGAAAGGAACGACGGACGAATCATTCCACAGCGAGACAGGCTGCGTGTTCCTTCTCTGCTATGCCCTCCTTCCCTCCCAATAGCGCCGAGGCCGCCATGCATCGCACTCACGCAAGCATCCCGATGCGGTAACCCACTCCGTGCACATTGCGGATTGCATCTCCTCCCAGTTTACGGCGCAGATTGTGAACATGCACCGGGATCGCGTTACTCTCTATCTCCTCGTTCCATCCGTACAGGCGCTCCTCGAGTTGCGCCCGCGTGACCACGATTTCCGGATCTCGCATTAGCTCCTGCAGCAGTGCGAACTCCCGCGTCGTCACCGATACCTCCTGGTCACGCAACCACACACGGTGTTGCGCAGGATCGAGCCGCAGCGCGCCGACTTGCAGTAACGGTTGCGCGCGCCCCGTCTGATGCCGGCTCACGACGCGGATGCGTGCCAGCACTTCAGCGAGTTCAATCGGATTGACGAGGTAGCCGTCGGCACCGCCGTCCAGGCTCGCGACGCCGTCCGGAACGGCATCGTGGGCCGTAATCACGATCACGGGCGTCGCGTCATTTCGCTGCCGCAACTTCGCGAGCAGCGTCAGCCCGCCCTTTCCAGACACACCGATATCGAGCAGCACCAGTCCATACGGGGTCAGTCGTAGCGCCAGCATGGCCGATTCCGCGTCCTTCGCCCAGTCGACGGCGAACCCTTCCTTGTGCAACCCGCGCTGCAACCCGCCGTCTATCAATGCGTCAGATCCCACGACCAATATGCGCATGGCGTTCCCCGTAATTCAATCCATAGCCCGTCAATGATTTCGGTACGTCATGGCTGGGTGGGCGCCCCACAGCGGCCCCAGCGCCCCACCGGCTGTCGCCTCGCTGAGCACCATGCGGGATGGCTCGATCGACGGACTGGTCCATGTCATTTTCTTGCTGCCACTCCTTTCACTGTCGGTTCATTCATCAATTAGGTCTATTAATAAATCGCGATCGCCCGCTACAAAACTAATGAATGTCATTGCCCCCGTCGCGAATCGTACCGCCAGTTCACGGGTTCAAACAACCCGCTTCGCAACATGTTCCGCACGCAAGGTGGAAATGGCTCACGTCGCAAACCCTAACAGTCACTTTACCCACCTATCAACCGAATCTGAATTGCAACACCCTGAATAGTCGAGAGCGAAAAATCGCTCGGTGAATTCCCTGGCAATGGGTCCACTCAGGCAGATCGAACCGCCTGCGCTTCCGCTTCGACCTTACATTTTCATTTGCCCGCATCACGTGCAAACCCATGCTGTGCGTTGGCAGCCGCAAACACGACGAACTGGCTACAACCGTTCTACACGGGCCTTTTCGACGCACAGGAGGTGTCGCCCTTTCCGTGACGGCGCAACTGCAGGGCTGCCGGTCCATAACCTTCGTTAATTTAAATCTGCTTTCAGGTATCAACTTCCTTTTATCGTACACATAAAATTATTCGACTTTCCTAATACTGCGCCCGCCTTCAAAGTCTGATCCGAGGCAGTTGCGCCTGCCGCACATCACCGGTGCGCAGCGCTCAATGTGGGACGCCATAACGGCCTGCCTGACATGGCGACCGGAGTGGATCTCAAGCGCCGCCGTCCCGTTCCAAAACATCGACTTCGGCACCGAATTCTTCGTTCTGTAATTCGCACTGCAAATTGTTAAAAATACAAGGAGAGGTTGTGAGAAATTTCAGGCTTGGAGCAATTTACGTTGGAGTAGCGACAGTTTCGATGTCGGCGGCAGTGCATGCCCAGAGCAGTGTCACGCTATACGGCTCGATCGACGCTTCCGTCGCCTACTACAACAACACCGGGGGCCATTCACTCATAGCAATGCAGAACGGCAACAACGCAGCGTCGTATTGGGGCCTCAAAGGCAAGGAAGATCTTGGCGGCGGTCTGAACGCCATCTTCACCCTGGAAAGCTCGTTCGACATCACGCATGGCACGCTTTCGAACAATCGCATTTTCGGCCACCAGGCCACTGTTGGTCTCGCCCAGGATACCTATGGAACGGTCACCATGGGACGGCAATTCGATCCCACGGTCGACCTCATCCAGCCGATCACCGGCGACGCCTTTGCCGGACCGGCGTTCACCACACCAGGCGATGCCGACAACAACGACAACTCGGCATGGATCAATAGCTCGATCAAGTACGCGAGCCCAACGTACGCCGGTTTCCAGTACGAGTTGATGTACGGGTTCGGCGGCATCGCCGGCAATACGACTGGCGGCCACGCGTATGGGGCGGCTGCGTCGTACAACAACGGAGGATTGACGATTGCCACCGGCTATCTGTTTGCGAAGAACGACGTGAACGGCAACGGCGCGGCAGACTTTGTCCAGGCCAATTCGGCGACGCCCCTTTTCGGCGCGACTCCGTTTTTCGGTTCGCGTCAGATCGTCCAGGTCGCCGCGCAGTACGTCATCGGCAACCTGACCGCCAACATCCGTTACAGCAACGCACAGTACAAGCCTTACACGGACTTCGGCGCATTCCACCGCACACAGACGTTCAACATCGGCGGCGCGGCGCTTCAGTACCAGTTCGATCCGGCGCTCACCGGCTCGCTCAACTACGTTTACATGCACTCCAGCGGGGCGTCGTCGGCGACGTACAACAACTTTGGCGTGAACGGCGCCTACTCGTTGAGCAAGCGCACGAGCCTCTATGCAACTGTTGCGTACTCCCACGCGAGCGGCACGACGTTCAGCGAAGACGGCTCCGCAATCGTTCCGGCAGGCGGCACGGTGGGCGATCTTGCAACGAGCTCGAGTACGCGATCGCAGGTCGTGGCCATCCTCGGCATCATCCACAAGTTCTGACGTCGTATCCAAGGTAGTCGATAAAACCAACCAGAGACGCATTCATTTCCATTGGAGGCAACATGGCTTTTTTCAGGCACAAAGCGTTGACGATTAGTCTTGCAGCAATGGGGTTGTGCTCAATCGCGGCCCACGCGCAGACATCGCAATACCAGCTCGTCAAGACGATTGACCTGCCCGGAACCAAGGGCGGTCACGGCGACTGGGTCTCCTACGACAAGGACACCCACGCGGTTTGGCTGGCTCAGTCGCCCAATCACAACGTCGTTGTGATCGACGCAAACACCATGTTGGTGAAGAAGACGCTTGGGGGCGTCGATTCGGGTAACGGCATCGATTTCGACGCAAACCACGCCTACGTCACGGACGCGACGAGCGGCAAGCTGATCGTCTATGACAAACACTCGTTCGACCGGCTCGCCGCCGTCGACAGTGGGGGAAAAACGCCGGACGGCGTGAATGTCGACACGAAGACGGGCACGATTCTGCTCGCGAACGACGATAGCAACAACGAGGCGGTCTTTGAGGCGAAGCCGCCGTTCAAAATGACCGTATCGTACAAGCTGAAGCCCGAAGACGATAAGGACGGTCCGGACGTCGCGCTGTACGTTGCCTCGGCGGATCGCCTGTATCAGCCGGTTGGCGGCAAGATCGACGTCATCAATCCGAACACCCACAAGATCGAAGCGGTGTGGGAATTCGGTTTGAAAGGCCCCGCGAAGGGTGGCGTCTACGACAGCAAAACGAATCACCTGATCTTCGGTACCGGCGACAAGAAGATGCTTGTTGTGGATGCAACATCCGGCAAGCTGGTCACGACCATCACCGTGGCTGGCCCCGTCGACCAGACCGCGATCGACACCGACAAGCGCCGCGCGTTCATCGGCGACAAAACCGGCGACCTCGAGGTGATCGATCTGGATTCGAACAAGGTCGTCGATCACATCCATACCGAGCCCAAGGTCCACACGCTGACGGTCGATACGTCAACGCATCGCGTCTACGTCTATCTCAACGAAAGCAACAAGGTTGGGGTGTACGAGCAGAAATCCTGATGTCGCACGCCGGTTTCGGGTGGCGCAGCGGCATGCCATCCTGCCTCACCCGACCGGCACCTACGCTGCATGAAACAGGGTACGGCGCGCGGGGGCGCGCCTCCCTCGCGCTGTGGCCCGATCATTAATTTGTGGGAGAAGTCGTCATGTCAATCGCTGCCTCGCCGGCAGGCAATTCCTTTCTTGGAAATCGGTGGACACAGCTGTTCATCGGTATTGCCTGCATGGCACTCGTTGCCAACCTGCAGTACGCGTGGACACTGTTCGTGATCCCGATGAAAACGGAGAATGCGTGGACTGCCGCTGAGATCCAGTTTGCGTTCTCCATTTTCATTCTGGTCGAAACCTGGCTAGTACCGGTCGAGGGTTGGCTCGTCGACCGCTTCGGCCCTCGCCCCGTCGTCATGGGCGGCGCACTGTTCGTCGGCCTGAGCTGGGTGATCAATTCATTTGCCACGACTTTGCCCATGCTCTACACGGCGTCAGTGATCGCCGGCCTCGGAGCTGGCTGCGTTTATGGCACCTGCGTTGGAAACGCCCTTAAGTGGTTCCCCGACCGCCGCGGTTTCGCCGCGGGCCTGACCGCAGCGGGCTTCGGCGCGGGTGCCGCCCTGACGGTGATTCCGATCGCGAACATGATTCACAATTCGGGGTATCGGCAGACATTTCTGGTATTCGGCGCGATCCAGGGCATCGCGATCTTCATTCTGGGCATTGCGTTGATTCGCCCGAACCCGGGTCCCGGCATCAAGCCGGTCGCACGCGTCGTGGCGAGCAAGGTCGACTACACGCCGGGAGAGATGGTCAGAACGCCGCTCTTCTGGATGATCTACCTGCTATTCGTGCTCGTCGCCGGCGGCGGTCTGATCGCTACCGCCCAGCTCGGCCCGATTGCGAAGGCCTTTGGCTTTGCGAAGCTCCCTGTGCAGTTCTTTGGCGCGACACTGCCTTTGCTGACGCTGGCGCTGTCGGTCGACAATCTGCTCAACGGGCTGACGCGCCCTATCTGCGGTCTGCTGTCCGACAAGATCGGCCGCGAAAACACCATGGTGATCGTGTTCGTCGGCGAAGGGCTCGCGTTGCTCGGGATGAATGCTTACGGCCACAATCCCTACGCCTTCCTTGTCTTTGCGCCGCTGATATTCCTGTTCTGGGGCGAAATTTTCTCAATCTTCCCGGCGATCTGCGCGGATACGTTCGGTAGCAAATACGCGTCGTCGAATGCAGGCACGCTGTATACGGCAAAGGGCACCGCAGCGTTGCTCGTCCCGATTGCGTCGCTGATGGCCGCCGGCGGGTCATGGGAGCCTGTACTGATCGGCTCGGCTGTCGTGTCGATCGTCGCGGGTCTGTCGGCCAAGTTTATTCTCGCGCCCATGAGAAAGCGCTGGTTCGCAGGTATGCGCGAAGAGGTTGATCCGGTCCTGCAGACGCAATAAGCCGCGTCGCTGCCTCCACCCGGGCGGGGTGACGGGAAAGAGGCAGCGCGCGCCGTTTGCATCGCGTTTGCATCGTTCGCATACGTTCGTCATCCTGCGCCGGTTCCGGGCAGACGCACTCGGGACCATCCCCCCATCCGGGCTATACCGGGATAGCGGATCGTTGTGTATCTGCAAGCATCCGCAAGCAAGACAGTACTTACGCAACCATGGAATTCGACAGCGGCGAGCACGTGGCGCTCTCTGGCCCCGATCCAGCCGGATTTGGGGCCAAACTGCATGGCATCGGTCACCGAAAACGGCAGATGTCCTGCAAACGTTAACTCTTTCGTAAGTCTGCACCGGCAAGCTAGTTGTGTCGGCTACTGACCCGCTCCGGGTCCGCAGCGCTGACACATGACTAGCTGGAGGCACAGACTATGAACCGGACACTTAAACTGGCCGCTATTGCGGCCGTATTGCTTGTACCAACCCTTTCATCCGCTCAACCGTCCAACGGGCCGGTCACGCGTGCCCAGGTGCGCGAAGAACTCGCGCAGCTGGTAAGAGCCGGCTACAGACCAACCGGGCGAGACAACAAATATCCAGCCGACCTGTGGGCAGCCCAGGCGCGCGTTGCCGCCGCCATGGGCCACTCCACGACGGCCCCGAACGGGCAACGCTATTGATACGATTGTTGAAGATGGAAGGACGCGGCAAGTGCGTCTTTCGCGTTAAAGCGGTGTTCGGCGACGGCATGCAAAAGCCGCGAGTCGTTCACTGCTCATTCAGCTTTGGTGGATACGATGTCGTACGGTGCTTTCAATCGTGCTTGACGGACGTTCGATGTTCGTCAAGCGCGATTGAACGGTGTCGTTTCCCGGAACATGACGACCAGGCAGCACGACATTGAAGGCCCGGCGTGCCACTTCACTGATGAAATGCCCGCTTACGGCCTCAAACCCCCTGCAGTATCTCCATGGCCTGACTGCTATCGTCCAGCGAATCCAGCGCCAGATAAGCGACAAACTGTGTCCCGATGACAGCGGCCGAAACGCCGCGCAGATTGATGCCCTTCCCAGCAATCTTCCGGGTCAATTCGGCGATGATGCCCGGCTTGTCCGCGCCCATCACGCGCACGGAATGAAGGCTTGATGTGACGTTAAAACCCGCCTGCGACGCGGCACGAATTTCATGGTCGTTCTGCAGCGGCGCGACAAAAACGATGCTCCTGCCCGGTGTTTCCGGCGTGCGACGCGCAACAATGAACTGAAGATCCGCGCCCGCGTCACGCAGAATCTCCAACGCCCCGGCGAGTCCGCCGGGCTTGTCGTCGATGGTGGACGCCCAGACATCGACGCGTTCGACGAGCAGATCCATGGTCAGCCCTCCCAACCGTTGTCCGTCAATCAAAATCTAGTTCACTGATGACCGGCGGGCAACCTCGCCGCGCCGTCACGACACCGGGGAGTCGTCCGCCAACCTTGTTAACGCTCCCGCGTTGGACTTAAATGAGTTTATGCAGTCAACCGTCACATCCGGTGCCCTGGATGGCGACAGAGAACCCGCGCAAGCGTGCGGATGTCTCGTGGCCGAGGCCGTCCGGGGTCAAGGAGAAAGCGTTATGTCCCGAGACAAGTCGCCCCGCCACTCCGCCGCCGAACAGCAATCGTCCGACGCTACCGAAGCGCAGATCGCCGTGCATTGGCCGGAAGAGGCGTATATCCCGCCGCCCGCGCCGTTCATCGCGCACGCCAATCTCGCCGATCCGGATGTCTTCGAACGTTTCTCCCTCGACCGCTTTCCCGAATGCTTCAAGGAATTCGCGGATGTGCTCGACTGGTACAAGTATTGGGAAACGACGTTCGACGCGAGCAATCCGCCGTTCTGGCGCTGGTTCGTCGGCGGCAGGATCAATGCCTGCTACAACTGCGTGGACCGGCACCTGGCCGCATACAGGAACAAGACGGCGATCCATTTCGTGCCCGAATCCGAGGACGAGGCGGTCCAGCACGTCACCTACCAGGAGCTTTATGTCCGCGTCAACGAGTTCGCCGCCCTGTTGCGCGACACCTTCGGGCTGAAAGCCGGAGACCGGGTCACGCTGCACCTGCCGATGGTCGCGGAGTTGCCCATTACGATGCTCGCGTGCGCCCGGCTTGGAGTGATCCACTCGCAGGTATTCAGTGGTTTCAGCGGTGTGGCCTGTGCCGACCGTATTCTGGACTCCGAAAGCCGCTTGCTGATCACGATGGACGCTTACTGGCGCGGAGGCAAACTCATCGATCACAAGGAGAAGGCCGATATTGCGTATACGGAAGCGGCTGGCCGGGGGCACACAATCGAAAACGTGCTGGTATGGCAGCGCTACCCGAGCCGATATTCGAGTCCGACTGCGCTGGTCAAAGGACGTGACGTCATCGTCAATGACCTGCTCAAGACCTTCCGGGGCAAACGCGTCGACCCCGTGCCGATGCCGGCCGAGGCGCCGCTTTTCCTCATGTATACGAGCGGCACGACCGGGCGTCCGAAAGGATGCCAGCACTCGACCGCAGGCTTCCTGGCCTACGTGGCGTGGACGTCGAAATACATCCAGGACATTCATCCCGAAGACGTCTACTGGTGCATGGCCGACATCGGCTGGATCACGGGCCACTCATACATCGTCTATGGACCGCTGGCGCTTGGCGCTTCGTCTGTCGTGTACGAGGGCGTGCCGACCTGGCCCGATGCGGGGCGCCCGTGGCGAATCGCCGAGAACCTTGGGGTGAACATCTTTCATACGTCGCCGACGGCGATCCGGGCGCTGCGGCGCAGCGGTCCCGATGAGCCGGCGAAATACAACCTCCGCTTCAAGCACATGACCACGGTGGGCGAACCGATCGAGCCCGAAGTCTGGAAGTGGTATCTCGAGTCGGTGGGCAAGAACAAGGCGGTTATCGTCGACACCTGGTGGCAGACGGAAACGGGCGGATTTCTGTGCAGCACGGTACCCGCGCTCGACAGAATGAAGCCTGGCAGCACCGGCCCGGGGATTCCCGGCATTCATCCGGTGATTTACGACGACAATGGCAACGAGCTCGAGCGCGGCTGCGGCAAGGCGGGCAATATCTGTATCCGCAACCCGTGGCCCGGTGCTTTCCAGACCATCTGGAAAGCACCGGAGCGTTACGTGAAAACGTACTATGCGCGCTACTGCAAGGACACGAAGAGCAAGGACTGGCGCGACTGGCCCTACATGACCGGCGATGGCGCGGTGGAAGCGGCGGATGGCTACTTCCGCATTCTTGGCCGCATCGATGACGTGATTAACGTCGCGGGCCACCGTCTCGGCACCAAGGAAATCGAATCGGCCGCCCTGCTCGATCCGGACGTCGCCGAAGCGGCCGTCGTGCCGGTCGCCGATGAAATCAAGGGTAAGGTGCCCGAACTCTATGTTTCGCTGAAGCCGGGCATCGAGCCGGCTGCCGGGATTGCGCAACGTGTTTCGGACCAGGTCGTGGCCCGGATCGGTGCGATAGCAAAGCCTCATCAGGTCGTCATCGTTCCCGACATGCCCAAGACCCGCTCCGGCAAGATCATGCGGCGCGTGCTCGCGGCGATCTCCAGTCATCAGGATCCGGGAGACGTTTCCACGCTTGCGAATCCCGAGATCGTGGACACGATCAAGGAGCTCAACAAGTAGAGGCCGGGTTTATCGTGGGTGAACTATTTACGTAATTTTTTCGGAATTTTCCGCATGGAGAATTACTCGACACAACGACACCCCGCAGGGAATCTGGAGATGTATGGCGGAAAGCAGCCGGAGTCGAACCGACCTGGGAACGACTGACGCCCCCAACCGGATTTGAAGTCCGGCCGTACCACCGGATACGAATGCCTTCCTTCGCTAACCCGAATACGCGACTGACATCGCGCGATATTCAAAGCACATCGTTCAACCGGCTATCGGCACGCAGCAGGTGCCGTTCTCGCTGGAAGCGAGTATATCCAACGCGATCGAAGAACTCCAGGAGCTGGATCGCGCGCTTGCGCCCGAGTCCCGTGGCATCGCGAAACGCCGCAGCCTCCACTGCGCCATCTCGTGCCCGCGCCAGCTGTGCAACGAGCCGCGCAAGGTCGTGCATGACATCCCGATCGTAAAAGAGATCGCGTACGACCTGATACAGCAGACCGAGACGAGCCAGCTTGCGCAACAACGCACGCACGTACTCCTCGGGCTGACGTGTCTCGTTTGCAAGGTCCCGCGTCCACGGCGGATCGTAACGTCCTTGTGCGATCAACGATCTCAACAACGCGGCCAGCGCTTCCTCATCGGCGTCGAGCCGCACCGTATGCGACGGCAGATGCAGCCACGGCCCGCTGCGTACGATGCGCCCATCCCGCACGAGCGAATCGACCACCGCGCGCCACACCGCGTCGCTCGCGAGCGGCACCGTCATGCGCCGCAAACGCGCCGCGTCCGGTCCCTGCTCGTCGGGCATGCGTGCATGAAATTGCGCGAGCGCCTCGGCAACGCGCGCCGACATCTGTTCCCAGTGATGCCGCGCGATCACCACGCCGTCGTCCACGCGTTCACGCGGCGCAATTTCGACGACATCGGCTAGCAGCACCAGCACGTTCGCCGCGTAGCCACTTAGTTGCGTGAGCGCCGATCGTGCGATGCCGTAAGGTGCCTGCGCGAGCAACGGTTCGATGCGCTCTTCATCGAGCCACGTGCGCAATGCATCCAGCCACGCGATGCGTTCCGGCGTACGGCGGCGCCGCGCCGGTGCGAAGGGATCGAGCACGCGGCCGCCACCTGTCGTGTGCGTCGCCTGAGCATCGCGCACGATGAAGCGATCGCCGGGCAATGCGCCGATCGGCGTCTCGAAGACGAGCTGCACGCGCGCGCACTCGCCGGGCGCAACGGTCTCGCCCTCTAGCAGCACGACGTTCGCCACACGGTGCATCGTCCCCAGGTGAACATGCAAAGGCGTCCAGTGACGCAGCGTAACGTCCGCATCGGCGAGCAGTCTCAATTCGGCATCGAGTCGCGTTGTCGACTGCCCGAGCCTCGCATCGACAATCCAGTCGCCACGCGCAATCTGCTCCTTGTCGACGCCCGCGAGATTCAACGCACATCGCTGTCCCGCGCGGCCCGCTTCTGCCGCACGATTCTGCGCGTGGATGCTGCGCACGCGCACGGGCAATCCGGCTGGTGCAAGCAGCAGTGCATCGCCCGTCTGCACGCGGCCCGCGAACACCGTGCCCGTCACAACCGTTCCCTGCCCCGTCAACGTAAACACACGGTCCACGGCCAGCCGGAACAGCCCGTCGTCGCGTCGCGCCTGCCAGGCCATCGCGCGCGCACGCAACCAGGCGTCGAGACTTGCCACGCCTGCGTCGTCTGATCGCGTCGCCTGCGTCTCGAAGCACGGCGCATCGGCGAACGACGCGGCCGCAAGCCATGCGCCGATTTCGGCACGCACTTCGGCGATGCGCGCCGCGTCCACGCGGTCGGTTTTCGTCAGCGCGACCGCGCCCGCACTCACGCCGAGCAGTTGCAGGATCGCGAGATGTTCGCGCGTTTGCGGCATCACGCCATCGTCGGCGGCGATTACAAGCAGCGCAAAGTCGATGCCGCACGAACCCGCCGCCATCGTATGAACGAGCTTTTCGTGGCCGGGCACGTCGATGAATCCCAGCACATCGCCATTCGGCAGCGGCGTGTAGGCATAACCCAGCTCGATCGATATGCCGCGCGCCTTCTCCTCCTTGAGCCGGTCTGTATCGACACCGGTCAGCGCGCGAACCAGCGTGGTCTTGCCATGATCGATATGGCCCGCCGTGCCGATGATCACGGTCGCAGCTCCGCGAGTTGCGCGATGAACGCCGCTTCGTCGGCGCCTTCGATGCAGCGCATGTCGAGCCGCAATGCATCCTCGGCAATGCGTCCGATCACCGGGCGCGGTAACGCCCGCAACGCGCGTTCGAGCTTCATCAGCGCGCGGCCGCTGCCGACCTTGCCCGCGTGACGTACGACGAGTCCGCTGCCCGGCAACACGTCCACGGGCAGTGCGCCACTGCCGATCTGGCTGAACATCGGTTCGACGCTCACGGCATACGCGTCGCCCAGCGCGTGCTGGAGCACCGGCGACGCGCGCATCGCGCACTCCTGCATCTGCGCAACGGGACGCGTGAGCAGACGCAGTGTCGTCAGCCTTTCACGCAGAAATTCCGGCGCCTGATAAAGCTTCAGCACGGGTTCGAGCGCGGCAAGCGTAAGCTTGCCCACGCGTAGCGCGCGCTTTAGCGGATGCTTCTTGATCTTCGCGATCAAAGCCTTGCGACCGACGATCAGCCCTGCCTGCGGACCGCCGAGCAACTTGTCGCCACTGAACGTGACGAGGTCCGCACCGGCCTCGATAGTTGCGCGCACAGTCGGTTCGGCGGGCAGCCCCCATTGCGTGAGATCGATCAGCGTTCCGCTGCCCAGGTCCACTGCAACGGGCAATCCGTTTGCGCGCGCAAGCGGTACGAGTTCGTCAAGCTCGACGCTCTTCGTGAAGCCGCTGATGGCATAGTTGCTGCAGTGGACCTTCATCAGCAGCGCGGTATGCGTATTAATCGCAGATTCGTAATCGGAAACATGCGTCCGGTTAGTCGTGCCCACCTCGCGCAGTCGCGCGCCCGCACGGCCCATGATGTCTGGAATACGGAACGCGCCGCCGATTTCGACCAGTTCGCCGCGCGAGACGATCACTTCTTTTCGCGGGGCAAGCGCCGCGAGCGAGAGCAGCACCGCCGCCGCGTTGTTGTTCACGACCGTGGCCGCCTCTGCGCCGGTCAGTTCGCAAATCAGATCGTCGATCAGATCGTCGCGGTCGCCGCGCTTGCCCGTCGCGAGATCGAACTCCAGATTCACCGGTTGCGCGAGCGCCTGCGCGACCGCGCGCACGGCTTCGTCGGGAAGCAGCGCGCGACCGAGATTTGTATGGAGCACCGTGCCGGTCAGGTTGAACACCGGACGCAGGCGGCTTTGCGCGCACGCGGCGAGAACATTCGCCGCGTTGTCGATCACAGATTCCGGCGCGAATGGCGCAGCGGCGTCCGCGGGCACCACCAGCGTGCCCGCCTGCGCATCTCGCCGCCAGCCGTCGAGCGTCGCGCGAATGGCCGCCAGCACCTGCGTGCGTCCGTACATCGCAATCAGCGGCTGCGCCTGTGCGGATGCAATGACACGTTCGACCGCCGGCATCTTCGCGAGCAACGCGTTCAGCGCGCGTGCGTCACACCGCGCTTCCTGTCCCACGGTTTCGCTCATCGTGCGCTCGCTGGTTCATTGATCGGCGGGTGCTTCCGGCCAGAGCAGCGGATTCGGGCTCGCGCGCTGATAGCCCGCTTCATTCATCAGGAGATCGAGTGTGAGGCTCGCGAGATCGTCGGCGAGCGGTTCGAATTCGAAGTCCTTCTCCTGATAGCCGATCTTGCGATACGTATGGCATTCATCACACGATTCGGCCTTCAGCGCAGGATTGCCGCCCTCGATGCCGTGATACGCGATGCCCTTGGTGGAATCGCAATTCGTGCATTTCACGCGGACCACATGCGCCTCGGTCCCGCACAGGCTGCATTGCGTGAAGCGATAACCGTGATAAGCGCCGCCAATGCGCACGATGCTCGCGACCGGCGGCACGCCGCAAACGGGACACGCGCCGGGCGTATCGACATAAGGCACGTCTTGAACGTCGAGCCGGCTCGCGAGGTCGGTCCACACCACCTGAAGCGCGGCCATGATGAATGGCGCCGTCGCGGGCGCCACTTCGGCGTAACGCTGCGCGAGCAGCGCGTCGGCTTGCGCGTCGAGTTCGGCATCGCTCATCGCGCGCAGTGCATCGAGCACCTTCGCGAGCGCGGGCGTGATGGCGCCCGCCGCTTCAACGCGATCAACCAGCCCGCGCAGCACGTCGCGCCACTGCGGGTCGCGCTCGCCGGACAGGGCCGGCAGAATCGGCATCGAATGACGCTGCGCATTCGCAATCGCGTCACGCTCCGGCATGCGCGCGCTGAAATGCTCCAGCGCGTGCTGCTGCGCGTCGACGAGCGCCGTCATCAGCCGCACATAACCGCCGATCGGATTGTGGTCCGCGAGCTGGCGCAACCGCGCGGCGCGCGCCGCAAAATGCGTCGCGCGCTCGGGTAGACGAATACGAGGAATGGCTGAGGGATCGAGCGCCTGAATCTCAGCTGGGTCGAGGATACGTTGCGTCACGGCAGGTCTGCTCCCCAAAGAAAAAGCCGCCGCGCCCAGTCGGGCCGGCGGCTTGCCTGCATGCGCGGACGCCCCGGAAAGAAGCGGCGCGCCGTACGTGCTGCGCGATGCAAACCGCGCGTTGCGCGCTATTTGATACTCTCGCGGAACCAGCGCGGGTGATGCTTCTTCGCCCATCCCCAGGTCACCGTACCGCTCGTCATCGCACGAATCGAACCCTTGACCCACAGCGCCGCATAAACGTGGATGATGATGCCGACGATGAGCGCGAACGCCGCGACCGCATGCACGACCGAGGCGAGGCGGATGACCTCGATCGGGAAATAGATCGAGAAATAGCGCCGCCAGATCACAATGCCGCTTGCGAGCAACAGCACGAGACAAACCACCATCAGGAAGAATAGCAGCTTCTGTCCCGCATTGTAGCGGCCGACTTCCGGCAGGTCCTCCTCGCGCTTGGCGAGCACGTCGCGGAATTTCATGAGCCACTCGCGATCCGCTGCGTCGAAGTGGTTGTGATGCCAGAAGCGCAGCGCAAGAATCAGGAACGACGCGAACATCACGACGCCGATAAACGGATGCAGAATACGGTTCCATTGGCCTCCGCCGAACAGCGCGGACAGCCAGAACATCGCCGGATGAAACATCGCGAGACCGGACAGCGCGAGCAGCACGAACGTGATCGCAGTAATCCAGTGATTGGTGCGCTCGTTGGCGGTGTAGCGCACGATCAGGTTCGGTTCATCGTTTTTCATCGTCGCGCTCCCTGGGTTCGCCCCGGATGCTGCGCGCTTCTTCGCGCGCGGCCTCTTCATCTGCTTCCGTCACCTCGTTCGGGCCGTTGCGCACGTAGTGGAAGAAGCCCGTCACCGCCGCGAGCGCGATACCCGCGAGCGCCAGCGGCTTGGCCACGCCCTTCCACAGCCACACAAGCGGACTGATGTGCGGGTCGTCGGGCAAGCCGCTATACAGCGAGGGCCGGTCCGCATGATGCAGCACGTACATCACGTGCGTGCCGCCCACGCCCTGCGGATCGTAGAGGCCCGCGTTGGCGAAGCCGCGCTCCTTCAGGTCCTCGATGCGCTCGGCGGCGTGCTGCTTCATGTCCTCTTTGGTGCCGAACACGATGGCGCCGGTCGGGCAGGTCTTCACGCACGCGGGTTCCTGGCCCACCGCGACGCGATCCGAGCAGAGCGTGCACTTGTAAACGCGATGATCCTTCTTCGACAGCCGGGGGATATTGAACGGGCAGCCGGTGATGCAATAGCCGCAGCCGATGCAGTTTTCCTCATGGAAATCGACGATGCCGTTCGTGTACTGCACGATCGCGCCCGGTGCGGGACACGCCTTGAGGCAACCCGGATCCTCGCAATGCATGCAGCCGTCCTTGCGGATCAGCCATTCGAGGTTGCCGTTCGTGTTCTCGTACTCCGTAAAACGCATCAAGGTCCACGAATGCTCGGTGAGGTCGTGCGGATTGTCGTAGACGCCCGTGTTGACACCGATCTCGTCGCGCAGATCGTTCCACTCCATGCATGCCGTCTGACACGCCTTGCAGCCGATGCACTTGGTGACGTCGATGAGTTTCGCCACCGTGCCCGTGGCTGGCGCGCGCACGCCGGGCGGCGGCGTCGTGGTCGCGGACTGGCGTCTGATGTCGAGTGATTGAAGTGCCATGTCGCGCTCCTTAGGCCTTTTCGACCTTCACGAGGAACGACTTGAACTCCGGCGTCTGCGAATTGCCGTCGCCGACCGGCGGCGTCAGCGTATTCGTCAGATAGCCCGGCTTCGTGAGCCCCGTGAAACCCCAGTGCAGCGGCACGCCAACGGTATGCACTTTCTTGCCTTCGATCATGAGCGGCTTGATGCGCTTCGTGACCACGGCCACGGCGATCAGGTGGCCGCGGTTGCTCGTCACCTTCACGAGACCGCCCTTCGATACGCCGATTTCCTGCGCCAGTTCCTCGCTGATCTCGACAAATTGCTGCGGCTGGATGATGGCGTTCAGACGCGCGTGCTTGGTCCAGAAGTGGAAGTGCTCGGTGAGCCGGTACGACGTCGCGACGTGCGGGAACGACTCGACTGTCCCGAACGTCTTGCGGTCGCCGGGGAACACGCGTGCGGCAGGATTGTTCGTGGCGAGCGGGTTGTCGCGATGGAACGGGTTGTAGCCGAGCGGATTCTCGAACGGCTCGTAGTGCTCGGGGAACGGCCCTTCGTTCATGTTGTCGCGCGCAAAGAAACGCGCGACGCCTTCCGGGTTCATGATGAACGGACCCATGCCGATATCCGGCGCCTCATCCAGCTTGTAGTCCGGCACATCTGCACCGGTCCAGGCCGCACCGTTCCAGCCGACCAGCTTCCGCGTGGGATCGAACGGCTTGCCAGCAAGATCGCACGACGCGCGGTTATACAGCACACGCCGGTTAGCAGGCCACGCCCACGCCCAGTTCAGCGTCTGGCCGATGCCCGTGGGATCGGCGTTGTCGCGGCGGCCCATCTGGTTGCCCGCCGGCGTCCACGCACCGCAGAAAATCCAGCAGCCGCTCGCCGTCGAGCCATCGTCCTTCAGTTGCGCGAAGCTCGAAAGCTGATCGCCCTTCTTGACGAGCACCTTGGCCGGATCCTTCGCGTCGGTCTGATCCGCGAGGGCCTTGCCGTTGTACTCCATCGCGAGTTCCTCGGGCGTCGGGCTCGCGGGATTCGAATACGGCCAGCTGAGCTTGACGATCGGATCGGGATACTTGCCGCCGTCCTTCTGGTACGCGGCGCGCATCCGCAAGAACAGGCCCGACATGATTTCGAGGTCGCTCTTCGCCTCGCCCGGCGGCTCGGCGCCCTTCCAGTGCCATTGCAGCACGCGGCTCGAACTCACGAGCGAGCCGTTTTCCTCCGCGAAACACGTGGTGGGCAGGCGGAACACCTCGGTCTGGATCGCAGCCGTATCGACGTCGTTAAAGACGCCGTACTTCTTCCAGAACTCGGACGTTTCCGTCGCGAGCGGATCCATGATGACGAGCCACTTCAGCTTGCCGAGCGCCTGCAGCGTTTTTTCTTTGTCCGGGGCCGACGCCATCACGTTGAAACCCTGGCAGATGTAGCCGTTGAGCTTGCCCTGGTACATCAGCTCGATGGTCTGCAACAGGTCATATGGTTTGTCGAGCTTCGGCAGCCAGTCGTAGCCCCAGTTGTTCTCCTTCGTCGCGTTGTCGCCCCACCAGGACTTCATGAAGCTCACGAAGAACGCGCCGTAGTGCTGCCAATAGCTCAGCTGATTCGCCCGCAGCGGCTGCTGCGCGCGCTTCTTGATGTAGCCGTCGTAGTCCTGCTCGGCTTCGGACGCGAGCGTCATGTAGCCCGGCAACAGATTCGACATCAGCCCGAGATCGGTGAGCCCCTGAATATTGGAGTGGCCGCGCAGCGCATTCATACCGCCGCCCGCGATGCCGATGTTGCCGAGCAGCAGTTGCACCATCGCGCCGCAGCGGATCATCTGCGAGCCGATCGAGTGGTGCGTCCAGCCGAGCGCGTACATGACGGTGGCCGCGCGTCCCGGCACGGCGGTGCTCGCGAGCATCTCGCACACCTTCAGGAACAATTCCCTTTGCGTGCCGCAGACCTTCTCCACCATCTCGGGCGTGTAGCGCGAATAGTGCTGCTTGAGCAGGTTGTACACGCAGCGCGGATGCTGCAGCGTTTCGTCGACCTTCACGAAACCATCGTCGCCGATCTCGTAGTTCCACGACGATTTGTCGGGATACGCATGCTTTTGCGGATCGAAGCCGGAAAAGATGCCGTTATTGAACGCGAAATCGTCGCGCACGATGAACGGGAAGTCCGTGTAATTCTTCACGTACTCATGCTGGATCTTGTCGTTCGTGAGCAGGTAATTGATCACGCCGCCAAGAAACGCGATGTCCGTGCCGGTGCGGATCGGCGCATAGAAATCCGCCACCGATGCCGTGCGCGTAAAGCGCGGATCGACCACGATGAGCCGCGCCTTGCGGTGCGCTTTCGCCTCCGTGACCCACTTGAAACCGCACGGGTGCGCCTCGGCCGCATTGCCGCCCATCACCAGAATCACGTCTGCGTTGCGAATGTCGACCCAATGGTTCGTCATCGCACCGCGGCCAAACGTCGGGGCAAGACCTGCCACCGTCGGGCCGTGTCAGACACGCGCCTGGTTATCGAATGCAAGCAGGCCCATGCAGCGGGCCACTTTATGCGTGAGGTAACCCACCTCGTTGCTGCCCGCGGATGCGGCCAGCATGCCCGTGGTCAGCCAGCGGTTGACGGTCTTGCCGTCGTCGGTCTTCTCGACGAAATTCGCGTCGCGATCTTCCTTCAGCAGCTTCGCGATGCGGTCGAGCGCCTCGTCCCACGAGATGCGCTTCCACTCGTTCGTCCCGGCCGCCCGGTATTCGGGATGCGTGAGACGGCTTTCGCTGTGGATGAAGTCGATCAGGCTCGCGCCCTTCGGACAGAGCGTGCCGCGATTGACCGGATGATCGGGATCGCCCTCGATGTGGAAGATGCTGGTCGTGGCGTTTTTCGCGCCATCACCGAGGCCGTACATGAGGATCCCGCAGCCAACGGAGCAATACGGACACGTGTTGCGGGTTTCAGTAGAGCGCGCCAGTTTGTATTGCCGGACCTCGGCGAGCACGGTGTCGGGCGCAAAGCCCATCAGCGCTAGACTGGAGCCAGCCAGCGAACTTGCCGTGACCTTCAGGAACTGGCGCCGGGACAATTGCAGCATGGCACGTCCTCGGCTAGTTGAGGGTGAATCCAGTATATGCGGATTTCGGCGACGGATCACGGAAGATGCACACCGCGCACCACCGTCACAGGCACGAACCACGCTTGCTATATTGCACGGACATGCTGCGCCGCACCGGGCCCGCATTGGGTCTACATCGGGCAAGCCGAAGCGGCCGCATGTTGTCTTCACGCCGATTGCGGGACGGACATCATGGCCACGCTCTCATCTGAACGACTGCAATTCGCTGCGCGCAGGGAAGCCTCCTGGATCGTCGGCGCCTGCCGCCAGTTCGTCGCCAATCGCTGTCCCGCGCTCGCTGCGAGCATCGCGTTCTACTCGGCGTTCTCGCTTGCACCGACGCTCGTCATGGTGATCGCCGTGGCGGGCTGGTTTTTCGGCGCCGAAGCCGCGCGCGGCGAACTGTTCCGCGAGGTGCATAACGTGCTCGGCAACGACGCCGCCGCAGGGATCACGACGATCGTGGCCAATGCGCACCGCGCAGGCGACGCAGGCGGCATCGCGGCGGTCATCTCGCTGTCGATGCTCGTGATCGGCGCTTCGGCGACATTCTCTTCGCTGCATTCCGCACTCAATATCGTGTGGCCGCCCGAAGGCAAGCGTGCCACCAGCGTCTTCGCGCTCGTGCGGGTGCGGCTCGTTTCGTTTTCGCTCGTGCTCGGCGTCGCGTTCCTGCTGATCGTCTCGCTCGTGCTCGATACGACCATCACATTCATCGGCCAGTGGCTGTGGGGAAATTCACCGTATCTGGTGATCGGAAACCTGCTTCAGCTCGCGGTCGGTCTCGCCGTGCTCGCCTTCGCGTTTGCCGCGTTGCTGCGCTTTCTCCCGGACGCCAATGTGCAGTGGCGCGACGCGCTCGTGGGCGGCCTCGTGGCGGCCGTGCTCTTTTCCGCAGGCAAGAAACTCTTCGCGCTCTACCTCGCCCACGCGGGCATGGCGACGGCATTCGGCGCAGCCGGATCGCTCGCCGTGCTGCTGATGTGGCTGTACTTTTCAGCGGCTGTGCTGCTGCTCGGCGCGGAATTCTCGGCGGCGCGCGCACGCCTGCACGACCCGCGCGGCGCATGGGGTTTCCTTGAGGAAACGCCGCCGGGCAGCCGCGCCAAACTCGCCTCGGTGCTGGCCGCAACCACCATCGTCGCGCCGCATGACGGCCACGCGGCAGCGCGCTCCGGCTCGGCCTCTTTGCTCTCGTCGTCTGCTTCGTCCGCGCCTTCCGCTTCGCTCTTTCCAACTGGAAACCCGGCGGGTGGCGCCGCTGAAGCGCCGGCATCCGCAGCGCCGCCGCTGGGCGTAGCGGCAGATGCTGCGACGCACCACGACGGCGCAAGCCCGCTATTGCGCCGCGCCATGGCAAAAATGGAGGACGACGCAACCTCCGCAGCCGCGTTGACGCTCGCCCATGCGGGCCGCACGGCCGCGGCCGCCGACCGTTTCGTCAAGCGTCATCCATGGAGTTCGGTTCTGCTGGCGGCGGGCGCCGCCGTCGCCATGACTGCAGCCGCCGTACGCCGCCGCACGTAGCGGCCCCGCCCCCCCCCCCCGCAGACCGGCCGGCGCGGCGCCAGCCCGCGCACCATTTAAGTGAATGCGACCCGACTTGTATCAAATTTCGCAATAATGCAAAGACCACAACCCTACTTTGCAAAAAATGACATAGTCGCTCAATCGCCCGCTGCACAAGACATTCCGCCTGGTGTCAGGTTTTTGCGACAGTCATTTTTTTTCATTTCGGGAGTTTGTAGGAGGTGCGTTATTCTCCGATGCGCAACAACTAATAAACCAATCATCTGCGTGGAGAAATCTGGATGAAACGAGTCGCACTCTCGACCCTCTCGTTGGCGATGCTGGCAGCCGCCGGCACGGCCCATGCGCAAAGCAGCGTGACGCTGTATGGCGTGATCGACGAATCGGTCCAGTTCATCAACAACATCAAGGACGCCAACGGCGCGAACAAGAATCTGTTCGGCCTGGGTGGTCAAAACCTGCAGGGTAACCGCTGGGGCTTGAAGGGCAAGGAAGACCTGGGTGGCGGTCTGAAGGCGATTTTCCAGTTGGAAAACGGCTTTAGCCTCAACAACGGCACCTCCAGCAAGATGTTCGGCCGTCAGGCATATGTCGGTCTGGATTCCGCTCAGTACGGTACCCTGACGCTCGGCCGCCAGTACGATCCGATCGTCGACATGGTCCAGGGCCTTACCGGCGACGGCTACTTCGGCAGCACGTTCGCAACCCCGGGTGACGTCGACAACAACGACAACAGCTCGCGCATCAACAACGCCATCAAGTACACCTCGCCGGTTTTCGCCGGCTTCCAGGTCGCTGGCATGTACGCGCTGGGCGGCGTCGCCGGCCAGACCGGCTCGGGTCAGAGCTGGGGCGCAGCAGCTACGTACGGCATCGGCTCGTTCAACGTCGCTGCTGGCTACTTGAGGATGGACAACGGTTCGACGCTGGCTTCGCGCACGTCGGGTACGCCGCCTACGCGTGGCTGGTCGTCGGTCGCAACGGGCGACAACATCAACGAAGGCCAGATCAACGCCGCCTACCAATCGGCGAAGTCGATCGGTATCGCTCAGGCTGCAGCACAGTACGTCGCAGGTCCGTTCACGCTCGGCGCACGTTACAGCAACGCTCAGTACAAGCCGGACGCTTTCTCGGCGTTCGCCTCGACCCAGCACTTCAACACCGTGGGCGCTTTCGTCGGCTACCAGCTGAACCCGGCCACGCTGCTGGGCCTTGGCTACAACTGGACGCACGGCTCGGGCGACGTGTCGAACACGTACAACCAGGTCTCGCTGGGCGCGGACTACAACCTGTCGAAGCGTACCGACTTCTACGTCGTGGCGGCCTACCAGCACGCCAGCGGCCATCAGCGCAACAGCGACGGCTCGATCTCGAGCGCCGGCGCATCGATCGCTTCGTACGGCAACAACTCGGCTTCGGACTCGCAATCGATGGTCAACGTCGGCATCCGCCACAAGTTCTAATAGAACTGCGCAGCCGGACTTCGGTCCGGTGCCGGAACCGGCTTCTCGCCGGTTCCGGTTATGCGAAAACGGCGTGGCCGCTAAAAACCACACGTTGGACCAACCAGCCCGCGGCGCAAGCCCGGGCTGGTTTTTTTATATCTGCGCGAATGATCGCTGCCGCCAACCTCCCGGCTTGCTCGGTTTAACCGCGGAGATTCTCGGACAAGCGCGAATGTCAGCGCAGGCGCGCCAGCGCCGTCACGGCGTGATGAACGAACGCGTCCGCCAGCATCGACTGTGACTGCTCCGCATGACGCGCGACGTGCACCGTTTGCGGCAGTACCGGTGAGAAACGTTTGACGGCCACCCGCGCAGCCGCGCCCGCGGCGCTCAGCGGATCGACCAGCGCGATTCCCGCCCCCGCCTCCACCAGCGTCACGATCGACTGGGCAAGCGTCGCTTCGATGCCCATTTGCCGCTCGATACCGCACTGTTCGAACATGCGGTCGATCCTCGTGCGCGGTTCGCTCAACCTCGCGAAAGACACGAACGATTCGCCCGCGCAGTCGGCGGCGTTCACGATGCGTTTGCGCGCGAGCCGGTGCCCGCGCGGCACGATGCAGCGCAGCGCCCATTGCCCGAGTGCTTCCAGGCGCACCTGAGCATGTGCAACTGACGGCGCGACAAAGCCCAGATCGCAACGCTGCGCGCCAACGTGCTCGACGACAGCGGCAGGTTCAAGCGCAAGCAGTGTCACGTCGACGCCTTCGTGCTCGCGCGCAAACGAAGCGACCACCCTCGGCAGAAAATCGGCGGCGAGGTCGAACGTCCCGCCGATAGTCAACGCGCCACGCCGACGTTCGCGAATTTGCCCCGCCGCCTGCGCCACCCGCTCGAGCCCGACAAACGCGCGCTCAACTTCTTCATTCAGCGCATAGGCCTCTGCTGTCGGCACGAGCCGCCCTTGCCGACGCGTGAATAGCGCGAAGCCGACGTTCGCTTCGAAGTCGGCCACGAGGCGGCTGACCGCCGGCTGCGAGATGCCGAGCGACTCGGCGGCGCGCGTCACGCTGCGCCGCTGCATCACGGCGCGAAACGCTTCAACCTGGCGAATCCGCAGGTCGGCTGCATTCATAACATTTTGAAATGGATATTCACATTATCAGTGCGGTCACGCTGGATCGTGCCGCACGATCTTAAAAAAATGCCGGTAATTTCTGAATTATATAGCCGTATGTTTATGAATAACATTGAAGCATGACGCGATCAAATCAGGATTGTCGCGCCGCGCATCCAGCGCATACATGGCAACGCGAGCATCGTTTGGCGAGCGCCCATGAAAAATCCCCGCGGACGCGATGTCGGCGGGGATTCTTTGGGTACTGCTGGCGCACCGCAACCGGAAGGCTGCGGCGGGCGGCTGTCAGGCTGCCGCTGCGTCCTTCAGCTTCTTCAGCGCACGTGCCTTCACGCGCACCGAAGCGGGCTTGGCCGGGAACCAGCGCTCTTCACCCGTGAACGGGTCCTTGCCGAAGCGCTTCTTCTTCGCCGGCACGGCCTGCACGACGATCTTCAGAAGGCCCGACAGCGTGAACTCGCCTGCGCCCTTCTTGTGGACCGAACCGAGGATCGTGTCTTCCAGCGCGGCGAGCACGGCCTTGGCAGCCTTCGGCTCGACACCTGCGCGCTCAGCGACGTGAGCAGCCAGCGAGGCCTTCGTGAAGGTGTCCTTGATCGGCGACGGAGCGCCGGACGCCTTCACGGCGACCTTCTTAGCTGCGGCCGTCTTGGCGGGCGCTTTCTTTGCGGCAACCTTCTTGGCCGGGGCAGCTGCCTTTTTGGCCACTTTCTTTGCGGAAGTCGGCATGTTTCTCCTACCAGTGTTGGTCAGTGAATCGGCGAAGCACCGCGGAATGCATGTGCTTCAACGGCGGATTCTACAAGCGTGCGAGCGTTTTGCGTGACTCTTTTGCATCGCCGATGAAAAATTGTTGCGCGGCGCTGACTGCCCGGCTCATTTTGACGCTTGTTTACAGGGGTAAACGAACTTGTTGCATCCTCGGTTACCCTGACCCGGCGACATCAAGGCGCAGGCGCTCTTCGCAAAAACACCGAAACGCATGGCATTTTTCGCGCGCCAGCGCGTCAGAATGTGCGCATCAGCGCTGCGAGCGACGTCATCGCGGCGTCGATCTGCCCGACTTCGACGCCGCCATAGCCGAACATAAAACCGCTTTGCACAGGGGCTTTCACATAAAACGGCGCGAGCGGGTGCAAGCCGATCGACGCCGCACGCGCGGCCTTGACGAGCGCCGCCTGGTCGACCGGCGCCGCGAGCCGCACCGCAAGGTGCAAACCGGCCGTGTTGGGCAGCACCGGCTCGAACCACGGCGCAAGCGGGCCACGCAGATGCGCAAGCAGCCGCGCCCGCCGCGCCGAATAGATCTGCTGCATGCGGCGCAGATGCCGCGCGAACTGGCCGTTGAGCATGAAATTCGCGAGCGCCGTCTGCGTGAGCACGCAACCGTGCCAGTCCCCCACCTGGCGCGCATGTGCAAGCGGCGCCGCCAGCTTCGCGGGCGGCACAACGTAGCCCACGCGCAACTCCGGAAAAATCGTCTTGGAAAACGTGCCGACGTACGCAACGAGTCCCGCGTTGTCGAGGCTCTTGAGCGGTTCGAGCGAACGCCCCTCGAAACGGTACTCGCAGTCGTAGTCGTCTTCGACGACGACCGCGCCGCGCGCCTGCGCCCATTCGAGCAGCGCGACGCGGCGCGCAAGGCTCATCGGCATGCCGAGCGGAAACTGGTGCGAGGGCGTCACGTAGACGAGCCGCGCCGTCTTCGGCAAGCGCGCGACGATCAGCCCTTCGTCGTCCACCGGCACCGGCACCACTTTTGCGCCAAGCGCCTCGAACGCGACGCGCGCCGGCGGATAGCCGGGGTCCTCCACCGCCACCACGTCGCCGGGACGCAACATCACGCGCGCGAGCAAATCGAGCGCGTGCTGCGCGCCCTGCGTGACGATCACGTCCTCCCAGTCGCACTGCACCGCGCGATTGAAAGCCAGGTAGCGCGACACGGCGAGCCGCAAGCTCTGCTCGCCCGCCGGAGCGTGGTACATGCCGCGGCCGCGAACCTGTACACGCAGCGCGTCGTTGATGCAGCGGCGCCAGGCGTCGAACGGAAAACACGACTTGTCGGTCACACCGCCCGCGAAATCGCACGCAAGCCGCGCGTCGAGACTCGGCATGGGCACGGCTTGCGCATGAGCCTGCCACCAGGGCTGAGCCTCGATGCCGCGCGACACGCTCGTTTCGCGACTGCCTCGGCTCACGGCACGAATCTGCGGATTCGCATGGCCGGATTCGCGCGCGGGAAGATGCTCGAGCGCATCGGCAACAAACGTACCCGAACCGCGCCTGGCGCTCAGATAGCCTTCGGCGAGCAGCCGCTCGAACACGTCGAGCGTGGTTTTGCGCGACACGCCGAGCTGAAGTGCGAGATCGCGCGTGGACGGCAGCCGCGTGCCGCCCGTCAGCCGGCCGTCGACGATGCTGGTGCGCAGTTGCCGGTAGATCTGACCAGCCAGATCGCGACGGCCCGAGACGGTGACGTGCAGTTCCATGAGCGTGATGATGAAGAAGTCGAACCGGTTATCGCGGTAGCTAAGGGGGCAACCGGGACGGTAAAAGAAGTGGTTACCTGAAATTTTGCCAGAATGGCTATTTCAAGGCGCCTGCCACACGCCTAGAGTGACGTCCATAGTCTTTCGCAACGCAGTTCAGCCCACAGCATTCGAAGAGGTGAATCGTCATGCAATCACGTCTGGATTTCTACAAGGTCAGTCCCGAAGGTACGAAGGCAATGCTGGCGCTCGAAGAGCGCGTAAGCAAAAGCTCGATCGAAAAGCCGCTTGCGGAACTGGTGCGCCTGCGCGCCTCGCAGATCAACGGCTGCGCATTCTGCGTCGACATGCACACCACGGACGCGCGCAAGGGCGGCGAAACCGAACGCAGGCTCGCGACAGTCACGGTATGGCGCGAGACGCCGTTCTTCACCGAGCGCGAGCGCGCGGCGCTCGAATGGACCGAAGCGGTCACGCTGCTTTCACAGACGCACGTTCCCGACGATGTCTGGGAACGCGTGAAGCCGCACTTCACCGACCAGGAAATCGCCGACCTGACCATGCTGATCATCGCGATTAACGGCTGGAACCGCATCGCCGTCTCGTTCCGCAAAATGCCGGCGTAAGCGCGCCGGCACGCACTCAAGCCACCAGGCGCCCGGGCATGCACGATGTCCGGGCGCCTGTTTTTAAGCATCGTCTGAATGCAGGCGGCGCATCGTGCGGCACGCGAGGCGTTGCCGCTCGTGGCGGCTTTTACACGGTTTTTGGCGCCCTTTTGCGCAATCGCGGCGATACAGTGGGCATCGACGGGCAGCAACAACCCGATCTCGATCCCCCACCAAGAGACTTCGCCATGGCGCTTCAAATCGGCTTTCTCCTCTTTCCCCGCGTGCAACCGCTCGATATTGCAGGCCCTTATGACGTGCTCGCGTCGATGCCGGACAACTCGGTCCGGCTCGTCTGGAAAACACGCGACGCCGTTGTGTCTGCAACCGGCATGGTCCTCGTGCCCGATACGACTTTCGACGACTGCCCGCCGCTCGACGTACTCTGCGTACCCGGCGGCAGCGGCGTCGGCGATCTGCTCCAGGACGACGAAACGCTCGCTTTCGTGCGCAGCCAGGGCGAACGCGCGCGCTACATCACGTCGGTATGCACGGGGTCACTCGTGCTCGGCGCGGCGGGCCTGTTGCGCGGACGCCGTGCAACGACCCACTGGGCCTTCCACGAACTGCTCGAACCGTTCGGCGCGATTGCCGTTCACGGGCGCGTCGTGCGCGACGGCAATCTGTTCACGGGCGGCGGCATCACGGCCGGCATCGACTTCGCGCTGGCGCTCGCAGCCGAACTGGCCGGCGACGAGGCAGCCCAGGCACTTCAACTCGGACTCGAATATGCACCGGCGCCCCCGTTCAATGCTGGCAGTCCCGACACCGCGCCGCGCGCAATCGTCGAGCGAGTGCGGGCAGCCAACGCTGAATCGCTCGCTGCGCGTACGCGCGTCGTCGCAAACGCGGCGGCGCGGCTCCGGCTGGCGCCGTAGCCGGAAGCGGGCCTAACCGCACATTCGGCACATTCGGCATATTCGACACATTCAGCGCGTCTCCCACGTATCGCTTCCATTACCTGCATAACTTCCGCCGCGGTCACGCCGTACCGCGGCGGCACATCGATCCGCCCATGCCCGCTAATTACGCGCGCGACGCGTAACTCACCTCCGACGCGAAAATCGTGGATTAACAGAGCGGCAGCGCAGCGCGGCGCCCGTGAACACGACAGCAAACACCTTGTGTCCCGACTGAATCGCAGCCGGCAGTGCCTGCGTCGTGCCGATCATGGTGGGCGTGATTTCCGCCTTCGGCGTGGACAAGCGCACGAATATCGCCGCCGGAATCATGATCGTGGTTGCCAACGCAACGAGCATCTGGAATGTCGGCATTCAGACAGCCGCCGCACAAAACCTGCTCGCGGTGGGATTCATGGACAGAATGCTCGGCGCGCGCGTGACCTGGCTCGACTGGCTAAAAAGCCGTTCGGCGATCTCGCAACTGAACTGGCCGTGGCGCCGATCCAGGCTGTTTGAAGCGCCTTCTGCAACCTTCCGGAACCTTCTGGACGCCATGCGGGCGCATGAACCGTGCACCACGCCAGGCTAACGTGGCCAACCGGATCGTTGGGATCGCACCGAAAATTCACGCGCCAGGTTCAGCTCTCCGATCGGAAACGAGACCGCCGCGGCGCGCCGCATAGCCTGCAGCATGCAGATTGCTGCGATGCACCGAATGGCGAGCACCCATCGCGAGCAACAGGGCCCTGCATTCCACCCGACCGTCCTTGAGAGCCATGCCGAATCCGGATAGCCAACTTTTCCCAATTTCGCATACGAAATGGCGTGCTCAAGCCCGGCGAGGCAGCTCGCCAACCGCATCGGGCACGACGTTTGCTTGAGCGCTTGCAGGGCGTGCGCCTGCGTCGGCTGCGTACACAAATACGCACACAAATACGCGTCTCGTTCACGCTAACGCGCGGGTGCACACCACGCGCCAACGGCGTATGCTCATAGCACGACTACAACATTCAGGCCGGCTCGCGCCGCACGATCGCGATGAACGCCTCCACTCATGCCTCTGGTTCCCAGCCCATACCACGCGTGACCGTGGTCGTGCTGACACGCAACCATGTCCGCCAGACAGTCGACACCGTGGCCCGCCTCATGGCGCTGCCTGAGCACCCCAATGTGATCGTGGCCGATAACGGCTCCAGCGATACGACCGTCAGCCTGCTCGCATCGCTCTTTCCGCAATTGCGTATCGTCCAGGGGCTGCGCGATCTGGGCATGACCGGCTTCAACCGCGCTGTCGAGCTTGCGCACACCGACTACGTGGCGTGCTGCGACGACAGCACCTGGTTCGCACCCGGTGCGCTCGCGCGCGCAACCCAGTTGCTGGACGCTCATCCGCAGATTGCTGTAATCAGCGCGTGCGTGGCGGACGAGGCAGAACGTGAAATCCATCCCGCGTGCCAGATGCTGAGCGCCACGTCGCCAGGCGGCAACGGCCTGCCCGGCCCCGCACTCGTGAATTTCATGGCGGGCGCATGTATTTTCCGCGCAAGCGTGCTGAGCGAACTCCACCGTTACGAGGAGCGCCTTTCGCACGGCGGCGCCGAAGAACTCGTGGCGCTGGACCTGCTCGCTTCAGGCCACTCGATCGTCTATTGCGAAGGAGCGCTCGCGCATCGCGAGCCGCTGTATCACGGGTTCACGCGCGCGCAGCATTGCACGCTCGCGCGCAATTCGGCCTGGGTCGCGTGGATGCGCCTGCCGTTGCGCGACGCACTCGCCGCAACCGGGCGCGCACTCGCCGTCTTCGCGCGTCAGCGCTCGCTTGGCCCCGCGGGGTTTGCGATGCTCCGCGGCACCTTCTGGGCACTGCGCCGCCGCCGCGTGGTCCCGCCGCATGTCGTGCAGCTCACGCGCCAGGTGAGGCGCGCCGAGCACCACGTGCGCATCGGCGTACCGGCGATGGCCGAAAAATACGACCGCTCCGGGCAAAGTGCATGGTGACCCGCGCTGCGCGTCGATCCCATAGCCCGACGTAAGCCCCGACGTAAGCCCCGACGTCAGCCGCAATCACTGCGGCGTGACCGGCACGAACTGCCGGTACTCCACCTGCGGGCCGCGCACGATGATCGCCGTTGCCTCGGGCACCTCGGCCCAGACATCGGGCAGATCGACGAGCGGCTCCGAAACGATCAGATAGGCATCCTCCCCCGCCGCCGCGATGCGCGGGTCGTCGGGATAGAGTTCGTGCAGATGCTTGAACGACGTGCTGTGAAAGAGCGAGCGCGAATTGCCTTCGCTGGAGTACCGCACGGCCACCATTTGCTCGCCGTCGCACGCGCATACGGTCATGTTGAGCGGATCGTCGATCCCATGCCTGCGTGCAGTCGCCTCGACGAAACCCGCCATGCGTTCCAAAGCAGGCACGGGCTCGTGTTCGAGGCCGAAGGTCATCGCGAGATAGAACATGACTTCGGAATCGGTCGAGCCTTCGAGCGCGCTAAAGCGCCCCGGTTCGATGGCGACGAGCAGTTCGCGGCGCACGAGCGGAAAGCTCCGAATCAGGCCGTTGTGCGCGAATATCCAGCGCCGATGGCGAAACGGATGGCAATTGGTTTCCTGCACGGGCGTATGCGTCGCGGAACGGACGTGCGCGACGAACATCGGCGCCGACACGGCGCGCGCAAGCTCGCGCAGATTGCGGTCGTTCCACGCGGGATGGATGCTGCGGTAGCGATACGGAATGTCATGCGGATGCTGATACCAGCCCAGCCCGAAGCCGTCGCCATTGGTGGTCGTCGCGCCGAGCTTCGAGTGCAGGCTCTGGTCGATCAGCGAATGTCGCGAGCGAAAGAGTACGGTTTCGAGTTGAACGGCATTGCCGGAATACGCGAGCCAACGGCACATGGTGCACTCCTTCGAACGGACACGTGCTCACTTTGCCGCATGCAGATCCGCAAGCGGCGTGAGAAAACCCTCGAGGCCGGTCAGGATGATCTGCACGCCGATGCACAGCAGCAGGAACGACGATACACGCAGCGCCACGCGCGTGCCCTCCGCGCCCAGGTATTTGGGCAGGCGCGCCGCATGGCTGTAGACCAGGAAAATCACGATCGTCACGAGCACCGAGATCACCACCGACGCGATGCTCGACATCACCCATGCGGAAATCTGGTGGGTCCGGTTGGCGCTCAGCGCAATCGCCGTGGCGATCGAACCCGGGCCCGTGGTGAGCGGCACGGTGAGCGGAAAAAACGCCTTGCTGGAAGCCTTTCCGGCATCGATCTGCTCGAGCGTCGCATCGTCCGCCGCGCCCGGCGTAACTTCAGGCGCGGTGAGCATCTGCCAGCCGCTCACCGCGACGGCAAGGCCGCCGCCGATACGCAGCGCCTCCATTGAAATGCCGAAGAAATGCAGGATCGGCATGCCGACAAAGAACGCGACGAGCAACACGAAAAACGCATTGATCGCCACACGCTTCGCGAGCAGTCGCCGCGCCTCGTCGGAGAGCTTCGACGTGCGGTCGAGAAAGACGAACGCACCACCGAACGGATTGATGATGCTGATAAGGCCGGTGAAGCCAAAAAGTATTTCTGAAATCAGGCTGTCGAACATGTCGTCGAACCAATTGTTGAAAAGGCCGGTGAAGAAACCGGAAAATATTTCTGAAATCAGACTATCCAGACCATCGATCATCGCGTCGCTCCGGTTGAAGCGGCACGCGCGCGGCAGCCGGGGCTGTGTGAAGTGTAACTGGATCGGCGCGGGGCGTAACCACTGCCAGCCACGCAAGCAAGGCGGCCGTGCCCATGCCGCATCGCGCCATGCTTTCAAAAACCATTCAGCATTCTCGAGTCTTTACGGCGTGGCCCGAGTGGGCATAGAGTGAGCCGGTCGCACCCGGTCACACGTTTTCCTTTCATAAAAAAGGAGTCGTCCATGTCACTGAGGTTGCTCGCTGCCCTGCCCTTCATCGGCATCCTGCTAGGCGTGCCGTTCGTCAATCGCACCGAGCCCTTCGTGCTCGGCATGCCGCTCGTGCTCGCATGGATCGTCATGTGGGTCGTGCTGACCGCCGCGATCATGGCCGTCGTCTACCGGCTCGATCCCGCGAATCGCACCAATGAAACCGAGGTGCAGTCATGAGCGCCCTCATCCTGATCGCGGCGATCACGCTGCTCGCCCTGGTACTCGGCATGCGTGCGCGGCACGGGCACGACATGAATCTCGAACAGTGGTCGGTGGGCGGCCGCAGCTTCGGCACGGTGTTCGTGTTCCTGCTGATGGCGGGCGAAATCTACACGACGTTCACGTTCCTCGGCGGTAGCGGCTTCGCGTACGGCAAGGGCGCACCGGTCTATTACATCCTTGCGTACGCCACGCTCGCGTACATCCTCTCGTACTGGATGCTGCCGCCCATCTGGCGCTTCGCGAAGACCCACCGGCTCGTCTCGCAGCCGCACTTCTTCGCGCGCAAATACCAGAGCCCCGCGCTCGGCGTGCTGGTCGCGCTCGTGGGCGTCGCAGCGCTCGTGCCGTATCTCGTGCTGCAGTTAAAGGGACTCGGCATCATCGTCGCGACGGCCTCGTATGGCGCGATCCCGTCCACGACCGCCATCTGGATCGGCGCGATCGTCGTGACCGCCTACGTGACGGTCTCGGGCGTGCGCGGCTGCGCATGGAATTCGGTCCTCAAGGATCTGATGATTCTCGCGGTCGCGGTTTTCCTCGGCATCTATCTGCCGATCCACCATTACGGCAGCCTCGGCGAGATGTTTCGCGCCATCGACGCCGCGAAGCCAGGCTTCCTCACGCTCCCCGCGAAAGGACAGAGCGTGACGTGGTTCCAGTCCACCGTGCTGCTCACGGCGCTCGGCTTCTTCATGTGGCCGCACACGTTCGGCTCCGTCTACACCGCGAAGAACGAGCGGATCTTCCGCCGCAACGCGATGGTGCTTCCGCTCTATCAACTGATCCTGCTGTTTGTGTTCTTCTGCGGTTTCGCCGCCGTGCTGAAAGTGCCGGGGCTCAAAGGCGGCGACATCGACCTCGCGCTCTTTCGCCTCTCGCTGCAGACGTTCAACCCGTGGGTCGTCGGCGTGATCGGCGCGGCGGGCGTGCTCACCGCGCTTGTGCCGGGCTCGATGATCCTCACGACGGCCTCGACGCTGCTCGCCAATGACATCTATCGCGGCGGCCTCGCGAAACAAGCCGACGACGCGCGCGTCGCCCGCCTCGCGCGCCTCTTCGTGCCGGTGGTTGCACTCGTGGCGGTGGGCTTCACGCTCAACGGCGGCGAAACCATCGTCGCGCTGCTGCTCATGGGCTACAACTTCGTGACGCAGTTGTTTCCGGCGCTCGTATGCAGTCTCGCGGCGCACAACCGTGCGACGAAGCAAGGCGCGTTCTGCGGAATCCTGGCGGGCGTGGCGGTCGTTGTTGTGACAACGTTGCTGCACGTGAGCGTCGCGCAACTCATACCGTTCGCGCCCGATGCGCTCAAGGACGTCAACATCGGCTTTCTCGCGCTCGGCGTGAATGTGGTTGTGCTCGCAGCAGTCAGTGCGCTGACGCAGCCGCACACGCATGCGGACCACGAGCACGCACGTGCGCACTGATCGTGGGAGTTTTGCCGGGCGCGTCGCGTCCGGCAAAGCCACCGTGCAACCGTGACTCGATCAGCAGCAGCGGTTAAGGGACGCGCAAAGTATTGGCGGCGCCATCCTGGTAGAACATTGCCTGACTATGAAACATCCGCGCGTACTTCCCGTTTTGCGCGATGAGTTCGTCGTGAGACCCGGCCTCGACGATCCGCCCGCGATCGAGTACCAGGATACGATCGACAAACCGTGTCAACGCGAGGCGATGGCTGACGATAACGGCCGTCCGTTGTCGGGCGAGCTTGAGAATTAGCTGCATAAGCGCGGCTTCGGACTCGGGATCGAGCGCCGAAGTGGGTTCATCGAAAACGAGCAGGTCAGCTTCGTCGGCATGCGCCATCGCACGTGCGATAGCGAGCCTTTGCCATTGGCCCCCCGATATGTCGATTCCATCGGGTATTTCGGTGGTCAGAGGCGTATTGGGTTGATCGCCGAGGAACTCGAGACCAACCGCGCGCAAATATTTGCTGGCTTGTTTCATATCGCGCTCTACGAGGTTTCCGCGCACATCGAGCGGAAAGCGCGCGAAGTCCTGAAACATGCCAACCACACGCGGCGGGCTATGTGCTGCCGACCAGGCCAACTCGCCACTGGTGGGTTCGTAGAGCCCGCTTAGCAATTTCAGCAGACTCGATTTGCCAGCACCATTTTCTCCGACGATTGCAACGACCTCGCGATGGCGAATCTCCAGATCGATCTGATCGAGGGCCGCGTGTCCGGTGTCGCGATATCGCAATACCACCTGGCGCAGCGTCACACAGGGTGCTGCAACAGATGTCTCAGGCATGCGCGGCGGTTGAGGAATACGTTCATCGGCATGCTTTATTTCCGCGGCGTGAAGGAAGACCAGTTTGCGAAACGGACGGACCGCATAAGAAACACGCAACAGGTCGCCGAAGTTGTAGATGATCGCGGCTAACCCGTCCTTCATCTGAACGAGCGCAGCGAGCAGGAAGACGAGCTCGGCAATGCCGAGTTCACCGCGCCGAAACCCTTCAATGGCAACATACAGCGGCACGGCCAGGCAGACGCTTGCCATCAATGCCGTCGCCGCAAGCTTGAGCGCATTGCGCGTACGTACTCGCTTGATGGTCGCAAGATAGTTGTCGTACAGGCCTTGCCACGTGGCCAGCAAACGCCCCTGCATCCGGTAGATGCGCAGTTCTTTGGCGAACTCGGGTTGCGTCAAAATCCTGTCCAGAATGCGCAACTCGTTAAATGTTGCCGCATGATGCTCCTGGACATCCCAGCTCTCGCGCTCAGCCCGCGCACGCAACAGAACGGTGGGCACCATACCGGCCAGTATCAGGAAGGGAATCCACCACGCCGTCTGCCCCATCAAAAACAGAATTGGAACGATCATCGCGGCCCCCATACAGACGGCGTACAGATGGAGGACAAGGTCGCTCACCTGGTCGCTCGCGCCGGCTGCGAGAATCGCTGTTTCACGCAGTTCGGTGTCTTCGTGAATGCCGAGATTCGGGAACGTTGCGACGATCGAGTTGACCGTCCGTTTCAACAGCATGCGGGCCGAATCTCGCAGCGTGTCCACGATAAAACTCGATATCGCGCTCAATCCATCGTGAAAGCCGCCGACTATGAAGTAAGCGCTACGAGCCCCATGACAGCCGCTGCTGCCGCATCGGAGGTCAGGCGCTCGATGAGTTGCGCGTTGATATAGAGCAACGCCGCCGGCATGGCGCCGACGGCCAGGTTGAACACAATGGCGAGACACAGCGCGCGTGGCGATGCGCGCCATAGAAGTGACAGCGCCACGCTCAGGTTGTGTGCGATTTCCCAGGCTTTCACGACAATGGGCTCATCCTGCAAGGGCGCGTAGTGACTGGATTTTCAGATGCTCGCGAACAGAAGCCGGCGCTCCGGAAAATTTTTGCGGGCATGCAAGCGCGAAAGAGATCATGTGTGGATCAAGATATGCACAGGATATCTAAATACATTTCCAGAGGAAGTCTTCCAGCTTTACCGTCGTGAACAGCGGTTCCTGCAACTCGTCCGTCCAGGGTCGTGAACACGTTATACATAAGACATCGCCCGCAACGCCCGTTCACATCGTTACGAAGCTCAACAGCCTGCTAAACCGTCCCCTCGAATGCGGGCAGCGCCAATGTGAACGTGGTGCCTTCGCCGGGGTCGCTCTTGACGTAGACATGGCCGCCGTGACGCGTCACGACGGTCTTCACGAGCGCAAGGCCAAGCCCCGTTCCGCGGGCCTCGGGTCGCTGCGCAGCGTGAAATCTCCGGAATGGTGCGAACAGATCCACCTGATCCTCACGCGAAATGCCGTAGCCCTCGTCGCGAATCGAACAGAACACGCGCGGCGGTATCGACTTCACGATACGGATCGCGCAAACGATGCGCGTATCGGGCGGACTATATTTGACGGCGTTATCCAGGATATTCACCAGCGCGCGGGTCATCAGCGAACGATCGGCATTGATCAGGCCGCCTTCGCCGCTTTCGTCGCCTGCATCGCCTTCGTCGCCTTCGAACACCGTATCGATCCGGATGCGCCGCGCACGCGCCTGCGGCCACACTTCGTCGCTTGCGTCGATCAGCAATTCGGCGAGACTCGTCGGTTCCAGCGCATACGTCTTCGACTCCGCACGCGCGAGTTGCACGAAATCGTCGGCCAGCGCGAGCGAGCGCCGCGCACTACGCTCGATGCGGTCCATCACGTCGCACAACGGGTTCGCGTCCAGCGTGCCGCGCTTGCGCTCGGTCTCGACGAGCGCCACGATCGAGGCCTGCGGCGAGCGCATGTCGTGCGACAGGAGTTGCAGCGCATCCTCGCGCTGGCGCTCGGCTTCGTGCAGTGCCGTGACTTCGGCGAGTCCCGCGATCCAGCCTGCCACGTCGCCTTGCGCGTTCGTGCGTTTCGCGTAGCGCAGCAGGTAATCGCGGCCGTCGGGCGAACGCACCTGGACGCCTCGCTCCATGAGCGCCGCGAATTTCGCGCACACCGGATTGAGCGGCTCGGGCCAGTGAGCCCGGGCGAACGCAAGCGTGGCCGGGTTCGGGTCAATCGACTTGACGAGCGAAAATTCACTGAATACATCCGCCATGGAGCGCCCCTCCGCCGGACAGACGCCAAGCCGCTCCAACGCCCCGCGCGCCGACTGATTCGCGATCAGCACGACGCCGAGCACATCGGCGACGAGGATCGGCTCAGGCACCGAGTCGAGGCTGTCCCAGACGAACCGCCCCATGTCCTGCAGCCGCTGCGCGGTCTGCGCCATCAGCGCCATCTGCCGCGCAAGCGCGTCGCCCGCATATTCGCGCACAGGCACGGGTGCTTCAGGCAACAGATAAGGTTCGTCGGCCAGTCTGCGCAAAGCCTTGCGCAGATACGCCATCGTCATTTCCAGACGCCGCCAGTTCCACATCGGATAGACAAAGATCAGCGCGGCCACTGCGGGCACGGGGCTCAGCCACATGTGCGCGCCGTCGAGGAGCGCGGCGCTCACAGCAAGCGAGGCGACACCGAGCGCGACGGACAACAACAGGGCGCGCCACGGCGACAACACGAGAAAACCCGCCAGCAGCAGTGAGAGCGGCACGAGCGACGCGAGCAGCGCCCACGGTCTCGACACGGGTTCGATGGCGGTGCCGTTGAGCAGCGTGTCGAGGACGTTCGCGTGGATGTGCACGCCCGGCAGCGGGCCGAGCATGCCGGAGACCGGCGTCGCGAAACGATCCTGGACCCCCGAAGCCGTGACGCCGACCAGCGCCACACGATCGCGCAACCATTCGGCCGGCACGTGGCCGTCGAGCACGTCCGAGAACGACACGCGCCGATGGATCTGCGCATGCGCGCTGAACGGGACGAGGAAGCGCGCCTCCCTGCCCGCGCTAGCCAGCGCCTCGCCGCGGATGGTCTGCGGCGCGCCGCCGGACAGCGTGATCTCACCCCCGCGCGCGGCGCGCCAGGCGGGCACCATCAGTTGCGGCCAGTGCTGATGCGCGTCGCCCTGGAATAGCGCAACGCTGCGCACGATGCCGTCACTGTCGACTTCGAAATTGACATGCCCGAGACCGGCAGCCGCATTCGCGAGCGGTGCGACGGGCAGCACGACTTCACGTGCGCCCGCTGCATCCGAGGAACCCAGCACGACCGGAAGGTAAGCCGGCCGCGCGGCGAGCGCTTTCGCAAAACTGTCGTCGTCGGGCGAAGGTTCGGTGAACGGCACGTCGTAAACGATCGCCGCCACGCCCGCCTGGTCCAGTTGCTCGGCGAGCCGCGCATGGATGCTGCGCGGCCACGGCCAGCGGCCAAGCGCTGCGATGCTCGCGTCGTCGATCTCGACGATCGCGATATCCGACGACATGGAGGGCGCACGCCCGGCAAGGAAGCGATCGTAGACGAACTGGTCGGCACCGGCCGTCCACTGCCACACGATGCTGAGGATCACGATCAGGAGGCCCGCGCATCCGACACCCGCCCATTCGGACAGGAACCGGCGCCTGAAGGAGCGGCCTGGGCGCGCAGGCGGCTTGACGCGCATGGCGGGCGCCGTCACCCGTCGAGCCGGAACGACGCGATCAGCCAGGCTTGCCGGTAGTAGCCGCGGTTGTCGACCGGCTCAGCGAGCACGGTCCGGTCGTACACGTCCTCTGGAAGATCGTTGACCGCGATCTCGGCGTTCGTGGCGTCGGCGAATTCGACGGACGGCACGCGCACCGCCCGCGCCGGCGCGGCGCGCTGCATCGGGCGAGCCGGACTCACGCGGCGTCCCCTTCGATTCTCTCGAGACGATAGCCGTAGCCGTAAATCGGCGTCAGACGGTAGCCGTTTTCGGGGCGCAGGCCGAGCTTGGAGCGCAGCATCGAGACGTGCGTATCCATCGTGCGCGACGGAATATCGTCGGACTGTTTCCAGATCACATCGAGAATGTGTGTGCGCGAAAGCGGCCGGCTCAGATGCTGGAACAGCAGCAGCGCGAGATCGAACTCCTTCTGCGTCAGCGCGACCGGCTTGCCGTGCACCAGGACCTTGCGGGATTTCAGATCGAATTCGTATTCGCCGAAGACTTCTTTGAGCACCGGCGCATACAACTGATAGGCGCGGCGCAGCAGCGAACCTACGCGCGCCACCAGCACCGCTGCGGAAACCGGCTTGACCACGTAGTCGTCGGCACCGCTGTTGAGCATCAGCACGATATCGGCCTCGTGGCTGCGGCTCGTCATGAACAGCACCGGCAACCGCGTGGAGAGGCTCTGGCGCACCCAGTACAGAACCTCGTCGCCCGACATGTCGGGCACGTTCCAGTCCAGCACGAGCAGGTCAAACGTCTCGCGCCGCAGCTGCCGCACGAGGTCGTTGCCCTTCGCAAACACATGGCAAGTGTGGCCGGCTTCCCCCAACGCTTGACATACGAATTCCGCTTGAGCCGGATCGTCTTCCAGTACTGCAATTCTCATCATGCCCCGCACCTGCAATCGTCTTTCATCTTTCCAGGATGGATTGGCTTTCCAGGCGGGCCGAACGGCGGCACCGTCCCGTCCCCGCGCCGGCCGTCGTGCCGCGGCGCATAGCGCCCCGCGGACACCGACGGACATCCGTCCCGGAACACGCTGCGCACGGTCTGACCATGCGTCCTCAAACCGCTACTCTCGCTTCGTCTTGAAAATAACGGGAGAGCGCCGCGCCAGTCGTTATGTGAAATCGGATCTCGTTCATAGTAGTCGAAAAGAGTTTCCCCTTACCGTAGTCCGTATAGTCCGTCGTGGGCGGCACCGCGCTACAGGCCGTCAGACGCAACGTTGTGAGATGAACGTCCCCGCGCTTCCTGCACCGCCACGTGGCGGGCGCATGCCAGCGCGCAACGTTTCCGGCTCAAGGTGAATGGATCGGATCCGTTGGACCCGGATGTGCCCCGTGCCGTCGCGCGCCGGGCACTGCGTCGGCCACGTCGGCCATCTGACAAGTGGGCTTATTGATCGGCTTCACGGAGCCGGATCACCACGCGGGTTCACTGAGTGGGTTCCGATCGTTCATTAAGCGGCCTCCTTGCCTCAGGCAACGACAGCCGTATATTTTGGAGCGCGTATTGTCCCCGGAAGTCGCAATATTTAGTGTCAAAGATTGCTAAATCTCGCAATCCATGCAGCATGGATATGCAAAATACTCTGACATCCTAACGATACAAGATCGACGGCAACGCATTGCTGACGCGCGAAGCGCAGCAGCAGCAGCACAAGCGGTGGCCAGGAGAATGCGATCGCTCAGCCAGTGCAGAGCGATCTGTCGGGAAGACGGATGGGAGTCGGCGCGAGCGCCCGAAACCGGCGCTCGCGCGTGAAGAAGCCGGACTAAGGCGGTGCGTCAGTTCTGCTGTCGGTAGTCGCGGCGGCCGCTGTTCGCGTCACCTGACGGGTGGCCGCCCTGCGGCGCACCTTGCGGGCGTTCCGGTCGCGCCGCACCGGGCGCCGGGCCGGGCGCACGCTGACCGCCGTATGGCTGACCGGCAGGCGGGTGGCCATAAGCGCCTGCGGGCGGCTCAGGCGGACGACCGCCGTACTGCGGCCCCTGCACCTGAGGACGGGCCGCACCCGGCGGCGGGGCGGACGGCCGCGCGCCGTTGAATTGCGGCTCCGGCGGGCGGTGCATACCGGGCGGCGAACCTCCGGCCTCAGGCATCGCCCGACGTTCCGCTCCGCGTGGCGGCTCGCCATGCATTGGCGGAGGCCCACCGGCCTCAGGCATCGCCCGTCGTTCCGCTCCACGCGGCGGCTCGCCACGCATTGGCGGAGGCCCACCGGCCCCAGGCATCGCCCGACGTTCCTCTCCGCGCGGCGGCTCGCCATGCATTCGCGGCGGCCCTCCGTACGGGCGCCCGCCATAGCCCGGTTGCGGCCTGTGCGCCCAGCGATCACGGTCGCCGTACCACGGACGATCGCGATAGAAACTGCCCCAGTACGCTCCGAGCGCAAAAGTCACGACCGGCAGCCCGATGGATGGGCCATAGTCTTCGAGCGGCACGTAGCCGCCCTGGTAGGGATACGAGAGATAGGCGGCATAGACCCAGCCGCGCAGGTCGGGCAGCGCGACGTCGCACCACGAGTAGTCGCTCACGCAGCCCATCACGGTGACGGGCACACCGGGCCCGAGTTCGGACACAACCGGGTAGTCACCCGACGGTCCGGCGAAGAGTTCGACCGGCTCGCTCGTGTAGGCCTGGACCTGCGCGAACGCACGAGGCGCCGCCAGCCCGAAACCGGCCAGCACCACCGCGACGGCCAGCGCCCGCGTGCGCATCGTCTGGCTCTTATACATTGTTTTCTCCCTTGACCACTTTTCGTATTCGATCAAGCCGCACGTTTCGTGCCTGATTCACGCGTTTTCGTCGAAATAGTGAATTGGACTCGCCCAGCGGGCTGCCTCGCCGAAAGCTTACCTTGATTAAGACAGTTTGCAGTTTTATTGGGACTCAATGACGGTGCGGTAAATGCGGGCCTGTATCGGTCCGCTCGCAGGCGTGACGCGCGGTCAAACGAGGCACCGGGAACAACCCTGCCGGTGGTCGCGAGCACGAATTGCCGACGCCCGGAACCGGCCAACGTACGGACATTCGGCCACCACAGCTTCAAAGGAGCGCTTCAGGTCGGCGCCGGTCCGTCACCATCGGAGCGCCGATTCAACACACTAAAGACCGCATAAGCAGTGGAGGTGTTGCAAATGAAGCACAGACGGCGGATTTACAATGCACACCGCCAGAAGGCGTTGATATGCGGGCGGTGGCGCAAAAACCGCGCGATTTCAACTTGCCTCTGCGAGATTTGAGAGCGTTGTGTCACGTCAAGTCGGCCAGCATATATCACACCGTGATACAATCGGCACGTTTATATGCCTTTTGATGTCTGTGCAAGTCAACGAGGCAATGCTGCGACGCGTATCCGTTAATCGTCAATCCGCCCAGAGTTTTCTAAATGTTGCTGCGTCAGGGAGAAGCCCGCAACCACGAGATCGATCGTCAACTTGCCTGCATACTCGCCGGGATTGCAGGCGCCCTGAACACCGCGGCCTTTCACGCCGCCGGGTTTTTCTCGGCAAACATGACCGGGAACGTGTCGTCACTCTCGGATCACGCTGCACTCGGGCAATGGTGGGTCAGCGCCTTCTACTTCTCCATCCTCGTCATCTTCGTTTTCGGCAGCACGACGTCGACCCTGCTGATCAATGCCGGGTGCCGGCGTACGATCCGCAGCATCTACGCGATCACGATCCTCGCGGAAGCCATTCTCATGGTGTTGCTCGGACTCGCCGAATGGTCGATTCCCTCGATGGATCGCGGCCCCGTGCTGATCCTCGGCCTGAGTTTCCTGATGGGATTCCAGAACGCCGTCGTCACTCGCATCTCGGGTGCGAGGGTTCGTGCCACACACGTTTCCGGCATGTCGACCGATATCGGTATTGAGTTCGGCATGCTTCTCGACATCATCCGCGGGCGCGAACCGGACGTCGAACTTGCGCCGTATTCGGCCAAACTGCGTCTGCACGTACAGACCGTCCTGTCGTTTTTGGCCGGCGGTGTCGCGGGGATGGTGGTCTATCAGGCAATCGGGACGCGGCTTCTGTTCGCCGCCGCCGTTCTGCTGTTCGCGATGGCGATCACATCCATCATTCGCGCCCGGACGCAGAGCAATCAGATATCGATGCCCTGATCCCTAAAGCGGTAATTCAAAAAGCCACCGAAGTTCAGGATCGGCATTTGTTAATGCCTGCATATTTCCACTGACCATTTATTAATGGCTCTACCCGAGGAACAAGATCCTGTCCGGCCGTTGCCGTGTTTGCACCCAACCCTGATTCCACCGTCTTGTGCCGGACTTTGAGAACTTGTTCGGGCGTTGTCGTGCCGCCCAATGTGACAACATCGGTTATCGAGCCCACCGTGACGCCTGGCGCGCCCTCATACAGGCCGGTGAGGATATTTCCATTTGAAACTTGCGTCCCTGCATCACTGGCTATTTTTGCCGTTGTGCAACCGGACAGCGCTGCTGTGCAAGCAACAAAAGGATGGCCCCGCATCCATCCAAAGAGCGGTCCTGGAGGGCCCTGGTCGATGAACGTCTCCCGGAGTAGGGACAGCATCGGGGCGGCACTCCGAAAGCTCTTCAGCCCTGGAGTGCCATGATTCGATCCGGACCTGACTAATCGCGCCAGTAGTGATTGGCTGCGGCTATCGTGGCGAACTCAGTCGCTACGACTTGCCCGACCTGAAGCAGCATGCTCGCGTCGTTCGCATACACGTCGCGTAGCTTATCCCGGACAGCCTCGTCCTGCTGTGTCGCCTTGATGATCAGCCGTGCCATCTTGACGGCCAGTTGGCGCCCTTCTTCCGGAGTCGCGGTGATGAGCGAATTGCCGGGAACAAGTGTGGTATCCATCGTTGCGCACCTCTCTGGTTACAAGTGAGTGAACGAAATATGTCGGAGCGATCTGACAGCTTCGACATTCATGATTATTGCTGACACCGGGCAACTGTGACGCGACCTGTTCACGCCGCAGCTGGAACCGGACGCACTTGATGCTCCAGCCGGGGTGCAGGCTCCCGTCCATCGATAAACCGCGCCGCGCGTTCCCGCTTCTCGACTGGCCACCCGGCGAGTCGTGAGGCCGGGCGACAGCGACCGGAATCACTAGTAGCGCGAAAGCTGGCTGCCATTGACCTGCACGCGGTCGCCCGGGCGCAGGTCGCCGGGCGTCGGCACGTTGAACGCGCGCGTTGAGCCGTCGCTCAGTTGTACGTCGATCTGGTATCCGGCAGGCTGGCCCATTTGCTGGCCGATCTGGTTGCCCGCGTAGGCTCCGCCTAGCGCGCCGATGACGGTCGCGGCGTCGCGACCGTGGCCGCGACCGAACTGATTTCCGAGCACGCCGCCAACGAGCGCGCCGACCACCGTTCCCGCAACGCCCGACGTGCCCGTGGCGCTGCTCAAGGGGCGGATGCTCGCGATCGTGCCGTACTGCGTGCCATATTGGTTGCCGTATTGCGAGTTGTACTGTGACCCGTACTGCCCGTCGTTTTGCGTGTCGTATGGCTGTTGCGGCGCGGGCGGCGGCGCGTAGGCGGGTTGCTGCACGGTAGCCGGTTGCGCGTAGACGGGTTGGTTATAGGCGGGCGTTGCGTACTGGGCCTGGTAGCCTTGCTGCGAGCCGTACGGCGCATAGCCCGGGGCAACGCATGCAGACAACGAAAGACTCGCGGCGGCTACAAGCGCGGCGGTCAGGGCGGACTTGGTGGAGAGCATGGGCATCACGGCGTGGTTTGCAATGGCGCCGCGCGAGGCGCGGCGAGCATAAGGAGGAAGGCGGTTGCGCGGCAGTATAAGGAAAGCCCACCCGGATGTGCGCAGCTCGATAGTAACAACGTGTAAAGTCCGTTTCCCGGTGAATAGCGGCAGGCATCGGTGCATCCGGATCGCGACGCCGTTACGAAAATACGGGCGACCGGGGAATGCGATTGTGGTGCGCTGGAACTATTCCCGCTATCCACCGGGAGGTTTTTCCCACGGCGGAAAAGACAATTCACCAACCTCCGGAGACGCGCCGCCTCAAAACAGTCGAAACCCGCCAGCAAACGCCTCCAGCAATACAGCCGCCGGTTGATAGCGCACCGCAAGGCCCGCGAAGCCTGACCGGATCGATTAACCCGTTAACGTCTCGGGGCCGAGTTCATACGCGAGACATTTTGCTGGATGCCCCATGCCGCGACGAACCGTCGCAGACATCATCGATGGCAACAGCGAAATAGTTCGCCTTGTTATGCTCTAAGGTTTTCCCTTTTCAGGAAGCTCGATGCGCACGAGATACCGCAAGCCATCACTGACGCGGCAACCGGGATGCGAAGCGGTATCAGCCGGTTGCAGCAAACCCATCCGTGGTGAATGGATCACGTGCTCGATCCAGCGTTTTTCCCGGACGCAGAGATGAACTCAATAAGCGGCACGAGCGACAACTCGCGCATCAAGGCGCATATCGTGCGTGCGTTCGGCGCAGCGCACGACTACGATCGATACGCCCTGGTACAGCGCCGGGTAGCGACGGATCTCGCGGAGCGTATCGCGACGATCGCGCTGCCGCCGGAACCCCGGATTTGCGAAATCGGCTGTGGCACAGGTTTCCTTGGCGCAGCACTGGCACACACGATCCCGCGCGGAGAGTTCCTGCTGACCGACCTCGCACCGACCATGATCGAGCGCGCCCGCAGTCGGCTGGGCGCGAATCCGCGCTTTCGCTTTGCCGTCGTCGACGGCGAACATCCGGCCGCACTGGAAGACGACGGTCCCTTCGATCTCATCTGCTCCAGTCTCGCGGTGCAGTGGTTTTTCGACCTCAAGGCGGGACTGGAACGGCTTTTCGCGCAGTTGCGCCCGGGAGGCAGTCTGCTCGTTTCCACGCTGACACAAGGAACGTTCGCCGAATGGGAGCAGGCGCACGCCGCAGCCGGACTCACGCCTGCATTCGACGCCTATCCCTGCCCGGCCGAGTTACGGGCCATGCAACTCGATCGCGTTATGCCGCGCGTCGACGTGTGGTCCGTGACTGAAAAACATCGTGATGGATGGGCGTTCCTGCGATCCCTCAAGGCGATCGGCGCTCATGCAACGAAGCACGCCCGGCATCCCTTGACCCCATCGCAGCTCCGTCGTGTCGTGGAACGCTTCGATGCCGGCGACGCGCGCATTACCTATTGCATGGCAACCTGCCTGTACTCCAAGCCGGCGCTCGGTCACACGGATCTGTCCTCGTAAGCCCGGGAGTCATTCAAAAGGCGTCTCGCGGCCGCCAGGTCGCGAGGTTGCCGATACCACTCGCTGAAGACATGAACACGTCATGGTTCGGCGTCGCAAACATAGATTGAGAACCGCTCGCCCTCCGTCTCTTCGAAGCGCCTGATCTGCGCAATATGGTGCGCCTCCAGCACACTTCCGCTCGTCATCAGCAGCACGCCACGCGCGGTGCGCAGATCGTCCGCGAGCTTCATGCCCGATTTCAGCCGCGCCGTGTCGATGCAGACATGATCCAGCCCGCTCGCCTGGCGGGCTTTGAGAACCTTGAGGAAATGGTCCACGAGTGCAGGGTCGTAGCGCATTCCGGCCTGCGAACGGAGCACCGAAGTAATCTGCTCGTCGGGAACGACGCGCCCCAGCAGCGCACCCGATCGCAGCCCCTCGAAATCGCGCACGATTGCGAGGATTTGTGCGCCGACTGGAATCTCCGGGCCGCTAAGGCTGTTGGGTGTCCCGCGCCCGTCATAGCGTTCGTATTGATGCCGGATCAGGACGGCCGCCGCCTGCAGATTGGCGACGGGCATCAGCGTCATCTGCGCATGCAGAGGGTGCTGATAATAGGAACGTGCCTCCGTTGGCGTGAACTTGTCGACGGTCTTCTGAACGATCGCATCCGGCAGCGCGAGCTTGCCGACGCCGAGCAACAACCCTGCGAAATACGTTTCCTGCGCCTCGTATTCGCTCAACCCCGCTTCAAGCGCGAGCTGGCGCGAGAGATCCGCGATCCTCGATGCCTGCCCGCCCAACACGCCGCAGCGCAACTCGATCATGTTCGCGCAGACTTTCAGCATCGCGGTGAAATTGCGCTTCAGATCTTCCTCGGCCTTTTCGAGGAACATGACCGTCTGACCCAGTTCCTCCGTGCGTGCCTTGACCTGAGCTTCCAGCGTCGCGTTGAACTGCTTGAGTTGTTCGTTCTGTGCGCGCGTCAATTCGCCCAGTCTTTCGGCTTCGCGCCGCAGGGTCTGCTGCTCGATCGCACGCTTCACGGTCAGCAGCAGGTCCTGATCGTCCCAGGGCTTGTGCAGATAGTGATAAACGCCGCCTTCGTTGATTGCACTCACAACCGACGTAATGTCCGCAAAGCCGGTCAGCAGGAGCCGTGCCGTGTCGGGCCACCTGCTTCGAACAGACGCCAGAAATTCCGCGCCGCTCATGTTCGGCATGCGCATGTCCGAGATGACCACGTCGACCGGATGCTCTTCCAGTATTTTCAAACCGGCGCTGCCGCTCTCCGCCGTATGGATCTCGTAGCGGCCCTGACGAAGCAGCCGGCGCAATGCGGACAGAACGCTGGGTTCGTCATCGACGATCAGTATCGATCCCGTCTGCGTGGCAGCTGACTGATCGCTATCGAGTGTTTCCATTTTTGCGTCACGCGGGAAATCACCCACGATGTACTCTCCGGTTTCGATATCTGCAAAATCGATAATCAATTGCGCACGCCAGCTTTTCTGTCTTGCGCAATTGCACTCCAGCTACCACCGCCCAAACGTGGAAGCTTAACTATCGAACGGCCGCTGCGGAATTATCGGGCATCAGGTTTTCCCTCGATACCTTGCGCATTCGATGCGCTTCACATTAAATGCACCAGGTGTATCCGGTCGTCACGTCGATGCACCTCCACTGACATTGCGGCGATGCGGTCTTCCACGACGTTGTCCGCCCGTACCGCAGAAATGCCCAGTATCGATCTCGCAAACGATTCAACAGAACCTGGCAATTATCCGCATTCAGAATTCAGCCCCTCCTGCCGATATCACAGTGTGAGTCTGCCGTATGTGCCGACCATCAAGCGCGCACCGTGCCCGGCGAAGTGGCCCGGAAAGAAGGAGCCTGTCATGCCCCCCGTTGAGTCTTCCTCGATCGTATCGGCCCATTCGACGCACCCCGACGCACGCGCGGCCGTTCGCGAAGTCGGTGCCGCACTTGCGGTCTGCGACGCCGAACTCGTCATCTTCTACTGCTCCAGCCATTTCGATCTGGACGCACTCGCCAGTGAAATTCACGCGACGTTTGGCCAAACGCGTGTCATTGGCTGCACCACGGCTGGCGAGATCGGGCCGGCCGGCTATCTGGATCACAGTCTTTCGGCGGTCGCGTTACCACGTGCGCTGTTTACAGCGGCGATAACACGCATCGACAATTTGCGCGATTTTACGATTGCCGGCGGCCAGGCATGCGCCATCAATACCCTGAACGATTTCGAAAAGCGTGCATCGCATGCGAGCGCATCCAACTCGTTCGCGTTGCTGCTGGTCGACGGACTTTCGGTACGCGAAGAGCCGGTTGCGCGCACGCTGCAAAACGCCCTCGGCGACATTCCGCTGGTCGGCGGATCGGCAGGCGACGATCTGCGTTTCGAGCGCACCGCGATATTCCATGACGGGTCCTTCCGCACCGACTGCGCCGTTCTGGTCGTCGCATCGACATCATTGCCCTTCCGCACGTTCAAAACGCAGCACTTTCTCCGTTGCGAAGAAAGACTGGTCGTTACCGGAGCCGACGCGCCGCGACGCACCGTATACGAAATCAACGGGCTTCCGGCCGCGAAAGAGTACGCAAGGTTGATCGGCGCAAGCGCGGACGAACTATGCGCCAGCCATTTCGCGTCCGCGCCCGTCGTGGTGTTGATAGACGGCGCCGATTATGTTCGCTCCATCCAGAAACTGAATCCCGACGGCAGTCTCACGTTCTATTGCGCAATCGAGGAAGGTCTTGTATTGCGTGTCGCGAGAGCACTCGACCTCGTCGGGAACCTGCGCGTAACGTTCGACGATCTCCGAAATTCGCTGGGCGAGCCCCAACTGGCGCTCACCTACGATTGCATCCTGCGTCACCTCGAAATGACACAACGCGGAACGCGCGATGAAGCGGCCGCCCTTTACAAGGCAAATCACGCGGTCGGTTTCAGCACCTATGGCGAGCAATACCGCGGCGTCCATGTCAACCAGACGCTGACCGGCATCGTGTTCGGCAATGAGGCGAGGACAGCCAGTGTCTGAAGCACACACTGAAGCACGCACTGAGGCACGCACGCACGCGGACGCGCCATCGGACGTCGAAGCGCTGAACATGGAAATCGTGCGATTGAACAAGATCGTGCGCGCCCTGATGGACCGTGCCGAACGCAGCACGATGGCATACAGTTCCGATTTCAGCCTGTTCCAGATGGCGGTCACGCTCGAAGACCAGGTTCGACATCGCACACGCGAGCTGGAAGCCGCGCTTCACGAGAACCGCAAGATCACGCACACGCTTCAGCGTACCCAGGCGTTGATGCGGCAGGAAATCGATGAGCGCAGACGCACACAGGCCGAGCTCGAAACGGAACGCATCGCACAACAGGACTTGATCGAGAAGCTCGAACAGGCTCATGTGCAGTTGCTGCAATCGGAAAAGCTCGCGTCGATCGGGCAACTGGCGGCTGGCGTGGCCCACGAGATCAACAACCCGATTGGATTCGTCGATTCCAATTTGCACACGCTCAAGACGTGGATGATCCAGTTGCTGGGTTACATGGACGTGCAGGACAACATGCTGCGCACTTCGTGCGATCTCGACGACGAAGCACTGGCCCGTCTTCATACGGCGCGCGAGCAGGCCGATCTCGACTATCTGCTTTCCGACGTCGACGCATTGATCGAGGAGTCGATTGAAGGCACGTCACGCGTGCGCCGCATCGTACAGGACCTGCGCGACTTCTCGCGGGTGGGAAGCGAGGAATGGAGCATCGTGGATATTCACAACGGTCTCGATGCAACGCTGAATGTCGTGCACAACGAACTCAAGTACAAGGCGAAAGTCATCAAGGACTATGGAGAGTTGCCGCCTGTCGAATGCATTCCGTCCCAGATCAATCAAGTGGTGATGAATCTGCTCGTCAATGCCGCGCAGGCCATTCCCGAACACGGAACCATCACGATCACCACGCGCCATCAGGACGAAGGTGTCACCATCGCGGTCAAGGACACCGGCACAGGCATGACCGCCGAAGTGCGCGCCAGGATTTTCGATCCGTTCTATACGACCAAGCCCGTCGGCAAGGGAACAGGGCTCGGACTGTCGCTTTCGTACGGGATCGTCGAAAAGCACGGCGGCAGGATCACGGTGGAAAGCGAGCCCGGAAAAGGTTCGAGCTTCACGGTATGGATACCGGTCGCCCGGCCGCATCCGCCCGCCGCGAGCATTGATCGCTGATCGATTGCCAGAGGAACGTTTGCCTGCAGAACAGACGTGCACTGCCGGCGAGGGCAGAACAGTACGCGAATTCATCCTCACACGCTGTATGCAGGCACGCTGCGACCGCGATTCCTGTACTGGGTTCCGCAATCTCCAGCGTGTACGTTGGCCACCGGACACGGGCGAACCTTCATATTAGAATCGCTTCAGTCGAGACAGATTATCTCTATGCAATCCTGAACTACTCGTTCTCTTCGAAGTAGTGCCCAAACTTGACCTGCTTGGTTCGAATGTAGCGTTCGTTCTCTTCGCGCGTCGAAATAGGCAGTGCAACGCGCTCGATTACCGGGATGCCGTGTTTCGCGAGCGTGTCGAACTTCTTCGGATTGTTGCTCATGAGCCGCACCGACGCGACCTTCAGCATACGCAGGATCGCCGCAGCGGAATCGTATTCGCGCGCATCTTCAGGCAGGCCGAGGTCGAGATTGGCTTCGACCGTATCGCGGCCCTGCTCCTGCAGCGCATAGGCGCGGATCTTGTTCGACAGGCCGATGCCGCGTCCTTCGTGGCCGCGCAGGTAGAGCAGCACGCCGCGCCCCTCGGCCGCGATGTTGCGCAACGCGAGATCGAGCTGCTCGCCGCAGTCGCAGCGATACGAACCGAGCACGTCGCCGGTCAGGCATTCGGAGTGCAGGCGCGTCAGCACCGGCGCGCCGCTGTCCACATCGCCCATCACGAACGCCAGATGCTCCGCACCGCCGTCCTTCACCCGATAGACATAGGACGTGAACGTGCCGTAACGGGTCGGCAGCGAGGCGGTCGCGTCAAGCACGACGCATTCGTTGGCGTTGTTGCCGTCCGCGCAGGACGACTCTGGAAACGTAGGCATGTTCTGGAACAGGTGACTGACAAAGGCCGGCGCACGCGCCGGATTGAAGTTCGGAATCGGAGTTTACCGCCATTTGGCCTCCCTCGCCGGGCGCGCAGCCTGTGCGCGTTCGGGCACACCCCAACTTCCCGGCGCGATTCGCGCGCGTATACTGGAACTGCTTTCCGATGGCACGCAGGGTAGCCGCCCAGTGTGCTCCGCCGCGCAATGGCTGAAGGACGAATGGGAGTCGCCCTATGACGAGCGTTGCACAGGTACTCAAATCAAAGCCGGAACAGGTGGTCTACACGATTGCCGCCTCAGATTCCGTTTATAACGCAATCCGCCTGATGGCAGAAAAGCAGATCGGTGCGCTAGTGGTGACCGACGGCAGCGCGATCGTCGGCATCGTCACCGAGCGCGACTACGCGCGCAAGATCGTGCTGATGGACCGATCTTCGAAAACAACTGCCGTGCAAGACATCATGAGTCCGCACGTGCGCTTCGTCGAACCCCGCCAGACCACTTTCGACTGCATGGCGCTCATGACCGAGCGGCGCATGCGGCACCTGCCCGTGCTGGACGGCGGGAAGCTGGTCGGGATGGTGTCGATCGGCGACCTCGTGAAAGACATCATCGCCGAGCAGCAATTCACGATCGAGCAGCTGGAGCACTACATCACCGGCCGCCCCGTGGTCTGAGCCGCAGCCGGTTGCGCGTGAAAGAAAAAAGCCCAATCCGGCAGGGTTGGGCGAAAGCCGCCTTACGGCGGCGGAGGATTCACGCATCGAAATCGTGCGGCGCAACGCAACGCGCACATGCATGCCGGTCAGGGCAGGCTTCGCGCCGCCCTGACCGCATCAAATCAGTCTCCGGAACAGATCGAGCCAGCGTGCCTGCACGGGCTGGCCGGGCTCGCTATGGAAGTCTATTCAGATGAATGACCAGGGCAAATACCTATTTGCCCAAAACATAGTTGCTCTGGATACAACAATTCAATACGGGGTGCGTTCCTTCGTTGCGCTCAGCCCCGATTGACGAGCAAGCTTTGCGGTCTGCCGACAAACCGGCTGCCCACCTCGAAAAAGCGCAGCAATCGCTGCGTCTCGTGCGAAAGTCCGATGCGCGTGGTCACGCCGACCGGCCGCGCGGCCATTGCGTTACCATCTTCCGCACAGCCACACGATCTGCCGCGCGCCCGCTACGCGGCGCCGAAGGAGCCACAGATGAACGAGCAACGCGCGATCCAGTTCCTCAACGATGTCCGCAAGCCGCTCCTCACGCTGCACAAGGCGATCCTCGATCACGAGCGCGCCGCTTATCAACGCGAGTTCGGGCCGGTGACGCCGGCTGCGTTCCTGCAGGTGCTGATCAACGGATCCGGCTTTCGCTGGATCTCGCCGCTGTCGGCTGTCATCACCAACCTCGACGAGTCGCTCGACGCCAAAGACGCCACCGATGAAGACCGCATCGGCGCCGCGCAGGCCGTGTGCGCGCTGTTCTCGGGCGAGGAGTCGGTGGAATTCTTCACGCACTATCAGTCGCTGATGCAGGCAAGTCCCGACGTGCTCCAGTTGCACGGGCGACTCGTTCCGCTACTGCGCAGCGTGCAGGACGCCTGAGGCAGCCAGCCTGCGTGCCTTAAGGACTGGACTGGACTGAACCGGGCTGAATCAGGCACGCGACGTGCATCGCCGGAATTTCACGGCGCGCGCCTGCGCTTCGCCGGAGCAGCCGCGACCGCCGCACCGTTGGCCTCGCGCGCCGCGTTCAGCCTGCGCCACAGCGTCGTCTTGCTGATGCCGAGCAGCGCGCACACGCGATCCCGATCGCCACCGCAAGCTTCCAGCGCCGCACGGATCTCATCGGCTTCCACGCTCAGGCTGCGCTCACGCAGCGTCAACGCCGCATCGCCCGCCGCGCGCGATTCGAACACCTCCGGTGCAATCGCGCGCAACACGTCGGGCGTCAGCGTGTCGTCGTCGGCATCGGCCAGTTCCACGACAATGCGCTCCACCACGTTCTGCAATTCACGCACGTTACCCGGCCAGTCGTGGCGCGCGAGCGCGTCGCCCACGGGCGCGAGCACCTGCGCAGCCGCTTCGCCCGTGCGGATCCGCAGCGCTACACGCGGCTCGCGGCGCGCGGCCTGCGCCAGCAGTTCGGCCGCAAGCGGCACGACGTCGCCGCCACGCTCGCGCAGCGGCGGAATCGCGAGATTGAGAATGTTGAGCCGATAGTAGAGATCGGCGCGGAATTCGCCCGCCTCGATCTGCCCGGCCAGCGAGCGGTGCGTCGCCGCGACCACGCGCACATCCACGCGCGTCGGCTCCGTCGCGCCGAGCCGCACGACTTCGCGCTCCTGCAGCACGCGCAACAGGCGGCTTTGCAACGGCAGCGGCATCTCGCCGATCTCGTCGAGAAAGAGCGTGCCGCGATGCGCAGCCTCGATCAGCCCCGCCTTGCCGCCGCGCCGCGCGCCGGTGAACGCGCCCTCTTCATAGCCGAACAGTTCGCTCTCGAGCAGCGTCTCGGGAAACGCGCCGCAATTGATCGCGACGAACGGAAAATCGCGCCGCGCGCTCTCGCGATGAATGCCCTGCGCAACCAGTTCCTTGCCCGTGCCGCTCTCGCCGCGAATCAGCACGGTGGCGTCCGATTTCGCATAGCGTTTCGCAAGCTGGCGCACGCGCGCGATGCCCGGCGTTGCGCCGCTCAGATCGTCGATCTCGTAACGCGCCACGAACTGCTGCGCGCGCTGGCGCGAACGCAGCGTGCGGTCGAGCCGCTCGACCGCGCGCGATTCCTGAAACGTGAGCACGGCGCCGGTCGTTACGCCGTTGTCGACAAGCGGTCCGCGATGCACGACGTAGCTCACGCCGCGCACGGTTTCGAGCGATTCGCCGTCGGCCTCGGGCAACGTGAAGGCGATGTCGGGCGCAAGCGCCGCGAGCGGCTGGCCCGCCGCCAGCAGAGGATCGATGCCGAGCACGGCGGCAAGCCGCTGGTTGATCGCCTCGACGCGGCCCTGCGCATCGAGCGCGACCACGCCGTCGCGCAGGTGCTGCAGCACGCTGTCGAGCCGCTGGCGACGCTGTGTCTCGCGCCACGTGGCCTGCACGACTTCGAGCGCGTTGTCGAAGGCCGCGCGCACCGAAGGCCGCGAATAGACGAAGAACGGCGCGAGCCCGTGCCGGGCCGCGAGATCGTTGACGAGGCCGGGCCCCACGACCGCGCCCACGCCGCGATCGCGCAGATCGAGCACGCACGTCTCCGCGTCCTGCATGGTGCGATAAGACGCGAACACCACGTCGAGCCCGAACGCGCTCGCGAAGCTACGCGCTTCGACGGGCGTCTCGCCGTAGGTGACGAGCGCAACGAGATCGACCTCGCGGCGCGCGCGGGCGAGCGACTGCATCACGTCGTAGCCGGTCGGCTGCAAGAGCACGACGGGCACGTCGATGCGCGCCTTCAGATAGGTGCCGTTCGAGCCCGCAGCGACGATCACGTCGGGACGCTGATTCGGCCCCGCGGCAACGATCTCCGCCACGGCTTCCTCGAAGCCGCGCGCGACAACCCGCAGGTCGGCGAGGTCGTCGTATTCGCGTGCAATGTCGCGGAACAGGTCGCGCAGGCGGCTGATGCCCATTGCCCAGACGCGCGGGCGGAATTCGGAAGGGGTGGGAAAGCGGTTCATGGCGAGCGGGTGCGGCGAGAGAGGTTTTCATTATCGCTCGCCGATTTCAAATCTGAAATTGCAATTTCACCATCGAAATTTCATCGTCAGGTTCAGGTCAGCTATTCCGGCGCAAAATCAATGCGTTAGCCGTGCCGCCGCGCGCTGGCACGGTATCTGCAATATCCGACCGAGATTCTCCAGGAGATGCCCAAATGACCAACAAATCCCCCGCCAGCGCCGGCGCCAAATTCCGTGCCGCCGTCGCAGCAGAACAACCGCTGCAGGTGGTCGGCGCGATCAATGCTTACGTCGCCAAGCTCGCCGAAGCCACGGGCTTCAAATCCCTCTACCTCTCGGGCGGCGGCGTGGCGGCCAACTCGCTCGGCGTGCCCGATCTCGGCATCAGCACGATGGACGACGTGCTCACCGATGCGCGCCGCATCACCGACGCCGTCGACCTCCCGCTGATGGTCGACATCGACACCGGCTGGGGCGGCGCCTTCAACATCGCGCGCACGATCAAGTCGTTCATCAAGGCGGGCGTCGCCTGCGTGCACCTCGAAGACCAGGTGGGCCAGAAGCGCTGCGGCCATCGTCCGAACAAGGAAGTCGTCTCGACCGGCGAAATGGTGGACCGCGTGAAGGCCGCCGTCGACGCGCGCACCGACGACCAGTTCGTCATCATGGCGCGCACCGATGCTGCGGCCGCTGAAGGCGTCGATGCGGCGATCGAGCGCGCAGTCGCCTATGTCGAGGCCGGCGCGGACATGGTCTTCCCCGAAGCGATCAAAACGCTCGACGACTACCGCCGTTTCCGCGCTGCGGTGCAGGTGCCGATCCTCGCGAACCTGACCGAGTTCGGCTCGACGCCGTTCTTCACGACCGAAGAACTGAAGAGCGCGAACGTCGACATCGCGCTGTACTGCTGCGGCGCGTACCGCGCGATGAACGCCGCGGCGCTGAATTTCTACGAAACCGTGCGCCGCGACGGCACGCAAAAGGCCGCCGTTTCGACGATGCAATCGCGCGAGGACCTCTACAAGTACCTCGGCTATCACGCATACGAAGACAAGCTCGACGCCCTCTTCGCAGCGAAGAAATGATCCCGTTCAACAGACATTGAGGAAGACACCATGAGCGAAGCAGACAAGAACACGCCCGCAGCGGGCGCTTTCAAGCCGAAGAAGTCGGTTGCGCTGTCGGGCGTGACCGCCGGCAACACGGCGCTGTGCACCGTCGGCCGCACCGGCAATGACCTGCACTACCGCGGCTACGACATTCTCGATCTCGCCACCGCATGCGAGTTCGAAGAAGTCGCATACCTGCTCGTGCACGGCAAGCTGCCGAACGCAGCCGAGCTCGCCGGCTACAAGACGAAGCTCAAGGCCCTGCGCGGCCTGCCCGCGAACGTGAAGGCCGCGCTCGAATGGGTGCCCGCTTCGGCGCATCCGATGGACGTGATGCGCACCGGCGTCTCGGTGCTCGGCACCGTGCTGCCCGAGAAGGACGATCACAACCTGCCGGGCGCACGCGATATCGCCGACCGCCTGATGGCTTCGCTCGGCTCGATGCTGCTGTACTGGTATCACTACTCGCACAACGGCCGCCGCATCGAAGTGGAAACCGACGACGACTCGATCGGCGGGCACTTCCTGCATCTGCTGCACGGCCGCGAGCCGTCGAAGTCGTGGGTCGAAGCGATGCACGTCTCGCTGAATCTCTACGCGGAGCACGAGTTCAACGCTTCGACGTTCACGGGCCGCGTGATCGCGGGCACGGGCTCGGACATGTATTCGTCCATCACCGGCGCGATCGGCGCGCTGCGCGGGCCGAAGCACGGCGGCGCGAACGAAGTCGCATTCGAAATCCAGTCGCGCTACGTCAACCCCGACGAAGCGGAAGCCGATATCCGCCGCCGCGTGGAAGCGAAGGAAGTCGTGATCGGCTTCGGCCATCCGGTCTATACGATCTCGGATCCGCGCAACAAGGTGATCAAGGAAGTCGCGCGCATGCTGTCGAAAGAGCAGTCGAACCTGAAGCTCTTCGACATCGCCGAGCGCCTCGAAAGCGTGATGTGGGACGTCAAGAAGATGTTCCCGAACCTCGACTGGTTCAGCGCCGTGTCGTATCACATGATGGGCGTGCCCACGGCGATGTTCACGCCGCTCTTCGTGATCGCCCGCACCGCAGGCTGGAGCGCGCACATCATCGAGCAGCGCATCGACAACAAGATCATCCGCCCGAGCGCCAACTATACCGGCCCGGAAAACCTCAAGTTCGTGCCGATCGCCAAGCGCTGATCGTCCCGATGGCCGGACGGCGCATCAGCCGTCCGGCCAGCTGTGACCCGCCGCAAAGGTGTAATAAAGTGGCGCCGTTGCCTCCCCGTTCCCTATTCCATTTGCACCCCACGCCGTGAACACTGCCTACCGCAAGCCTCTTCCGGGCACCCGGCTCGATTACTTCGACGCGCGTGAAGCCGTCGAGGCAATCCAGCCCGGCGCCTATGACACGTTGCCGTACACCTCCCGCGTGCTCGCCGAAAACCTCGCGCGCCGCTGCGATCCGGCCACGCTTACCGCCTCGCTCAAGCAGCTTGTCGAACGCAGGCGCGACCTCGACTTTCCGTGGTTCCCCGCGCGCGTGGTGTGCCACGACATCCTCGGTCAAACCGCGCTCGTCGACCTCGCGGGCCTGCGCGACGCCATCGCCGACCAGGGCGGCGATCCCGCACAAGTGAATCCGGTCGTGCCGGTGCAGCTGATCGTCGATCACTCGCTCGCCGTGGAATGCGGCGGCTTCGATCCGGATGCGTTCACGAAGAACCGCGCAATCGAAGACCGGCGCAACGAAGACCGCTTCGATTTCATCAACTGGACGAAGAAGGCGTTCAAGAACGTCGACGTGATCCCGCCCGGCAACGGCATCATGCACCAGATCAATCTGGAGAAGATGTCGCCCGTGATCGGCGTCGCGAACGGCGTCGCCTACCCCGACACCTGCGTCGGCACGGACAGCCACACGCCGCACGTCGATGCGCTCGGCGTGATCGCCGTCGGCGTGGGCGGGCTCGAAGCCGAGAACGTCATGCTCGGCCGCGCATCGTGGATGCGGCTGCCCGATATCGTCGGCGTGGAGCTGACCGGCAAGCGCCAGCCCGGCATCACCGCCACCGACGTCGTGCTCGCGCTCACCGAATTCCTGCGCAAGGAAAAAGTGGTCGGCGCATATCTGGAGTTTCGTGGCGCAGGCGCCGCGAGCCTCACGCTCGGCGACCGCGCAACGATTTCGAACATGGCGCCCGAATACGGCGCAACCGCCGCGATGTTCTTCATCGACGGCCAGACGCTCGACTATCTGCGTCTCACGGGCCGCGACGAAGAACAGGTGAAGCTCGTCGAGACCTACGCGAAGGCCGCGGGCCTCTGGGCCGATACGCTCGCGCACGCGCAATACGAGCGCACGCTCACGTTCGATCTGTCGAGCGTCGTGCGCAACATGGCCGGTCCGTCCAATCCGCACAAGCGCCTGCCCACGTCCGATCTGGCCGCGCGCGGCATTGCGGGCAAGTGGGAAGAAGTGCCGGGCCAGATGCCGGACGGCGCGGTCGTCATTGCCGCGATCACAAGCTGCACGAACACCAGCAATCCGCGCAACGTGATCGCCGCGGCGCTCATCGCGCGCAACGCGAACGCACGCGGCCTCACGCGCAAGCCGTGGGTGAAGTCGTCGCTCGCGCCGGGCTCGAAAGCCGTCGAACTCTATCTGGAAGATGCGAAGCTGCTGCCCGACCTCGAAAAGCTCGGCTTCGGCATCGTCGCGTTCGCGTGCACCACCTGTAACGGCATGTCGGGCGCGCTCGATCCGAAGATCCAGAAGGAAATCATCGACCGCGATCTGTACGCCACGGCCGTGCTCTCGGGCAACCGCAACTTCGACGGCCGCATCCACCCGTACGCGAAGCAGGCATTCCTCGCCTCGCCGCCGCTCGTCGTGGCCTATGCGATTGCGGGCACGATCCGCTTCGACATCGAAAAAGACGCGCTCGGCACGGACAAGGACGGCAAGCCGGTCTACCTGAAGGACATCTGGCCGAGCGACGAGGAAATCGACGCGATCGTCGCGCAAAGCGTGAAGCCCGAGCAGTTCCGCAGGGTGTATGAGCCAATGTTCACGACCACCGCCGCGAGCGGCGAGACGACCGATCCGCTCTACGACTGGCGCGCGCAAAGCACGTATATCCGCCGCCCGCCGTACTGGGAAGGCGCGCTCGCGGGCGAGCGCACGCTCAAGGGCCTGCGTCCGCTCGCCGTGCTCGGCGACAACATCACGACCGACCACCTCTCGCCGTCGAACGCGATTCTGCCGAACAGCGCGGCGGGCGAGTACCTGGCGAAGATGGGCTTGCCCGAAGAGGACTTCAACTCGTACGCGACGCACCGCGGCGATCACCTCACGGCACAGCGCGCAACCTTCGCGAACCCGACGCTCATCAACGAAATGGCCGTTGTGGACGGCGCGGTGAAGAAGGGTTCGCTTGCGCGCATCGAGCCGGAAGGCAAGGTCACGCGCATGTGGGAAGCCATCGAAACCTACATGGAGCGCAAGCAGCCGCTCATCATCGTCGCGGGTGCGGACTACGGCCAGGGTTCGTCGCGCGACTGGGCCGCCAAGGGCGTGCGTCTTGCGGGCGTGGAAGTGATCGTCGCGGAAGGTTTCGAGCGCATTCACCGCACGAACCTGCTCGGCATGGGCGTGCTGCCGCTCGAATTCAAGGCCGGCACGAACCGCACGACGCTCGGCATCGACGGCACCGAAACGTTCGACGTGATCGGCGAGCGCACGCCGCGCGCCGACCTCACGCTCGTGATTCAACGCAAGAACGGCGAGCGCATCGAAGTCCCGGTGACCTGCCGCCTCGATACGGCGGAAGAGGTCTCGATTTACGAAGCGGGCGGCGTGCTGCAGCGCTTCGCGCAGGACTTCATCGAATCGTCGACGAAGGCCGCGTGAGCAAGGGCTGATCCAGCAACGCAATGAACGGGCTGAACGGGCGCTACGGAAACCTGCCGGCAACGTAACGCCCGGCCCATTTCAGGATTCGACATGGCACACCTTCCCCAGATCAAAATCCCCGCCACGTATATTCGCGGCGGCACCAGCAAAGGCGTGTTCTTTCGTCTGCAAGACCTGCCCGCAGCGGCACAGCAGCCGGGCGAGGCGCGCGACCGGCTGCTCATGCGCGTGATCGGCAGCCCCGATCCCTACGGCAAGCAGATCGACGGCATGGGCGGCGCAACATCGAGCACGAGCAAGACCGTGATCGTCGCGAAGAGCGGCCGTCCCGGGCACGACGTCGACTATCTGTTCGGCCAGGTCGCCATCGAGCGCGCATTCGTCGACTGGAGCGGCAACTGCGGCAATCTCTCGGCGGCGGTCGGCCCTTTTGCGATCAGCGCAGGCCTCGTCGACCCGGACCGCGTGCCCGATAACGGCGTTGCGGTCGTGCGCATCTGGCAGGCGAACATCGGCAAGACCATCATCGCGCACGTGCCGATGACGAACGGCCAGGTGCAGGAGACGGGCGGCTTCGAACTCGACGGCGTGACCTTCCCGGCAGCCGAAGTGAAGCTCGAATTTCTGGACCCCGCCGCCGAAGAAGAAGGCGCGGGCGGCACGATGTTCCCGACCGGCCAGCTCGTGGACGACCTCGAGGTGCCGGGCGTCGGCACGCTCAAGGCCACGATGATCAACGCGGGCATCCCGACGATCTTCGTCAATGCCGAGGCGATCGGCTACACCGGCACCGAGCTTCAGGACGCGATCAACGGCGACGCCGCCGCGCTCAAGAAGTTCGAGACGATCCGCGCGTACGGCGCGTTGCGCATGGGCCTCATCAAGCAACTCGATGAAATCGCCACGCGCCAGCACACGCCGAAAATCGCGTTCGTCGCGAAACCGCAGGCTTATACATCGTCGAGCGGCAAGCGCGTCGGCGCCGAAGACGTCGACCTGCTCGTGCGCGCGATGTCGATGGGCAAGCTCCACCACGCGATGATGGGCACGGCGGCTGTGGCAATCGGCACGGCGGCGGCCATTCCGGGCACGCTCGTCAATCTCGCGGCAGGCGGCGGCGAGCGCAACGAGGTGCGCTTCGGCCATCCTTCAGGCACGCTGCGCGTGGGCGCCGAGGCGAGCGAGGAAAACGGCGAGTGGATCGTCAAGAAAGCCATCATGAGCCGCAGCGCGCGCGTGCTGATGGAAGGCTGGGTGCGCGTCCCGCAAGACTGATTGTCTTCAGGCGCGGCTGATGCAAAAACGCCGTCCCCGCATAGGCTCGCGGGGACGGCGTTTTCGTATCCCGGCCCAGGAATTCGTCGCGGCGGGAATCACGCCCTGGCGCTGTGCGCTCAGCTCTTCGGCGGAAGATACGGCATCGGATCGACCGGCTTGCCGTCGCGGCGCACCTCGAACAGCACGGCCACGCGGTCGTTCTTTTCGCTGCCCATCTCCGCGATCTGCTGCCCCTGATGCACGGTGTCGCCGATCTTGACCAGCAGGCGGCGGTTATGGGAGTACGCGGTCAGGAAGTCCTTGTTGTGCTGGACGATGATCAGGCTGCCGTACTCGTTAAGGCCCGTGCCGGCGTACATCACCTTGCCGTCGGCGGCGGCGCGCACCGGGTCGCCCGCCTTGCCCGCGATCTCGATCCCGCGTGTCTCGCCGGCCTGGAACGCCTCGACCACCGGCCCCTGCGCGGGCCAGACAAGCGCGACGCTGCGCGCATGCCGTGCAACCTCGGCGGCTACCGCGCGGTTTCCGGCAGCGTTTCCAGCCGTGTTTCCGGCCGTGCTTCCAGCCATATTCCCGGCTGCGTTCGCCGCCGTTGCGCCGGAACCGGCCGCCTGCACGGTGATGGTCTGCTTCGAGACGATCTTCAGCGACTGGCCGGTACGCAGACGGCCCGTCTTGCCACGATTCCAGGCCTGCAGATCCTTCACGGAACAGCCGTGAAGCTTTGCGATCCGCGCTAGCGTATCGCCGCGCCGCACGCGAACCCAGGTCGTCTTTGTCACGACCTTCGTGACCGGCGCTGACGCAGCCGCGGGTGCGGGCGCAGTCGCCTGCGCGGACGCCGCTGCGGCATCGGAAGCCGGCGCTGCGCCTGACGCCGCAGCCTGATCCGGCTCCGGCCCGGCCGGCTGTTGCTGCTGGCCGAAGTTGGCACAGCCTCCCAGCAGGGCGACAAGTCCGACCCCGGCCCAAACGCGCTTCAAACGGTCGATACGCCGGCCGCTACCTTCTTTAAGCATGTACGCCTCCTGCTCTAGTCGCGGTGGACAGTGTGCGATGCACGCGGCAAGCGCGGCGCGGTGTGCGGCGTCTGGCGCGCTCCCGGCGTCGCGTGGCACCGGCGTTTCATCTCACCCGGCCCGCATCGATCCACATCTATCTGAGCCCCTTCTTACGGCAAAAGGCTCCCTTCACCACTTAACCGCCCGCATTCAGCGGACGATCGCAATCAAGAAATCGACTTGGCATTGTAAAGCGCATTCGCGGCGTTCTGGCCGCCCGGAACACTCTGATACAAAAGCTTACAAGCGCGATCCGGCACTCGTAACAGCCTTCGGCTCAACACGGGTGCAATACCGCGGCGCATGCCGACCTTAAACGCTTATCGGCACGTGCGTGCGCAAACTTGAACGGGCATGCGGCGCGCGATGAAGGCAACAAGAAATTAAGAGAATATTTACCTGAATCAAGCGACCGACTTCATGGCGGGGAACCTGAATGTCACAATCCGGTCTTTCCCTTACCTGCTGCCCGGCCAGACGGGACACTTCATCCCGACCACCGGCGCCTCGCGCCCCACGGCCTCATTCCATCGCCGATTGACACAGCCGCCCGATACCCGCGCGCATCCTGCGTTGCAGCGCGTCGCCGCGGCCTGTTAGCAAGACCCATGTCACAGCCATCCAGCCGTCTCGTCGAACTCGATTTTTTCCGCGGTCTCGTCCTCCTCGTCATCGTTGTCGATCACATCGGCGGCAGTATCCTCTCGCGCTTCACCCTGCACACTTACGCGCTGTGCGACGCGGCAGAGGTTTTCGTCTTTCTCGGCGGCTACGCGAGCGCCACCGCGTGGGCCGCGCTCTGCGCACGCCGCACCGAAGCCGCCGCGCGTCAGCGCTTCATCCGGCGCGCGTTCGAGATCTATCGCGCCTTTGTCGTCACGGCGCTCTTGATGCTGCTCGTCTCCGCGATCCTGGTCGCGTGCGACATCACCGCGCCCAACCTCACCGTCACCGACCTCGACGACCTCGCTTTCGCCCCCGCCGCCGCCTTGAGCGATATCGTGCTGCTGCGCCGCCAGCCCTATCTGGCGGGCGTCCTGCCGATGTACGCCTGGTTCGCGCTCGCCGCGCCGCTGGCCCTGCCGCTCGCGTACAAGAAGCCGTGGTGGCTGCTTGCGCTCAGTCTCGCGCTGTGGGGGCTCGCGCCGCTTGCCACCCCCTGGCTGCCGCACGCCGCGGGCACGCAGTGGGACTTCAATCCGTTCGGCTGGCAGCTGATGTTCGTGTTCGGCGTCATCGCGCGCGCGCAGCCGGTCTTTCAGCGCGTGAGCGCGCACCGGCTCGGCTGGATCGTCACGCTCGCCGCGCTCGCCATCGTCGTGGCGTGCGCCGCCTGGCGGCTTTCCCCCGGCAACGCGGTCTTCGACAGCGATCTCAAGCGCAACCTCGCCTGGTTCCGCGCCCTGAACTTCCTCGGCATCGCGTGGCTCACGGCGCATACGGTCCGGCTCGGCTGGACGAAGCGGCTTGCCTGCGCGCTGCCGTGGATCGGACTCGTTGGCCGCAAAGGGCTGCTGTCGTTCGTGGCGGGCGCGGTCATCTCGCTCGTCATCGATTCGCTGCTCTACTGGTACACGGACGGTTATCTGGACGTGCCGCTCGGACTCGCCGCCGATGCGCTCGCGCTCGGCAGCCTGATGCTCGTCGTGCGCCTGTCCGGTCCGCTCGAACGCCTGCTGCCCGCAAAGGTCAAGGTCTCCGCCTGAAACGGCGCTGGCCCGCCACGCGGGGCGGCGGCCAGGATGATCGCCCGCGCCACGGGCGTCATCCGCCAGTTATGATCCGGTTCCGTCGCGTTCCTTTTGGTTCCTTTCGTTCCGCTTTGCCGCCATGCGCAGACTCCTCCAGACAGCGCTGCTTGCGCTCAGCGCCGCGCTCGCCGTGCCCGCCTCGGCCAGCACGATCGCCGTGCACATGTTTCGCTCGGCCGCGCTTGGCCGCGCCTGGCCGTACGTCGTCTATCTGCCGACCGGCTATCGCGCCGACGGCCCGCACTATCCGGTGCTCTATCTCCTGCATGGCAACAACGGCGACGCGATGGACTGGATCACGCAGGGCGACCTGCAAATCGCGGCCGATGCGCTGATCGCCCGCCACGAGATCGCGCCGGTCGTGATCGTGATGCCGCAGGGCGGCATCGACTGGTACGTCGACCGCCGGGAGAAGATGGAGACGGCGTTCTTCGGCGACCTGATCCCCGAGATCGAAACGCACTTCGCGGTGGAGAACCAGCGCAGCGGACGGGCGATCGGCGGCGTCTCGATGGGCGGCTTCGGCGCGCTGCGCTACGCGCTCGAGCACCCCGATGAATTTTGCGGCGCCCTGCTGCTCTCGCCCGCGATCTATTCGAACGATCCGCCGCCCACTTCGGCGGCACGGTACGTCGGCGTCTTCGGCGAGCACCAGTTCGATCCGCGCGTCTGGCACGAACTCAACTATCCAGCGCTGTGGAACGGGTATTTCGCGCAGCCCGCACGCGTGTCGTTCTTTATCGCCTCGGGCGACGACGACCTCGTGATCCAGGCCGAATCGTCGCTGCTCTATACGCGGCTGCGCGAGGCGGGCAACGCGGCGGCGCTGCGCATCGTCGACGGCGGCCACGTGTGGCCCGTCTGGCGCGAGGTGCTGCCCGCCGCGCTCAAGTACGCGCTGGCCTGCGTGCGCTGACGCGCGCCGCAGCGGCTGCGTGCCGGCGTTCGTGCCCGGTTGCCGGGTTCGGAGCAGACGCGCGGCGAATCAGGTAATCTGCCATCTCTTCACGGATTGACGCCCGCTCACCGCGTGAAACGCATCCGCATCCTGCCCCGGTTCCCACGGTTGGCCCGGCTCCCAGGCGTTCCGCCCCTCTTCCGAACGCCCATTTCGTGTCGCGCTCCGGGCAACACTGCGTTGCACAAATCCGTGTAGTTGACGCAGATCCCCCGCAAAGCCCCATTCCTTCGTCATTTGCCACCTATCGACACGGGATTGTTGCGAATACTGGAATGGTGTTTCAACTGAGACACAATGGCACTTGCTGTCGGACAGGAATAAATTCCTGGCACCCCACCTACGGAGCCGACAATGAAATCCAAAGCGTGTCTCGCGCTAGACGGTGCCAACGGCGAGCGCATCGAAGTGCTCGAACAGAGCGATGGCGCGCTCGTGATCCGCTGGGTCGAGCCGGGGCGCTGTCACTATGGCGAACAGCGCTGGCGCCGGCGCTCGGCGCATACGTCGGGCACCTGCGCCGTGTCGCGCCGCAAGATCCGCCGCGGCGACGCCGTGTTCAAACCGGCTGAACGCCCCGCCCCGCTCAACGCATCGGTGATGATCGCCGCAGAAGTGTTCGGCGACCTCGTCAACAAATAATCCGCGCCACACTCGCCACTTTCGCAGCACTCACCGCGCACGCCGCGGCGCGAGCCCGATGGCGCGCGCCGGGTGACGCGGTTCGAACCCCGCATCGGCTGCCCGCAGCGCGGCCACGCGTGCGAGCACGTCGGCATCGAACGCCGCTGCGCGCGGCCCCGACCGATCGACATGCAGCAACAATTGCTCGCTCGCCGACACCGGCTCCGGGGCATCGTCCGCATACATCTCCAGATAGACGTGAACGCGCTTCGCGTCGTGTTCGAGCACGCGCACATCGACGCGCACGCGCGCGCCTTCCTTGATCTCGCGCAAATAAGTCAAATACGCTTCGAGCGTGTACATCGAGCGAGCGCGCGCGTCCCGCTGCGCTGAATCAAGTCCGATTGCATCGAGCAAAACGTCGGTCGCATAGCTGTAAATCAGCATGTAAAATGCGTCGCGCAGATGGCCGTTGTAGTCGACCCACTCCGCACGCACAGTGTCCTGGTACACGACACTCGCCTCCCCCGCCCGCTTCTGGTGCGTCATCCCGCCTCCTTCGTTTTGCCGAGAGTGTAGCTTTCAGGGCGCCTTTTACGCGGGTTATTATTGGGATGGGGCGAACGCCCGCCCAGGGGATGGGGCGAGCCCCGCTCAGGGGATGGGGTAAGTCCCCGCCCAGGCAAGCGGTGTCCGGCACGGTCGGCTGCCTCTGCCCGTTAACCGCCGCGCGACGTCCGCGCGGCGCAACCCAAGGACCAGGTACATGGCCGAGAACGAGCCTCCAATTCCGCTCGCGGTTGCCCCGCAGCAATTCTCCCTCGACGTGATGCTCGAGAAATACGCCAAAGGCGACGAGCGCACCGCGGACGACATCTACCTGCGCGTCGCGCGCGGCGTCGCAATGGCGGAGCCGCCCGAACTGCGCGCCGAAATCGAGGCGCGTTTCGTCGACAACCTGCGCCACGGCGCACTCGGCGCCGGGCGCATCATGAGCGCGGCGGGCAGCGGCATCGCGGCCACGCTCATCAACTGCTTCGTGCAGCCCGTCGGCGACAGCATCCAGGGCTTCGACGACCAGGGCCGTCCGGGCATCTACGTCGCGCTTTTGCAGGCCGCTGAAACGATGCGGCGCGGCGGCGGCGTGGGCTACAACTTCTCGGCGATCCGCCCGCGCGGCGCACACGTTCATTCGACCGGTTCGTGCGCCTCCGGGCCGTGCGGCTATATCGACGTGTTCGACGCTTCGTGCCGCACGGTCGAAAGCGCAGGCGCACGGCGCGGCGCTCAGATGGCGGTGCTCGATTGCGATCACCCCGATCTGCCCGAGTTCATCGAGGCCAAGCATTCGAAGGGACGCTGGAACAACTTCAACGTCTCGGTCGCCGTGACCGATGCGTTCATGCGCGCCGTCGAAAACGACGAGATGTGGCAGCTCGTGCACCCCGCCGAGCCGTCGCCCGCGCTGCGCGCCGCAGAAGATTTGCAGCAGCGCGAAGACGGCATGTGGATCTACGACGAAAGACGTGCCCGCGATCTGTGGGACACGATCATGCGCTCGACCTACGACATCGCTGAACCCGGCGTCGTGTTCATCTCGCGCATGAACGAGGACAACAACCTGCGCGCGAAGGAAGCCATTCGCGCGACGAACCCGTGCGGCGAGCAACCGCTGCCGGCGTACGGCTGCTGCAATCTCGGGCCGCTCGATCTCACGCGCTTCGTGATCGATCCGTTCGCGCAGTTGAAGGGCGGCACGCCGGTATTCGACTGGGACGCGCTGGCCGAACGCACGGCGACGCAGGTGCGTTTCCTCGACGACGTGCTCGACGTGACCATCTGGCCGCTGCCGGAACAGGGCGCCGAAGCCGCGGCGAAGCGCCGGATCGGCGTGGGCTTCACCGGGCTCGGCGATACGCTCGTCATGCTCGGCATCCGCTACAACACGGAACAGGGCTGCGAATTCGGCGCGCAAGTGGCACGCACGATGCGCGACGCAGCCTATCGCGCGTCGGTCGAACTCGCGCAAGAGCGCGGCGCGTTCCCGCTCTTCGAGGCGGAGACCTATCTCGAGGAAGGTACCTTCGCTTCGCGCCTGCCCGACGACATCAAGGATGCGATCCGCACGCACGGGATCCGCAACAGCCATCTGCTGTCGATCGCGCCGACGGGCACCGTGAGCCTCGCGTTCGCCGACAACGCCTCGAACGGCATCGAACCCGCGTTCTCGTGGAGCTACCAGCGTACGCGCCGCATGAACGACGGCAGCAGCGAGACCTTCATGGTCGAGGACCACGCGTGGCGCCTCTATCGCACGCTCGGCGGCAACGTGAACGCGCTGCCCGCCTACTTCGTGAGCGCGCTGGAGATGAGCGCGCAGGATCACATCGCGATGATGGCGGCGGTACAGCCGTTCGTCGACACGTCGATCTCGAAGACCGTCAACGTGCCGGCCGATTACCCGTTCGAGGCGTTCGAAGGACTCTATCTCGACGCGTGGCGGCGCGGCCTCAAGGGGCTCGCCACGTACCGGCCGAACGAGACGCTCGGCGCTGTGCTGCAGACGCTGCCCACCGCTGCCGCTGCTGCCGCAGCCGAGGACACGCTCAACGACACGCAACAGGATCCGCTGCGCGTGGCGATCGATCACCGGCCGAAGGGCCAGTTGCCGGCCGTCATCGAAAAGATCGAGTACCGCACGCAAGCCGGCAAGGTGTCGCTTTACGTGGCGGTGTCGTTCCTCGAAGTGACGGGCCAGGTGGGCGGCGAATCGTTGACGATCGAGCGGCCCATCGAGTTCTTCATTCCGGTTGGTCAGCGCGACGAATCGCAGCAATGGATCACGGCGACGATGCGCTCGCTGTCGCTCGCCGCGCGCGGCGGCTTCATTGCACGCAATCTGCAGGATCTGCGCAAGGTGTCGTGGGATCGCGGGCAGGTGCGCTACGGCGAAACGCAGCGCCTCGACGGACACCGCACGCCGATGTGGCACGACTCCGAAGTGGCGGCGATCGCCTACGCGATTCAGCAGATCCTGCATCGCCGCGGCTTCCTCGATGCCGAAGGACGCCAGGTGCCGTCACGACTGCTCGCGCAACTGCGCAACGAGCATCGGCGCGCCGCGGGTTCGGCACAGGATCAGACGGCGGCTGGCGCGCATGATGCATCGGCGCATTCCGGCGATCGCGCGCACGACAACGCCAATGCAGCCCCGTCCGACACGAAGCACGGCACACTGCACGTGATGCTCGGCCGCAAGTGCGGATCGTGCGGCGCCAATGCAGTCATCCGCAAGGACGGCTGCGATTTCTGCACGGCGTGCGGCGAAGTCGGAGCGTGCGGCTAACTGCTGTATCGGGCGTCTAATCCACGCGTGAGTGACGCCATAAGTTGAAATTTGCACGGCGCGCAGCCGATGCAAAGTGCGACCCACGAAGCCTGCCATCTCCTGGATGGCAGGCTTCGTTTGCATTCAGGGGGACGTTTTTTGCACTCGACGAGCTCGCATCGGCGCAATCACGCAGAAGCGGCATGCCCGATGGCCGTCATCAACTGGCGCACCGCCGAACGGTATGTGCCGCTATTGCGGCCATCGGTCAACAGCGTGCGCAGCAACTCATGCCGTACCGCGTCATGGCCGTTTCCAGTCGGCAGAATGTCGTCGAATTCGGTGAGCGACTGTGCAAACTCGTCGACGGCGGGATCGTCCGTTCTCCGCCCGTGCGGCGCGTCAAGCAGACGCTGCCCCGCACCGGGCACCGCTGAAATCAGCGCGACCCGCTCCTCCCAGAGCACGAAGCGCGCAAGGCGCGCAAGCACGCTCTCGCTGCGCGGCGCGACCGGCCAGGACGGTTGATTCGCCATCCATTCGCGCATGCGTCCGGGCGCCATCGGCCGGGCGATCACGTAGCCCTGCGCGCCGTCGACGCCGAGTATCGACAACGCGTACACGAGCTCGATCGTGTCGATCCCCTCCGCGAGCACCAGCTTGCCCAGCGCATGTCCGAGTTGCGTGAGCTGAAAGATGAAGCGCAGCACGTCGAGTGCGCCGTCACCGTCGATGCGCACGATTTCCCGATCGATCTTGATCCAGTCGAACGGCAGCTCGCGCAGTCGCGCAAGCCCGCTGTGACCCGAGCCGAGGTCGTCCTGCGCAAGCAGCACGCCGAGCCCGCGAAAGCGATCGAGAATCGCACACTGCCCCTGGCTCAACGACAAAGATTCGTTCTCCAGAACTTCCAGCGTGAGTTTCGTGGGCGCGCACGCGTGCGCCGCCAGCGCGGAACTCGTCGCTTCGAAATAGCGGATATCGTTGAGCGCCGCAGGCGGCAAATTGATCGAGATTTCCAGATCGAGGTTATCGCGCAGCCACTGCTTGCGATCCGTGAGCGCCTCGTCGAGGCCGTGCGTATACAGCGCCAGCAGATCGTCGGACGCAAGGGAGGAAAGGAAGGCATCCGGCGTGAGCACGCGCCCACCGTCATGCAGCCGCGCGAGCGCTTCCGCTTTGCCCACTTGCCACGTGCGCAGGTTCAGAAGCGGCTGGTAATACATCTCCAGCCCGTCCGTGCGCACGAGCGCGGCCCAGTGCTGCCGCACGCTCACCGGGACCGCGTGGGTCTTGCCGTCCTGGGTTTGCAGACGCATCGCGGCACAGCCGAGCAAGGTCTGCAGCAGTTCGATGAACGCCACCTGGTGCGGACCGATGAAACCGCCCGGCAATGCGCTGAGGAGCACGAGGATCGCCATGGGTGTGTGACCCTGCGCCGCAATCGGGATGGACACCGACGAGCGCAGTCCTTCGCGCTTCGCGAGGTCACGCCACGGCAGGACGAGCGGATCGGTCTGATAGTTGGTCACGCGCTCGGCCTTGCCACTGCGCCACGCGCGTCCCACCGCGCTCTGTCCGTGAGGATCGTCGGCGCGTACGCTGAGGGGCTGGCTCTCGTCGGTCAGCACCTCCAGCAACCCGGCGCGGGCGCGGCCGCCGGCGCCTGCCTCGAAGTGAAAGACGCCGTGCTCATCGGGACGCCCGATGATGCAGGCCGCGACTTCGTCATGGGCCGAAAGCACTTCGACCAGATCGTCGATGAAATTCGTATAGCTGTCCGCTTCCCACACGAGGCGCGTGACGCGCAGCAGGACTTCCTGCTGCGAATCCTGCACATCCTGATACGCCTTGAGCTGCCAGGCGAGATCGGTCGTGAGGCGGCGCGCGTAAAGCGAAAGGGATTCGCCGCTCACCCGGTTGCTGATCAGCTTGAAAAGCAGTTCCTGGAGGATGCCGCGGCTGCGCACCAGCTCTTCCTTGTCGAGCCCCACGATGGCGTGAATGCGCCCGATGCGCAGCGCCATCTCGGCGTGGCCGTCCGCGGTCAGATCGGGGTCCGAGAGGGCGAGAAGATTCTGGACCTGCTTCGATTTCAGATGAACAAGTTCATCCGCCGACAACATTTGCAGAATGAGCCGGGATTTGGGTAATCGTGACAGCTCCTCATAGAACTGATTCACTACGAGGACCGCACATTGTTGTAGCGCCTCGATCAATGTTTGCATTCGTTGAATCGGCTCGTCGCCCCTCGAAAGGTAAAGCGGCACGTCAGTACGTGCCGCACACAACGACTCTACACGACTCGGATGAAATAAAAAGACACGACGCCAACCCGTCCGCGTAACGCGCAAGCCGCAAGCGAAACCGGAATCCACGCCGCATAGCGTGATCGCTTCGCCGTTAATTCGACATACGAATGATCGAGGTTTCTTGATGCGCGTTAAACCGCCGTCACATAACGCGGCGCAGCCGGCGCGATGCGCGGCGCCGCAACCTCTGCCTCGCCGCGCGCACGCCGCATTTCGTCGGCCGGACTCAGGCCGAACAGGCGCTTGAACTCGCGGCTGAACTGCGACGCGCTCTCATATCCCACACGCGTCGCCGCGGCGCTCACGTTGAGCCCGTCATGCGCAATCAATAAACGCGCGTGATGCAGGCGCGTGGTCTTGACGTATTGCATCGGCGACGTGGACGTCACGGTCTTGAAGTGCGCATGGAAGACCGCGAGGCTCATGCCCGCCTCGTTCGCGAGCATGTCGACGTCGAGGTCGGTGCAATAGTCTGCGTGGATGCGGCGCAGCGCCTTCGCAATGCGGCCGAAGTGGTGCTGGTGCGCGAGCGCCGCGCGAATTGCGTCGCCCTGCACCCCGCTCAGCACGCGGTAGAGGATCTCGCGCACGATCGACGGCCCGAGAATGCGTGCGTCGCACGGCGAAGCGAGCGCTTCGAGCAGGCGCAAAACGGCGTTGGAGAGCGGTGCGTCGAGCTGCGTGGCGTAGATGCCGCGCGGCTCGGAAACCGTGTTGCCGCGCGACTCGTTCAGCGCCATCAAGAGTTCGGCGACCATCGTCAGATCGACGCGAATCGAAATGCCGAGCAGCGGTTCCTCCGGGCTCGCTTCGGTTTCGCATTCGAACGGCAGCGGAACCGAAAGCACCAGATATTGCTGCGCGTCGTAGACGAACACCTGATCGCCGAGAAAACCGCGCTTGCGGCCCTGGCAGACGATAAAAATGCTCGGCTCGTACATGACCGGCGTGCGCGGACGCGCGACGCTCGCACGCATGAGGCTCACGCACTCGAGCGCGGACGGATTGACGCCGTCCTGGCGCGTGAGTTGCGTGAGCAGCTCGACTGTGCGGCGCTGGGTGTAGCCGCCCTCGTCGATCCGGGCGGTTTCGTGGCCGGCTTCATGGATGGCTTCATGGCTGGCCGATGTGACGGCAGTAAGAACGTGAGTCATGTCGTATGTGCCCCAAATGCAAACACATTGCAGAGAAACAGGCTTGGAAATCTATCACCGATCACCCCGGCGCGTCCGCACCCAGGAGAATCAGGCAAGTCTTCGATAGATTCAGGTATTCCCCGACTACGGCCCGATCCTTACGATGGGAACCCTGCCGCAATACCCCGCTTCCCCGGCTTTCCCGGTCACAACAGGAGTCAACATGTACCCGACTTACGGCTATGCCGCCCGTGGCGCAAGCACGCCGCTCGCACCGTTCGAATTTCAGCGCCGCGCCCTGCGCGAATACGATGTCCGCATCGACGTGCAGTTCTGCGGCGTGTGCCACTCCGACCTGCACCAGGCGCGCAACGAATGGCACAACACGATGTACCCGGTCGTGCCGGGCCACGAGATCGTCGGACGCGTGGCCGAAACGGGTCCGGGCGTCACGCGTTACCGCGTCGGCCAGCTGGTCGGCGTGGGCTGTCTCGTCGATTCGTGCCGCACCTGTGCAAGCTGCGCCGAAGGCCTCGAACAGTATTGCGAGAACGGTTTCGTCGGCACCTATAACGGCATCGACCGCATGAGCGGCGAGACCACCTTCGGCGGCTATTCCACGCAGCTCGTCGTCGACGAAGCCTTCGTGCTGCGCGTGCCGGAGAACCTCGACCCCGCAGGCGCCGCGCCGCTCCTGTGCGCGGGCATCACCACCTATTCGCCGCTGCGCACCTGGGGCGCGGGTCCGGGCAAGAAAGTCGGCATCGTGGGCCTCGGCGGACTCGGTCACATGGGCGTGAAGCTCGCGCACGCCATGAGCGCCCACGTCGTGCTGTTCACCACGTCGGAGTCGAAGATCGAGGACGGCAAGCGTCTCGGCGCCAACGAGGTGGTGATCTCGAAGGACCCGGAGCAGATGAAGGCGCACGCCAACAGCTTCGATCTGATCGTCAACACGGTCGCCGCGCAACACGACCTGAACCCGTTCATCCAGCTCTTGCGGCGCGACGGCACGATGGTGCTGGTGGGCGCGCCCGAACACGATCACCCGTCGCCGCAGGTGTTCAACCTGATTTTCAAGCGGCGGCGCATCGCGGGCTCGCTGATCGGCGGGATCGAAGAAACGCAGGAAATGCTGGACTTCTGCGGGCAGCACGGCATCACCTCGGACATCGAGATGATCAAGATGCAGGACATCAACACCGCTTACGCACGCATGCTCAAGAGCGATGTGAAGTACCGCTTCGTGATCGATATCGACACGCTGCGCGAAGCCGCGCGCTAAGCAACCGACGTCGCCCGCCCCACCGGGCCGCCGGTTCCCGACGGCCCGCCAGCCTGCCACCTCGCGCCGACGCCTTGCGTCGGCGTCCGCCTCCTTCAACCGCCGCGCGCCCTTCTCCGCAGACGCCGGCACCGCGAGCCGCTTCGGCTTCGCGCCTCACCGCTTTCTCGCAGCACTGCGGACCTCTCAAGTCAGTAAGGACAGGAGTTTGCCCGTGATCGACCGTATCCAGGCGATGCGCACTTTCGTTCGCATCGTCGACACCAACAGTTTCACCAAGGCCGCACAGTCGCTCGACATGCCGCGCGCGAGTGCGACGACGATCTTGCAGAATCTCGAAGCGCTGCTCGGCACCGCGTTGCTCGTGCGCACCACGCGCCGCCTTTCGCTCACGCCCGAGGGCGCCGCCTATTACGAACGCTGCGCGCAGATCCTCGCCGATATCGACGATGCCGAGGCGAGCGTGCGGCAAACGCCAGGCGGCATCACCGGGCGTCTGCGCGTGGAAATGCCGGGGCTGATCGCGAATGCGGTCGTGCTGCCCGAACTCGACGACTTTCACGTGCGCTATCCGCAGATCGATCTCGCGATCGGCGTGAGCCTGCGCAATGTCGATCTGGTCGGAGAAGGCGTCGATTGCAGCATCCAGCTCGGCGAGCTGCCCGACTCGGGACTCGCCGCACGACGGCTCGGCGTGCTCGAACACGTGACGTGCGCGAGCCCCGCGTATCTGGCGCGTCACGGCGCGCCCGCGTCGCTCGACGAACTCGCGCAGCATCCGGTGGTGAACTTTCTCTCTCCGCGAACGGGACGTCCGCTCGAATTCGACTTCGAGGTGGACGGCAGCGCGACGAAAGTCAAAGTCGATGGATTCGTTCACGTCAGCGACGACATTGCGTACCTCACGTGCGGGCTGCAGGGGCTCGGGCTCGTGCAGCCGCCGCGGCTTGCGGCGCAGCCGTATCTCGACAGCGGCGCACTGGTCGAAGTGCTGCCGCAGTGGAAGCCGCTGCCGACGCCGGTTTCGATCGCCTATGTGAAGACGCGCCAGGCATCGCCGCGCGTGCGGGTGTTCGTCGACTGGCTCGCCGGGCTGTTCGAGGGCGCCGGACCGATGAATCGCGATCTGTCGCGCGTGCAGCAGCTTTTGAACGGGATGCAGCCCGCCTGAGGCAAGCATGCGCCCTGCGCGAGCGCGCCTGCAGCCAGGCCACAAAGCGGACTACTAAACGGCCCGCGGCTGCGCCCGTCGACGGCGCCGACAATCGCCCGCGCACCGCTTCGCTTGCCCATGGATTGACCGTAGCCGCGTCTGAAAACCAGAAAACCTGACAGAAATAAAGATAACGTAACGCAAACGTTCTCCGGCCCCCAATTTAGTCATATAAAAACCGGGTTGCCGATAATTGATGCGTTTAGAATAATGCGCGCCGTCTGCTCCCTCGACGATCTGTACGCGATCTTTTCGTAATCTTTTCGCGATTTGTCCGTCGCAGGCGAGCGGCCGCACACCACACCTGGTCAAAAAACTAAGTCTTCGATCTCGCAGGCAGGATGTCAAACGTAGCACACACAACCGATCCGGCCACGGTCGCGGAGCGCGTGCGCGCGCTGATGAGCCGTCATGGCATCGGCAAGCGCCAACAGACGACAGAGCTTTGCCGAATCCTCGAGCTGAGCTTTTCGCAAGGGCACCGCAAGCTGCGCGGCGAAAGCCCGTGGACGCTCGCGCAGATCACGAAGGTCGCCGCCGCGTTCGGCGAGCCGGCCGGACATCTCTTCGGCACGCAACTGCCCGATCCGTACGTGGCGGGCGCGAGCGCGCATGAAGCGCGGCTGTGCGTGAACGCGGCCGTGCTGCCGTGCGTCGCGTGGATCGGCGCACCGGTCGAGCCGGGCTGCCGGCCTGAATTCATCGCGTATGAAACGCAGGGCCAGTGGCGCGTCGTGCGCCCCGACGGCACGCACTACCAGGACGCGCGCGAGGTCCTCAAGATCGAGATTTCGCCGCGCCGCGCCGAGGCCGACAAACCGCTGATCGCCGTCGTCGACGACGACCGCGCCTCCGCCGATAACCTGCGCGACTACCTCGAACAAAACGGCTATGCGGCCGAGGCCCATTACGGCCTCGCCGCCTTCGAAGGCGCGCTCGCGAACCAGGTGTTCGACGCCGTGGTGATCGACTGGCTGTTCGGCGGCCAGACCTCGGCTGACGCGATCCGCCTGGTGCGCGCGTCCGAGAATCCCGACGCGCCGATCTTCGTGCTGACCGGCGAACTGCTGACCGGCAAGGCGAGCGAATCGGAGATCAGCGAGGTCGTGCGCCACTACGACGTCGCGTGCTACGAGAAGCCGGCGCGCATGGCGATCCTCGTCGCCGATCTTTCGAAGCGGCTCAACCGCGGCTGACGTCCTGACTCACGTCCTGGCCCGGCGTAGACAAGGCAAGCTAACCCGCCTCACTCTCCCGAGCCGTACGCGGCACCGACAACGCGCGCTGCAACGCGGCGCGCAATACCTCATAACGGACCGGCTTTGCCAGGCATTCGAAGAACGGTCCGCCTTCGCATGCCGCGTTGAGCGCCGCGACGTCCGCGCTCACGGCGATCACCCGCGGGCGCGGCCCCGCCGTTGCGCCCGCTTCCAGCCCCGCGAGAAACGCGTAGCCGTCGCGGCCGGGCATATGCAGGTCGAGCAGCACCACATGGCAACGGTGCGTGGCGAGGCGCGCAAGCGCGCCATCGGCGTCGCTGTCCGCGAGCGCGGCGTAGCCCATGTGCTCGGCCATCTCGCAGAGCGACTCGCGCACGAGCGGATTGTCGTCGACCACGAGCACCCGCGCACGCGCGAACTTGCCGCCGGCCGGCTGCGTCGCGCCGTCCGTCTCGCGCGCGTCGACCGGCGCGACCGGCACGGTGACGGTGAACTTCGTGCCCTCGCCCACCCGGCTGTCGGTCTCGATCGTTCCGCCGAACAGGTCGACCAGCCCGCGCACGATGGCGAGGCCCATGCCCGCACCTTCGTAGCGGCGCGAGCGCAACGTGTCGAGTTGCGTGAACTCCTTGAAAATGAGCGGAATCTGCGACGGCGGCACGCCCGGCCCCGTGTCGCCGACGATGATCGACAGCGTCTGCGCGCCGAGTGCGAATTCGATGCGCACCGAGCCCTGCTCGGTGTAGCGGATCGCGTTCGTGACGAGATTGTTCGCGATCTGGCGGATCCGGTGCGGATCGGCGACAACCGGATGCCGGTCGCCGTGCCACGCATGCTCGAACGCAAGGCCGCGCGCGCTCGCGACGGATTCGTTCTCGTCGACGATCGACTGCAGCAGTTCGAGCGGATCGAACTGCTGGTGGCGCAATTCGAGCTTGCCTGCACCGAGCCGCGCGTAGTCGGTGAGGTCCTTCATCTGCGCTTCGAGCTGGCGCGCGGCGGTTTCGAGGCGCTGGATCACCTTGCGGTCGGACGCGGAATGCGAGTTGAAACCGAGCAGTTCGATCGACGAAACGATCGCGTGCAACGGCGTGCGCAACTCGTGGCTGATCATGCCGAGAAACGCGTCCTTCGCCGTGCCCGCTTCGCGCGCGGCACGGCTCGCCTCGTGCTCGGCTTCGAGCAGCGCCCGCTGCTGGAGGATGAGGCGCGTACGCCGGTAGCCGTTCATGACGAGCAATACCATCGCCGCCGCCGAGAGCATCAGCAGAAAGATCGCCGCCGCGAACAGTTCGCGGCGCTTCGCCATGAAGTCGTGGCGGATTGCATCGCGTTCGGTGATGTCGGCGAAATGGCGGCTCAGCGAGAGATCGACGACCTGCGGCCAGTGCGCGCGCAGCGCGCGCACCATCGACAAGGCGCGCCGAGGATCGTCTGCGAGTGTCGGGAGCTGTGCCTCGAACGGCGCAATTGCCGCTTCCAGCACGGCGAGATCGGCCTGTTCACGCTTCATGAGGCGCGGCCGCGCGCCCAGCCCTTGCGTCGTAAAGTTCGCGACGTTGAGCTTCGCGCGCAGCACCGTATAGCGCAACTGCAGTTCGTCGAGGTCGCGGTCGGCGCCGTCCGCGTAGATCAGCAACTGGCTCTCGAAGCGCGCGTACGCGTTCTGGAGCTGCGCAGCGTCCCAGTAAAGACCGTTGTAGGTGCCCGTGAGGCGATCGATCACGCGCGGATCGAGCAGATTTGCGTAGAGCAGATAGCCGACCGCCGCCACAGGCGGCATCAGCGCAACAATCCAGATCAGAACGTGAACGAACCTGCGTAGCGGACGATGCATCATCGACCACCCGGGTTCGGCATGTCCGTCTCGCCGCCGCTATCGCCGTCGATATTGCCGTCGATATTGCGCGCCGGCGGCGTACGCGGCACGGCGCGCGCCGCAATCGCCCACGCGGCCGCGGCCCCGGCCAGTACAGCGGCCCCGCGCCGCCAGCCGGCAGGTTCCCGTGTTACTTCCAGCTCACTCACGCTTTGAATCCCTGAATCTTCGAATCTTCGCTTCTTCGATTCGTTGTTGATGAAGGCGCGGCACAGACGCTCGCATCCCCTGCCCGCCTCGCCCGGCGGTCCAGCAGGGCCGCACGAGCAAAGGCATAATATCGCCAAACATTGGTCCTACAGTAGCCGTCGTTGCCGCGCGCCTTGCGCGTGCCCACCATTTTTGCGTCGCTATTTCCGTTTCCGACCCGATGAACAAACCCGTCGTCCCGCTCACTTACGAACAACTCGATCAGTGGGTCGAGTCGCTTCAGCCGGTGCTGGCCCTGGAGGCGTTCGCCGCCGTGATCGGCATTCTGCGCGGCGGCGCGCCGCTCGCGCTGATGGTGTCGCATGCGACTGGCGCGGACGTCGCGTTTCTGCGCTACGAGCGCGCCACGCGCGAAGTCCGCTGGGATTCGACGCTGCCGCTGCCCGAGCCCGGCTCGAAAGTGCTGCTGTGCGAGGACATTGCGGGGCGCGGCAACACGCTGACCGACTGCATCGCGTTCCTGCGCGAGCACGGCCTGATCGTGCGCACGCTCACGGGCGCCTTCGACGATTTCTCGCGCCTGCGGCCCGACTATTCGATCGACGCGAGCGGCTATTTCACGCTGTTCCCGTGGGAACGCCAGGCCTACACGGACCGCTATCGCGCCGACTGGTCGCGTGAGGGCGCGCAGCAAGGTTCGCTGATGGCCGACGACCACGAGTACACCGTCTACGCGATCGACCTCGACGGCGTGCTGCTGCCCGATCTGCCGCTCGAACGCTACGAGCAGGACCTCGACGCGGCGCTCGCCGAGCGCGATGCGCTGATGCCGTTCGAGCGCATTCCCGGCATCGACGTGCAACGCGCGCGCGCCATTATCACCGGACGGCCCGAGATGGACCGCGCACGCACCCAGGCATGGCTCGAACGCTACGGCTTCGGGCATCTGGATCTCGTGATGCGCGCATGCGACGAACACGACGACACGCCTTCGGGCGCCGCCGCGCACAAGGCCGCGGCGGCGATCCGCTGCGGCGTCACGCATTTCATCGAAAGCGACCCGGTTCAGGCGATCCTCATCGCCCGTCTCGCACCGCTCCTGCGCGTGATCTGGTGGAACGCGCACACGCGCACCGGCACGCTGATCGGGGCCTCCGTCTGGGGCTAGGGTCTGTTCCTCAGGCCGCGGCCTGCCCGTCCCCCAACACGCGAACCGCACGCTGCGACGCCACGACGATCAGCTTCATCGTCGCGCGCGTGGCGCCGACGAAGAGCTTGCGGGCGGCGCGCTCATCGAACGCGTCGAAGTCCACTTCGGTCAGGATCACGCACGGCGCCGACTGCCCCTTGAAGCGATAGACCGAATCGAGCAGCACGTCGCCTTCGCGATACTGCGGATTGCCGAACAGGTCGTACTGCCCGGTGAAGCTGCGCAGGCGATGCGGGCCCAGATGATCGAGCGCCGCGAGCTGCGAATGCTCGCGGCCGCGAAACGACAGCACCACGATGTCCTGCTTGCGAAAGCCGAGCGAGAGCGCCTGGGTGATCGCGCGCTTGGTTGCGGCCACAACGGGCGGTTCGTCCGCTGTCGTGCTCGCTGTCGTGCTCGCTGTCGTGCTCGCTGCTGCGCTCGCGGTTTCGTCCCACGCGGCGAACGTGACGTCGGAACCGTCGAACGGGCTGCCCGCCGCAAGCTGCGCGAGCGCGGGCGCGGCGGGACCGGCGGTCTCGCGCAGGAAAGCGAGGATGTCGCGCGGACTGCGATAGTTGGTGTTCTCGCGCAGCACCGTCCATCCCGGCAGCGCGACCGGATCGCGCAGATAGAGGTTCTGCAGCGGATCTTCGAGCCACCACCACGCAGCGCCCGGGCGCAGCAGCCGCTCGAGTGCATTCACCCACATCTGCTGGAAATCCTGCCCCTCGTCGACGATCAGGACGTCGAAGCGCCAGCGCTCGTCGACGGGTGCGGCTGCGAACCGGCGCTCCAGGTCGTCGAATGCGTTCGTGCCGTGGAAATCGGGCACGTGGCCGCCGTCGCGCGCAACCCAGTCGCAGAGCTGGTGATAGTTCGTGACCGTCGCGCCTGCGGGCGCAACCTTCGCGATGTGATCGGCAAGCGGCCGGTTGAAGCACACATAGAGCGTGCGCTGGCCGCGCGCGAGCGCGTCCTTCATCGCCTGCACCGCCAGTTGGGTCTTGCCCGAGCCCGCCGTGCCGATCACGCGCAACCGGAACGGCGCGAATTCCAGCCGCCGCGCCCACGTGGCGAGCCCGCCCGCGAGCCGCGTGACGAGCGTGCCCGCCGCACCGACGAGCGCGCTCGCGTCGGGCGCGAGCGACAACTCGTCGGAGAGGAAATGGTGAATCCTGGCCGCGCACGGCAGGCTCGGCTCGTCGGCGGGCAGCGCATCGAGCACGATCGAGGCGAGCTGCGCCTTGCGCGTCGCGTCGACGATGCGAGCCGGGCTCACGCCCGCGATGGCCGGATCGCGCACGACATGGTCGGGGCAATAAAAAAGTTCTTCGAGGAAGTACGTTCCCGCGCCGAACGCCGCGGTCAAGCGCCGGTGCAGGCCTTCGAGCGTGCGCGCGAGCGCCACGGCCACGTTGCGCTCGGTCTGCAGATGCGCCTTGACGAGACCGTTGGGCGTCTCGCGCAGAAAGCCGGTTTTCTGCTCGACGATCATCACGCGCCCGGCCGGGCTCACGATCACGAAATCGACCTCGCCGAACACCGAAAAACCTTCGGTGAGGCGCGTCCAGTGCACACCGTGATAAACCGTATAACCGTCGGGCAGGCCGCGTGCGAGGAGCGCGAGCGTCTCGCGTTCGCGCGCGGCGGCGCCGGTGGCTTCGAGGTGCTGCCAGTCGTCGGGGACAATGCGGGCCATGGGCGGATCTCGTCGCTTAGCGTTGCGTTAGCGTTGTCGTAGCGTTGCGGTGGGTAGCGGCTATTGTGCAGCGGCTATTCTACGAGATGCGCGGTGCGTCAAAAGCGGCGTCCGATCGTGTATCGTGTCGCCCGGCGCAACCGTTGCGCCCTTTTTTACAACGTCAAGGAGAGTGCGCCTGATGATCACCATCTGGGGACGCGCCAATTCGGTGAACGTCCAGAAAGTCCTGTGGTGCTGCGACGAACTGGTGCTGCCGTTCGAGCGCATCGACGCCGGACTGCAATACGGCCGGCTCGACGAACCCGCCTTCCTCGCCATGAATCCGAACGGGAAAGTGCCGACGCTCGTCGACGGCACGTTCACGCTGTGGGAATCGAACGCGATCCTCCGCTACCTGGCCATGCAATACGGCCCGTCGAGCCAGCTCTATCCCGCCGACGCCAAAGTGCGCGCGCTGATCGAGCGCTGGCTCGACTGGTCGCTCGGCACGCTCGCGCCCGCCGAGCGCCCCGTCTTCGCCACACTTGTACGCACGCCCGTCGAACAGCGCGACATGACGAAACTCGCCGCCGACTTCGAAGCCGTCGGCGCGCTGTGGAAACGGGTCGACCGTCATCTGCAAGGCCGCTTTTTCCTCGAAAACGAGCGCTTTTCGCTCGCCGACATCGTGATCGGCGCGTTCGCGCGGCGCTGGTTCGGCCTCGAAGGCGTCGAGCGTCCGCCGCTGCCGAATCTCGAGCGCTGGTATCAGCGCCTCGCGCATCGCGAAGGCTTTCGCAAGTATGTCGATGTGCCGCTCACCTGATCGATCCCCGTCATGCGGGGCCCGGCGCGCAGCCGACGCGCCCCGTATAATCGCGGGATGAACACAGCAAAACCGTCCCCGGATATGGCGGCCCCGCACGATCACCATCACGATCACAATCACGACGGCGATCACGCGCACCTCCACGACGGCGCGCAGGCCCGTTCACCCGCGCGGCCCGCATCGCCCGCGTCGCTGGATGCAGCACTCGCGATGGCCGAGGCGTACTGCCGCGAACGCGGCGAAAAGCTCACGCCGCTGCGCCGCAAGGTGCTGGAATTGCTGCTCACCTCGGGCCGGGCCACCAAGGCCTATTCGCTGCTCGACGAAATGCGCCAGATCCATCCAGGATCGGCGCCGCCCACCGTCTATCGCGCGCTTGATTTCCTGCTTGCGGCGGGGCTCATTCACCGCATCGAATCGATCAACGCATTCGCGGTGTGCCACGATCTCACGCAGTGCCAGCACGGCATCCTCGTCGTGTGCCAGCAATGCGGCAACATCACCGAACTGCACGAGCCGAAGCTGCGCCAGGCGCTCGTCGCCCAGATCGAGGCAGCGGGTTACCGGCTCGCGGGCGACGGGATCGAGCTAAAAGGGGTCTGTGCGCAATGCCAGGCCGCCGAACCGGCCCCGGCCGAAGCCGCCGCGCAGTCCTGAGGCAACAATCACGCAGATTCGCGCGTTCAGGCGCGTTTATGGGCGCTCAGGTACGCTCCGGCACGCTGAAGCACGCCGATGCTCACATGTGCCGGGAGTCGATCGCGTCGCTCAATAGCGTCACGAGTTCATCGGGTCGGGCGGGCTTCATCATGAAGTGCTGAAAACCTTCGCCGATGCTGCGCAGGCGCCAGCTTTCATCGGTGTGTCCGGTCAGGGCGACGGCAATGGCGGGTGCGTGATCGCCGCGGATTTCGTGATCGCGCAATCGCTGGATCAGATAAAAACCGTCCATGGCCGGTAGATCGAGATCGCAGACCACCGCGTCGGGCAGCAATTCCAGCGCCGCTTCGACGCCGGTCTCGGCGTCCTCCACCGCTACGACATGCGCCCCCTCCGATTCGAGCAATGAAGTGAGCGATGCCCGGGAGAGCGGATCGTCTTCGACGAGGACGATGGTCGTCCGGTCGAGTCTGTGTACTGCGTTCATTGTGTTTGCTTGAATGCCGTTCTGTCTGTGTGGCGAGCCGCGCCATGCGCGAATACCGCCGCGGGCAGCCGTTGATGCGCAATATTAATGCCACCACATGAAGCGCACTGTGGTCCGGTCATGGGTCGATACATGACGCGCCGCGCACGATAGCCCGCCAGTAAGACAAGCCGATGAAATGCGATAGCGGCACTTCGCCACGCTGCCGGTCGAAGCGTGTTTGACGGCCGGTTGAGTGCGGTCGTTCCCGGATGCGCGCCGGCTGCTTCGAAATGCTGCACCCTGAAAGCCCACAATTGATGGATCGGCGCGGCGAATCTGCCTGTGCGTTCCGGCACCGATTGCTGCACGCCAACGTGTTGCACCATGACCGCTATCGAATTGAAACGCCGAAAGTGCGCTGCGACACCGGCGCACGAAAAACCGCTGGAATCGTGCGGCTTCGAGGTCAGGATGCGATGGCGGGACATACCGGCACGATTTGCAAAATCATCCACGCTCATGCGTGCCGTGCGCCGGTCCGACGCCCTGCGTGATGAGCGCCACCGCATGCCGGGCAATGTCGCGCGCACTCAGGTCGCGGCGCACCGGATCGTTGCACCAGACGCGCGACGTCGCAAGCGGCAGCAGCGTCAGGCCGAGCAGCGACTGGAACAACAGAGACGGTTCGAGCGCCGCATTGAGGCGCCCCGCGCGCTGCCAGCGCGCAATCGCGGCCTGCGCCGCCAGCTGATGCGACTGGCCGAAACGCGCATGCATGCGCTGACGCAGCAGTCCACCTTCGCTGATCACCTCGCGCACCCACAGCGGCGCAAACCACGGATAGCGTTCGCCGATCTCCGCAAAGCGCTCGGTGAGCAGCGTGAGCGCGGCGACGGGATCGTCGGGATGCGCCTCGAAGATGCCGCCCATTCCGGCGCGCAGCGGCAGGAAGCACTCCTCGATCAGCACGTCGATCAACTGATCGCGCGTCTTGAAGTAGTAGTGGACCATCGCGGGCGTGACACCGGCTTCATGGGCAATCGCGGCGAGCGAGGTGTCCTGGATGCCCTCGCGCGCGAACAGCGCGAGCGCCACTTCAATCAGGCGGGCGCGCTGCTGCGCCCCGCCCGCGCCGCCGCTCGGGCGGCCCGGACGGCGCGCCGCGGCGGGTGCGGGCGCGGGTGCGGGTGAAGACACTGCGCCAGCTGGAATATCGGGGTCATTCATATTTCGTCACACTGCGTGCTTTGACCGGCATCGGGAATTCGCCTATATTAATTTCCACGTTAATTAATTTCAAGCGCCCTTCCGATCCATGGAACCCGCCACGGAACACCCCGCACCGGTCTCGAACAGCCCCGCGCCCGCAGCCGACCATCCGCCGATCCGGCTCCTCTTCCCCGCGCTGCTGCTCGTGATGCTGCTCGCAGCGCTCGACCAGACCATCGTCTCGACGGCGCTGCCCACCATCGTCGGCGAACTGGGCGGGCTCGACCGGCTTTCGTGGGTCGTCACCGCCTATCTGCTCACGTCGACCATCGTCGTGCCGCTCTACGGCAAGTTCGGCGATCTGTTTGGCCGCCGCGTCGTGCTGCAGGCCGCCATCGTGATCTTCATGATCGGCTCCGCGTTGTGCGGCATCGCGCAAAACATGATGCAGCTGATCGTGCTGCGCGCCTTGCAGGGCATCGGCGGCGGCGGGCTCATGGTCGTAACGATGGCCGCCATCGGCGACGTCATTCCCCCCGCGCAGCGCGGCAAATATCAGGGCATGTTCGGCGGCGTGTTCGGCCTCGCGACCGTGGTCGGGCCGCTGCTCGGCGGCTTTCTCGTCGAGAACCTGTCGTGGCGCTGGATCTTCTACATCAACCTGCCGCTCGGCGCCGTGGCGCTCGCCGTGATCGGCGCCGTGTTCCGGCCGCGCACCGCGCACGTCAAGCACGTGATCGACTATATGGGCGCCGCCTGGCTCGCCTCCGCCCTCACCTGCCTGATCCTCTTCACGAGCCAGGGCGGCACGATCCTGCCGTGGACCTCGCCGCAGCTCTGGCTCACGCTCGTGCTCGGCGTCGTTTCCGTCGCCGGGTTCATCCACGAGGAAAAACACGCGGCCGAACCCATCATGCCGCTCGAACTGTTCCGCCACCGCACGTTCCTGCTGGCGAGCCTGATCGGCTTCATCGTCGGCGTTTCACTGTTCGGCTCGGTCACGTTCCTGCCGCTCTATCTCCAGGTCGTGAAAAGCTCCACGCCTTCGCAGGCCGGCATGCAGATGCTGCCGATGATGGGCGGCGTGCTCACGATGTCGGTGATCACCGGGCGCATCATCAGCAGAATCGGCAAGTACCGCATCTTTCCGATCACCGGCACGGCGCTCGTCGGCGTCGCCATGACGCTGCTCGCGCGGCTATCGATCGATACGCCGCTGCACTGGATGTATCTGTACATGGCCCTGCTCGGCTGCGGGCTCGGCATGGTCATGCAGGTGCTGATCCTCGCCGTGCAGAACGCCGTCGAGTTCCGCCACATGGGCGTGGCGACGTCGGGCGCGACGCTGTTTCGCTCGATCGGCGGTTCAGTGGGCGTGGCCGCGTTCGGCGCCGTGTTCTCACACGGGCTGAACACGCGCCTCGACAAGGTGCTCACGCCCGGCGTCACGCTGCCGCAGCCGCTCACGCCCGATGCGATTCATCATTTGCCGCCCGTGCTGCACGCCCAATATCTCGACGCGTTCGCGGGCGCGCTGCACACCGTCTATTTCCTCGCGGCGTGCGTCGTCGTGTTCTCGTTCGCGCTCGCCTGGTGGCTGCAGGACATTCCACTGCGCAAGCAACATTAGGACCGGTTCAGACAGGTTGCGCGCAGCGCTCCATTGCGCGCTGCAATGTTTCGTACACCTTCGGGCGATTGCACTGCGAGACGTTGAAGCGCAGAAAATCGCCCGCGCTGTGCGACACGCTGAACACATTGCCCGGCGCGAGCACGACGTCCGACTCCAGCGCCTCGCGCGCCACACGCGCCGCGTCGAGCCCTGCGGGCAGGCGCGCCCAGACGAACAGCCCCGCCTGCGGCCGCGTCCACGGCTCGATGCCGAGCGCGCCGAGGCGCTGCAGCGTCTCGCTCATCGCGTCGGCAAGCCGCGCGCGCAATGCGTCCAGATGATGCCGGTAGGTGCCGTCCACGAGCAGCCGGTACACGAGATCGGCGGCCAGTTCGCCGTTGCCGAACGACACCGCGAGCTTCAGATCCACGAGTGACTCGATCCAGTCCGCCCGCACGGCGATAAAGCCGCAGCGCGCCGCCGCCGACATCGTTTTGGAAAAGCTGCCGATCGTCACGACGCGCGTGAGGCCGTCGAACGCGGCGAGACGCGGCGCGGGATCGGTCTCGAAGTCGGCGAAGATATCGTCCTCGACGATCAGCAGGTCGTGCGCTTCGGCGAGTTTGAGCAGCCGGTGCGCAACCGTGGGCGCGAGCGTCGCGCCGGTGGGATTGTGGATCGCGGAGTTGGTCACGTAGAGCCGCGGACGATGCTCGATCAGCGCGCGTTCGAACGCCGCGAGATCGGGACCGGCGGGCGTGTACGGCACCCCGGCCACGCGCACGCGGTGCGCGCGCAGCAGCGCCTGGAAGTTGAAGTAGCACGGATCGTCGATGAGCACCGTGTCGCCCGGTTCGAGCAGGAAGCGGCACACGAGATCGAGTGCCTGGGTGCCGCCGTCGGTCAGCACGATCTGGCGCGGCTCGGCCTCCACGCCGCGCTGCGCGAGACGCCACGACAGATGCTGGCGCAGCGCGGGCAGGCCGGATGGCGACGCGTAGTCGGTGAGCCGCGCGCCCGGATCGCGCGCGAGCGCGCGCAGCGCACGCCGCACGGCGTCCTGCGGCAACCAGGATTCTGGCAGCCAGCCGCAGCCGGGCCGCAACGCACCCGAATCGGTTTCGAGCGACTGGCGCGTGAGCCAGAGCGGATCGATCTCGCGATCGAGTCGCGGCCCCAGCGCGCCGAGCGCGAGCGGCGGCGCATGGCCCGCGACGTAGAAACCGGAGCCGCGCCGCGCGACGAGCGTGCCTTGCGCGACGAGCCGTTCATAAGCTTCCACCACGGTCGATTTCGATACGCCGAGTTGCTCGCTCATCGCCCGAATGGACGGCACCCGTGCGCCCGCCGCGAGCGCGCGCGCAGCGATGCGGGTGCGCACCGTCTCCATGACGAGTCCGGCGCGCGTGGCCGTATCCTGTGAAATGTCTTCCATCTGTACTGCTCCGCGTCCAATACAGTTCGAACAGATTGTACTGATCTGTAGCTTAACGCCGACGCGCGCAACGCGCATCATCGTCCAGACGTTCCATGACCTTCCGACGACTTCACCGCCCGACCCGATCATGCGCAAATCCCTCGACCCCACCACCGACGGCTGGCTCTGCGGCCTCGCTGGCGTCCTGATCTTCAGCGGATCGCTGCCCGCCACGCGCGTCGCCGTACTCGGCCTCGCGCCGCTGTTCGTCACCGGCGCACGCGCGGCCATCGCAGGCGTGCTGGCCGTGCTGCTGCTCACCGTCTTTCGCGCCGCACGACCCGGTCGCAAGGAGATCGGCTCGCTTGTGATCGTGGCGCTCGGCGTGGTCGTGGGCTTTCCGTTGCTGACCGCGTTCGCGCTGCGTCACGTCAGCTCCGCGCATGCGATTGTGTTCGTCGGCCTGCTGCCGCTCGCCACGGCGATCTTCGGCGTGCTGCGCGGCGGCGAGCGCCCGCAGGCCGCGTTCTGGTTCTTCTCCGCCATCGGCAGCGCAGCCGTGGTCGCATTCGCGCTGGGGCGCGGCGGCGAGGCATCGCCGGTCGGCGACGCGTTGATGCTCGGCGCGATTGTCGTCTGCGGGCTCGGGTACGCGGAAGGCGCGCGGCTCACGCGCCATCTCGGCGGCTGGCAGGTGATCTGCTGGGCACTCGTGATTTCGCTGCCCGTCATGGCGCCGCTCGCGTGGTGGATGCGGCCCGCTTCGTTTGCAGCCGTCGATGCCGCGGCATGGTGGGGGCTCGCGTACGTGACGCTCTTCAGCATGCTCATCGGCTTCGTGTTCTGGTATCGCGGGCTCGCGCTCGGCGGCATCGCAGGCGTCGGCCAGCTCCAGCTGCTGCAGCCGTTCTTCGGTTTCGTGCTCGCGGCCTTCGTCCTGCACGAGGCCGTGCCGCCCGCGATGATCGGCGTGACCGCTGTCGTGATCGCCTGCGTGGCCGGTGCGCGCCGCTTCGGGCGCGCGGCGCCCGTCGCCGTGACGCGTGCCTGAGCACCGGGACGTCAGATCCCGTCTGACACCGATCTAACGTATCGGCGCACGTTGAAGGCGGCGGCCGCTCCGTCGCCCGAGGCGCGAACTGCGCGCACATCGTCTGAGCCGGGCCTCCGGCCCTTAGAATGGTCCCTTGCGTCTCGTGCCGGCCACCCGCCGGCACGCTCCCGCCACAGTACGCCTGCCCGCGTGCGCCGACGAAAAGGACACCTCAATGCAATCTCTCCTGGCACACATTCATCCATCCAACTGGAGCTTCCTGTGGAATGCGCTCAGCGACTTCGCACTGCGCCTCGCCGCAGCCGGAGCCATCCTGTGGATCGGCTGGTGGATCGCGCGCCGCGCGGGGCGCTGGCTCGCCGCGCAGACCAGCATCGAACCGACGCTGCGCCCGATCGCCCGCGACTCCGCCGTGTGGACCGTGCGCATCATCGCGCTGATCGGCGCGCTCTCGCAGATCGGCATCCAGACCGCCAGCATCGTCGCGGTGCTCGGCGCAGCCGGTCTGGCCATCGGCCTCGCGCTGCAAGGCACGCTGCAGAACATCGCGGCCGGGATCATGCTGTTGCTGCTGCGGCCGTTCAAGGTGGGCGACTTTATCGACGGCGGCGGCAACGTCACGGGCACGGTCGAGGAAATCAACCTCTTCACGACGCGGCTCACGAAACCCGACGGCATCTGCGAGTTCGTGCCGAACAGCGCGCTCTGGAGCAACTCGCTCCGCAATTACAGCCGCAATCCCACGCGCCGTCTCGACCTCGAAGTGGAAGTCTCGGTGCGCGACGACGTGAACCGTGCCATCGACGCGCTGCTCGCGCTCGTCGAGTCCGATGCGCGCGTGCTGCGAACACCCGCGCCGCAAGTGATGGTGAGCCGCTTCGACGACAGCACCGCCGTGCTCAACGTCCGGGTCTGGTCGAACACGAGCGCGTTCTGGGATCTGCGCTGGGCGCTCTCGCGCCAGGTGCGGCAGACGCTGAACGACGCGCAATGCTCGCTGCCGCTGCGCACGCGCGAGCTGCATATCGTGCAGACGCAACAAACGAACTGACTCGCCACTGACAACCAGCCGCTGCGCCGCGAGCTCACGCGACCTTGCGCAAGCAACCGTTGTACGCCGCGCCAGCCGTAGCGGGCAGGGCTGCTAATATCGTGTGAGCCTGGCGCGCGTGCATGCGCGCCGAATCGACGAACTCGCGACATACCCGCGACAAACTGGCAACAAACGCCCGATAAGCCCGCACCCGTCCCGTTCATGAAGCCGACCACCTCGCCGCGCCGTTCGGACACGGTGCCGTCAGCGGCGCAGACGGCGCCGCAGCGATGAACGCCGTCGCCCGCCGCCTGCGCCACTTCGCGATACAGATCGTGCCGCATGGCTATCTGGCGGTGCTGATCGTGATCGACGGGCTGATGCTGCTGCACCCGATCGCCGAAAAGGCGCTGCGGCACACGCGCGGCGGCTGGATCCACGACTGGATCGCGCTCATCGACAAAGTCGGCCTGCTCGCACTGCCGCAGGCCGTAATCGCCACGGGCCTCGCGACGATGGCGATCGGCATCGCACTGCGCGCACGCGTGGCGTGGGTGCTTTCGCTCCTGTTGCTGGCCGCTGCGGCCTTCATCAGCGTGTGGGGCGGATACCGCAGCATCCCGCTTTTCGCCTTCACCCTCGCGCTCGCCGCCGCGCTGCTCTATTACTGGCGCCATTTCAACCGCACGAGCCTCGCCGCCGGCACGTTGTTCGCGATCCTCAGCATCGGCTCGCTGATGATTTACGCCGTGTTCGGCTCGCTCTACCTCGGCGACGGCTTCTCGCCGCCGATCCACAACCTGCTCACGGCGTTCTACTTCTCGATCGTGTCGATGGCCACCGTCGGCTACGGCGATATCACGCCGCACTCGGACACGGCACGGCTCTTCACGGTATCGGTCATCGTGCTCGGCATCACCGTGTTCGCGACGTCGATCAGCGCCGTGATCGGCCCCGTGATCGGCGGCAAGCTCAAGCACATAGTGAAAGGGGGGATTTCAAACGTGTCCCGCAAGAACCACTACCTGATCGTCGGCGCCTCGCCGCTCGCGCACAACGTCTACGCGGGGCTGCGCAAGCGCGGCTACGCAGTCACGGTGATCGTCGCGCCGAACGCGCCGCATGCGTACCCCGAGAACGCCGATCTCGTCATCGGCGATTCGAGCGATACCGCGACGCTGCACACCGCGGGGGCGGAAACCGCGCTCGCGGTGCTCGCGCTGCGCGCCGACGACGCCGAGAATGCCTTCGTGATCCTCGCCATCAAGGACCTCGCGCCGAAGATGCGGACCGTGGTGCTCGTGAACGACAGCCGCAATCTGCAGCGGCTGCGACTGCTGCAGCCCGACATGGTGTTCTCGCCGCAACTGCTCGCGGGCGAGTTGCTCGCGCGCACGCTCAACAACGAAACCATCGACAACGATCTCATCGAGCATCTGCTGTTCGGCAAGGCTCACGGGGGCACGGCTTCGCCGATGCCGCCTTCGGCACCCATCTGAGAAAGCGCGCGCGCGAGCCCGTCGCGAGCCCGTCCGTGTCCGCACGCAATTCGCATACAACGCATTCCGTCAGCGCTTAATTCATCGGCGCGCGCACGGCATCCAGGCAGATTGACGCACCGCCACGGCGCGGTCTATTGGCGCAGCACCGGCTTCGCTGCGCGCGTCTGCCGCACGTTGAATTTTCACTCAAAATTCAATGTTATCAACGAGTTAAAGCATCACAACGCGATCTAACGATAGCGCGTGCGACAAGCTGGCGCAGGTTGGCGTCGCAACAAACGTCCGCCATTCCCCTACCCTTGAGGGCATCCCCACAACGCGTTGCCCACGCTCCCGGCTCACATCGCCGTGCGAGGGGCTCCGTGCACGCAAGCTTCAGGCACATACATGCACAGTTCACTTCGGGCTTTCGGCCCGACCCGGCTGCAATCGGCCCTTGCCGCTCCCTGGCGCAGATTTGTTTCCGCGCACGTCAGGAAGCCCGCGGGCGTCGTTACGTTGCTGGCCGGCTGGATCATGACCCGGGCCGCGCGCCAGCCATGGGTGATCCATGACGTTATGCGTAGACCGCAGGCCGTAATGCGTAGACCGCAGGCCTTGTCGCATGCCGTATCGCAGTCTGTATCACAGTCCGTATCGCGGTCCACAGCGCAGTCCGCAGCGCAGTCCACAGCGCAAGCCGTTTTGCAGGACGTAAAGGACGCTGTAAAGGACGCCGTAAAGCAGGCCGTTCAGCCGCTCGCGGCGCAGCAGGCAGGCATACCGGCGACAGCGTTGGCCGCCGTCTGTTTTCTCGCGTCCGCGGGCCTCTACGCCGTCCTCAAGTTGATGAGCACGGCGCCGCCCGCGTATCGAATCGAACCTCGAACCGCACATCGACAGCTTTGCGCCGCCGATCAGCGGATCAACGTCTGACCCTCCCCTCCATCCGTAAAGAGGCAAGCCAACATGCATGTCACCGTCATCTGGGCTGCGATCATCGCACTCGGCGTGTTCATGTATCTCGTGCTGGACGGCTACGATCTGGGGATCGGCATCGTGCTCCCGTTTTTCCCCGACGAGCACGAACGCGATCTCATCATGAACAACGTCGCCCCCGTCTGGGACGGCAACGAAGCCTGGCTCCTGCTGGGCGGCGCGGCGCTGTTCGCAGCGTTCCCTGTCGTGTACTCGACCGTCCTTTCCACGCTTTATCTGCCACTCGCGTTCGTGCTCGGGTGCCTTGTGCTGCGCGGCGTCGCATTCGGGCGCCGCGCGAAGAACGATCCCATGAAGAAGCAGTGGGACCTCGCGTTCATCGCCGGTTCGGCGGGCGCGGCGTTCTTCCAGGGCGTCGCACTCGGCGCGTTCCTGCAAGGCATGCCCATCGAGTCGCACCTGAACGCCGACCATGCCATGCGCTGGCTCACGCCGTTCAGCGTGCTTTCGGGGCTCGGGCTCGTCGCCACGTATGCGCTGCTTGGCACGTGCTGGCTCGTCGCCAGAACGTGGGGCGACCTGCAGCGCCGCTTGCACCGGCTCGTCTGGCCGCTCACCATGGGGCTGCTCGGCTTCATCGTGCTCGTGAGCGTGTGGCGGCCGCTGCAGGACGTGACGATTGCCGCGCGCTGGTTCGACGTGCGCCTCTTCGCGAGGCTCGTGCCGGTCCCGCCGCTCGTGCTCGCGTGCGCGTACTGGATGCACCGCGCCATGCGCGCGCGCCGTCGCACCACGCCGTTTCTCGCGGCGCTCAGCCTCGTGTCGCTCGCCTATCTGGGACTCTTCGCCAGCCTGTGGCCGTATGCGATTCCGCAAAGCGTCACGCTCTGGCAAGCCGCCGCACCGCGTTCGAGCCATCTGTCCACGCTGGCCTGCGCGGCCATCGTTCTCCCGCTCATCCTCGCGTACACGGCCATGAGCCATCGGCTCTTCCGCAGCCGGATACGCACTGTCGGCACGCATCCGTATCGCTAGCCGGGGCGCGCCGCACGGCTGGCTGGCGCTGACCGCTTGGCTGACCGGCTGGACAACCAGCAGGACAACCGGCTGGCCGACCGCCTGGCCGACCGGTTGGCTGGCTGACCGGCGCAACGGCGCCCTCGCGGGCGCCCGGTAGTTCGCCAAAAAATGAGGGGCAGGCCTCACCTGACGCTGGCGCACACACGCTAGACTGTTGGCCGTCCATCACTCGTGCGCCGACAACCATGCAACAGATGACCTTCAACGAATCCGTGAAGCGCGCGTGGGCCAGCGCCTGGGACGCTGCCACGCGGATGCCGCGCCTCACGCTCGGCGCCTTCGTCGCCTATGCGGCGCTCAGTTGCGTGGCGTTCGCCGGGCGGCCCGTGCCCGGCGCGGGCGAAACGCCCTCGGGCGCGCTCGTGTTCGCGGCGAACCTCGCGACGTTGCTGACCTGGATCGTCGATCTCGGGTTCATCATCAAGATCCATCGCTTCGTACTGCTGCGCGAAGGCTCGACGCCGCTGCTGCCGCTCGGCGGCAAGCCGCTCGCCCGCACGTTCGCGCTCGGGATCGTCATCACGCTCGGGCTGATCGCGAGCGCGCTCCTCCTCTACGCCATCCTGCGGCCACGGTACGAGAGCGGCGGCGCATTGTTCGGCGTCATCGTCGGCGCCGTCTGGATCTTCATCTCGGTTCGGCTCAGCCTGCTCTTTCCGGCGATCTCCACCGGCAGCCGCCTCGATCTGCGCGGCGCATGGCACGACAGCCGCGGCCACTTCTGGAACCTCTTCGGCGTGCCATTCGTCGCCCTGCTGCCGCTCATCGGCTGCGCGCTCGTCGCCCTGATCGTCATCGGCGCCGCCGGCATCACCCCCGCGGCCATCGCCTCGCCCGCCTGGCTCGTGCTGCTCGCCACCGGTCAGGCCGCGGCGAACATCGTCTTCACGCTCATCTCGTCGGCCTCGCTCGCGTGGCTGTACCGGCGCTACGCCAACCGGCTGCCCCTGCCGCCCGAAGCTTGACGCGCGAGGCCTGCGCGACGCAGCCGCCCTACCAGATCCCCGGCACGAAGCGATACCGCACGCGCTGCACATATTCGCGATAGCCGGGCAACCCGTCGACGAGCGTGCGCTCCTCCTTCACCGCACGCCAGCCGATGCCGGCCACCATGAGCGGCACGCACGCGAGCCCCCACCACGAGCCCAGCATCAGCGGCGTGCCGGCCAGCAGCAGGATCGCGTACGCGTACATCGGATGCCGGACGTACGCATACGGCCCGGTATCGCTCAACGTGTGGCCGCGCTCGCGCTGGATCGCGACGACCGGCGATGCATAGCGGTTCGCCGCGAACACGCCGCGCGTGAAGTAGATATCGAGAAACACCCCGACCGCGCCCACCACACGCAGCCAGAGCGGCACGTGCGACCAGCCGAAGCGCACGGCGTCGATGCCCATGAGGCACAGCCACGCGCACCAGGCGACGGTCACCGCCACCATGAACACGCGGTCCCACCGGCTCTGCCCGCGCGGCGCGAAGGGCGCGAGGCGTTCGGCGAGCAGCCCCCGATCGACACGCCAGAGCCACACGCCGAGCCAGATGCCGCACGCGGCCCATTCGAGCAGCCAGAGCCACGCAGCGAGCCAGGCGAGCGTGCCCGCCGAACCGAACAGCAGCGCGCCCATCCACGCGAACCAGACCACCGTCAGCCAGATCATCCGTCCAATCATCGCGTCCTCCCTGACGGCCTGTCGCGCGCGCATCGGCGGGATGAGCTGCCATTTCCGCCCGTACGGCCGCCATCCGACTCACTGTACGCCCGTTCTGACAGCGGGATCGCGGCGCGCCAATTCCCCCACGACTCAAATTAGTATTTGCGAATCATTCTCATTTGCATTGACTATTAATGAGATGGGACGTAGGATTCGTCTGATTCTTCTGATCTGTAGCCCGATCGCCGCGCAACGACCCAGAGCCAGGCGCGCTCCTGCGCGGCGATCCAGCCAACAACCACCTCGACAAAATCAAAACAAGGACCTCGATGAAGTTTGCCCAATCGGTTCATCACGCCGCGTTGCGCGGGCACGAAACCCGCCACCGTCTGCCCGCCTTGCGCAGCCTTGCGATATCGGTCGCGGTCGCGTTCGCCACGCTGGCGAGCGGCGTTGTAGAGGCGCAGTCGAATCCCGGCGCGCCCGAAGCCGACCTCGCCATCAAGGCGCAGCCCGCCGACTTCTGGACCGGCTTCTGGACCCGCGAGACCATGCTCGGCGACATGGGCGGCCTGCGGCCGTGGCTCGGCAAGTACGGGGTTTCGTTCCAGCTGACCGAGACGAGCGAATATCTGGCGAACCTGCGCGGCGGCCTCCAGCGCGGCGGCGCCTATGACGGCGTCACCACGGCGACGGTCCAGGTCGACACGGGCAAGGCGCTCGGCATTCCGGGCGGCCTCTTCAATGTCAGCGCACTGCAGATCCACGGCTCCAACCTGAGCACATCGCATCTCGGCACGCTGAACACCGCGAGCGGCATCGAAGCGCAGGCAACGACGCGTCTGTGGGAGATGTGGTACCAGCAGTCGTTTCTCGACGACCGGGTCGACGTGAAGGTCGGCCAGCAGAGCATCGACCAGGAATTCTTGACGAGCCAGTATTCCGCGCTCTTCGTCAACACGATGTTCGGCTGGCCCGCACTGCCGTCGTACAACATGCCGTCGGGCGGCCCGGCCTATCCGCTCGCGGGTCTCGGCGTGCGCGCACGCGCAAGGATCACGCCTTCGCTGACCGGCCTCATCGGTGTGTTCGACGGCGATCCGCTCGGCAACGACCCGGCCAACCTGAGCGGCACGAACTTCAACCTTCACAACGGCACGATGGTGATCGGCGAGTTGCAGTACACGATCAACCAGCCCGCCGAGGGCGACGTCGTGACGACGACGGGCCGCGGCCTGCCGGGGACCTACAAGGTCGGGTTCTGGTACAACAACAGCACGTTTGCCGATCAACGCTTCGACAACACCGGCCTCTCGCTCGCGAATCCCGCGACGACCGGCATCCCTGCGCAGCATCACGGCAACTACAGCATCTACGCCGTCGCCGACCAGACGGTGTGGCGCCAGGGCGACGACGGCCCGCGCAGCATCGGCGTGTTCGCGCGCGTCATGGGCGGGCCCGGCGACCGCAACCTCGTCGATTTCGCTGCGAACGCAGGCGTCGTGCTGAAGGCGCCGTTCGCCGGACGCGACAACGACAGCGTCGGCCTCGCCGCCACCTATATCAAGGTCGGCGGCCACGTCCACGATCTCGATCTCGACAACCGCTTCTTCCTGAACAGCCCGTACGGCGTGCGCACCCAGGAAACGACGCTCGAAGCGACCTATCAGTACCAGGTCACGCCGTGGTGGCAGTTGCAGGCCGACGCGCAGTACACGTTCAACGCGGGCGCGGGCCAAAACCCGCAAGACCCGCAAGCGCCGCTGCGCAATACGTTCGTGATCGGCATGCGCACCAACATCACGTTCTGATCGCACCCGCCGATGCAGCTTGTCGGCAAACCGTCCCATGCCTAACCCCAAGTCCTCGCCCGCTGCAACGTCGCCAGGCGCCACGCTCGCGACGCGGCACAACGGCGAGGCCCGGAGATTCACGATGAAACACACCACGCGCACCCTCTTTTATCGCACGGCACATGCCACCCGCGCGGCGCTCGCACTCGCTGTGGCAGCCGCACTCGGCGCCGCGCCGGCCGGCGCCCACGCCGATCCGCAGGGCCTGCTCGAATCCATCCATCACCACAGCACGCTCATCAACACCGTTCCCGACAACGGCGACCAGAATCCGTACGCAATCGCCGTGGCGCCGGTCAGCGCGGGCACGGTCAAGCAGGGCGATGTGCTTGTCGACAACTTCAACAACGCGGCCAACCTGCAGGGCACCGGCAGCACCATCGTCGACTACCACCCCGACACGCAGCAGATGTCGCTCTTCGCCTCGATCCCGCGCGACCTCAAGGAGTGCCCGGGCGGCATCGGCCTGTCGACCTCGATGACCATGCTGAAATCGGGCTGGGTGATCGTCGGCAGCACGCCGAGCAACGACGGCACGACGAACACCAAGGGCGCCGGCTGTCTTGTCGTGCTCGACAGCAGCGGAAAAATCGCCAGGACGATCAGTAGTGCGAATATCAACGACCCGTGGGGCAACATGGCCGTGGTCGACCACGGCGATCACGCCGCAGTCTTCGTGAGCAACGCGGGCTTCGGCGTCGGCGGTACAAGCGGCACTGGCGGAGAACCGCCCGTGTCCGAGCATGCCACCGTGCTGCGCCTCGACCTCGACATCCCGAACGGCGAAGCGCCGGTCGTCAGGCGCGAAACGGTGGTGGCGAACGGCTTCGGCGCGCAGGCCGACAAGGACGTGTTCCTCGTCGGGCCGACGGGGCTTGCGCTATCCGCCGACAACAAGCTCCTCTACGTCTCCGACGCGATCGGCAACCGCATCAACGTGATCGACGATCCGCTGACGCGCGACACGAGCGCAGGCGTTGGCCGCCAGCTCACCGCAGACGGCCTGCTGCGCCGCCCGCTCGCGATGGTCACGACGCCGCAGGGCCACCTGCTCGTCACGAACGCGCTCAACGGCCAGGTCGTCGAAATCGACCCGGTTGCCGCGAAACAGCTCTACGCGCGCTGGATCGACGCCGACAAGGCGCAGACGCCGCCGGGCAGCGGCGACCTGTTCGGCATCGCGATGAATCCGGCGGGCGACGGTTTCTACTACGTCGAAGACGACGTCAATACGCTTGTGCTGGCCCACTGATCATGCCCATCGAAGACTCCCATGACACGCCCGAGCGGCTCGCCCGGCGCAACTTTCTGAAGACCGGCGGCGCTGCTGTCGCCGCCGGAACCGCACTGGGTGCAACGCTTGGCCTGAGCAGCGTCGCGCAGGCGGCCGTACCGGCGCAACGGCACGCGGCCAGCGCCGATCCGATGCTCGCCGTCGAACCGTTCTACGGCGAACACCAGGGCGGCATCGTCACGCCGCAGCAGGCGCACACGTATGTCGCCGCGTTCGACCTCACCACTGCCTCGCGCGACGACGTGATCAATCTGCTGCGTGCGTGGACCCAGGCCGCCGCCCGCATGACGCAGGCGCAGCCTGCCGCTTCGCTCGACGGCATCGGCGACGATCGCGCCGCGCCCGATTCGGGCGACGCGCTCGGCCTCGGACCGGCCGGACTCACGGTGACGTTCGGCTTCGGCCCCGGTCTCTTCACCTCGGAAGGCAAGGACCGTTACGGGCTCGCGCACAAACGCCCCGCCGCGCTCGTCGATCTGCCGCGCTTCAACGGCGACCAGTTGATCGCCGCGAAAACGGGCGGCGACCTCTTCGTGCAGGCCTGCGCGAACGACGCGCAAGTGGCCTTTCACGCGGTGCGCCAGCTCGCGCGAGCGGGCGACGGCATCCTGCGCATGCGCTGGGGCCAGGCCGGTTTCCTCTCGGGTCCGCGCAAGGAGACGCCGCGCAACCTGATGGGTTTCAAGGACGGCACCAACAATCCACCCACCGCCGATCCGAAGCTGATGAACCAGTTCGTCTGGGCCACGGCGGCGGACGCGCCGTGGATGCAGGGCGGCACCTACACGGTGGTGCGCCGCATCCGCATCACGCTCGAACACTGGGACCGGACGGAACTCGGCTTCCAGGAGCAGGTGTTCGGCCGCCGCAAGTACAGCGGCGCACCCATCGGCAAGCACCACGAATTCGACGCGGTCGATCTCGACGCGCAGGACAAGGACGGCAATCCGCTCATTCCCGACAACTCGCACGTGCGCCTGTCGAATCGCGCGTCGAACAACGGCGCGCAGATCCTGCGCCGTTCGTACTCGTACAACGACAGCACCGACTTCTACATCGAGCGCTGGCCGCCGTGGCGCCAGGAGACGGAATATGACGCGGGGCTCATTTTCGTCGCGCACCAGAGCGACCCGCGCACGGGCTTCATTCCGATCAACGAAAAGCTCTCGAAGTTCGACCTGATGAACCAGTTCACGACCCACGTGGGCAGCGCCGTTTTCGCGTGCCCGCCGGGCGCGAAGCCCGGCTCGTTCATCGGCGCGGAACTGTTTTCGGCTTGATTTGAAGGTCGGCTTGAAGTCTGCATGGCCGGGTGAATCACGTGCCGTCTTCATCGACGACCAGCACACGCGATGAAAATTCCGCGCCCCGGCGGGCGGCGAAATCTTCGTCTACGCGCGCTGACGCGGCACCGAGAGATCCTGCATCATCTGCTGCGCGAAGTAATCGCAGGTGGGGCGATTCGACTTCACGCTGCGCGCAACGACGATGTCGAGCGGTTCGATCTTCGGCAGCCCTTGCGCCTCGCCGAATATCGCGACGCCCGGCGGCACGCTGCAACGCGTGAGCGCCACCACGGCGATGCCCGCCTCCACCGTCGCCAGCAAGCCCGTGAGGCTCGCGCTGGTATAGGCCGCGCGATAGCGGATGCGCGCCGCGTCGAGTGCGGCCACGGTATGCGCGCGCGCCACGCTGCCATGCTCGTAGAGCCCCACCGGCAGCGGCGACATCGCAACGGTTGCGGGATCGTTCGCGGAGCCCACCCACACCATGTCCTCGCTGCGCACGAATTCGCCGCGCAGCTTGCGGTCGCGCGTGACGAACGCGAGATCGATCTTGTTGTCCGCCAGCATCGGCCCGAGCGCGACGCTCTGCGCACAGACGATTTCGATCTCCACATGCGGATACAGCATCGAAAAACGCCGCAAGACCGGCGACAGCAGCGCCGCCATGTAATCGTCGGGGGCGCCGAGCACCACGCGCCCGGTCACCTCCGGGCGCACCAGCGCCGACCACGCCTCCTCCTGCAGATCGAGCGCGCGCCGCGCATATTCGAGCAGCGTGTTGCCCGGCCGCGTGAGCGCGAGATTGCGCGTATCGCGCGTGAAAAGCGTCGTGCCGAGCATCTGTTCGAGCCGCTTGACCTGCATGCTCACCGCGGCCTGCGAGCGGTGCACCGCGACCGCGGCCCGCGTGAAGCTACCCGCGTCGGCGACGGCAACGAAGGTGCGCAGCAGATCGAGGTCGAATTCGGGGTTCATGCGAGGCTCCTGCGCGGTTCGCGATTTATCAGCGGCGTTGATGGAATTTTTCAATTTAATTCGTTTGCCGACAGCCCGCAACTGACGAATACTGGCGCGGTTCCCACTGCCCTTTCTTCGCCACGGATGCCACGCATGCACGCCGATCACCACGCCAGCCAGAAACAAGGCGTCCTCATGCTCGCCAGCGGCGGGCTGCTGATGGGCACCATCGGCATCTTCGTCGAGGAAGCGCGGCTCGGCGCGATGACGCTCGTGTTTTTCCGCTGCCTCTTCGGCATGCTCGCGCTCGCCGCGTATTGCCAGTACAAGGGCTGGCTTTCGCCGCGCCAGTTCACGCGCCGCACGTTCGCGCTCGCGCTCGTTTCGGGCGTGCTGATGGTCACGCAGTGGGTGGGATTCTTCGATTCGATCCATCGCACGAGCATCGCCGTCGCAACGGTCGTCTTTCATGTGCAGCCGTTCTGGGTCGTGCTGATCGGCGCGGCGCTCTTTAAGGAAAAGCTGGGCGCGGATCGCCTCGGGTGGATCGGCATCGCCTTCGTCGGGCTCGTGCTCGCTTCGGGTGTCCTCGCGCAAGACAACCTGCAAGGCCATCCGCGCTATCTGATCGGCGTCGCCGAGGCGCTGGGCGGATCGGTGCTCTATGCGAGCGTCACGCTGATCGCCAAGCACCTGGGCGATTTCCGTCCGCATCTGCTCGCGCTCGTGCAATGCGCGGTCGGCACGCTGTGCCTGCCGCTCATCGCACCGTTGTTCGCGCCGCTCGAATTCACGCACATTTCCGCCGCGCAGTGGGGCTGGCTCGTCGGCATGGGCGTACTGCATACGGGCCTTTCATACGTGCTGATTTACGGCGCCCTGCCCAAGCTCACGACACCCGTGATCGCGGTTTTGCTGTTCGTCTATCCGCTTACGGCGATTGCCGTCGATGCGCTCGTCTACGGCCGCGCACTCAGCGTGCCGCAGCTCGCGGGCATGGTGCTGATCGTAGCCGCGAGCCTCGGCGTCAACCTCGGCTGGCGTCTGTTTCCGCCGGTGCTCGCGAGAATGCGGCGCTAGACGCCTGCGCCTGGCGCGGCGCGTGCCCACGACGGCGCGCGGCTCATTGCCGATCCGTGGTGCACGCCATGAGCCTCGCCTGCCTGTTTCCGGGCCAGGGGGCGTAAAGTCCTGGCTTCCTGCATCGGCTGCCCGCGCATTCCGTTGTGTCCGCCACGATCGACGAAGCATCGGCGGCGCTCGACGACTTCACCGTCCGCGCGCTCGCGGCGGGCGCGCGCAAGGCACAACATCTCGCCATTTCAGTTACTTCGCATTACGAATTACTGGCGGACGCAGCCGATCAACTGATGTCCTGGTCGCGCGATATTCCCTTTCACGCGCCGCACGGCGTCTATATCGACAACCGTGGAGGGCGCCCGCTCCACAGCGGCGAAGCCATCCGCGCGGATCTCGCAACCAACATGCGCTACACGGTACGCTGGTTCGATGCGCTCACGGTGATGATGGAGTCGGGTGCGAGCGTGCTGGTCGAGGCGCCGCCGGGGCAGGTGCTCACCGACATCGCGCGCGAGCAGTTTCCTGACGGGACGGCGCTCGCCGCCTCAAGCTTGCCGTTCGACCGGCTGACCGGGATCGTGCGCCGACGCCTCGCTCAGGGCGACTGAACGCATATCGACAATGACGCGTTTATGCGCATAAAACTTTTTTAATTTTTTTAGCGCTAGAGCAACATGCACGCACCGAGTCAGCGAATTTCGTCAATCGCCGCCCATCTGACGACAATTTCCGCCAAATAGACCGCTATTTCCGCAAACCCGGCACGATGACACGAAATGTCAGATTGACCCGTTCGCCGCTCACGGCCGGTTCCTTCGGCACGCGATGACGCCACTGCGCCTGGGTTTGACCGCGCATCACGAGCAAGCTGCCGCTCGTGAGCCGGAACGAGCGCACGACGCCGGTCGCGTTGTGGCGCAAGTCGAAGCGCCGTGTCGCGCCGAGGCTCACCGACGCAATCACCGGCTCCGCGCCCAGTTCGGGTTCGCGATCGGCGTGCCAGCCCATGCTGTCGATCCCGCTCCGGTAGCGGTTCAGCAGCACGCTGTTGAAACGCACGTCACAGAGCGCATCGACGGCATCGCGCAGTTCGGCCACCGCGGGCGTCCACGGCTGCGGCACATTGCGAATACCCGAGTAGACATAGACGGCATCCGGCTCGCCGAGCCACGCGGTGAGCCGTGGCTGATCGACCCAGCCGCCAGGCGTGCGAATACGCTCCTGCCGCCAGCGGGTTTCGGCGACGATGCGCGCGAGCATGATCGTCGCCTCTTCCGGTGAGAGCCATGCGGGATACCAGGCGACGTCGGGTTGCGGCGCGTCGTCGAAGAGATCGAACATTGGAATGTTGGAAGCCGTGACGCGAAGGCTATCGGGAAAATGAGTGCAGTGTCGCACGTCGCCGTACGGCTCGCTCACCCGCCAGGCGCTCCGCGCACGGCGCTCAGAAAAAGAGCGCGATATAGAACACCACTGCGCCGATCAGCGCACCGACAAAGCAGAAGCCCTCGGGCGTGGCATCGGTCGTGCGTGAGCGCAGCCAGCCGCCCACGAAACCGAAAAGACCCGCGATGCCCAGCGCGACGAACACCATCACGACGTAAAACAGCGCGCTGCGGCCAAGCTCCAGGATATCCGCGCGTCTCACGCCGAAATACAGCGCCAGCGCCATGACCGAAAGCACGACGAGCGGCAGCATGACGTGGCTGCTTTCGTAACCCACACGATGATGTTCGTGCACAACAGGCTTCGTGACTTTCATGACCTGTCTCCCCCCGAGAGCGCCCAACACTGCGCGGACGCCAATTTGAGGATAGTTCATGGACAGGTGCCGTTCAATGGAGGTTTAACAGGACGTTTAATAGTCCGATGTACCACACGGTCACCCGATGCTGCGTCGCACGCACCGAACTGCGCTGCCGATCGATTTACCTACGATGTGTGATACGGGCGGCCAACGCGCTGGACAGTTAGTTGCGATTCAAGCCGCCGCCCTACCCGCTTCGCCAGCCCGCCGTTTGTCTCGCGCCGTGCTCCGGCAGGCGTCGGCGCTTATCGGTAAAATGCATCGCAGCCCGCACGCCGGGCATTTCGCGGCGCCTGCCCCCGCGCCCGCCCTTGCCTCCGCCTTTGCCTCCTTTGGCCTGCCATGCCACGACTCCGCTTCCTCGTCCGCTTCATCATCATTGGCGTATTGCTGCACGTCTACGTCGGGCTGCGGCTGATTCCCGATCTGCCTGTGCCCGCAGCGGGCAAGTGGCTCGCGGCGCTGTCGCTCGTGCTGTCGTGTGTCCTGATCCCGCCAGGCATGCTCTCGCGCGCGATCAAGCACCAGTGGCTCGGCGACCGCCTCGCATGGGCGGGCATGCTTGCCATGGGATTCTTCTCATCGCTCCTCATGCTCACCATCGCGCGCGACGTCGTACTGGCCTCGCTGATGACATTCGACGCGCTGTGGCCTCATCTCGCGAATCTCACCCACTGGCGCACCGGCAGTTCGGCCGCGGTGATCGGGCTCGCGCTGCTGTCGAGCGCGTTCGGGTTCTTCAACGCACGGCGGCGCGCGCCCGTGCGCGCCGTCGACGTGCCGATCCGCGGCCTGCCCGCCGCGCTCGACGGCCTCACGATCGTCCAGCTCAGCGACATTCACGTCGGATCGACCATCAAGCACGATTACGTCGAAGCGATCGTGCGCGCCGTGAACCAGCTCGAACCGGATATCGTCGCGATCACGGGCGACGTGGTGGACGGCAGCGTCGCGCGGCTCGCAAGTGACACGGCGCCGCTCGGCAGGCTGGCCGCGCATCACGGCGTCTATGTGGTCACGGGCAATCACGAGTATTACTCCGGCGCCGATGCATGGATTGCCGAATTCCGCCGCATCGGCCTCACGGTGCTGATGAACCAGCACGTCGTGATCGAGCATCGCGGCGCACGCCTCGTGCTCGCGGGTGTGACGGACTACACCGCCGACCATTTCGATCCCGCGCAGCGCAGCGACCCGGCAGGCGCACTGGCGGGCGCCCCCGCGGATGTCGATACGCGCGTGCTGCTCGCGCACCAGCCGCGCTCGGCTCACGCCGCCGCCGATGCAGGCTTTACGCTGCAACTCTCCGGCCACACCCACGGCGGCCAGATCTTTCCGTGGAATTTCCTCGTGCGGCTCCAGCAGCCGTTCACGGCGGGGCTCTCGAAGCTCGGCAGCCTGTGGGTCTATACGAGCCGCGGTACGGGCTACTGGGGGCCGCCCAAGCGGCTTGGCGCGCCTTCGGAGATCACCCAGGTGCGCCTTGTCGGCGCGCACTGAATAACCTCACGGGCGCGCGGGGCGCGCACGGGTTGCACATGCCCGGCGGCCCGGGAGAGAGTCGCCGGTATCATGAGCGGCAGCGTCATCCCTTTCTTCTTCGTCCGCCCCCACAGGAACCCACCGCCCATGGACGGCAACAGGAATCTGCACCAGACATCGTTCTACTTGCTGCTGCTCGCGGTTTCCATCGCGCTCTGCTTCGTTCTCGCGCCGTTCTTCAGCGCCGTGCTGTGGGGCGCCATCCTCGCCCTGATCTTCCAGCCCGTGCAGCGCTGGCTCGTGGCGCGGCTGCGCCACCGCAACCTCGCCGCGCTCATCAGCCTCGCGATCTGCGTCCTGATCGTGATCCTGCCGCTCATGCTCGTCGCGGCCACGCTGGTCCAGCAGATCACTTACGCCTATGGCCAGGTGAGGTCGGGCAGCCTCGACATCGGCGTGTTCTTCAACCATGTCGTAGAGGCACTGCCGCAGTCGGCGCAGAATCTGCTCGCGCAGTACGACATGATGGAACTGCGCGGCCTGCAGCAACATCTTTCGGCAGGCGCCGCGAAAATCAGCCAGTTCGTCGCCACGCGTGCGCTGAGCGTCGGCCAGATCACCGTGCAGGTCGTCGTGAGCTTTGGCGTGATGGTCTATCTGTTCTTTTTTCTCGTACGCGACGGGCGCGATATTTCGAAGCTCGTGCGCGACGCCATCCCGCTCGACGAAGGGCACAAGCGGCATCTGATCTGCAAGCTCACCACGGTGATCCGCGCAACGGTGAAAGGCAACTTCGCGGTGGCGTTCGTTCAGGGCGCGCTGGGCGGCATCGCGTTGTGGGTGGTGGGGATTCAGGGCGCCCTGCTCTGGGGCTTCGTGATGATGCTGCTCTCGCTGCTGCCCGCCGTGGGCGCCGCGCTCGTCTGGGGACCTGTCGCGATCTACCTCATTTCCAGCGGCGCACTCGCTAAAGGGATCGGGCTCGCGATCTTCGGCATGTTCGTGATCGGCACCATCGACAACGTGCTGCGCCCCGTTCTGGTGGGCAAGGACACGCGCCTGCCCGACTGGGTCGTGCTGATCTCGACGCTCGGCGGCATGTCGCTCATCGGCATCAACGGCTTCGTGATCGGGCCGCTCATTGCCGCGCTTTTTATCAGCTGCTGGGATCTGCTGCGGCGGGACCAGCGAAGCCACCGCAGCCACGACAGCCCCGCCACTGCCGACGACCCGCCCCGCTGAATCGTCGGCTCACAGCAGCAGACTGCACGCGTTACGGCGAGACGTGCATCTGCAGCCCCGCGCGCCCCTGGCGCTGCGAATCCTGCGCACGCGCGGCGCTCTCGCGCGCGCAGTCGACGGCCAGCGAAAAGCCAAACGTGTTGACGCCGTTTGCGCTGCGCACGAACACCGTGCCGGCGTGCATTTCGGCCACCGCCTTCACGATGGACAAGCCGAGCCCGTGATTCTCGTGACTGTTCGAGCGCGCCTCCTGGATGCGGTAAAAGCGGTCGAAGATATGCTCGCGCACCACCGGATCGAGCGGCTCGCCCGGGTTCGACACCGCAATCTCCACATGGCCGTCCAGCGGCGCGATGGACGCCTGCAGCGTCACGCCCGGCGCCGAATGCTGGATCGCATTGACGAGAAGGTTGCTCACCGCGCGCCCGATCAACGAGGTGTTCACCCAGGCAGTGGCGTTGCCGTGCACCTCGACACGCATCTGCGCCTCTTCGAGCGGCATCTCCAGAAACTCCAGCATGCGCTCCACTTCGGCCCGCAGCGAGACTTCGGAGAGGTCCGTCGCACGCTCGCCGCGATCGCTGCGCGACAGGAACAGCATGTCGTTGACGATCACGCGCAACCGTTCGAACTCTTCCAGATTCGATTGCAGCGTCTGACGCAATTGCAGCACCGAGCGATCGCGCGTGAGCGCCACCTGGGTTTGTCCGATCAGAATGCTGACCGGCGTGCGCAGTTCGTGCGCGACGTCGGCATTGAACGATTCGAGTCGCCCATAGGCCTTGTCGAGCCGCTCCAGCGCGCCGTTGAACGAAGTCGCCAGTTCGTGCAGCTCCTCCGGCAATGCGTCGGCATGCAGACGTTGACGCCGATTCGACGGACTCAATTGCGCCGCCTCGCGCGAGAGCCGCGTGAGCGGTTCGAGGCCGAAGCGCGTGGCCGCACGGCTGAGCAGCGCGACCGCAATCGTGGACGCCGCAATCAACGCGCCGAGCACAATGCCGAAGCGCCTGAGCATCAGCTCCGTGCGTTCGCTGTCGCTTGCGACCACGAGTTTCACCATGGGCCGGTCGCCGCTAGCGGGCACTATGAAGCTCGTCATGAGCACGTCGTAATCGCTGCCGGGCGGTCGCACGAGCTGGTGATCCGAGCCCATGGTGTCCATCACCTCGCCGTCGATCGGCTTGCCGAAACGAAAGCGCGGATCGGGTCCTTCGACGTAGTAATGCATGCGGCTGTCGGCCGGAGACAGATCGTTCAGCTTCTCCTGCACGAACGCCCATTTCTTCACGTCGGGCGCGTGCTCCACGATCAGGCGCGCAATGCGCGCGCGCGTGTCGAGCGTCTCGCGTGCCTCGTTGAAAAGCTGTGTTCTCATCAGAAGAAACAGGCCTGTCCCCGTGAGCGTGAACACGACGAGCGATACCGCTGCGAACATCGCCGAAAGCCGCAGCGAGATCGAGCGTTTCATGATGTCTGGCCTCCGTCCTCTCGCACTTCGAGCACGTACCCCATCCCGCGAATGGTGTGCAGGAGCTTCGCCGCGTATGGGCCGTCCAGTTTCGCGCGCAACCGTTTGATCGCGGTTTCGACGACGTTGGCGTTGCTTTCGAAGTTCACGTCCCAGACGAGTTCGGTAATAAGCGTCTTCGAAAGAATTTCGCCGCGCCGCCGCGCGAGCACTGAGAGCAATTGAAATTCCTTCGCCGTGAGATCGAGCCGCACGCCGTCGCGCGTCGCGCGCCGGCTGATCAGATCCACCTGCAAGTCGCCCACCGAGATCAAGGTCGATTCCTGCGCGCGTGCACGGCGCGTGAGCGCGCGCAGCCGCTCCACGAGTTCGAGGAACGAGAACGGCTTCGTCAGATAGTCGTCGGCGCCGTCACGCAGACCGAGCACGCGGTCATCGACGCGATCGCGTGCCGTCAGCATGATCACCGGCGTGTCTTTCTTCGCGCGCAATGCGCGCAGCACGCCGAAGCCGTCGAGCTTCGGCAGCATCACATCGAGCACGATCACATCGAAGTCGTATTCGATGGCCATCCACGCGCCTTCCTCGCCATCCATCGCAACGTCGACGATCCATCCCTGCTCGCTCAGCCCGCTACGCAAGTAGTCCACGACCTTGCGCTCGTCTTCGATCACCAATACCTTCATGCCCGCTCCTCCTCTTCGCGGGGCCGATCAGGCCCGCGCGTGCGCGCGTGTGCGCGACTAGCTCTTCCCGGCCGCCAACGCCTGCGCGGCGTCTCGTGTGACGCCGCCCGCTGTGTTATCCGTCCCTGCCTGGGCGCGTGCGTCGTGTACATCGTGTACATCGCGCGCCCCGGCCCTCGGCGTCTCGCGGCAGGTACCCGCGCTGCACGCCAGATCGCGGTCCCCGGCGCTCCATCCGCCGCCCAATGCTTTTGCCAGATACACCACCGTGGCCACCTGCTGACCATGAATCTGCACTTCCTCACGCTCGCTTGCAAGTAGTTGCTGCTCGGCGTTCAGCACGTCGATGAACGCAACGAGACCGCCCTGATAGCGCGCGTTCGCGAGTTCGAACGACTGGCGCGCGTCGTCCACGGCAGACTGCCCTTCACCCGACGCGCGGTCGAGCACCGAGAGGCCTGTTACCGCATTTTGCACCTCCTGGAACGCGGTCAATACGGTCTGCCGGTAGGAGGCCCGCGACGATTCGTAGCCCGCCTTTGCATAATCGACGCCCGCCGCGCGCTTGCCGCCGTCGAACAGCACTTCGCTCGCGCTCGATCCGAGCGACCACATGAGGCCTGGCACGCTGAAGAGCGTGGCAAAGCGCGTCGACTCCCAGCCGATACTGGGCGTGAGCGTGAGGTCCGGGAAGTACGCGGAACGCGCCACGCCGATCTGCGCGTTGGCCGCGGCCATGGCGCGCTCGGCCGAGGCGACGTCGGGACGCCGCTGCAGCAATTCGCTCGGCAACCCCGCGGGCAGCGCCGGGACGGGCAGCGGCGTCACCTTCTGCACGAGCGAGAATTCGGGCGCGGGCTTGCCGACCAGCACTGCGATGGCGTGTTCGTCCTGCTGGCGCTGGTTCGTCAGCAACTGCACCTGGGTTCGCGCGGAAGCCAGTTGCGCCTTCTGCTGCAGCACTTCGAGCCCCGACACCGCACCGAGATCGTGTTGCGCGTCGACGAAATCGAGCGCCTTCTGCTGCAACGCCACGGAGCGGTTCACGACATCGATTTCGTCGTCGAGTTCGCGCAGCGCGAAGTAGTCGGTGGCGAGTTCGGCGGTGAGGACGAGGCGCGCATTCGCGAGATCGTCGCCGGCCTGCTGTGTCGATGCCGTCGCCGACTCCACCGTGCGGCGGATGCGGCCGAACAGATCCAGCTCGTAGCTGATGGACGGGCCGATGTTCAGATCGTTCTGCACCGTCGACGTATTCGCCGTCGCATAGCTCATTTGCGGCCGGTTCGCGGAGACGCGCGCACGCGCCGCGCCTGCATCGAGCGTGACTTGCGGCGCCTGTTGCGACGACACCGAAGCCAGCGTCGCACGCGACTGCGCATAGTGCGCGGCGGCGACGCGCAGCGTCTGGTTTTCGGCGAGCGCCTGCTGCTCGAGTTCATTCAGTTCCGCGTTGTCGAACGCGCGCCACCACTGCGGATCGAGCGGCGCATGCGACGGCTGAGCAGCGTGCCAGTACGAATCGGCAGGATCGACGCGCCACGCGGCGGGACTCTTCGTCTGCGGCGCGCGATAGTCGGGACCCACCGTGCAGGCCGCGAGACACGTCGCACCGAGGACCGCAAGGCACTTGCACGCGCGTCCGCTCAAGCGCGCCTTTGCCGCCTTTGCGTTGTGCTGAGCCTTCACGTCGCGCTCCGCTTCGCCGACGCGGCGGCACCGCCTGCGCCGCCTGCAACTTTCCCGTCTGGCGCAACGACAGTAACGCTGTCGCCGTCCGCAATCGAGTCGCTCGGATTCAGCACGACGCGATCGTTCGCATCGAGCCCATGCCCGATCACGAGCGACTGACCGAGATCCTGCGCGATCTCGACGGGCTTGAGCTGCACCTTTCCGTCCGCGCCCACAACGGCGAGGTGCGGCCCTTCCGCGCGAAACAGGAGCGTATTGCCCGGCACGGTCAGCAGGCCCTTCGAATCGGTCTGCAGCGTCGCCTGCACATAGGCGCCCGGCAGCAGCTTGCCGTCGGGATTCGGCAGCGTGATTTCGGCCTGCAGCGTGCGCGTCGCGACATCGATTGCCTGCGACGTGCGCGTCACCTTGCCCTTGAACGTCACGCCCGGCATCTCCTGCTGCGTGACGCTCACCTCCTGTCCCACGGCAACGTCCTGCGCGTAGGTCTGCGGCACGTCGACGTACAGCCGCAGCGTATCCGTCTGCGCAATGGAAAAGAGCGCGTGGCCCGCACCGCCGTTGCCCGCATTCACGAGATCGCCGATATCGACGTTGCGCTGCGTGATGACGCCCGCGATCGGCGCGACGATCCGCTGAAAGCCCTTCATTTGCACGAGCTTGCGCACGTTGGCGTCGGCGGCCGCGAGATTCGCCACATCCTGGCTGTACGCGCCATGGCGATCGTCGAGTTCCTGCTGCGAGACCGCATCGCGCTGCCGCAACTGCTCCGCGCGGTCGAATGAGGTCTTGGCGAGCGAAAGCGTCGAAGCGGCCTGATCGCGCTGGGCCTGCGCCTGTGCGAGTTCCTGATCGATCTCTGGCGTATCGATCTGCGCGAGCAACTGGCCTTGCTGCACATGTGCGCCGATATCGGCGTACCAGTGCAGCACATAACCGTTCGCGCGCGAATAAATCGGCGCCTCGACAAAGCCGCGCAAAGTGCCTGGCAGCACGATGCGTCCGTCCGCGCCGGCGGCGACCGGATGCACGATGCTCACGTATTGCGTCGCGTTGCGCTTCGTGACTTCGGCGAGATGATGCTCGTTTTGCAGGTTCGCGACGATCGTGCGGGTCGCACCCGCCGCCAGCAGCAGCGCGATGACGATCACCGCGAGCTTCGCACGCTTGCCTGCCTGATGGCGCGCGGGCAGATCCATGCCGTGCTGACCTGCACCGACGGCGATATCGAGGGATGAGTGAGGATGAGGTTCGTTCATTTCATCGACCAGAATTTACGTAACCGGATTGCGTGATGTCCCGCTTCATTGGCGGCCATGATGTGACTCACGTTCGCGCTTCGCCGCGGCTCGGCGCGCGAGACGGCCGTGCACGGTCGCGAACATCATCGGGACGAACAGCAGAGTGGAAACCGTGGCGAACAGCAGACCGCCGATCACCGCGCGGCCAAGCGGCGCGTTCTGTTCGGCGCCCTCGCCGAGACCGAGCGCCATCGGCAGCATGCCGATCATCATGGCGAAAGCGGTCATGAGCACGGGGCGGATGCGCGTCGCGCCCGCTTCGAGCGCTGCGGCGAGCGGCGTGACGCCGGCCATCAGCCGCTGCCGCGCGAACGACACGACAAGAATACTGTTCGCCGTCGCAACGCCAACAGTCATGATCGCGCCGGTCAGTGCAGGCACGCTCAGGTGCGTGCCCGTGATGAACAGCATCCACGCGATGCCTGCGAGCGCTGCGGGCAGCGCGCTGATGATGATGAGCGGATCGGCCCACGACTGGAAATTCACGACGATCAGCAGATAGACGAGCACGACAGCCATCGCGATACCCACGCCGAGACCGACGTACGACGAACGCATCGTGTCGATCTGGCCGCGCATCGCGATGGTCGTGCCGCGCGGCGCGCTCGCCTGGGCTGTCTTGATGAGGCCGTCGATGCGCGAGCCGACCGTGCCGAGGTCGCTGCCCTCCACGCTCACGAGCAGATCGATCACGGGACGGATGTTGTAGTGCGTGACGATTGCCGGGCCCGTGTGCGGCTGCAGCCGCACGAGGTTGCTCACGAGCTGCAGCGGCGCATTGGGACGCGCCGCGACCGGCGTGCCCATCACCTCGTTCACGGAGGCTTCGCGATACTGCGGCGTCTGCACGGCGAGCGGATACTCGACGCCGTTCTTCGGATTCACCCAGAACGCGGGCGAGGTCTGCGAACTGCCGGACAGCGAAATCAGCACGTTCTGCGCCACGTTTTGCGGGCTCAGATTCAGTTGCTGCATGCGCGAGCGGTCCATCGCGAGCCTCAGCGCCGGTTCGTCGTTGCGCTGTTCGATGTGCGCGTCGACGGCGCCCGGCATCTGGCGCACCGCTTTGAGCAAGCGGCTCGCGAGCGCCATGTCCTGGCCGAGATCGGCGCCCACCACCTGCACGTCGATGGCGGCAGGCTGCCCGAAGTTCAGGATCTGCGTGACGATGTCCGCGGGTTGAAAGAAGAACTCGACGCCCGGAAAACGTTGCGGCAGCAACGCACGCAGCTTGTCGACGTAGACGCTCGACGGTTTGTGATCGGCCTTCAGCGCGATCTGGATTTCGCCGTCGAGCGTGCCCATCGTCCCCGCGTTGCTGTACGAAAGGTTGATGCCGCTATACGGCAAGCCGAGATTGTCGACGATCGTTTCCAGTTGATCCGGCGGCACGACCTCGCGGATGGTCCGCTCGACTTCGTCCGCGAGACGCGCGGTTTCTTCGATGCGATAACCGGTCGGCGCGCGCATATGCAGACGAATGTTGCCCGCGTCGACGGACGGGAAGAAGTCGCGGCCGATGAAAAACACCAGCACGAGCGAGAGCAGGCAGAAGCCGAGGAACGCGCTGCCGAACACGCGGCGCCGCGCGAGCAGCAAGCTCAGCAGCGCGATGTAGTTCGCGCGCACGCGCTCGAACCCTTGATTGAACCGGTGATGGATGTGCGCGAACACCGAGCGCGGCGCGCCCTGCTGCGCATGCCCGCTATCCTGGCCGCCATGCGTGAAGAGCAGCATCGCGAGCGTCGGCACGAGCGTGCGCGAGAGGATGTACGACGCGATCATCGCGAACACCACCGCTTCCGCGAGCGGCACGAACAGGAAGCGTGCAACGCCCGTGAGGAAGAACATCGGCACGAACACGATGCAGATGCACATCGTCGAAACGAGTGCGGGCACCGCGATTTCACCCGCGCCTTCGAGAATGCCTTCGTGCAGACCCGCGCCCAGATGGAAGTGGCGTTCGATGTTCTCGATCGTCACGGTTGCGTCGTCAACGAGAATGCCGACCGCGAGCGCGAGCCCGCCGAGCGTCATGATGTTGATCGTCTCGCCGAGCGCGTAGAGCGCGAGCAGCGATGAGAGAATCGACAGCGGAATCGACACCGCGATGATGAGCGTGCTGCGCCAGTTGCCGAGGAACAGCAGGATCATCGCGGCGGTAAGCACCGCGGCGATCAGTGCCTCGCGCACGACGCCCTGCACCGCGGCGGCCACGAAGATCGACTGGTCGAAGAGCGGCTTGACGACGAGATCGGCGGGCAGCGTATCGCGCACCTTCGGCAGCAGCGCCTTCAGGTTGTTCACCACTTGCAGCGTGGACGCATCGCCGCTCTTGAGGATCGAGATCAGCACGCCGCGCGTGCCGTCCTGACGCACGACGTTGGTCTGCGGCGTGAAGCCGTCGCGCACGTGCGCAACATCGCCGAGATACGTCGTCGCGCCGTTCACCGTCTGCACCGGAATGTGATTCAGGTCCGCGATCGTTTCCGGCGACGCGTTGGTATCGACGCGATATTCGCTCACCCCCATCTTCGCGGTGCCGGTCGGCAGGATCAGGTTTTGCGTATTGACCGCATTGACGATATCGGCCGGCGTGAGGCCCTTCGCAATCAAAGCGCGCGTATCGATGTCGACCGAAATCACGCGCGTCTTGCCGCCGTACGGATACGGCACCTGTGCGCCCGGAATCGTGATCAGTTGCGGACGCAGGAAGTTCATCGCGATGTCCGCCAGCGCCTGCTCGCTCATGGTCTTGCTGGACAGGCCGAGCTGAATCACGGGAATGCTCGACGCCGAGTAGCTGATGACGAGCGGCGGCGTCGCGCCCGGCGGCATCTGCTTGACCTGCGTCTGTTCGGAGGCGACCGTTTGTGCGAGCGCGGTCTGGAGATTCGCGCCGGGCTGCAGGAACAGCTTGATGACGGCGATGCCGGGCAGCGACTGCGATTCGATGTGCCCGATGTTACTGACGGTGGTCGTGAGGCCGCGCTCGTTGACCGAGGTGACGCGGTTCGCCATGTCCTTCGCGGACATGCCGGTATACGACCAGATGATGCTGATGACCGGGATATTGATATTCGGCAGCACGTCGGTCGCCATCGACATCAGGGCGAACGGCGTGGCCAGCACGATCATGATGGCCATCACGATGAACGCGTATGGCCGCTTCAGTGCGAGATTGACAATCCACATGTGACTGCTTCAGGCGGGCTTGATGGACTCCTCGTAAGGAGCGGTGATCCAGGATGCATTCCGGGCGGTGCCGCATGATAGGCAAAAGCGGTGGCGCTTTGCTGGCGGCAATATGGCGAAATTGACAGGCTGGGAGTGTTCCTGCCGATATGCGCCGATAAGCGCTGAAATGGGCTTGATACGCGGGCAAATCACCGCAATGCCGCAGCGAATGAAAATCAGCCCATGCAGGCGATTTTCCGCGTGTGCCGCGCGCGGGATACCGTTGCAATCGCAACGGCCCGGCTCAGTTGACGAGTCGCAGCCGCTCCGTTTCCCGCGCGTCGCGCGCGCGTGAAGGCTGGTCCCGGCGTTGAGCGGTTGCTTGAGCGCCTGCTTGAGCGCCCGCATCGTCGCACGCGCTCAGCGCCGCCTCTTGCTCTGCGAGCACGGCCGGCACCTTCGCGCGCAGGAACTCCACGAACGTGCGGATCTTGGCATCCAGATAACGCCGCGACGCATAGAGCGCGTAGATATTCAGCTTCTGCAAACGATGCGTCGGCAACACACGCACAAGCGTGCCGTTGGCGAGGCCGGGCAGCGCGACCGGCACCGGCAACGGCCCGATTCCCATGCCCTCGCGGATCGCGAGTGCGAGCGCCTCGGGATTGTTGACCTGGAAAGGCGTCACGCCGGTATGGCGAAATCTTTCGCCCTGGGGACCTTCCGAGACCCATTGACCGGCCGGCAGGCTCGCATCGGTGAGATGCAGGCAGGTGTGAGCGTTGAGATCGTCGAACGACTGCGGCACGCCGCGCGTGCGCAGGTAGTCGGGCGAAGCGCACAGGATGGCAGCGGTGCTGCCGAGCTGCTGCGAGATCAGCGCGGAATCCTCGAGTTCGGCGGCCACCACCACCGCAACGTCGAAGCCTTCCTCGATGATATCGGGCATCTCCTGCGAGATCGTCAGGTCGACCGCGACTTCCGGCAAATGCTGCTGGTAACGCGCGATCAGCGGCATCACATAGTGCTGCCCGAAACTCGTGCCGCCGTAGACGCGCAGTTTGCCCGCAGGATTCGCATGCGCAGCCGTGGCTTCGGCCTCGGCTTGTTCGACATCGGCAAGTATGCGTTTGCAGTTGTGCAGATAGCGCTCACCCGCTTCGGTCAGCGACATGCGCCGCGTGGTCCGGTTCAGAAGCCGCGTGCGCAAACGCGACTCCAGGTCTGTGACCGCGCGCGACACCTGCGCAGTCGTCATGGTTTCGCTCGCGGCGGCGCGCGTGAAGCTGCCCGACTCCACCACTCTCACAAAAATGCGCATGTTGCGCAGCGTATCCATCCGTTGCTTCCCTCCGTTCAAACCGATCCTGTCCGTCAGAACAGGACCGACTTCAGTATGCGGGAAAAGCTGTGGCCAGATGCTGACTTCCAAATGACCGTGCCGACAGCTTGGCGAGCCTGGCCACACCGCGTATGATCCTCGGCGCCCCCTGGCCGCGGCGCACAGCGCCTGCCATGGGTGTGCAACGCGCGCTGCATCCGGCCCACCGCTTTCGTGACAGAAAGATGACTTTCGAACTCGCCCTACGCCTTTTCGCGGCGTTCGCCTGCGGCGTCGCCATCGGCCTGGAACGCCAGATTCGCCAGCGCACGGCGGGACTGCGCACGGTCACGCTCGTGGCGAGCGGCGCGTGTCTCTTCGTGACGCTCGGCGTGCTGACCGGCAACGGCACGTCCGGCATTACGCAGATCGCGGCCTACGTCGTTTCGGGGGTCGGCTTCCTGGGCGGCGGCGTGATCATGCGCGAGAAGGGGTCGATCCAGGGGATCAACACGGCGGCGACGCTGTGGTGTGCCGCGGCGATCGGCGTATTGTGCGGCGCGGGTCACTACGGCCCGGCGCTCGCGGGCACGGTCATCGTACTGCTCATCAATACGGTACTGCGCGAGGTGAGCCGCGCGATCAACGCGACCCCGGTCTCGGCTGCCGATCTCGTGCGCGAATACGTGCTCACGGTGGTGTGCCGCGAAGAGGACGAAATCCATATTCGCACCGTGCTCTCCAATTCGATGTATTCGACGCCGCTGTCCTTCCAGAGCCTGACCAGCGAAGATTTGCCCGGCGAGCCTGTGCGGCTGCGCGTGACGGCAACGTTGCGGCTGCATCCGAAATACCAGGCGAAACTCGAAGCCATTGCGAGCCGGCTCAGCATGGAAAAAGGCGTGTCGAGCGTCAGCTGGGTCGCCGCGGAAACCGAAGTCGCACCGGAATGACGCGTGCGATTCCGCGCTTTTGTCTGATCTGATTTCCAGACATCCGACCTGTTATACATCGCCGAACGACGGGATTGGCTGTTTAAAACGCATCGATTCCGGCCACTTCACCTGGCCTGTCCCTCGTGCGTAGGCTAAGCTGAACTCACCGTGAACCTTTCACGCCAACAAAGGGGGTGCTCAACATGCAACACGGCATCATCGCCTGGCTCATCATCGGCGCAATCGCAGGCTGGCTCGCCGGCGTGCTCGTCAAGGGCGGCGGCTTTGGATTGATCGTCGATATCATTGTTGGGATTGTCGGTGCGTTCATCGGCGGCTGGCTTGCAGGGATCCTCGGGATCTCGCTCGGCGGCGGATTCATCAGCTCGATCATCACCGCCATCGTGGGCGCAGTGATTCTGCTCTTTGTCATCCGGCTATTCCGTCGCGCCTAGCAAGCGCGCTGCGCAAAAGCAAAACGGGCGTGCCGTTGCCGGCACGCCCGTTTTTTTGTTCGCTTACGTCGCTTACGTCGCTTACGTCGCTTACGTCGCGTTATTTGCGGCGTTATGCGTTGGCCACGAGGAGATCGGAACTCTCGGGCAGCATCGAACCGGTCTGGTTGTAGCGCACATGCATCTCGAATGCCTTCGTGAGATCGTGCGGCGTCTGACCACCGTGCTTGAGCGCATCGCGGTAGTAGTCGCGCAGCAAGTCGCGATAGAGCGGATGCACGCAGCGCTCGATGATGAGCGTCGCGCGCTCGCGCGGTGCGAGACCGCGCAGGTCGGCCAGACCCTGCTCCGTCACGATCACGTCCACGTCGTGCTCATTGTGGTCGACGTGCGGCACCATCGGCACGATGCTCGAAATGCGGCCGTCCTTGGCGATGGCCTTCGTCGCGAAGATCGCGCACGATGCGTTGCGCGCGAAATCGCCCGAGCCGCCGATGCCGTTCATCATGTGCGTGCCGCCAACGTGCGTCGAATTCACGTTGCCGAAAATATCGCATTCGAGCGCGGTGTTCAGCGCGATCAGGCCGAGACGGCGGATCACTTCCGGATGGTTGCTGACTTCCTGCGGACGCAGCACGAGCTTGTCGCGATAGCGGTCGAGTTCGGCCAGCACCTGTTCCTGGCGCCGCGCGGAGAGCGTCATCGACGCGCCCGATGCGAACACCATCTTGCCCGAATCGATGAGGTCGAACGTGGAGTCCTGCAGCACTTCCGAATACATCGTGAGCGCTTCGAACGGCGAATCCACGAAGCCCGACAACACCGCGTTCGCGATCGTGCCGATGCCGGCCTGCAGCGGCGGCAGTTGCGCGTTCATGCGGCCGTGCTTCACTTCGTGCTGAAGGAAATCGATGAGGTGACCGGCGATACGCGCCGTCTCATCGTCGGCGGGCAGCACGGTCGACGGGCTGTCCGGCTGGTCCGTGATGACGATGGCCGCGATCTTTTCGGGCGGAATGTTGATCGTGGGTGTGCCGACGCGGTCTTGCGGACGCACGATCGGCAGCGGATCGCGATGCGGACGGCGGCCCGGAATCCAGACGTCGTGCAGACCTTCGAGTGCGAGCGGCTGGGCGAGGTTGATTTCGACGATCACCTTTTCCGCAAGGATTGCGAAGCTTGCCGAATTACCGACCGACGTGGTGGGAACAATACCGCCATCTTCCGTGATCGCAGCTGCCTCGATGATTGCGAGGTCCAGCTTGCCGAGCAGATTGGCGCGCAGCATCTCGACCGTTTCCGAAAGATGCTGGTCGACGAACATCACTTCGCCGCGATTGATGGCCTTACGCAGCGTCGAGTCGACCTGGAACGGCAGGCGGCGTTCGAGCACGCCGGCTTCGGTCAACATACGGTCGACGTCGTGACCGAGCGATGCGCCCGTCATCAGCGTAATGCGCAGGGGTTCCTTTTCTTCGCGCGCCCGGCGAGCCAGCTCGATCGGCACAGCCTTCGTGTCGCCCGCGCGGGTGAAACCGCTCGCGCCAACACGCATGCCATTTCGTACAAGCTGTGCCGCTTCAGCGGCCGAGGTTATTTTCCCGCGCAATGCGGCACATCGAATACGGTCTTCGTACATCCTCTAGTCTCCACTCCAATTACTTGGTTCGCCAATATTCTTGGTCTCGCCCAGACGGCACTCGAAGCGGCGCACAACAATTCACAGTGCCGCGAGACCCGGGTTGAAAAATCGCGGCACCATAACGGGCACGCCACCCCTCACGGACGGCGTGTCGTCAATATCAACTACCGAAATAGGCGATACAGAAGCCTGCGGGGCCGACACATTCATCCTTCTGTGCCGGCTTCGCGACGTCGTGATGGGCGGGCGCCGCCGCAGCCTGTTGGGCTGCGGTCTGCGCGACCTGCTGAGGGACGCCTGATGCCGGTGCCGCATTCTGCGCATAGGCAGCGGAAGCGAACAGCGAACAGGCAACAACAGCAAACTTCAGGATATTCATTTTACCCTCCATGACTAAAACCTATTGCGTTGCAGTTGCGTGACTATATGACGCACAGCTGATTTGATTAAGAATCCAGGGAGAAACGCATCTTTCCTGCAAATGAAAAGATCAAAAACAAGCCTTTAAATTAGCCTTTTAGCCCGTTATTAGCGGCGGCGTTTCTCGTGCGCGCGCGATGCCGCGCGAGCGTGCCGAGCGGCCCGTCGCGATCAAGCAAAGCACTGCGGATGAAATGGAGATGGCTCAGGAGCCGCTGCGCGTCGTGGCGGCGATCCCGTGTATGAGCGACCGCGCCGAGCGCCTCCTGGGCGACCCACGTCGCCGCACGAACCGATTTGAGTGCACGCGCAACCATCTGCGGACCTGGATCGTCGAAAAGCCGGGCAATATTCGTTTGCACGCGCGCGAGGGACTGTCCCCAACGTGCGTCGCGATCGGACAGCCAGCTCGCCGCGTGAGCCTCACGACGCAGATCCACCATCGCGTGCCCGACTTCGAGCGTGACCAGCATCCAGCGCAACGCGCGCCGATGCTCGCGTTGCCGCCCGCTCAACACGAGACGAAGCTGGTGCATCAGATCGTGCGTGCCCGACTGAAATCGCTCGCCGAGTCCAGGCAGTTCGCCGCTGCACGCGATCACGACCTGACCGCGCAGTTCGCCACACATGCGCGCGATCAGCCACTTCATCCGCGGCGGGAACACCACCGCGAAAGCGAGCGCCGCGAGCAGCATCGCCGCGACGATCGCCATGCCGTTGTTGATCAGCAGATCGGGCGTGTACGCGATCACGTTGTCCGGTCCTGCGAGCAGGCAGAAGAAAACGGAGAAGCCCACACCGTAGCCCGCGATGCGAGGGCGCGTCGCCAGGAATGCCCCGAGCGCGAGCACGGGTGCGAGCGTTGCGCAAAGCAGCGGGAAGCCGTCGACGTTGGAGTACACGTAACAGATGAAGAGATAACCGACGATTGCGGCACAGGCGGCGCCTGCCGCCATCTGCACGGCCATGCGCGTGGCATTCGATGCCGACGATGTGAGTGCGCAAGTGAGCGCCGCAGCGATCATCGCCATGCCACCGCTGGGCCAGTCGGTCTGCACCCAGAACCAGCCGCACGCGGCCACCACGACCGCCGTGCGCAAGAACGTGAAGCCCACGACATACCAGCTCGTGCGCGGCACATAGCGCGTCGCGCGTGTCTCCTGCGCGAGCCCGGGCTGCGCGACCGATGCATAAGTGCGGCTGTAACGAACGATCTCGGTCGTGAAGCGATACATCAGTTCCGACGATGTATCGAAGTCCTGCAACGCGCCCGGCGACGCCGTTTCGAGTGGTTGCCGCGCTTCGCGAACATGGCGCGGCAACGTGCTCTGCCAGGCTTCCAGCGTATCGGCGAGGCGCAGCGCCCAGGCGCGATCGCTCTCGCCGTGACGCTGGCTCTGTGCGAGCAACGCTGCAAGCTCACGGAAATACGGCACGAGCGGCGCAGTCACGATTTCGCTGCGCTGCACGCGCTTGAGCAGCTGGCGCAGCGCGTGCAGACGTGCGCACGCATCCATGAATTCGCTGTTGAGCCGCGCGAGCAGTTGACTGCGCGAGCGCATCACCGGGTCTTCGAAAAACGAGAACGCACGTGTTGCCTCGAAGCCGACGACATCGTCGACGAGGCCTGCAAAGCGGCCTTCGAATGCGCTGCGCTCCAACGTGCCTGTCAGCACGCTTGAAGCAAACGCAGTAAAATTGCGATGCCGTGCACGCAACGTTCGCTCAAGCAGCGAACCGGTCTGCTGGGGCACGATCACAGCGCTGACCATCCCTGAACAAAGGATGCCGACTGCTACTTCTGCGCCACGTCCGAGTGCGGCAAGAAAAAGCCCGTTGGGCTGCATGACGAGCGGAATGCCGATCAGCGCCGCCGTGTAGCCTGCGAGCACAAAACCGTACCAACGAAAATGCCGATTCCTCATGGCCGCTGCCGTACAGGCGGCCACCCAAAGCGTCATGCCGGCGATGTAAAGCTCCGGTTGCTGCACAAACACGGACCCGAGCACGACTGCCGCGATCATTCCGACGACAGTCCCGACGATCCGGTACACGCTCTTCGCGAACACCATGCCCGAGAGCGGCTGCATCAACACGAACACCGTGGTCATTGCAATGCGCGGTTGCGGCAAGTCGAGCAACATCGCAATGCCCATCGCGAGCAGGACCGCCGTGACCGTCTTCAGCAGATGCAGCCATATCGCCCCTTCGATGGAATTCCAGTCGCGCAATGCGCGCCTCGCTGCACGCCAGATCGCGTAGCCACGCCGACGCGTATCGAACGCGCGATGAATCGCATGCGGGCGGGTCATGGGAATTGCACTTCGCTTGAGCTGTCATTAAGGACGTCGCCTGCGAACGCAGGGACCGAGGCGCCGATTGTAGGCGCGACATTCGGGCGCATTAACGCGGTAGTTGAGGAACGTCCGTTCCAGATCACTCAACAATGCTGCGTCGTGCGCGGCGCGACAATATCGTTTCTGTTCCAAACAAGAAGGTCTGATGGATACGCTACAAAACATGCGGGTATTCGTCCGCGTCGTCGAAGCTGGTAGCTTCACCGCGGCGGCTCAGTCGCTCGACTCCACGACTGGCGCCATGTCGCGCGCCGTGTCGGAACTGGAGGCGCATTTGCGCACCCGTCTGCTCAATCGTTCGACGCGTCGGCTCGCGATGACACCCGCCGGTGAACGGTATCTCGAACGTTGCCTGCATATCCTCTCCGACGTCGACAGCGCCGAAGAAGAAGCGAGTTGCGCACGCGAGCGGCCTGCCGGCACGCTGCGCATGCACAGCTTCGCAAGCATCGGACAGCAATACGTGCTGCCCGCGATTTCGCGCTATCGCGCGCTGCATCCCGAAGTGACTGTCGAACTCACGCTATCGCAGCGCATGCCCGATCTGTTCGAGGGCAGTAGTGACGTGTCTGTTGTTGCGGCTTCGTCGCTGCCCAACTCGGATCTGGTGTCGCATCATCTGGGGACGACTTACAGCATTCTGTGCGCGTCACCCGGTTATGTGCTTACGCACGGATCGCCGCGCACGCCTGCAGATCTCGCACATCATGACTGCCTGATTCTGAAAACTCCGGCATTTCCGGCGCGCGAATGGACGCTCGAGGGAGCGGATGGAAACATCGAGATGCAGGTCGACGGCCCGGTGCAGGTGAACATCGCGGAATCGCTTGCAGTGGCGATTCGGGAAGACATGGGTATCGGCATTTTGCCGGTGTATGCGGCTATCGAAGGGCTGCGCAACGGGTCACTCGTACGCGTGCTTCCGCAACATAAGTTGCAGAAAACGAACGTCTACGCGCTCTATCCGTCGCGTAAATTCGTCGATGCCAAAACGAAGACGTGGGTCGAGTTCCTGCGCGCGCATCTGCCGGAGGTCATCGCCCGCGACATGGCGCTGCTCGAAGAATTGACGCAGGAGCGGTTTACCGGGGCAGCGCGGGATTTGTCGATACTGAATGCCGCACCGGCGGTCGTTGAGGAAACCGCGCACTGATTTTTGCCGTGGTCTGAAGTTTGAATATGAGAAAGCCGTCCTTCGGGACGGCTTTCTCATGTGCGCTGCTGTTTTGATTTTTACCGTGCGGCCTCGTCTGCTCCAGAGCGCAGGCGTAAACGCCAAAACCCCGGCGCTCAGGGAGACACCGGGGTTTCGGATACAGCATAAGGAGCCTGACGATTACCTACTTTCACACGGGCAATCCGCACTATCA
>NZ_JAMXLH010000053.1 GCF_024281035.1 Paraburkholderia sp.
GTCGCAGTCGCAGTCGCAGTCGCAGTCGCAGTCGCAGTCGCAGTCGCAGTCGCAGTCGCAGTCGCAGTCGCAGTCGCAGTCGCAGTCGCAGTCGCAGTCGCTAGCATAGTGCCTCGTGCGCGTCGCCTGCGCTGCCTGTTGGCGAAACAGGTCGCATGCGCTATTGTCGTAGGTTCTTTACGCGCCGCTGCCGGACACATTCCGACGCCTATGACCTCCGCATCCAGTGCCTCGCCCGCCCGTTCCGCTGAGCCCGCGGAGACTCCCGACAAACCGGGCGACTCCTACGTGCAGTCTTTCGCCCGCGGGCTCTCGGTGATCCGCGCTTTCAACGCCGAGCATCCCGCGCAAACGCTCACCGACGTCGCCGCGGCCACCGGCCTCACGCGCGCCGGCGCGCGCCGCATCCTGCTCACGCTGCAGACGCTCGGCTACGTCGAAACCGAAGGGCGGCTCTTTCGCCTCACGCCGAAAATTCTCGACCTCGGTTTCGCCTATCTCACGTCGATGCCGTTCTGGAATCTCGCCGAGCCCGTCATGGAAGAACTGTCCGCCGAGGTCCACGAGAGCTGCTCGGCGGCTGTGCTCGACCGCACCGAAATCGTGTACGTCCTGCGCGTGCCGACGCACAAGATCATGACGATCAACCTCTCGATCGGCAGCCGGTTGCCCGCCTACTGCACGTCGATGGGACGCGTGCTGCTCTCCGCCCTCGACGATGCGGAACTCGACGCCACACTCGGCTCCGCCCCGCTCTACGCGCACACGCCGCGCACCGTCACCGACAAGGACGAGCTAAAGAAGATCATCGCCCAGGTGCGCGAACAGGGCTGGGCCATGGTCGACCAGGAACTGGAAGGCGGCCTGATTTCGATTTCCGTCCCGATCCGCAACCGCCAGGGCCGCGTGATCGCGGCGATGAACATCAGCGGCAATGCGCAACGCACGTCGGCGAAGCAGGTGGTCAAGTCCTTCCTCCAGCCGCTTCAGGAGGCCGCGCGGCGCGTCTCCAGCATGGTCGCGCAGCGCACCTGAGGCTCGTTGGAGCGGGTTGGTGCGGGTTGGTGCGGGTTGGTCTGTGTCGCCCGCGCTCCGGTCAGCGCCCGGCCGCCACGCGGCGCACGACATCGACGAAGACTTCGCCCGCATCCTCCAGACGGCCCGAATTGTCGATGCGATCGACGCTTGCGCCCGCCAGCGCATCGAACGGCGCCTGGCGCGCAAGACGCGCGGCGATCTGCGCAGGCGTCTCGCGGCCGCGCGCGGCGAGCCGCGCGGCGAGGACTTCGAGCGCCGCCTCGATGTGGACGAACCGGGTCTGCGGATAGCGCGCCAGCGCTTCACCCGCATAGGCACGCGAGCCGTTCACGATCACCGTGCAACCGTGCGCGAGCCACTGATCGATTTCCACGCCGATACCGTAGCGCAGCGCGTGGCTGCGCCATTGCAGCGCGAAAAGGCCGCGACGCGAACGCGCCTCGAATTCGGGGTCGGTCAATGCGATGTGGTTTTCGCCGCCGCCATCCGCGCGCGTGATGTAGCGGTGCGCGAACATCACGCCGTCCGCCGCGAGGCGCGTTCGCGCAAAGTCGAGCAGCGAGTCCTTGCCCGCACCGGACGGACCCATGACGTAGATCAACGGGGCCATCATGCGCGACGCTCCCCGCGCGCGAACGCCGCGCGCCGCCACAGCACGAACGGCGCACCCGGCTGAGGCTCCACGAAGAGCGCGACACCGTCCACCGGCAGCGCCCCGGCATCGTGCATCCGTGCATTCCACGCGGCGGTCAGCGTGTCGCGTGCCTGTGCGTCGTCGAGCGAATCGGAGAGCGTCATGTGAAAGCGGTATTCGTCGAATACGTACGGATAGCCCCACTCTTCCACGTACGCGCGCTGGCGCGCGGTGAGCGTTGCATCGAGCCGGCGCGTGCGTTCGCCGCAAGTCTGCTCGGCGCGCAGCGGTGCAAGCGTGCGCAGCGCATCGGCCGCAACCTCGCGCAGCGCGGCTTCGCCCGCATCGTCGACGGGGCGCAGCGCGACGAACCGTCCGAGCGTCGCGGCCTCCACGGCCACCTCGAAACACGCGCGCGTCGCCGCCCATCGCTGCGCGGCGGCGAACAGCGCGTCAGGCGTCACGCCCGGCGCGAGGCGAAAGGGCGGAACGAGCGTGCCGTGCCAGCCATAGCGGCGCGGCGCCACGGTCAGCGCGGCAAGCGGGCGCGAAAGACCGGCGGGCTGCGGCGAACTCAACGGCTCACGCGTTTCCGCATCGCGGCCGAGCCACGCGCTGCCCTCACGCCACCACGCCGAATCGCGCGGCGGCGCATAGTAGATCGCGAAGCGCGACGTGTCGTTCCAGGCTTCGATGTCGAGCGTCATACGTCGTGCTCCACCATCAACTGCACGCGGTCCGCCGCGAAATGCGTGATGCCGTATTTGATCGGCACACCGTTCATGTCGACGTCGACGTTCTCGACCCACAGCACCGGCTGCTGCCGGTTGATATTGAGCCGCCGCGCCACTTCCGCCTCGGGCAGCACGCTGCCGATGCGGCTCCACTTGCGCAGATAATCGGTCACGCCGTATTCGGCCAGCGCCTTCGATGCACTTTCGACGCGCTCCATCACCGCGGGCAGATCGGCGAACCGCGCGGCGGGATACCAGTTACGCGCATAGGTGAGCGGCACGCCGTTCGATTCGTGCAGCGTTTCGAGCCGGTAGACGAGTGCGCCCGCGCGAATGCCGAGCGCCTTTGCGACCGCGGGATCGGCCTTCACGCGCGATGAAGCGAGCAGCTTGCCCGCCGCCGAATGCCGGTGCCGCTGAAGGTTTTCCGTAAAGCGCGTGCGCTTGCCGATCGTGTAGTCGATCGCGCCCGGCTGCACGAAGGTTCCGCGCCCCTGCTCGACGCTCACGAGCCCGAGTGCCGCAAGGCCCAGCATCGCGCGCCGAACCGTATGGCGGTTCACGTCGAAACGTTTGGCCAGCTCACCCTCGCTCGGCAGGCGGCCATCGTCGCCGAAGCCTTTCGCCGCGATCTCGGCCGAAAGTATCTGCTCGATCTGGCGCCACACCGCCACGCCCGCGCCGCGCTCAAGCTGCGCGCCGTGCAGCGCGTCGTCGTTCGATGTCATGGTGCTGTCATTCCCTTCGGTTTCAATGGCGGTTTCCGCATTGTAGTGCGCGAGGCGTGATGGAAATATGAATCATCTCCTACATCGCGTTGTAACAACCGGACATTTGAACGTACAGACGTCTAGACGTCTATATGAATCGATGCTCCAATGACGACGTTCGCGGCGATGCATTGCCTCAATGAATACCGCGATGAATACCGCGATGAGTTCCGCGATAAGTACCGCAACAAGCGCCGCAATGCGCGCCTCGCCATCACGTTCACGACACAGGAATCCAGATGAACGCTTCTTCCGCCCCGCCTTCTGCCGCGTCGCGGCGCGCATGGATGGCGGTGCTCGCCCGCACGCCGCGCGCCGAGCTGGAAGCCGCGCTCTCGGCCGCGTTTGTTACCGCATTCGGCGGCAACGCCGCACCGGCCTTCGACTGGCTGCGCGCGCCGCAAACAGGTCTCGCGATGGTGCGGGGCCGGATCGGCGGCACGGGCAACGCCTTCAATCTCGGCGAAGCAACGGTGACGCGCGCAACGCTGCGTCTTCATGCGGTCGACGGCGGCACTGTCGGCGTCGCGTGCCATCTGGGGCGCGACAAGCGCCGCGCCGAGCTGGCCGCGCTCGCCGACGCGCTCCTGCAACAGCCCGAACGCCACGCACAGTTGCACGCGCAACTGATCGCGCCGCTCGCCGCTCGCCTCGAGGCGCGGCGCGACGCTCGACGCAACGACACCGCCAGCACGAAAGTCGAGTTCTTCACCATGGTGCGAGGTGATGCATGAATCACGCCGTAAAAACGCCACAACCCACCGACACCGCACGCGCCGCACTCGACACACTCGACGCGCTCCTTCCCGGCTTTGCCGATCCCGTCCACGACACGCAAGCCGTATTCCGCGCGCTGCTCGACGCACTGGCGCGTCCGGGCCGCATCGGCGTGATCCAGGCCGCCCTGTCCGCCGCCGACACGACGCCAGGCGCCACACGCGTGGGACGCGCCGCGTTCGCGTCGCTGCTCGCGCTGTGCGACTACGCGACGCCCGTGTGGCTCGCGCAGCCCGATGCGGCGCTCGCCGCCGCGTTGCGCTTTCACTCGGGCGCGCCGCTCACCGCAACCGCCGCAGAAGCCGCATTCGCCTATGTCCACGACGCCGCCGCGCTGCCGCCGCTCGCCACGCTCGCAAGCGGCACGCCCGAATCGCCTGAGCAGTCGGCCACGGTGTTCGTGCGCGTCGACTCGCTCACGGGCGGCGCACCCGTCACGCTGCGCGGACCAGGCATCGAAGATGCGCACACCATCGCGCCGGCCGGCCTGCCCGAGCGGTTCTGGCACGAGCGTGCCGCATTGGCCGCGCTGTTTCCGTGCGGCATCGATTTTTATCTTGTCTGCGACGACCAGCTCGTTGGCCTGCCGCGCACGACTCTTGTGGAGATGAACTGATGTACGTCGCCGTCAAAGGAGGAGAGCGCGCGATCGAAGCGTCGTGGCGGCTGCTCGACAAGGCACGCCGTGGCGACACGCGCGTGCCCGAGCTGAGCGTCGCGCAGATCCGCGAGCAGATGCGCCTCGCCGTCGCGCGCGTGATGGCCGAGGGTTCCGTCTACGACGAGGAGCTCGCCGCACTCGCGATCAAGCAGGCAGCGGGCGATCTGGTCGAAGCGATCTTTCTGCTGCGCGCCTATCGCACCACGCTGCCGCGCTTCGGCTACACGGAGCCCGTCGAAACGGAGCACATGCAGGTGCAACGCCGCATATCGGCGACGTTCAAGGACGTGCCGGGCGGGCAGGTGCTCGGCGCAACGTACGATTACACGCAGCGGCTGCTGGATTTCGCGCTGCTCGCCGAAAGCGGCGAAGCGAGCGAAGAGGCGAACGAAGAAGCGAACGAAGAGGCGAACGAAGAGGCGAACGAAGAAGCAACGCGCGCGGCTCGGCCAGCGAGCGCGACCGACGAGCCGATGCCGCGTGTCGTCTCGCTGCTCGACAAGGAAGGCCTGATCGAGCAGGAAACGCCAACGCCCGATGCGCCTGAACCCGGCGACCTCTCGCGCGAACCGCTCGCATTTCCGGCGGATCGCACGATCCGTCTGCAGAATCTCGCGCGCGGCGACGAGGGCTTTCTGCTTGCGATGGGGTACGCGACGCAGCGCGGCTACGCGCACTCGCATCCGTTCGCTGGGGAGATCCGGTTTGGTTCGGTATCCGTAGAAATGATGCTGGACGAGCTGGGCGAAACCGTCGAGATCGGCGAAATCGAGCTGACCGAATGCCAGATGGTCAACCAGTTCGCGGGCAGCAAGGACGTGCCGCCCACGTTCACGCAAGGCTACGGTCTCGCCTTCGGCCACGCGGAGCGCAAAGCGATGGCCGTGGCGCTCGTCGACCGCGCACTGCGCGGCGCGGAACTCGGCGAAACACTCGCCTCGCCGACACAGGACATCGAGTTCATGCTTTCCCACAGCGACAACGTCGAAGCATCGGGCTTCGTGCAGCACCTGAAACTGCCGCACTACGTCGACTTCCAGTCCGAACTCGAACTCGTGCGCCGGTTGCGCGCGCAACATCACAGCCCGCCCGGGCAGAATGAGGAGGCCGCATGAGCGCGCCCGCTTCCGTACCCAACAGCGTACCCACCGGCGCGCCCGCCGCAATCGCGTCGCGCGAAACGCAGGCCGCCGACGGCTACAACTTCGCGTACCTCGACGAGCAGACCAAGCGCATGATCCGCCGCGCGCTGCTGAAGGCGGTTGCGGTGCCCGGCTACCAGGTGCCGTTCGCCTCGCGCGAAATGCCGCTGCCCTACGGCTGGGGCACGGGCGGCGTCCAGGTGACGGCGGCGATCATCGGCGCCGACGACACGCTCAAGGTGATCGACCAGGGCTCCGACGATACGACGAACGCCGTGAACATCCGTCGCTTCTTCGCGCGCACGACAGGCGTGCAGACGACGCGCCGCACCCAGGACGCGACGATTGTCCAGACGCGTCACCGCATTCCCGAAACGCCGCTCACGGAGGCGCAAATCCTCGTGTATCAGGTGCCGATGCCCGAGCCGCTCTTCAGGCTCGAGCCGCGCGTCGCCGAGTGCAAGAAGCTGCACGCGCTCGCCGATTACGGCCTCATCAGCGTGAAGCTCTACGAGGACATCGTGCAGCACGGCAGCATCGCGACCACCTACGATTACCCGGTGACGGTGAACGGCCGCTATCTCACGGCGCCCTCGCCTATCCCGAAGTTCGACAATCCGAAACTGCACATGAACCGCGCGCTGCAACTGTTCGGCGCGGGCCGCGAGCGCCGCATCTACGCGATTCCGCCTTATACGCCGGTGCGCAGTCTCGACTTCGACGACCATCCGTTCGAGGTGCAGCGCTGGGAGCACGCGTGCGCGCTGTGCGGCTCGCGCGAAAGCTTCCTCGACGAGATGATCGTCGACGATACGGGCAAGCGCATGTTCGTCTGCTCGGACAGCGATTACTGCCACGACCGCCGCGAACGCGCCGAACATGACGATGAGGCTCGGGACGCTCAGGCGCCGCTGAACGGAGAACGCGCATGACGTCCCGCATGACGCCCCTCTTGAGCGCCCGTCATCTGACGAAGCAATACGGCGGCCGCAACGGCTGCCGCGACGTGAGCTTCGACCTCTATCCCGGCGAGGTGCTGTGCATCGTCGGCGAATCGGGCTCGGGCAAGACCACGCTGCTCAACACGCTCGCGCTGCGCACCGAGGCCGATTCCGGCGAGCTGCACTATGCGGGCGCCAACGGCGAAACGCTCGATCTGCGTGCGCTTTCCGAGCCGCGCCGGCGTCTGCTCACGCGCACCGAATGGGGTTTCGTGCAGCAGAACCCGCGCGACGGGCTGCGCGCGGGCGTCTCGGCCGGTGCGAATATCGGCGAGCCGCTGATGGCCGTCGGCGCGCGCCACTACGGCCGGATTCGTCACACGGCGCAGCAGTGGATGGAGCGCGTCGAACTCGACGCCGCCCGTATCGACGAATTGCCCCCGGCGTTTTCGGGCGGCATGCAGCAGCGCCTGCAGATCGCGCGCAATCTCGTCACGGGGCCGCGCCTCGTCTTCATGGACGAGCCCACCGCCGGTCTCGACGTTTCCGTGCAGGCGCGCCTGCTCGACCTGCTGCGCACGCTCACCACGACGCTGCATCTCTCGGTGCTGATCGTCACGCACGATATCGGCGTCGCGCGCCTGCTCGCGCACCGGCTCATGGTGATGCAGGGCGGCACGGTCGTCGAATCGGGCCTCACCGACCAGGTGCTCGACGACCCCCAGCACCCCTATACGCAGACTCTGGTGGCCTCCGTGCTGCCGGTCTAGGAATCGATATGACCGACACGACTAGTGCTGCCAACCACGCAACGCGCGCGTTCGTCGAACGCCCCGCGCTGATGCTGCGCGCGGAAAACGTGCGCAAGACCTTCACGCTGCATGGCCAGGGGGGCATCGGCATCGAAGCGCTCGCGGGCGTCTCGCTCGAGGTCGAACGCGGCGAATGCGTCGTGCTCGTCGGGCCGTCCGGCGCGGGCAAGAGCACGCTGCTGCGCTGCCTCTACGGCAACTATCTCGCGAGCGGCGGCTCGATTGCGATCCGCGACGACGACAACGCGCTGCAACACCTCGAAATCACCCGTGCCGCGCCACACGACGTGCTGCGTCTGCGCCGCAAGGTAGTGGGCTACGTGAGCCAGTTCCTGCGCGTGATTCCGCGCGTCGCCACGCGCGACCTCGTCGCCGCGCCGCTCGTGGCGCGCGGCGTGGCGCAGGACGAAGCGTATGCGCGTGCCGAAACGCTGCTCGCGCGCCTGAACGTGCCGCAGCGGCTCTGGTCGCTTGCGCCCGCAACGTTCTCGGGCGGCGAGCAGCAGCGCGTGAACATCGCACGCGGACTCATCGCGCAGCACCGCGTGCTCCTGCTGGACGAACCCACGGCTTCGCTCGACGCGGAAAATCGCGACGTAGTGTCGCAATTGATCGTCGAAGCACGCGAGCACGGCGCGGCGATCGTCGGAGTCTTCCACGACGAAGACACACGTGAGCGCGTCGCGACGCGGCGCATGCCGCTCGCCGCCGCGCGCACGCAAGCGCCGCTGGGCGAAGCCGCCTGAACCTGTTACCTGCGCCCTGATTTGCGCCTTTGATCTGCGCCTTTACCTGATTACGGAGCCTGACGATGTTGATCACGAACGCCCGCATCGTGACGCGAGACGAAGTTTTCACCGGCACGATGCGTGTCGATGGCAGCCGGATCGGCGAACTGTCGCGCGGCACGACCGCCGCCGCCGACGCTGAAGACTGGCACGGCGACTATCTGCTGCCGGGTCTCGTCGAACTGCACACCGACAACCTGGAAAAGCACCTCGCACCGCGCCCCGGCGTGCACTGGAACACCGACGCCGCGTTCGTGATCCACGACGCGCAGATCGCCGCGGCGGGCATCACAACGGTGTTCGACGCCCTCGCCATCGGCACGCGGCTCGCCGTGGGCGTGCGCGGCCGCGACGTGCAGCTGGCGTGCTCCGAGGCGCTCCTGCGTTTCTCCCAGCGCGACCTGCTGCGTGCCGAGCACTTCCTGCACCTGCGCTGCGAGATCGCGACCCAGGACGTGATCGAACTTTTCGACACGCTGAGCGAGCACCCGCTCCTGCGGCTCGCCTCGGTGATGGACCACACGCCGGGCCAGCGCCAGTGGCACGACCGCGAGCAATGGCGCCGCTTCCAGGAGCGCCACGGCAAGTGGACCGATGAACAGGCCGCGACGGCGCTGGCCGAACTTGCCGACGAGCAAAAGCGCTTCGCCGACGACCACCGCCGCGAAATCGTCGAGCGCTGCCGGGTGCGCGGCATCCCGCTCGCGAGTCACGACGACACGCTGGTGGAACATGTCGAGCAGGCTGCCGCCGAAGGCATGGTGCTCGCCGAATTCCCCACCACGCGCCTCGCCGCGGCGCAGGCGAAAAAACGCGGCATCGCGACGATCATGGGTGCGCCGAACGTGGTGCGCGGCGGCTCGCACTCGGGCAACGTGTCGGCGCTGGAACTGGCCGAGGCGGGCTTGCTCGACATCCTGTCGTCGGATTACGTGCCGTCGAGCCTGCTCGCGGCGGCCTTCGACCTCGTCGCCAGGGCGGGCTGGACGCTGCCGCGCGCCGTGGCGACGGTCTCGCACGAGCCCGCGCGCAAGGCCGGGCTGACCGACCGGGGCGCGATCGAGCCGGGGCTGCGCGCAGACTTCGTGCGCGTGGCGATGCTCGATGCGCTGCCGGTGCCGCGCGAGACCTACCGCGCAGGCAAGCGGGTGGTCTGAGCGGCGCGCGCGCCGCGTTGCAAAAGCGTGCCGGACAGCCCGCGCGGCCAACGGCACGCCATCGTTTTTATTTCATATTCCATACAGAATCTTTCGGCGCGGCAGCGGCGCTGCGCGGATTGTCGCGCCGACGCATCACAGCCCGCACATCACAGCCCGTGCATCGCAAACCCGCGCCGGCGTTTCGGGCGCACCTCGCGACCGCCGCAAAGCCCCGTCCGGCACTGCTTTCAGTGCTCCTGCGCCCGGTCACCGAACGTTCGTTAACACGCGACTGCGCGCACTATCTCGTATTACACTAGCGACGTCACAATTTTGACCTGGTAGTCTTGGCGCACCGCTGGCAATACCGTTGGCGGATCTGACCAGAATTGGGACGCAAACCGCGCCTGATAATTGCACTGCGGCGCCCACAACGCACGCGGTGCACCATGAACCATACCGAGGAGTACACATAGTGAAGAAACTGCTTGCCGCCCTGTCGGTTGCCCTGCTGGCCGTATCGGCCGGTGCTGCCCATGCGAAGGACTGGTCCACCGTGCGCTTCGGTGTCGACGCCAGCTACGCGCCGTTCGAATCCAAAGCACCGGATGGCAAGCTGGTCGGCTTCGACATCGACCTCGGAAACGAAATCTGCAAGCGCCTGAACGCGAAGTGCGTGTGGGTCGAGCAGGATTTCGACGGCATCATCCCGGCCCTGAAGGCGAAGAAGTTCGATGGCGCCCTCTCGTCGATGACCATCACGCCGGAGCGCGAGCAACAGATCGCCTTCTCGGTCAAGCTGTTCAACACGCCGACGCGCCTCGTGGCGAAGAAGGGTTCCAACCTGCAGGCAACGGCTGACGCGCTCAAGGGCAAGTCGGTGGGCGTCGAGCAAGGCACGATCCAGGAAACCTACGCGAAGGCAAACTGGGCACCCAAGGGCGTGAACGTGGTTCCCTACCAGAACCAGGATCAGGTCTACGCCGACCTGCTGTCGGGCCGTCTGGACGCAGCGCTGCAAGACGAAGTGCAAGCCGACCTGGGCTTCCTGAAGACCCCGCGCGGCGCTGGCTTTGCGTTCGCCGGCAAGGAAATCCCGACGGGCGCCGCCGCTATCGGCCTGCGCAAGGAAGACGCCGACCTGAAGGCAAAGATCGACAAGGCTATCGCCGACATGATCAAGGACGGCACGTACAAGAAGCTCGCAGCCAAGTACTTCGACTTCGACGTCTACGGCAGCTAATTGCCCTGCGCCGCGCCGCGACGCCCGCGGGCGTCGCGAACGCGGTACACGAAAAAACCCAGACTGCGGTCTGGGTTTTTTTTCGCCCTCGCGCCGTATCGCCATCGATCATTGAGGATTGGAAAACATCTTCGGATGCGCGGCGACGGACCGGTTGATGGCGGCCGATGGCAAGCATCTCGCGCAGCGAGCACGCAGCGGCGAGGAGCCGCCCGGGTTCCGGCCTCAGATCGAATCCGCTAAGATCGGCCTACCGCTTTCATCGCGGGAATCGCTGGATCCGAACTCAACTTCAATGCGCGCCGCGGCATCCCGTGACGCGCTCAGATCATGCAAACCCATCACCATCCGTTGATCGCGCCGGCACTCGGCACCGAGCGGCACATCACGAGCTTCCACTACGGCACGGGCGGCACTCAAAAGGTCTACGTCCAATCGTCGCTGCACGCCGACGAACTGCCCGGCATGCTGGCTGCGTGGGTCCTGCGCCGCAAGCTCGCCGAACTCGAAGCGGCGGGCCGCATCCGCGGTGAAATCGTGGTCGTCCCGGTTGCGAATCCGATCGGCCTTGGGCAGCACTGGCTCGGTCATCTCGCCGGACGGTTCGAATCGAACACGGCGCAGAACTTCAACCGCAACTTCTACGACCTCGCGACGCTCGTGCTGCCGGTGATCGAGGCACGCCTCGGTCCCGATGCCGACGCGAACCGAAACGCCATTCGCGCGGCCATGGGCGAGGCGCTGGCCGCACAAAAGCCGAAGACCGAGCTGGATTCGCAGCGCCTCGCGCTGCAGCGGCTGTCCTTCGACGCCGACATCGTGCTCGACCTGCATTGCGACTGGGAAGCCGCGCTGCACATCTACACGAACCCTGAGCTGTGGCCCGACGTCGAACCGCTCGCGCGCTATCTGGACGCCAAAGCGTCGCTGCTCGCGCTGAATTCGGTCGGCAATCCGTTCGAAGAGATCCACAGCTTCTGCTGGAGCGAACTGCGCGAGCGCTTCGGCAAGCGCCATCCGATTCCGCCCGGCTCGATCTCGGTGACCGTGGAGCTGCGCAGCCAGCGCGACGTGTCGTATGAATTCGCCGAACGCGATGCGCAGGGCATCGTCGATTATCTGGTCCATCGCGGCGTGATCGACGGCGAGGCGCCGCCGCTGCCGCCGCTCGCGTATCCGGCCACGCCGCTGGCCGGCACGGAGCCGCTTGTTGCACCCGCAACGGGCGTGATCGTATTTCGCGCCGAACACGGCACGTGGATCGAGGCAGGCGCGCCAGTCGCCGACATCGTGAACCCCCTGACCGACGAAGTGATCACGCTACGCAGCAGCGTGAGCGGCGTGATGTACGCGCGGCACAGCACGCGCTTCGCCACGGCCGGAGCGGAGATCGCACGGATCGCAGGCGCGCGCCCGATTCGCAGCGGCGCGCTGCTCTCGCTCTGATCCGGCGGTGCGCCCGGCTCATGCGGAACGTATGAGCCGGGCGATCCGTCTGGCGCTTGCTCTGCATCACTCACGTTCTCGAACGAGCGTCGGCCGATATGAGCTACATCAAAATCCCGGCAACGATCTTTAATTCGTGTTGTTGATAAATCACATCGATCTGCATTAATTGCCCAATAGCCGCAGGTAAATCTCGCTGCCCAAAGGCGCCTGCCAGGCATATTCCAAAAAGATATATCCCCGGCTTCTGATCCGCGATCCTCACCAATCCGCGTCGGACCCGGGTACGGATACCAATCCTGAACAAATATCAATTCCAGGGACCTGCTGTCGTATCGACGCCACAGTAAAGCAACAAATTCCCTACGTACTCCCTCTGTCATATTAAATTCTGCGGCGTGGAATAAATTGCGCGCCACGGATGACCTTGTCCGAACGAGACGAGGCACTCGTATCCTTCCTTAATCCGGAGAACAAGTCTTGTATAAGAAAATCCTGACCACCGCGGTTCTCGCCGCAATCGCGGGCGCAGCCCAAGCACAAAGCAGCGTGACGCTGTATGGCTTGATCGACGCCGGTATCACGTACACGAACAACCAGAACGGCCACAGCGCATGGCAGATGCGCAGCGGCACGGTCAACGGCAGCCGTTGGGGCCTGCGCGGCGCTGAAGACCTCGGCGGCGGCCTGAAGGCGATCTTCACGTTGGAGAACGGCTTCAGCATCAACAACGGCACGTTCGGCCAGTCGAACCGCATGTTCGGCCGTCAGGCATTCGTCGGTCTCGCAAGCGACCAGTTCGGCGCCGTGACCCTCGGCCGTCAATACGACAGCGTCGTTGACTATGTGGCACCGCTGACGCTCACGGGCAGCCAATACGGCGGCACGATCGCTGCTCACCCGTTCGACAACGACAACCTGAACAACTCGGTCCGTTTCAACAACACGGTCAAGTACACGAGTATCGACGTTTCGGGCTTCAAGTTCGGCGCAACGTACTCGTTCTCGAACAGCACCGATTTCGCGAACAACCGTGCATACAGCTTCGGCGCATCGTATAACTACGGTCCCCTGAAGTTTGCAGCTGGCTACCTGCAGCTGAACAACGACGTGAGCGGCACCAACTTCCAGGGCGCCGACGCTACGAAAGCGGGCGCGCAAACCGGCGAATACACGTTCGCCGCAGGTCGTCAGCGCACGTTCGGTGGCGGCGTCAACTACGCGTTCGGCCCGGCAACCCTCGGCGTCGTGTACACGCAGACCAACCTGTCCCAGGCAATCGGCATCTCGGCGGGCCAATCGGGTACCGCCAACGCCACCGGCTTCGGCGGCAACAGCGCACGCTTCCAGAACATCGAAGGCAACGTCCGCTACGCTCTGACCCCGGCCCTGACGCTGGCTGGCGCTTACACGTACACCCGGGCGAACTTCGGTTCCGGCGTGAACCCGAACTACAACTCGGTTTCGCTGCAAGGCGACTACCTGCTCTCGAAGCGCACGGACGTCTACCTGCAAGGCGACTACCAGCACGTTTCGTCGGCAAAGTGGTTCAACGGCAAGTCCGTTGGCGCTTTCATGAACGGCGAAGGCTCGAGCGCCGCTTCGTCGACGCAAAGCCAGGTGGCTGTGACGGTCGGTATGCGTCACCGCTTCTAAGAAGCACCCTGCTGGCAGTTCTGCAGCTGAAAAAGGCGCCGCTTGCGGCGCCTTTTTTATTGTCGCCGGCGCTTCATGAACCCGGCCCGGCGTGACCGCTAGCTCATGTCGAGAGGCTTCACGTGCCAGATATCGCTCGCGTATTCGGCGATCGCACGATCCGACGAAAACTGGCCCACGCCCGCAACATTCTCGATTGCGCTCGCAGTCCACCCCGCGACGTCGACGAACCGGCGGTCGACTTCCTCCTGAGCCGCGATGAACGCAGCGAAGTCGGCCATCACGAGATAGTGGTCGCCCCAGTCCACGAGCGAGTGAAAAATATCCAGGAAGCGCGCAGGGTCTCCAGGCGAGAAAAAGCCCGTGCGAATCTGGTCGAGCGCGGTGCGCAGCTCCGCGTTGTCCTCGTAGATCTGGCGCGGCCGGTAGCCGGACGCGCGCAGTGCATCCACCTGATCCGCGGTGTGGCCGAAGATAAAGATATGCTCCGGTCCCACCGATTCGCCGATCTCGATGTTCGCGCCGTCCAGCGTACCGATCGTCAGCGCGCCATTGAGCGCGAGCTTCATGTTGCCGGTGCCCGACGCCTCGGTCCCCGCGGTCGAGATCTGCTCGGACAGATCGGCAGCGGGAATCATCAGTTCTGCCACGCTCACGCCGTAATTCGGCGCGAACAGCACTTTGAGCCGCCCGCCCACCACGGGATCGCTGTTGACCTTCGCGGCCACCTCGGTGATGAGCTTGATGATGGTCTTCGCCATGCGGTACGCGGACGCCGCCTTGCCGGCGAACCACACCACACGCGGTACCCAGTCGCTTTGCGGGTTCTCGCGGATGCGGTTGTAGCGCACGATCACATGCAGCACGTTGAGCAGCTGGCGCTTGTATTCGTGAATGCGCTTGACCTGCATGTCGAAGAGCGCGTCGGGATCGAGCACCATGCCCGTGCGCTGCGTGAGCCGCTGCAAAAGACGCACCTTGTTGCAGCGTTTGGCGGCGTGAAATGCGGCTTCGAACGCGGCGTCGCCGCGCAGATTGCGCAACCCGCGCAGTTCGAGCAGATCGCGACGCCAGTTCGTGCCGAGGCTCTCGTCGATGAGCCGGGCGAGCGGCGGATTCGCCTGCGCGAGCCAGCGGCGCGGCGTGATGCCGTTCGTGACGTTCGTGAAGCGCTCGGGATAGAGCCGCGCAAAATCGGCGAAGATATCGCGCTGCATGAGCTGCGAATGCAGCTTTGAAACGCCGTTGACCTTGTGGCTCGCGACGATCGCCAGATAGGCCATGCGCACGCGCCGGTGGCCGAATTCGTCGACGAGCGAGATGCGGCGGATCATGTCGAGATCGTGCGCGCCCTGACCGCTCGCTTCGCTGAGAAAGGCAGCGTTGATATCGAAGATGATCTGCAGATGCCGCGGCAGCAATCGCGCCAATAGTTCGAGATCCCATGTTTCGAGCGCTTCGGGCATCAGCGTGTGATTGGTGTACGAGAACACGCGCCGGATATGCCCCATCGCCTCGTCCCACGGCAAATGGTGGACATCCACGAGCAGACGGAGCAGCTCGGGGATCGCCAGCACCGGGTGCGTATCGTTCAGATGCACCGCGACTTTCTCGGAGAAGCGCCCGAACGTGCTGTGCGTGCGCAGATAGCGGCGGATCAGATCCTGCATCGTCGCGGACACGAAGAAATATTCCTGGCGCAGACGCAGCTCGCGGCCCGCCATCGTCGAATCGTCGGGATAGAGCAGGCGCGAGACGTTCTCCGATTCGTTGCGCGTCTCCACCGCGCGCTGATAGTCGCCCTTGTTGAACGCCGAGAGATCGAGTTCCTCGTCCGCACGCGCGGACCACAGGCGCAGCGTATTGGTGGCGTCGGTCGCGTAGCCCGGGATCACGGTGTCATAGGCCATCGCGTTGACGTGCTGGGTGTCGATCCATTCGACGTGGCCGTCGCGCTGCACGGTGCGCCCGCCGAAGTGCACCGGATACTGCACCTCGGGCCGCGGAAACTCCCACGGATTGCCTGCGTGCAGCCAGTAATCGGGCGCCTCGACCTGCTCGCCGTCGACGATCCGCTGCCGGAACATGCCGTAGTCGTAGCGAATGCCGTAGCCGAAACCGGGAATGCCGAGCGTCGCCATCGAGTCGAGGAAACACGCGGCCAGACGTCCGAGGCCGCCGTTGCCGAGCGCGGCGTCCGGTTCGAGATCGATCAGCGATTCCATGTCGATGCCGACGTCGGCCAGCGCCTCTTTCATCTGATCGTAGATGCCGAGCGCGAGCAGCGCGTTGGAGAACGTCCGGCCGATCAGAAATTCCATCGACAGGTAATAGACGCGCTTGGCGTCCTGATCGTACTGGCGGCGCGTGGTGACCATCCAGCGCTGGACGAGACGATCGCGCACGGCGAGCTCCGCGGCGTGCAGCCAGTCCTGCGGACGGGCCGTGACGGCGTCCTTGCCGACGCCGTACATCAAACGGTTCGAGATGGAGCGGCGCAGCGCTTCGGCGCTGCTCTGTAAATGGTCGAACTCCAGACCGACGGCTGTCATCGAAGCCTCCCGGAAATGCGGCGCACTCGCCGCGCGTTCTGGGGCTGCGCGTGCAAAGCGCCCGGGTACAGCGCCGGGGCCGAAACGCAGATCAGTTTGCAGATTAGGACATTTTTGCGCCGCTTGCGGCAGCACGGCATGGCGTGCTGCGGTGGGCCCGGCTACGGCGCCGCGCCGCCGTCGCGCGCGGCACGCGGCTTGCGCGCTCCGCGCGGGCTACCGGGCACCCGCGCGCCGCACGCGCCGCCTTACAACCCGGCCATGCGGCAATCGCAGCGGCGCGCACGATTCTTCGTCGCGATTCTTCGTCGCGCCGCGCCGGCGCGTTATCGCGCGAAATACGCCTTCACGGCCTCGACGAACGTATCGATATCGGCCGCCGACAAATCGAGGTGCGTCACGAATCGCGACGCGTAGAGCATCTGCGTGAGCACGCCGCGCTCCTTGAGCCACGCTTCGAGCGGCGCGCAGTGTTCCTGCGGGAACTGTGCGAATACCATGTTCGTCGCCTGCGACATGACCTTCACTTGCGCGATTTGCGCGAGACCGGCTGCAAGGCGTGCCGCGTTGGCGTGATCGTCGGCGAGTCGCGCGACGTTGTGATCGAGCGCGTAGAGGCAGGCCGCCGCCAGTACGCCCGACTGGCGCATGCCGCCGCCGAGCACCTTGCGCCAGCGGTGCGCCACGTCGATCACGGCCCGGCTGCCGACCAGCACCGAACCCACCGGCGCGCCCAGCCCCTTCGAAAAGCAGATCGACACCGAATCGAAGCCCGCACAGAGCGCCGCGAGCGACTGGCCCGAAGCGACGACGGCGTTGAACACGCGGGCGCCGTCGAGGTGCGTCGAGAGTCCGCGCGCGTGGGCGAGCCGGGTTGCCTCGGCGACATACGCCGCCGGCAGCACCTTGCCGCCGATCGTGTTCTCGAGCGCGAGCAGGCGCGTGCGCGCGAAGTGATCGTCGAGCGGCTTGATCGCGGCGGCGATGCGTTCGAGCGCAATCGTGCCGTCTTCGGCATTGTCGAGCGGCTGCGGCTGGATGCTGCCGAGGACCGCCGCGCCGCCGCCTTCGTATTTGTACGTGTGCGCCGCCTGGCCGACGATATATTCGTCGCCGCGCGCGCAGTGCGCCATCAGGGCGGCGAGGTTGCTCTGCGTGCCGCTCGGGAAGAACAGGCCCGCCTCCTTGCCCGCTTCCTCCGCGAGGCGCGCCTGCAGGCGCAGGACAGTCGGGTCGTCGCCCCAGACGTCGTCGCCGGTTTCGGCGCGGGTCATGGCGGCGAGCATGCCTTCGCTCGGGCGGGTAACGGTGTCGCTACGCAGATCGATCATGCGATGAAGTCCTCCTGGTTGGCGCTCGCGCGATGCCGCCCGCGCGGCGCGTGTGCGCCGTGCGTGGCGGCGCGCGTATTCCGGCGCGAAAACCGGCGCGCATCGCGGCTTGGGAACCTTGGAGTGTAGTTTCGAACGGCGTGCGCAGGCAAATGGCGCAAAAACGCCGCCGTGTGCGGCGGTTTTCGCGCCGGTTTTCGCGCCGGTTTGCGCGTGCGGCCTAGTGAGGCAGCAGGGGCAACGGATCGACCGGCTTGCCGTTGCTGCGCACTTCGAACTGCACGCTCGCGACGCCGTGGGTGTCGACGCCCATTTCGGCGATCGGCTGGCCTTGTGTGACGGCCTCGTCTTCCTTCACGAGCAGCTTGCCGTTGTGGCCGTACGCGGTCACGACCGAATCGTTGTGCTTGATGATGACGAGCGGCCCATAGGCCTCGATGCCCGTGCCCGCGTAGACCACGCGGCCCGCCGCAGCCGCCTTGACCGGTTCGCCCACCACGCCGCCGATCACGATGCCGCTGGCCTTGCCGGGCACGAACTTTTGCAGCAGCGGCCCGTAAACCGGCCAGGCGAGCGTGAGAGACGGGGGGACGGGCGCGGGCATGGCGACACCCGCCGCCGCGGGTGCTGAAGACGGCGGTTGCTGCGCGGAGGGCGCGAAGCTCGGCGGCGGCGCTACGCGCAGCACCTGGCCGGGCACTACGCTTGCGTTGAGCGGCAGCTGGTTCCAGCTTGCGATGTCCTGCGGACGCTGGCCAAAGGCCGCGGCGACGCGCGCGAGCGTATCGCCGGGATTGACGCGGTAGTAACCGGCGGGAACGCCGCCGGTCGAAGTCGGGACGGGTCTGCCGACCGTTTCGCCCCAGGGGGTAATCGTGCAGGCGCTCATCAGGAGCGTCAGGGCAGCCAGTGCCACCCCTGCTGCCACTGCTGCCGCTCCTGACATTGCGTCCGGGTTTCGCCGGTGTCGATTCATGTTGCAGTACCTCGCTTGTGCCTCGCTTGCGCCTGGCTACCTACACTGGGCGCCACGTACATTCGATGTGCTTCGGTTCGCCAGCGTTCGCTGACGCGCCACGCCTGGCGAAAAAGGAGGGCCGGAAAAAACGGGCGAACCATTATATCGTCCGATGCGAAACGCACCGCGCGAAGCGGGCAGCACTCACTTCCGGCAACGCTCGCCTATACTGCGTCGTGCTTCACCATAAAAACAACGACAGATGTTTCACCGGTGTCCCGCATCCGTGAGGAATCCGAGGATGAACAAAGCCACCTTCCTTTCCGTGCAGCTCAGTGTCGAAGACATCGCAGCGTCGCCCGGCCTTGTTGAATTGCTGAACAACCACCTTGTGTTTGCGGCGGACGTGGCCGAAGCGGCAGACGAACTGGTCCAGCACGCGAGCGTCGCACACCTGTCTGGCGGCGTCGAGGCGACCGTCGAAATTCCGGCCGTGGTGATCGAGCGTCTACGCCAGTCGCTCGACACGCTGAGCGGCTACGACGAAACTTGGCTGTTCGCACTCGAGCCTGGCCGTGCGCTCTTCGACGACATCGCACGCCGCCCGCGCCTCCTGCACTGAGGCAGGGCCTGTGTCTGGCGCAAACAGACCCTGACCCGGCGTAGACGGCGCCCCAAACAAGAAAGCGCGGACCGGTTCTGGACCGGGCCGCGCTTGACTGCGTGCTGCGGATACTGCCACTACTAATCCAACCTCTCAGAGACTTCAGCACTGCAACTTCTACTGCAACTGCAACCACCACTGCAACTGCAACTGCTTACGCAACTTCTACTGCCGGAACTGCTACTTCCACTGCTACTGCCACTTCCACTGCAACTGCAACTGCTACAGCTACCTCGACAGCAACTGCTACTTCAACTGCATAAACCTGTCACGACCACAGCAACTGCACGTTCCATCTCCGGGGCCAGCGAGCCGCATGACGCGGCGCGATGGCGTCGGATTTCAGCGAAACGGCCTGGTGGCCGGCTTAGTGGCCAAAATAAACCGATCCTGGCTTGGCCGGTCGTTGCGGCGCAACCGCGTCGCCCGCCTGCGTCGTGCCGGCTGCCGGCGCGCCGAAGCCGCTGGCGTCGCTGCTGGCGAGCTGCTGCGCATGCACGCGCGCCTCGGCGGCCTCGATGCTTGCCGGATAGCTGAGATGATCGGTCGCCGGGTTGTAGCCCGCCTGTTCGAGTTCCACCAGTTCCGCACGCACCTGGGCGCGCGTCAGGCCTTGCTGCTCCGGCTGCGCGAACGAAATGGCCGGAATGGCGAGCGCGGCGGCAACCACAACCGCGGGAATGAGCTTCTTCATGCGTAGACCTCCATGTGTTTTATCCAGGCTTCGAACGCCTTGTTCGTAAGCCGTTGAACAGAGTCTAGGAGGCTTTTCGATCTAGGGAAAACCCTAATTAGTTGAAACACAATTTCATTTCAGGCAATAAAAAAGGCGAGTCGACGTGACTCGCCTTTCGATTCAAGCAAAAACCGTAACGTTAGTATGGATTTCTACCGCGCGCCTGCGCGTGCCGTCCTCAAGCCCAATCGGCGTGAAAACTGCCCGGCTTGTCGATGCGCTCGAACGTGTGTGCGCCGAAGAAATCGCGCTGCGCCTGCACGAGGTTGGCCGGCAGGCGTTCGGCGCGATAGCCGTCGAAATACGCAATCGCCGACGAGAACGCGGGCACCGGCACACCCGCCGACACGGCCTGGACCACCACCTCGCGCAACGCCGCCTCGTAGTTCGCGGCGATATCGCGGAAATAGGGGTCGAGCAAGAGGTTCGCGAGCTGCGGATCGTGCGCGTAGGCGTCCATGATCTTCTGCAGGAAGCGCGCGCGGATGATGCAGCCCGCACGGAAGATCTTCGCGATCGTGCCGTACTGCAGGTCCCACTTGTAGTCGTCGGAAGCCGCGCGCAGTTGCGCAAAACCCTGCGCGTAGGAGATCACCTTGCTCAGGTACAGCGCGCGCCGCACCGCTTCGATGAACGCCGTGCGGTCCCCCGCAAACGGCTTCACGGACGGCGCCGACAGCACCTTGCTCGCCGCGACGCGTTGCGTCTTCAGCGACGAGAGCACGCGCGCGAACACCGACTCGGTGATGAGCGGCAGCGGCACGCCCAGATCGAGCGCATTCTGGCTGGTCCACTTGCCGGTGCCCTTCTGCGCGGCGCGGTCGAGGATCACGTCGACGAGATCCTTGCCCGTCTCCGCATCCTTCTTGCCGAAGATCCGCGAGGTGATGTCGATGAGGTAACTGTCGAGTTCGCCCTGGTTCCACCCGGTGTAGACCTTGCCGAGTTCCTCGTTCGAGAGGCCGAGCACCTGCTTGAGCACGGCGTAGCTTTCGGCGATCAGCTGCATGTCGCCGTACTCGATGCCGTTGTGAACCATCTTCACGAAGTGGCCCGCGCCGTCCGGGCCCATGTACGCGACGCACGGTGCGCCGTCCGGCGCCTTCGCCGCGATTTCGGTGAGGATCGGCGCGACCAGTTCGTAGGCGTCGCGCGGGCCGCCCGGCATGATCGACGGCCCCTTGAGCGCGCCCTCCTCGCCACCCGACACGCCCGTGCCGATGAAATGCAGGCCCGCCTGCGCGAGTTCCTGGTTGCGGCGGATCGTATCGGTGAAATGCGTGTTGCCGCCGTCGATCAGGATGTCGCCCTCATCGAGCAGCGGCTTGAGCGACGCGATGGTGGCGTCGGTCGGCTCGCCCGCCTTCACCATCATCAGGATGCGGCGCGGCTTCTCCAGCGACTCGACGAACGCTTCCAGCGTATAGGCCGGCACGAGCTTGCGGTCGGGGAATTCGGCGATCAGTTCGTCGGTTTTCTCGCGGGTGCGGTTGAAGACCGACACCGCATGGCCCCGGCTCTCGATGTTGAGCGCCAGATTGCGGCCCATGACGGCCAGCCCCACCACACCGATTGCCTGCTTGCTCATTTTGTATCTCCACTTCGCTTTGACGGCGACGCCCAGGGCGCCAATCGTGCAAGGATAAGGGAAACGCCCGGGCGCTGCCCGCACCGGGTCACGGCGTGCCCGGAATCACCGCTTCCTGAAGACCAGACTGAAGTTGTTCGCGGGCATCGGCACACGCTGCGCGCATAAAAGGCCTTGCGCTTGCGCGAGCGCTTCAACAGCTTCCATGTCGCGCACGCCCCATGCCGGATCGCGCTCGCGCAACTGGGCGTCGAATGCCTCGTTGCTCGGCGCCGTATGCGCGCCGCCGCGCCGGTACGGCCCGTAGAGCACGAGCGCGCCACCCGCCGCGAGACGCTGGCCCGCGCCGTTCATGAGCGCGATCGCCGCCTCCCATGGCGCAATGTGAATCATGTTGATGCAGACGACCGCATCGGCCGCATCGATCGGCCACGGCTCGCGGCGCACGTCCAGATCGAGCGGCGCGAGCAGATTCGACAGACCCTTGTGCTCGCGCCAGGCCTGGATCGAGGCACGCGCGAGCGGATCCGCATCACTCGGCTGCCACTCGATATCGGGCAATGCCGCCGCGAAATGCACGGCGTGCTGGCCCGTGCCGCTCGCGATTTCGAGCACCTTGCCGCGCGCGGGCAGCGCGCCGCGCAGGACTTCGAGGATCGGCGCGGCGTTGCGTTCGGCGGCTGACGCGAAAAGGCGCGCGCTGGAGTGCGGTTCGCTCATCGTTCGATGTCTGTATTCGTAGCGGTTCGGGGCGGTTCGCCGCCGTTTGCAGCCGTGTCTGCGGCCGTGTCTGCAGCCGCGTCAGGCCGCGGTCCGTCATGTTCGCTAAGGCGCGGCGGCAAACGCGCGGCGAGCGCTTCGAGCGTCGCCCCACACGACGCCTCGACCTTGAGCGCGAGCAGCGGATCGGCGCGCGTGCGTCCGAGGTTCACGGCTGCGACGGGCTTGCCGCGCTGCTGCGCCCAGGCGCAGAAACGATAGCCCGAGTAGACCATCAGCGACGAGCCGACGACGAGCACCGCATCGGCCGCATCGAGCGCGGCCGTTGCCGCCGCGACCCGCTCGCGCGGCACGTTCTCGCCGAAGAACACCACCGACGGCTTGAGCATGCCGCCACACGCGGCGCACGCGGGCACGGCGAAGGGCAGGTTGCCGTCGAAGTCGAGATGGGCGTCGCCATCGGCGGCGGGCGCGGCGAACGCGCCCGCGACTTCGGGATTGTTCGCTTCGAGCAGCGGCTGGATCGACGCGCGCGTGTACTGCGCGCCGCAAGCGAGGCAATGGACATGGCCGATGCTGCCGTGCAGTTCGATGACGCCGTGGCTGCCCGCGCGCTGATGCAGTCCGTCGACGTTCTGCGTGACGAGCGCCGACACGTAGCCCGCGGATTCGAGACGCGCGAGCGCATGATGCGCGCCGTTCGGCTGCGCGAAGCCGACAGCCGGCCAGCCGAGCATGCTGCGCGCCCAGTAGCGGCGCCGCCAGGCTTCGGAGCCGGTGAATTCCTGCAACGTGATCGGCGGCGAGCGCTTCCAGGCGCCGTTTTCGTCGCGATAACCGGGGATGCCCGAATCGGTGCTGATGCCCGCGCCGGTCAGCACGAACAGGCGCGGATGGCGCTCGACGAACGCTTGCAGCGCGTCGAGCGCATCGGATGCGGGAGCGGCGGGAGTCAGCGGGTCGGATTCGGTCATGGCGGGTTCGATTGCGCGCTCGGGCGTGGGCGGCGCGCTCAGCTCAGTTGGCCGGTTTGCGCGGTTGCTTCGGTGCTCGCTTAGGCGTCTGTGTTGCGGCCTGCTTCGGGGCGTGCGTCGGGGCGTGCTTCGGAGCCTGCTTTGCGTCCTGTGTTGCAGCCTGTGTCGCGGCCTGCTTCGGGGCGTGCTTCGGGGCCGGTGTTGCGCCCTGTGTTGCAGCCTGCTTCGGAGCACGCTTTGCGGGCGGTTCACATCGGGTCAGAACCTTCGGCGTCGTGTCGCCCGCAGTTGCGTCCCCGGCCTCGCGTGCCGCCGCTTCACGGCGTGCGGCCTCGCGCGCTTCCCATGCAGCGAGTTCGGCGCGCCAGCTGTTCAGCGCTTCGGCGTAGAAGTCGAAGATGCACGGATCGCAGCCGGAGCCGCAGCAGGCATCGTCGTCGGGACGAATGGGGGGTTCGGGGCGCGGATCGTCCTCGGGCCGCGGAGGCAAAGACATGGGTATTCGGTCGTCGTGGCAAGTCGACGACCAGTATACGGGACGTGCTGAGTGCGCGTGCGATGCCGCACCGCCCGCCCGCAGCGGGCCGAACCGTGCATGGCAGCCCCGGAACCCGGGATCGGCCACGGTTTTCTGACAGCATCGATGACATCGCCCGCCCCAGGCCATCTAACAATTCTCAACAATTAATGTTTCGCAATGCTGATAGAATGGCCGACGCTCCAGGCAGGAGCGCCCTCTCCAGATCGTTCACACGGATCAGCTTGCCGCACCGGATGCGCAAGCGATGCGCCGAAGATTCGCCCGCTATCGACGAAACAAGAACGATGGCCTGGCGATCTCACACCACGTTTAAAAAAAGTTTGAACACGAAGACACGCATACCTCCGGTTTTTTCGCACTACTGCGCTTCAGATCGATCCTCAATCCGGACTTTGACCCGGGCTACGCTCCGATCCGCCCTGCTCAGCGCGCTCGTCATGGCGACGCTGGCGCTGTGCGTGCCGCTCGCACAGGCGGCCAACAGCGTGCTGTGGGTGGGCGACAGCCGTACCTACATCGGCAATCTTCCCGAGGTGTACAGGGCGTTGGTCAAAGCCGTAGACCAGCGCGACATCCGGGCCGACATGCTGGTGGAAACAGGCGGCGATCTGGACGAGCGCGTGCGCAGCCAGGCGCTTGCGCGCGAACTCAAAAAGCAGAGATTCGATGCCGTCATCCTGCAGGAGCGCGGCAACCTGGCGAGCTGCATGCTCGACAAATCCGTACGCAACGATGCGGGCTGCAAGGCCAGCGCCGCCGCCTTCGCGAACCTCGCGCGGATTGCCCGCGCCAACGGCGCCCGGGTCTACGTGATGGGCACGCACCAGGAGAGCCTCATGGCTAACCGCATCGTCAACCGGGCCGAAGCCATCACGAGCGTGCGCATCAAGGCTGACGGGCACGTGCCGACCGGCATGGCCTACCTGATGGCGCAGCAGATCCAGCCCGGCTTCCGATGGGTGACGGCCGGCGACGGTTTCCATCCCGATCGGGATCTCACGCTGCTGATGGCCGCCGTGACCTATTACGCCATCGAGAAAAAATGGCCGGAGCCGGTGGACGTTCCACTGGCCTACCGGGCATTCGATCACAGCGTGAATTTTGGCGACGACGCATTGGGTTCGACCCAGAACACCCACATCGGGATGATTCGCGAAGTCGTGCCGGCCCGGCATCTGGCCGAAATCATCGAGGTCGGCAAAGCAACCATGAAGTGACGCCCAGAGAGCGCGCGTTCGCAGGTTCGCGCTCGCCGGCTGGCGAGGCACACACTGCGGTCCGAACGCGACGCTCGTCTACCGTAGACGATGGCACCGCGCGCGGGATTGGTGTCCGTCTGCTTTCCCTCTCCCCCGCGCTGAAGGTCCACCATGAACATCGACTTATACGGCACGCTCGTTGCCGCCTCACTCGTCCTGCTGCTCGGCGAGCGGCTCGTCACCGCGCTGCCGATCCTGCGCCGATGGACCATTCCAGAGCCGGTCGCCGGCGGTCTCATCGTCGCGCTCATCCTGTTCGGGCTGCATTCCGGCGCGAATGTCGACGTGAAGTTCGACACCAGCCTGCAAACGCCGCTCATGCTCGCCTTCTTCGCCACCATCGGCCTCAACGCGAATCTCTCGAGTCTGAAGATGGGCGGCCCGGTGCTCGTGCGCTTCCTCGTCGTGGTGATCGGGCTGCTCGTGCTGCAAAACGTGCTCGGCATCGGCATGTCGCTGTGGCTCGGCATCGATCCGCTTTTTGGTCTGCTCGGCGGCTCGATCACGCTGTCCGGCGGACACGGCACCGGCGCCGCGTGGGGCAGGGTGTTCAGCCAGAATCACGGCCTGTCTTCGGCCACTGAAGTCGCCATGGCGTGCGCCACGTTCGGGCTCGTCATGGGCGGCATTATCGGCGGGCCGGTCGCACAGCGGCTGCTCAAGCGCATCGGCCACCGCGGCACGGCAGCCGGCGAAGCCGCCGCGCCCGACGCCTTCGCCTTCGAAGAGCCGAAGGCCGAACAGCCCACGACGCCCGCCGCATTCATCAACACGCTCACGCTCATCGCCATCAGTCTCGCCGCGGGCAGCGCGATTTCGCATCTGCTTGCGGGCAGCGCGTTCGAATTGCCCACGTTCGTGTGCGTGCTGTTTGTCGGCGTGTTGCTCTCGAACGGGCTCGCGTACTTCGGGCGTCCGGTCGCCGAGCACGCGGTCGCGCTGATCGGCAACGTGAGCCTCGCGCTCTTTCTCGCGATGGCGCTCATGACGCTGCGCCTCTGGGATCTCACCGCCCTCGCGCTGCCGGTCTTCACGATCCTCGCCGCGCAGACCGTCCTCATGGTCCTCTACGCGATGTACGTCACATTCCGTGCGATGGGCCGCGATTACAACGCAGCGGTGCTCGCCGCGGGTCACTGCGGCTTCGGCCTCGGCGCGACGCCCACCGCCATCGCGAACATGCAGGCGGTCACGGCGCGCTACGGCCACTCGCACGTCGCATTCCTCATCGTGCCGATGGTAGGCGCGTTCTTCATCGACGTCGTCAACGCCATCGTCATCAAGCTGTTTCTCGCGCTGCCGCTGTTCCACTGAAGGCCGCCGGGGCCGCCGCGCGTTTCGGATAGAATCAGTCGATTCGCCCCTTCGACGCGCGCGCGGCCCGATCATGTCCCTTACCGCCTGGCTCTTCTTTCTTCCCGCCTGCTTCGCGCTCAACATGGCGCCGGGGCCGAACAACCTGCTCTCCATCAACGTGGCCGCGCGCTACGGCTTCGCCCGCGCGGTGGTGGGCGGCATGGGACGGCTCGTGGCGTTCGCCGCGATGATCGCGCTCACCGCCGCGGGACTCGCGGTCGTGCTGCGCGCTTCCGAAACGTTCTTCCTGGTGATCAAGCTCGCGGGCGCCGCGTATCTGGTCTGGATCGCCATCCAGCTTTGGCGCAGCGACGCGGCGCCGGCCGGCATGGCCCTCGAAGAAGACGCGTCGCTTGCGCGCCTCGCGTGGCGCGAGTGCCTCGTGGCCGCGGGCAATCCGAAGGCGATCCTCGTTTTCACGGCGTTTCTGCCGCAATTCGTCAATGTGGCGAAGCCCATGGGCCCGCAGTTCGCCGTGCTCGGCGCGAGCTTTCTCGTGCTCGAATGGATCGCCATCGCGCTCTACTCGCTCGCCGGTGTGTACCTCGGCCGCTGGCTCACGCGCCAGGCCGTGCGCCGCTGGTTCAATCGCTGCTGCGGCGCGTTTCTCGGCCTGATCGGCGTGAGTTTCCTGCTCGTGCGCTATCGCTGATCGTCGCGCTCCATTCATAAGCTTTTGTTGATGGTTTTACCGACAAACTTTAACTGTCGTTAATCCACGCATCCCCCTATGCTCGAACCATCGTCTGTCGATGCGGCGAGCGGCACGCTTTTAACTGCACGCTTTTTTTAAAGCACGTTCCGCGCAGCGACGGACAAGCGGTTTTCAACGTCACTGGGGTTTGAACATGAAGATCTGCATCTTTGGAGCGGGGGCAATAGGCGGCATGATGGGCGTGCAGCTCGCACGCGCGGGCGCCGACGTGAGCTTCATCGCGCGCGGGGCGCATCTCGCCGCCATGCGCGAACACGGCGCGCGTCTTTTGATGGACGGCGAAGAATATGTCGCCGATGTGCGCTGCACCTCCGATCCGCGCGAGCTGGGCGTGCAGGACGTCGTGATCATCACGCTCAAGGCGCATTCGGTGGCGGGCGTGATCGACGCCATGCAGCCGCTCATCGGCGAGCACACCGCCATCGTCACGGGCACGAACGGCATCCCCTACTGGTACTTCTATCGGCACGGCGGCCGGTTCGAGGGCACCCGGCTCGAAAGCATCGATCCGGACGGCTCGCAGTGGAATCGCCTCGGGCCCGAGCGCGCCATCGGCTGCGTGCTGTATCCGGCCGCCGAAATCGCCGCGCCCGGCGTGATCCGCCACGTGTACGGCAAGAAATTTCCGATTGGCGAGCCGTCGGGCGAGCCCACGCAGCGCATCGCGCAACTGCACGAGATCATGCAGGCCGCCGGTTTCGACGCGCCGATCCGTGAAAACATCCGCGACGAAATCTGGCTGAAGCTCTGGGGCAATCTCTGCTTCAACCCGATCAGCGCGCTCACGCACGGCACGCTCGACGTCATCACGAGCGATCCGGCGACCCGCAACGTCTCGCGCACGATGATGCTGGAGGCCAAGCACATCGCCGAGAAATTCGGCGTGCATTTCCGCGTGGACGTGGAGCGCCGTATCGACGGCGCCGGCGCGGTGGGCGCGCACAAGACCTCGACGCTCGTCGACCTGGAAAACCGCAGGCCGATGGAAATCGATCCGCTCTTGACGGTCGTGCAGGAGATGGGCGTGCTCGTCGGCGAACCGACGCCGACCATCGACGTCGTGCTCGCCCTCGTCAAACAGCGCGAACGCATGGCGCTGATGGCTGCGTGACGCCACTGCGGTAGCGGTGGCATAAGCGGTGGCAAAAGCGAAAACGGACCACGTCGTGGTCCGTATTTCATTGTTTATTGCGTGAAGCAAAACCGCAGCGAATCGTCTAGCTCACGCTCGCCCGTTCATACGGTTGCGCCGACAACGACGTGCACGCCGCCTCGCGCTTCGGCACACCGGCTTGCGCGCCGCTCGACGCGTCTGCGGCGAACTGCGACCACGCAGCCTGAGCACACGGGCGCAGCGAACGATGGCGGCGGCGCACGAGCATCGTCGTCACATTGACGACCGGATGCAGCACACGCACCGCGAGCGAGCCCGCCGGCGCGGGCCAATGCCAGGCGGGATCGGCTGCACCGCGCGCCTCTATTGCGCCTGCGGAAACGGGCAGCACGCCGATGCCGAGACCAAGCTGCGCCATGCGCGCGACGCCCGCCGCGTGTGCGAACTCCTGCAGCGGTTTGCCTTCGGCGCGCAGCCCGGCCAGCGCGCGCACCACCGCATCACGGCAGCCCGCATCGCGATTGAGCGTGACAAGCGGCTCGCCCGCGAGATCGGCCCAGCGCAGCATGCTGTGCTGGGCGAGCGGGTGAAACGGCGGCATCACCGCGCACAGCGGCGTCTCAGCGAGCGGCTGCACGTCGAGATTGCCGAATACACCGGACATGCCGGGCATGCCGGACGGGCCTGAAAGGCCTGACGCAAGCGGCGGCGCGGCCTCGGCGATCACGCCGAAGTCCGCCTCGCCCTGCTCGACGGCCCGCAAAACGGCGGACTGCGGCAGGTCCTCGAGCTGCAGCGTAAGCGACGGAAACGCGGCGGCGCAGCGGGCGAGCGCGGCAGGCACCCACGTCGACGACAACGCGGGATTGCTCGCCACGAGCACGACGCCGCTATGGGCCTGATTCGCTTCGCGCCCTTCGGCGAGCGCCATGTCGATTTCATCGAGCAGTCGCCCGATGCGGCGCTCGAAGCCGCTGCCCGCGAGCGTGAGTTCGACGTTCCGCGTGGTGCGGTCGAACAGCTTCAACTCGACGGCCTCTTCGAGATCGCGCACGCAGCGGCTCACCGCCGACTGCGTGAGGCCGAACTCGCGCGCGGCGCGCGTGAAGCTGCGCGCCCGCGCGACCGCAACGAAGACCTTGAGTTGCTGGAGGGATACGTTCATCGCGTTTCCCGCGTCCTGTCTTATTCGCCGGTCTGGTTGGACCACTGCGACAGACCCGACGGCGCGTCGTCCGTGCGGGAAACCTGGTACGCGTCGCTTTGCTGCGTGAGCAGGCGGTGGCGCATCGGTGCGAGAACGAACTTGGCGCTGATCCCCGCCGCAATCGTGATGATGGCGGCCACAACGAATACGGCGCTCCAGCCGCCCGATGCCGAGAGGATCGACGCGATCGGCACGAGCAGCGATGCCGTGCCCTTGGCCGTGTACAACGTGCCCGCATTGGCGGCGGCGAACTTGCTGCCAAAGGTATCGGCGCAGATCGCCGGGAAGATCGAGAAAATCTCGCCCCAGAAGAGGAAGATGAGCGCGGCGAACGTCATGAACGCATAGGGGTTCGTGCCGAACCGCATCATGCCGAGCAGCGCAAGACCTTCGCCGACGAAAATGAAGAACATCGTGTTCTCACGGCCGATCTTGTCCGAGACGAAGCCGCACAGCGGACGCGTAAAGCCGTTGCAGATGTTGTCGATCGAGAGCGTCAGCGTGAGCAGCGGCAGCGTCGCGCCGAACACGGTCATCGGCATTTTGGCGAGACCCCAGTCCTTGGCGATGGGGCCGATCTGGGCCGTCGCCATCAGGCCGCCCGCAGCGACGGCCACGAACGCGGCGTACATCACCCAGAACACCGGTTGCCTGATCATCTGCCCCGACGTGTAGTCGACGCGCGAGACGAGACGCCGTGGCGACGCAACGGTCGCGCGCGGCGCGGGTTTCACGAGCAGCAGCGCAAGCACGAAAATCGACACGCCCTGCAGGATGCCGAAGAAAAAGAACGTGTGCTCGAAGCCGCGGCTCGCGATCATATTCGCAATCGGAATCACGGTAACCGCTGCGCCCGCACCGAAACCCGCAGCCGTGAGGCCCGCCGCGAGACCGCGACGATCCGGGAACCACTTGAGCGCATTACCGACGCAGGTGCCGTACACACCGCCTGCGCCAATGCCCGCGATCGCGGACGAGACGTACAGCATCGGCAGCGTCGTCACGTACGAATTGAGGACCCACGAGAGGCCCGCGCAAACCGCACCGACCGCCACGACCGGACGCGGACCGAACTTGTCGACCAGCCAGCCTTCGATCGGCACGAGCCAGGTCTCAGTCAGAATGAAGATCGAGAACGCCAGTTGAATCGACGCCACGCCCCACTGGTGCCGCGCGTGCATCGGCGCGACGAACAACGTCCATGCGTATTGCAGATTGGCGACTAGCGCCATGCACACCATGCCCACGACTAACTGAAACCAGCGGTTGGTCCAGAAGGGACCTGTCTCGCTCCTTTGACTGATTGCATTCATCTCGCTTGTCTCCACTTTCCATTCATGAGTGCCAGCGGAATTGCCGGCCTGCATAAATTGCTGCTTATAGTTTTCGATCGCGACCTTAAACTGCCTTTGATTCTTATTACACAGACAAAACTGAAATTCGAATAGAAATCTGCCGACCCGCACACATTCGATTTAATGCATCCTGTTCGTCACCCCTTTATTGCACGGGGGTTCGACCGCTTTATTGATACCTTGTGCTGCCGTGTTTTCCCTACCCCGGCGTTAACCCGCATGCTGCATGGACGGCATTCGGACTCCTTTCAATGCCATGCTAGGGTCATTGCTGAATTACTCACAATTAAAGTTTGTTATTATCAGGATTCAGATTCCTTTATGGATCGCTCATGACGATGCGAAACGCCACCCTGCGGCAGCTCAAGGTCTTCGAAACCGTCGCGCGCCACCTCAGTTTTTCGCGTGCCGCCGAAGAGCTGCATCTCACGCAACCGGCCGTTTCCACGCAGGTCCGCCAGCTTGAGGAACATGCAGGACTGCCGCTCTTCGAGCAGCTCGGCAAAAAGACCTACCTCACGCCGGCAGGCACCGAGATGCTTCACTACAGCCGCGCGATCATCCAGCAGTTCCACGAAGTCGACGAGGCCATGAGCCAGCTCAAAGGCGTCTCGGGCGGCAAGCTCAACGTCGCCGTGATCAGCGCGGGCGACTACTTCTTTCCGCGCCTGCTGGCCGAATTCACGCGGCGCTACAAGGGCGTTTCGCTCAACCTGCTGGTCTACAACCGCGAACAGTTGCTTCATCAACTGGCGACGAACCAGACCGATCTCGCCGTGATGGTGCGCCCGCCGCACGCGACCGACGCCATCAACGAGCCGTTTGCGCCGCACCCGTATGTGATCGTGGCGGCGCCCACGCACCCGCTCGCGCACAAGCGCGGCATCAAATTGAGCACGCTCGCCAACGAGGCGTTCATCGTGCGCGAGCGCGGCTCGGATACCTGGAACTCGATGGAAGAAGGGTTCGCGGGCAAGATTGCAAACCTGAAGATCGCCATGGAGATCAAAAGCACCGAGACGATCAAGCAGGCTGTGATCGCGGGCATGGGGATCGCATTCCTCTCCGCACACACCGTCAGCCTCGAACTGCAGGTCGGGCACCTCGTGGTGCTCGACGTCGAATCCTTTCCGGTCATGCTCAACTGGTACGTCGTGCACCGCAAAAACAAGCGCCTGCCGCCGGTCGCGCTCGCGTTCAAGCGCTTCCTCATGGAAGAAGGTGCGCAACTCATCGAAAGCATCACGCGCGTGTCGGAAAGCAGTCTTCACAAGTGAATCGCTATGGATCGGCACGAATGCTTTAGTCATTCCTGATCCTTCGCCCGCTTTGGCTTCAAGCGGCCTGCTTGTTGTCCGCTTGTTGTCCGCCTGTTACGCGCTTGTTACTCGCTTGTTACTCGCTGGTTGCCTGCTTCGGGGCTGCCAAGGCGCACGCGCCGCAGCGCGCGATAGCGGCGGCGCTGCCGGCGCGGCACGCCCTGCGGCACTTCACGTGCGATGCGTGCGGACGCGCCAGGTGGAGCGGCACGCGCATAGAGACACTCGGGAGCAAACGTGCCGCTGCCGCACGCTTCGACCAGCAGTTCGTCAGGCACACCGGCAAAACTCAGCCTCAGCATGCTTGCGCCGATGGCGTGCCGTCGCGCATCCGCAGCGGGCACCGGAGCAAACCGCCCGATGCGCGGCCGCCGCGCCCGCGTCATGAGACGCGCGCCGAGCGCCATTCCGAGCACGCTCCCGGCAGCGAGCGCCGGAAGCGCGAATTCGCCGGCAACACCCGCCGTCGCGAAGCCGCAGCCGAGTGCGATGCCAAGCAACAGCGCTGCGGCGTGCACGAGGCGGTCACCGACGCTGAACGGAGCACGCGGACCTGCGCGCGCTCCTGCATGCGCCGCACCGCACACCGCGCTCGCGGCGGCGCCGAGCAGCAGCGCACCCAGCACCACCGCCAGATAGCTCGCCGCACGCTGTTCGAACAACCTGGATTCAGGTTGCGCGAGAAACCATCCGATACCGCTGCCGAGCGCCACGAACCCCGCGACGCAGCCCGCCACGGCAATCAAGCGAACGCGCACGCCCGGACCCAGCCGCACGCCGAGCCACGATCCGGCGAATGCGCCCGCCTCGACCGCCGCCACCGCAGCGGCGGCATGGGTCACCCCAAACGCGATCAAGCCTGGCAGCACGGCAAGTAGTAGTGCATAGCAGATGGCCGTGGCGACGCGCGGCTCGCGCAACGCTTTCCTGCACCGCACACTGCCGTGCGCGACCCGTGCGACGGCGGGCATGCCCCGCGCCCACGGCGGAGCCAGCGCCGCCAGTTGTGCAAGTGCACAAATCGCACAGGCGTAGAGAAGGCTGCCGCCCAACCACACGATGTCGCCAGCCAGTTGCGTTCGCATCGGTTCTCCTCGCGCCCGGATGTCACACCGCGCGCGTCGTCAGTGCTTTCGGAGACTTCGGTTCCTTCCCGGTTCCTTCTGTACCTTCACGCCGCGCTTTGGGCAGCGGTGTCCGGCACGCCTTCGGCTCGCTCCGCAGCGAGTGTGTTGCTCAGCGTGCCGATACCCTCGATCGTGATCTCAACCGTTGCGCCCGCACCGATCGAGCCCACGCCGAGTGACGTCCCGCAGGCGATCACGTCACCCGCTTCGAGTGTCAGATCCTGCGAAATCAGGCTGACCTGCTGCGCGGGCGTGAACACCATGTCGTCGAGCGGATAGTTCTGGCGTTCGACCCCATCTAGCCGCGTCACCACGCGCGCGCTGCGCCAGTCGAAACCGGAGACGATAGCCGGACCCATGCAGCAGAACGTATCGAAACCTTTCGCGCGGCACCATTGCGGGAAGTGCGGATTTTCGTTGAGCAGGCCGGCCGCGGTGACGTCGTTGACGATCGTATAGCCGAAGATCGAGGACTGCGCCTCTTCCTCGCTCACATTGCTACAGCGTTTGCCGATCACGATGCCCAGTTCGCCTTCGAAGGCGATTTTTCCCGCGTAGTGCGCAGGACGAAGGATCGGCGCATCCGACCCGATCACCGAGCCAGCCGGCTTCAACAGAAAAAGTGGGTGCGCAGGCACCGGTTTTTCGAGCTTTGCCGCGAGTGCGTGAAAGTTGTTCCATAGCGCAACCACCTTGCCGGGCGCACAGGGCGCGAGCGGGCTGAGCGTGCGCAGCGGCAGCACCGCGCCGGTCGGCACGGGCTGATCGAGGCCCGCGTATTCGTGCAGATATCCATTCTCGACGCGGCCGAACACGATCCGGCCGTCGGGCCCCATCAAGCGCATCCAGGTGTTCATGCTTCGCTCCATCGTTGCCGTGCGCAAACCTCCGGCGCACGCTCAGTGATATTCACAGTCGCATTCATTCAGGCGGGCATCGCGCGACGCCTGCCTGTGCACTGCGTTCAGATCGCGCCGGCAACACGCAGCGAACGGATCTCGTCGTTCGAGTAGCCGAATTCAGCGAGTACTTCGTCGGTGTGCTCGCCTAGCAGCGGCGACCGCGTCACTTCGGTAGGGCTGTCCGAGAGCTTGATTGGATTGCCGACCGTGAGGTATTTGCCGCGGACCGGATGCTCCACCTCGACGATCGTGCCGCTCGTGCGCAACGACTCGTCCGAGGCGATCTCCTTCATCGAGAGAATCGGACCGCACGGAATGTCGTAGCGATTGAGCACCGCCATTGCGTCGAATTTCGTGCGGTTCATCGTCCATCGCTCGATCTCGGCGAAGATCTCCTTGAGATGCGGCAGCCGCGAATTGGGCGTTGCGTAGCGCGGATCGCCGATCCATTCCTCGCGGCCGATCAGCTTGCAGATCCGTTCCCACACGGGCGCCTGAGCGATGAAGTAGATATAGGCGTTCGGATCGGTCTCCCAGCCCTTGCATTTGAGAATCCAGCCTGGCTGGCCGCCGCCCGATGCGTTGCCGGCGCGCGGCACGGCATCGCCGAAATCGTCGTTCGGATATTGCGGATACTCCTTCATGACGCCGGTGCGATCGAGCCGCTGCTGGTCGCGCAACTTCACGCGGCACAGGTTGAGCACGCCGTCCTGCATCGCGGCGAGCACCTTTTGTCCGCGCCCGGTGTGCTCGCGCTGGAACAGCGCCGTGACGATGCCGAGCGCGAGATGCAGCCCGGTGCCGCTGTCGCCGATCTGCGCACCCGTCACGACGGGCGGGCCATCGTCGAAGCCAGTCGTCGAGGCCGCGCCGCCCACGCATTGCGCGACGTTCTCGTAGACCTTGCAGTCCTCGTAGGGTCCCGGACCGAAGCCCTTCACCGATGCGACGATCATGCGCGGATTCAGCGTCTGGATACGCTCCCAGCCAAAACCCATGCGCTCGAGCGCGCCGGGCGCGAAGTTCTCCACGAGTACGTCGCAGTCGCGAATCATGCGTTCGAGTACCCGCTTGCCGTGCGGATTCTTGGTGTCGAGCGTGACCGAGCGCTTGTTGCCGTTGAGCATCGTGAAGTAGAGGCTGTCTGCGTCCGGAATGTCACGTAGTTGCTCGCGGGTGATATCGCCTGCGCCAACGCGCTCCACCTTGATGACGTCGGCGCCGAACCATGCGAGCAGTTGCGTGCACGTCGGACCCGACTGCACGTGCGTGAAATCGAGGATCCGCACGCCATCCAATGCCTTGCCCATGTCGTGTCTCCTTATTAGTAGTCGTGGCCGGGCGTGTTTTCGAAAATCAGTAGACTGCGGCCGCGTCAGCGTTCGCATGGGAGCGATGGAAGCCTGCGCCGTTTGACAATACGGTATGTGATATATCAACGCCACGCAAGAGCGGGATTATCCGTGGCAGGATGCGTGCGGAATCGTCTCAAAGCCCCGCCCAGCATGGATTCACGTGAATTCCGGGCGTATTGCTGCGGCGCATGCACGGGAAAACCCCGAGGCTCAGGGCAGCGCGGTGCACTGGATTCGGTGCACGAGATACATGAGAGGGGATACACAAGGATGAGCGATACGCACGCGAGCCGCGCATCACTTTCTTGAAAATAAAAAAGTTGATGCGCATAAAGTTTTTCCCCGTCGGGCGTTAGAACGTGTCGCGCGGTAAACGCAAAACGGGAGGCCCTGGAGCCTCCCGTTTTGCAGATAACAACGTTGCGTGCGCTACGTCGTTCCGGTCAATCGAGGAAGTCGCAATGCTTCTCGACGTAGGTAGCGAGATCGAGCGAATGCTGGCGCACGAGTCGCTCCGCCAGTTCGGTGTCGCGCTTTTCGAGTGCCTCGATGATCCGCAGGTGGTCGACAATCGAACGCGACGCGCGATCGCTCTGCGAAATCGTCATGCGCCGGATCGCGCGCACGTGCACGAAGATGTTCTTGATCGTTTCGAGGATCATTTGCGACTTCGAAAGCTCGACGATCGCCTGATGAAACGCGATGTTGGCGTCCGAATACTCGGCAATATGCTCCGCCGGTGTGCTGTCGCGGAAATTGTCGAACATGTGGCGCAGATTCGCGATTTCCTCGTCGGTCGCGTGGATCGTCGCGAGCCGGGCGGCCATGCTCTCGAGTGCGGCCCACATCTGGATCATCTCGACGATCTCGCGCTTACTCTTGCGCACGATATAAATGCCGCGGCGCGGCACCATGCGCAGGAAGCCTTCCTGTTCGAGCAGCGTCATCGCCTCGCGCACCGGCGTGCGGCTGACGCCGAGCGTCTCGCTGAGCACGCGCTCGTCGAGCCGTATTTCCTCGCGTGACTGGTAGATGTCGGCGTCCGCGATTGCCTGACGCAGCATCGCGTACGCCTGATCGCGCAGGCTCAGCGTCGCGTTGATAGGCTGCAACGCGAGCTGGAGCGGCGCGGGAGAAGGATGGGCTACAGCTTCAGTTTGAAGTTCTGACGACATTCATTGCCTCTTTGCGGAACTGCGGACGATACGCCGACTGCTTTGCGACCAGCGCCTCGCCCAGACCGACAAACCGGCCGTGTTCCGCTGCCGCTTCGACGGCCGACTTCGGCAGCCATTTGGCGATCAGAACGGTGGCGGCGGCGCCTAACCCCAAGACAGATGCGCTGAAGAGGGCGAGAGAGACGAAATCCATTTGAAGCTCCATCAGATTGAGTGATCGAATGGCTCAATCATATGCTGCGTCGCGACAAAAGGCAATATTCTGTATGTGATATATCAAATACCGTCCAGATACCGTCGTTTGTCTGCAACACTCACTTCAATGGATGCTCACCCGTCGGGTTTGCGGCCAGCCCACGCGGACCGGATTTGACGCTAAAGAATCAATCCTAGATAGAAATCGACCCCTACGGCAAGAGGGAGTAGCGGTCCGGACAAGCGAACGACTGGCGGACGCACAGGCGCGCGCCGTCCACACGAAGCAGAACGCCGGGTGAGCCGCTTACGCAGCGCACCCGGCGTCGGGAGAAAACCGGCCGCATCAGAACTTGTGGCGCAAGCCGAAGTTCACTATCGCCTGCGTGTTCGTGCCCGAATAGCCATACGAGCCGATCGACGCTTCGGCCGGCATCGAGCCGCCCAGGCCGTCGCCCGTTTCGCCGCTTGCGTGCTGCCAGGCCGCCGTCATGTAAAGGTCGGTGCGCTTCGACAGGCTGTAGTCCGCGCCGATCGACACCTGGTGGTAGCTCGCCGACGTGTCGCCGTTCGCCCGCGTGTAGCTGTAGCCGATGCCGAGCAGCAGCGCCGGGTTCAGCTGGTAATTCACGAAGCCCTGCCCGGTGTTGTATTTCTGGGTGTCGCGGAATACCGAACTTGCGTCCGGCGCGTACCGCGCATTGCTGTAACCGAGCCCCATCGTGAACGGGCCGATGATGTACTGCGCCGCCGCCCGCGCGATCGCGAGCGAGCGCGCCGTCGCGTAACCGGCGTTGATCGGGCCGTCGAAGGGGCCGTCCGAGGTGCTGATCCAGGTCTCGCGGATGCCGAGCGCAGCCTGGTTGTTCGCCGCGTAGAAGTAGCCGCCCGCAAGGCTGAGCGGGCCGCTGGTCCAGGCCACGGCGGCCGCGTACGACTGCTCGGAGCCCGTCGAGCCCGGCACGCCGCCAAAGGCGTACATGGCCGAGGCCCGTAGACCGTTCCACATCGGCGTCGTGTACTTGACAGCGTTGTTCACGCGGAAGCTGTTGTCGTAGTTGTCGACGTCGCCCGGGGTCGCGAAAACCGATCCGAAATAGTTATCCGCGGTAATCCCCTGAACCAGGTCGATCAACGGGTCGTACTGGCGGCCGAGCGTGAGCGAGCCGTACTGCTCGGCAGTCAGTCCAACATAGGCCTGGCGCCCAAACAGGCGGCCGCCCTGCCCGAGCGTGCCCGTCGACGGGTTGAAGCCGTTCTCCAACTGGAAAATCGCCTTGAGACCGCCGCCGAGATCTTCGGCGCCTTTCAGGCCCCAGCGCGACCCCGAGAGGTTGCCGAAACTGGTGTTGCCAAGCGACCACTGATTCGCGTTGCCGTTGGCGTGGTTGATGAAGGTAATCGATGTGTCGATGGTGCCGTACAGCGTCACGCTGGTCTGCGCGTGGGCCAAACCTGCGGCGCAAAGCGCCGACAGCGAAAGAGATGTCAGGGCGAGTCGGTTCACGTCATTCTCCCGGCGCAGTAAAACATCACTTGGCTAAACCAGACTAACTCTCCCGGACGGCGAAGTAAAAGAATTAAAAAGGGTGTCTCAAATTGTTAACAGCGGCCCGTGGTTTTATTCAGATGTTTTAAAAATGATTGCATCGGCAAACAAATCCATTGCACCCGCCAATCGCCCGGACGCGCACCCACTCCCCGCCAAACAGGCATTCCGGCGCGGCTTAGTTAGCGACGTACTGCAAACATCCACACGGACCTGAATCGAATAACGATGCTCAGACGAAGCGTGCGTCGCCATATACGCGAATCGGCATTTCTATTTCTAAACGTCCGTTTTAAATCGCATCCGTTTGCGGTGCGACGCATTATCGCGCCGGTCCCTGACACTCCCTTGATCGAACACCGATTTACCGTTCTTTTTCCCCGCATTGTCAACCGCCTTGCGCTCCGAAGCGTTTCCTGACTTTACCGGCCCTTTACCAAACCATTACGTTTCGCCGAGCCGCCTCTTGCAAAGCCATCTCACCCCTGCGAAGCACGACGTATAACCCGCGATGTCCGCTCCGGGCAATCCGTTGTGCCACAACGGCCGCACCGAAGCATTGTCAGAACAATCCATGCCCCACTCGCAATCCTCGCGCCTGACGCGTGCTGCCGCCGCACTAAAGCGCCGCGCAGAAGCCCTGCACCTGCAGCGCTTCGTCGCACCGGCGTTCGCGCTCGGCATCGGCGCGCTGCTGCTCGTGGTGTTCCAGCACCTGTCGCAGTCTGTCGACTACCGGTCGGTGATCCGTCACCTCTGGAATCTGACCCCGTCCGAATGGATGGGCGCAGTCGGCGCAACGGCCGTGAGCTTTGTCGCGCTCGTCGGGCGCGATGCGGTCGGGCTGCGCTACCTCGGCGTACGCGTGCCGCGCGGCGCGCTCTGGGTCGGCGCCATCGCCGGATCGGCGCTCGGCAACGTCACCGGCTTCGGCGCGCTCACGGGCGGCGCCGTGCGCTGCCGCGTCTACGGCGGCTCGGGCGTGAGCGCCGCACAGATCGGCCGCATGACCGTATTTACGAGCGCCGCGCTTGCGTTCGCACTCACGCTGATGACCGCGCTCGGCATGGCCGGCGCCGCCGGCACGCTCGCCGGCATGCTGCACCTCGCCCCGGAGAAGCTGCGCTGGATCGGCGGCGCGCTCCTCGCCTTCGGCGCCGCGCTGATCGTTGCATGCCCCACCAGGTCGCGCGAAATCGAACCGTTCGGACGCGCCTGGCTGCGTTTTGCCGTGCCCGCGCGGCGCGACCTCGTCGCACAATTGCTGCTCGCCGCGCTCGACGTCGTGGGCGCCGGGCTCGCGCTCTGGTCGGTGATGCCGCACGCGCAAGTCGCGCTGATCGATTTTCTGACCGTCTATAGCGCCGCGATGCTGCTCGGCCTGATCGGCCACACGCCCGGCGGCATCGGCGTGTTCGAGGCCGCGATGGTCTTCGCGCTCGGCTCCGCTGTACCCGGCTCTCAGGTGCTTGCCGCGCTGCTGGCCTATCGCGCGATCTACTTCGGCGCGCCGCTGATCCTCTCGGCCGCGCTGCTCGCCGCTTTCGAGGGCCGCGCACTCGCGCGTCCCGGCGTGCGCCTCGCGCGCCGCGGCGCGAGCGGCGTCTCGCAGCTCGCCCCGCTCTTCCTCGCCGTCGTCACCTTCGTGACGGGCGGCATGCTCGTGATCTCGGGCGCGACGCCCGCTTTCACGCACCGCATCGCGCTGCTGCAAACCGTGCTGCCGCTCTGGGTGCTCGAAAGCTCGCAACTGCTCGGCAGCCTGTTCGGCGTGCTGCTGCTGTTCGTCGCGCGCGGGCTGCTGCGGCGCCTCGACGCGGCCTGGTGGCTCGCGCTCATGATCGCCGTCACCAACCTCGTGCTCTCGCTCGCGAAGGGTCTCGCATTCGTCGAAGCGGGCATGCTGTGCGTGCTGATCGTGCTGCTCTTCGCCACGCGGCACCGCTTCAACCGCCGTTCGTCGCTGTTCGCCGAGCCCTTCACGACCGGCTGGCTCACCTCCGTGGGCTGCGTGATCGCGCTGGCCGTCTGGGTGCTGCTGTTCGCCTTCCGCGACGTGCAGTACTCGCACAATCTGTGGTGGCAGTTCGCCTTCGACGGACGCGCCCCGCGCGCGCTGCGCGCGACACTCGGCGCGAGCATGTTCGCCGCCGCGCTCGCGGCGTGGCAACTGCTGCGTCCGGCGGCGGGCCGCTTCGTGATGCCCCCGAGCGAAGATCTCGCTGAAGCGGCGCGCATCGTACGCGCGCAGGAACGCAGCGACGCCGGTCTCGCGCTCATGGGCGACAAGAGCTTCCTGTTCGCGGCCGAGCGCAACGCCTTCCTGATGTACGCCAAACGCGGCCGCACGTGGGCGGCGCTGCACGACCCCGTCGGCCCACGCGAGGAATGGCCCGCGCTCGTTCGCGAGTTCGTTGCGCTCGCACACGCCCACGGAGGACGCGCCGCGTTCTACCAGGTGCGCGCCGACGCGCTGCCTCTCTATCTCGACGCCGGTCTCACGCTGATGAAGCTCGGCGAAGAAGCGCGCGTAATGCTCGGCGAGTTCGATCTCAAGGGTTCGCAGCGCGCGCATCTGCGCTATGCGCTCAAGCGCGGCGAACGCGACGGCTTCACGATCGAGCACATCGAATGCGCGCAAATGGACGCCCATCTGCCGACGCTGCGCGCGATCTCCGACGCCTGGCTCGACAGCCGCGATGCGCGTGAGAAAAGCTTTTCGGTGGCCGCCTTCGACGACGACTATCTCGCCGCGCAGTCGGCGCTGCTCGTGCGCCAGCACGGCGAGCCGCTCGCGTTCGTCACGTTCATGACGACCGACCTCAACACCGAGGCGACGGTCGGCGTGATGCGTCATCTGCCCGATGCATCGGCATATACGATGGAATATCTGTTCACGCAGCTCGCGCTGCATCTGAAGGCCGCGGGCTACGAGACGCTGTCGCTCGGCATGGCGCCGCTCGCGGGCATGGGGGCCACGCCGCTTGCCTCGCCATGGCATCGCCTCGCCGGACTGATCTGGCGTTTCGGCGGCAGGTTCTACAACTTCCGGGGCCTGCGCGGCTTCAAGAACAAGTTTTCGCCGCGCTGGGAACCGCGCTATCTGGCCGCGTCGGGCTCGATCAGCGTCTTCATCACACTCGCCGATCTTTCACTGCTGGCTGGAGGCAGTCGTTCATGACCATTCGATTTCCGGCGCTGCCGCGCGTTATCGCCGCGGGCGCTGCCTTGCTCGCCTGCATGGCGGCGCATGCGGCCATCAACACGGCATCAACGCCCGCCACGAACGTGCCCGGCGGCCGCTACGGCGACGTCGCGGTCACGAAGCCTGCCGGCCCCATGCGCGGCTTCGCCGTGCTGTTCTCGGCGGGCGAGCATTGGGCGAGCGACGACCAGACGCGCGCCGATGCCCTCGCGAAACACGGCGCGATGGTCGTGGGCGTGGACACGTCGCGCTATGCGGCGAACCTCGCCGCAGTGAAAACCGAGAGCTGCCACAAGCTCTATAGCGACGCCGAAGCCATCGGCCATCAACTGGAGCGTCAACAGGAATCGAGCCAGTATTTCGCGCCGATCGCCATCGGCAGCGGCGAAGGCGCACTGATCGCCTCGCGCATGCTCTCGCAGGCGCCCGCGAATACGCTCGCAGGCGCGATCTCGCTCGACCCCGCAGCGCGGCTCGACGCGCGCTTCGCGCCGTGCGCAGCCGATCCGAAACTGAGCCGCGGCACGGGACTGCCCGGCTTCTTCGAGCAAGGCGTCACGAGCGGCGGCGCAAATGCGCCGGCAGGCGCGGGCATGGCAACGCCGCACATTTTCGCGCCGAACCTCACGGGCGCCGACAAGCTCGTCTCGCTGGCCGCGCCGCATCTGCGTGTCGTGACCGAAAGCGAGGAGGACATCTCCGATCTGCCGCTCGTCGAATTGCCTGCCGCGAAGCCGACCGACATGCTCGCAATCGTGATTTCGGGCGACGGCGGCTGGCGCGATCTCGACAAGACCATTGCGGAGGCGTTGCAGAAGAACGGCATCGCCGTGGTCGGCTGGGATTCGCTGCGCTACTTCTGGAAAGAGAAGCCGCCCGCGCAGACGAGCCACGATCTCGCGCGCGTGATCAAGGCTTACGCCGCGCACTGGCACGCGAAGCACATTGCGCTCGTGGGCTATTCGTTCGGCGCGGATGTCATGCCGTTCGCCTATAACCGCCTGCCCGATGCGCTGCGCGCGAAGGTGTCGTACATGTCGCTGCTCGGCTTCGCGCCCGACGCCGATTTCCAGATCCGCGTGACGGGCTGGCTCGGCATGCCCGCCAGCGATTCGGCACTGCCCGTGCGGCCTGAACTGGCGAAGGTGCCGCCTGCAATCGTGCAATGCGTCTACGGCGCGGACGAAAAGGACACGCTCTGCCCGGCGCTCGTGAACACGGGGATCGACGTCGTCAAGACGAACGGCAGCCACCACTTCGACGGCGATTACAACGCGCTCGCCACGAGAATCATCGACGGCTGGAAGAAGGAGATCGCCGCGCGCGGGTAATCACACGCGCAGCGCGATCGGGAACCACCGATTGCGCCGCGCCGCACACAGCATCAAATATCGAAGTACAGGTAAAACTCCCATGGATGCGGACGCAACCGGATCGCATCCAGTTCGTGCACGCGCTTGTATTCCAGCCACGTATCGATCACGTCTTCGGTAAAGACGTCGCCCTTGCGCAGGAATTCGTTGTCGGCTTCGAGCGCGTTCAGCGATTCATCGAGCGAACCCGGCACCTGGCGGACGTTCTTCGCCTGCTCGGGCGGCAGGTCATAAATGTTGACGTCGAGCGGATCGCCGGGGTCCGTCTTGTTTTCGATGCCGTCGAGCCCGGCCATCAGCATCGCCGAAAACGCGAGGTACGCATTGGCCGAGGGATCGGGGCAACGGAATTCGACGCGTCGTGCGTTCGGCGAATCGGAGTACATCGGAATGCGCGCGGCCGCCGAGCGATTGCGTTGCGACATCGCTAGATTCACCGGCGCTTCGTAGCCGGGGACGAGGCGCTTATAGGAATTCGTTGTCGGCGCACAGAACGCCATCAGCGCCGGTGCATGCTTGAGCAGGCCGCCAATGTACCAGCGGCAGAGGTTCGACGTGAGCGCCCAGCCGTGAGCGTCGTAGAACAGATTCTCTTTGTCTTTCCACAGGCTCTGGTGGCAGTGCATGCCGCTCGCGTTGTCCGCGAATAGCGGCTTCGGCATGAAGGTCGCCACCTTGCCTTTGCTGCGCGCCACATTCTTGCAGATGTATTTGTAGATCATCACGTTGTCGGCCATCCGCTTGAGCGTGGCAAAGCGCATGTCGATTTCGTTCTGTCCCGCGGTGGCCACCTCGTGGTGATGCACTTCCACCTGCACGCCGGCCTGCTGCAGCATCAGCACGATGGTCGAGCGAATGTCCTGCAGCGTATCGTGCGGCGGCACCGGAAAATAACCTTCCTTGAAGCGCGGCTTGTAGCCGAGATTGCCGCCGCCATACGCGCCTTCGTCGCGGCCGCTGTTCCAGTCCCCTTCGGCGGATTCGACAAAGTAGTAGCCGCTGTGCGCATCCTGCCCGAAGCGGATCGAATCGAAGATGAAGAATTCGAGTTCGGGACCGAAGTAGCAGGTCGTCGCAAGGCCGGTCTGCCGCAGATAATCCTCGGCCTTCTTCGCAACGTAACGCGGATCGCGCGAATACGGCTGGTGCAGCACAGGATCGACCACGTCGCAGATCAACGAGAGCGTGGGCGTCTCGCTCACGGGGTCGATGAACGCGGTGGTCGGATCCGGCTTTAAAAGCATGTCGGATTCCTGAATCTCCTGAAAACCGCGAATCGACGATCCGTCGAAGCCAATCCCGTCTTCGAAAAGACCTTCGTGCACCTCGGGCAATGTGATGGAGAAGTGTTGCCAGAGGCCCGGCAGATCAGTGAACTTGAGATCGACGATCTGGATCTCGCGTTCGCGCAGCAGTTTGATAACCTGCTGCGGCGTTTCGGGACGTGCGACGCGATAACTGCCGGTGTCGACGGATACGCTGAGCGGCGAGGCACCGTGAGGACTGGACATGGGCTTTCTCCCGGTTTGACTACTGATCGTGTGCGAGCGCCTGGAGCCGGGCGTCGCCCGCGTCTTTCGCTGCGCGCTGCGTGGTGTAGGTTTCTTCGGATACCAGCGAGCGCCGGACCTCGCGCGCGTCGAAGTCGACCAGCGTAATGACCCACACCCAGCCGCCAATCTGTTCGGCGGTTTGCACGGATGCGCGCACGTCGCCTTTGCCTTGAGCGTTCATCTGACCTCCGCAAAATCGGCAGGAAACAGATCACAGGTAGCATCGCCCGTACCCGGGACGTGCAGAACACGGGCAATGCAGTCGACGGTCAGCGAATCAGGAGAGCTTGCCGATGATCGCGCCCATTTCGCTCTTGGTGAAAGCGCGCAGCGTTTGCGTGCGGACGTTGCCCGCCGAGCCGAGCGCGAGGCCGAACGCAGTCAGCGACTGCTCGTCCGTCGCTTCGACGATGGCCACAATGTCGTAGTGGCCCAACGTCCAGTAGACCTCTTTCATTTCACAGCCGAAGCCGCGTGCGACTTCCTCGACCTGGCTTGCCCGTTGCGGGCTGTTCTTGATGGTGCGGATTCCCTGATCGGTGAATTGTGCGAGCACTACATACGTTGCCATGACGATCCCCCTTTACGAGTGAACGTGTCGGGATGCGCGCGCAGTGTCTTACGATGCGCTGCGGGCCATCGCAAGCCGGCAGCGCGCGCCATTTCATTTTAGGCAACGCGAACGGACATACCACCGCTCTCTACGCATCTCACACAATCCGCAGACGAAAAAAAACGCCAGCGCAAAGGCTGGCGTCTCATCCATCGGGCGGAAGATTTCGGCTGCGCTTATGCGACCGCCGTGGCCGCCTTCGCGTCCTCTTCCTGATCCGCCGACGAGCGGATCAGATATTCGAACGCACCGAGCGATGCCTTGGCACCTTCGCCCACGGCGATCACGATCTGCTTGAACGGCACCGTCGTCACGTCGCCCGCGGCGAACACACCCGGAACCGACGTCTGCCCTTTCGCGTCGACTTCGATCTCGCCGTGCTTCGACAGCGCGACCGTGCCCTTGAGCCATTCGGTGTTCGGCACGAGGCCGATCTGCACGAACACGCCTTCCAGTTCGAGGTCATGCTTCACTTCCGTCGCACGGTCGAGATACGCGAGGCCCGTCACCCTCTGGCCGTCGCCGACGATTTCAGTGGTCTGCGCGCTCACGTGCACGGTGACGTTCGGCAGGCTGCGCAGCTTGCGTTGCAACACTTCGTCCGCGCGCAGTTGCGCGCCGAATTCGAGCAGCGTCACGTGGCTCACGATGCCCGCGAGGTCGATGGCCGCCTCGACACCGGAATTGCCGCCGCCGATCACCGCCACGCGCTTGCCCTTGAAGAGCGGACCGTCGCAGTGCGGGCAGTACGCCACGCCCTTGTTGCGGTATTCCTGCTCGCCCGGCACATTCACGTTGCGCCAGCGCGCGCCCGTCGCGAGCACCACGCTCTTTGCGCGCAGCGTCGCGCCGCTCGCGGTGCGGATCTCGATGGCCTTGTCGCCCGGCACGAGCGCCTCGGCGCGCTGGAGATTCATGATGTCGACGTCATAGGCGCGCACGTGCTGCTCCAGTGCCGCCGCGAATTTCGGCCCTTCCGTTTCCTGTACCGAGATGAAGTTCTCGATTGCCATGGTGTCGAGCACCTGGCCGCCGAAGCGCTCGGCCAGCACGCCGGTACGAATGCCCTTGCGTGCGGCGTAGATGGCTGCCGCCGCACCGGCGGGTCCGCCGCCGACGATCAGCATGTCGAAAATGTCCTTCGCGTCGAGCTTCTCTGCCGCGCGAGCGGTGGCGCCGGTATCGAGCTTCGCGAGAATTTCTTCGACGCCCATGCGGCCCTGGCCGAACACTTCGCCGTTCAGATAGATCGTCGGCACGGCCATGATCTGGCGCTGCTCGATTTCACCCTGGAACAGCGCACCATCGATCGTGACGATCTTCACGTTCGGATTGAGCGTCGCCATCGCATTGAGCGACTGCACGACTTCCGGGCAGTTCTGGCACGACAGCGACATATAGACTTCGAACGCGAACACGCCGTCGAGCGCGCGCACCTGTTCGATCACTTCGTTGTCGAGCTTCACCGGATGGCCGCCCACCTGCAGCAGCGCGAGGACGAGCGACGTGAACTCATGGCCCATCGGAATGCCTGCGAACGCAACCTTGACGTCCGCATTCGCACGCCTGATTTCGAACGAAGGCACGCGCGCGTCGCCCGTTGCGGCGCCACGGCGTTCTTCATAGCGGATGCGATCGGACAGCGTAGCGATGTCCTGCAAAAGCGCCTGCAGTTCCTGCGACTTCTCGCCATCGTCGAGGTACGCAACGATCTCGAGCGACTGCGTGATCTTTTCCAGGTAGCTTTTAAGTTGAGTCTTGAGATTGGCGTCGAGCATGGCGATTTCCGGCGGAGGATGAAGCAGGGAGGGGAATGCCTGATGAGGCGTCCGGGCCGCAAGCCGCAATGGCGCGGCCCGGAGGTGATACAGCCGTCGCGGCCGCGATGGCCGCTCAGGCTTTACTGCGTGTTTTACGGCTTGTAAAGCGCTTAGATCTTGCCGACGAGGTCGAGCGACGGCTTCAGCGTTTCAGCGCCCGGCGTCCACTTGGCGGGGCAGACTTCGCCCGGATGCGACGCGACGTATTGCGCAGCCTGCACCTTGCGCAGCAGTTCCTTCGCGTCACGGCCGATGCCGTTGTCGTGGATTTCGCACAGCTTGATGTCGCCTTGCGGGTTGATCACGAACGTGCCGCGCAGTGCGAGGCCTTCTTCTTCGATCATCACTTCGAAGTTGCGCGTGATTGCACCGGTCGGGTCGCCCACGAGCGGGTACTTGATCTTGGCGATCGTATCCGACGTGTCGTGCCATGCCTTGTGCGTGAAGTGCGTGTCGGTCGAGACGCCGTAGATTTCGACGCCCAGCTTCTGGAATTCAGCGTAGTGATCGGCCAGATCGCCCAGTTCCGTCGGGCACACGAACGTGAAGTCGGCCGGGTAGAACACGACAACAGACCACTTGCCCTTGAGGTTCTCTTCCGAAACCGGAACGAACTCGCCATTGTGATAAGCGGTGGCCTTGAACGGCTTGACTTGCGTGTTGATGAGAGACATGCGTTGCTTCCTCGCTCTGGGTTGGAATGGGTTGGAAAAGGTATGGGCACAATTTACGTGAATTGGACCCGTTTGATAAATTGGTTGCTTTGATCGCGGGTATTGGCAATTGCTATCGACCTTCGAATGGGCCGCTATCACCGTGACCGTACACGCTAGACGCAACGGATGCGCGCAACGGGTGTGAGCAACCAACGGGGCGTGAGGATACAACGAAACTGCGACATTACGCCTCATTGCTCCGCTATTTTTTGTAAATCGCGCTTGCATGCTGCGCGCGACAACAATGGCCGCATCAAAGCGCGCCGCCGCGCGCGGTCGCTGCACGCGCCGTAAGACGCTCTCGCAGAAATTGCGTCAACGCGCGGATCGTCACAGAAGTTTCGCGATGCCGCGGATAAACCGCATGCAGCGCGACGGGCGGCGGAATGAACGGCGTGAGCACTTCGACCAATAGCCCCGCATCGACCGATCCCGCGACGATGAAATCCGGCAGATACGCGATACCGAGTCCGGCGATGGCCGAGTCGCGGATCACTTCGCCGTTGTTCGCCCGCAGCGGGCCTTGCACATCGACTGACGTGTCCACGCCGTCAACAACGAAAGCCCACGCCGCGCGTCCTTGCTGCCCGTATGGCAAGCACGCGTGCTGTGCGAGATCGGCGGGCGTCGCGGGTGCCTGGCGACGGCGACGGTAACCGGGGCTGCAGCACGCGATCATGCGCACGTCGATGAGCTTTTGCGCGACGAGCGTCGAATCCTGCAAACGCCCGATGCGCAGCGCCATGTCGAATCCCTCGCCGATCACGTCGACCGTGCGGTCGCTCAGATCCATGTCGAAGCGCACATCTGGATGCGCGCGCAAGAATTCGGCGACGAGCGGCGACAGATGCGCCATGCCGAACGACATCGGCGCGCTCACTCTCAGCAGCCCGCGTGGCTCGGTGCGGCGTGCGGACATCGCGCGTTCGGCCTCGCCCACGTCCGCGAGAATGCGCTTCGCGCGCTCGTAAAAGTCCTGGCCAAGCTCCGTGACCGCCACATTGCGCGTATTGCGCACGAGCAGCCGCACGCCGAGGCTCCCCTCCAGCGCGGCCACGCGCCGGCTCACGAACTGCTTCGACAGGCGCAGCCGGTTGGCCGCGGCCGTGAAATTGCCCGCGTCCACGGCTGCGATGAAGATCCGCATGTCGTCGAATTGCATGGCCATTGTCCACTTAATGGTGACAGTGAGTCGTATTTTACGGCAATTAGACGCAATCTGATTGACCTACACTACGCCTCACGCATTCAGGCAACTCAGCCTGACAACATCACTGGAGGTCGAAATGATTGAACTTCGCAAGGCAGATCAGCGCGGTCGCGGCGAACACGGCTGGCTCAGCTCGCGTCACACGTTCTCGTTCGCGAACTACTACGATCCGAAGCAGATCGGCTTCTCGGATCTGCTTGTCATCAACGACGACCGCGTCGCCCCGGCTCGCGGCTTCGGCAAGCACCCGCACCGCGACATGGAAATCTTCTCGTACGTGCTCGAAGGCGCGCTCGAGCATAAGGATTCGATGGGCACCGGCTCGGTGATCGTCCCCGGCGACGTGCAGCTCATGAGCGCGGGCACCGGCGTTACGCACAGCGAGTTCAACCATTCGGCGAACGAACCCGTGCACTTTCTGCAGATCTGGATCGCACCGAATGTGAAAGGCGCGCAGCCGCGTTATGCACAGAAGAATTTCACCGATGCCGAAAAGCAAGGCAAGCTGCGGCTCGTGCTCTCGCCGGACGGCGCCGAGGACTCGCTTGAGATACGCCAGGACGCGCGCGTCTATGCAGGCCGCTTCGACGGTGCGGAAAGCGCGAAGCTCGCCATCGGCGCGGACCGCTTCGCTTACGTGCACGTCGCACGCGGTAGCGTGAGCGTGAACGGCGTTGCGTTTGGCGAAGGCGATGGCGCGCGCATCCGTAACGAACGCGAACTGACGTTCAGCCAGGGCGACGACGCCGAAGTGCTGGTCTTCGATCTTCGCAACATGGAATCGTCGGAATTCTGGTCGTAACGTGTAATCGCGGCGTGGCATTGCCGCGTGGAATTGCATAGTCTGTATGAGAGGCCCGCACGGGCCTCTCTTTCAGCAGGCTTCATATCGTCAGAAAAGAACTGAAACAACGTCATCCCGTCGGAGGGAAACAACATGCGATACAACCTGTTCGGCCAGGGTAACGACGCGGTCCTGCTCGTGTCCCGCATCCTGCTTGCTACGCTGTTCGTCCTGTTCGGTTGGCAAAAGCTCACCGGCTTCACGGGCACCGTCATGTACATGGCGCACGTCGGCGCACCGGTGCCTACCGTTTCGGCGGTCATTGCCGTCGTCATGGAATTCTTCGTCGGCGTGCTGATCGTCGTGGGTTTTTACACGCGCCCGCTCGCCGTGCTGCTCGCGCTCTATACCATCGCCACCGGCTTGATCGGCCATCGCTTCTGGACCGAGACCGGCATGGCGCAAATGGGCGACATGATCAACTTCTACAAGAACGTCAGCATCGCGGGCGGACTGCTCGCGCTCGCCGTGGCCGGGCCCGGACGCATCTCGCTCGACCGGAAGTAATCGCCTGCCCGAGCGCATTCGCGCTCCCCTCCCGCAAGGCGCGATACGCTTGACGCATCGCGCCTTTTTCGTTGCTGTTGCATGGGACGCCTGCACCGCGCGCCTGCTCTGCGCTGCTGCACTGCGGTAAAGCGCGGCCCTGGCATTGGGCCTGAAACGACGTCTTCTGCGCTACCATCCCTAACGTCACCCAACACAAAAACACAGGGAGGGAGGCACGACATGTCCACGGCCACGCCTGACACAGCGCCGGGCTTCTACCAGCGCCACCTCAAGGACCTGCTCGCCGGCTGCGCAATCGCCGGCCTGCTGCTGCCCGAAGCCGTTGCGTACGCCAATATCGGCAACGTGCCGCCACAAGCCGGTATCGTCGCGTTGCTCGCGGGCCTCGTGCTCTATGGCGTGATCGGCAACAGCCGCTTCGCCGTTGTGTCGTCAACGTCTTCATCGGCTGCCGTGCTCGCCGCCGTCACGCTCTCCGCATCCGGCGGCGACGCCGCCACGCGGCTCCTGCTCGGCGCGGGCATCATCATCATGGCCGGCCTGTTCTTCCTCGTCGCAAGCGCCGCGCGCCTTGGCAACATGTCCGATTTCATCGCCAAGTCCGTATTGCGCGGCTTCACGTTCGGGCTCGCCATCACCATCGTTCTCAAGCAGTGCGGACTCGCGCTGCGCGTGAACCCCGTGCACTCCGACGCGCCGCGCTATCTGTGGGGCCTGCTCGAAACGTCGAAGCAGTGGAGCCTCTACGGCGGCGCACTCGCCATCGTCGCGCTCGTCATTCTGTACGGACTCAGACGCTGGCCGCGCGTGCCTGCCACGCTCGTCGTGATCGTGCTGTCCATCGCGCTCGGCTATGCCGTCGATCTCTCGCACTACGGCATCGTGCAGGTGGGTGAGATCGACCTCGCGCACATCGGCTTCGGTCTACCCGATCTCGAACGCACTCAATGGCTGCGCTGCGGCGAGCTGGCCTTCGCGATGATGTTGATCGTCTATGCCGAGTCGTACGGCTCGATACGCGGCTTCGCACTGAAGCACGACGATCCGTTCTCGCCGAACCGCGATCTCGCCGCACTCGGCGCGAGCAATCTCGTCTCCGGCCTCTTCGGCGGCATGCCGGTGGGCGCCGGTTATTCGGGGACCTCCGCCAACGAGGCTGCGGGCGCGCAGACGCGCGTGGCAGCGTGGACCGCCGCCGCGGTCATTGCATTGATGGTCGCGCTCCTGCTGCCGCAAATCGCGCATATTCCCGAGCCGGTGCTGGCCGCGATCGTGATTCACGCGGTAAGCCACACGATCAATCCGCACGTATTCGCGCCGTATCTCAAGTGGCGACGCGACCGCTTTCTCGCGCTCGGCGCGTGTCTTGCGGTGCTCTTGCTCGGCGTGCTGGACGGCCTGCTGCTCGCCATCGCCGTGAGCCTGCTCTGGACGCTGCGCAATCTTTCGGAGCCGAAGGTGAGCGTGCTGGGGCGGCTCGGCGATACGCACGATTTCGTCGATACGCGCAGCCATCCGGATGCCCAGCCGGTGCCGGGCATGATCATCGTGCGGCCAGAAGCGCCGCTCTTCTTCGCCAACGTCGAGCGCGTGCTCTCGCATCTGCGCATGCTCACGGCGAAGCACGACGAGACCATGCGGCACACGATCATCAGCCTCGAAGAATCGGCCGATATCGACGGCTCGACCATCGAGGCCCTGCAGACCTACGCCGCCGAAGTCTCACGAGACGGCCGCCAGCTCGTGCTCGCGCGCCTCAAGCCGCGCGTCTTGCACGTGCTCACGCGCGCGGCGACCGACGCGCTGCCCGTTGCGGCGCTAAACGAACTGAGCGTGGACGTCTGCGTGCATTCGTTACTCGATGCGCAGACAACGACTCATTGAAGCGAGGTTTTGTCGCCGGCTGCGGAAATTTGATCAAATTTACTTCCCCCAATCTCCCGTGCGATGATTTGATCAAATCGTGACGCGCATCGCAGGCAGGCGGCGCGCGTCCAAAAAAAAGCACACAGGAGACACCCATGCCAACCCGTCAACGCGTGAACCGGGCGCGCGCGCAGCGCGTTCTTGCACGCGAGCGCGAAGCCTTCATCGCGGCCCGCCCGAAGTCGCAGGCGCTTTCGGCGCGCGCGGCGCAGCACCTGCTGTTCGGCGTGCCGCTGCACTGGATGAACGACTGGTCGACGCCGTTCTCGCTCTATGTCGAAGCTGCCCGCGGCGCGACGTTCACCGATGCCGACGGCCATCGCTACGCCGACTTCTGCCTCGGCGACACGGGCGCGATGTTCGGTCATGCGCCGGAACCGGTGGCGCGCGCCATCGCGGCGCAGGCACAGCGCGGCTTCACGACCATGCTGCCGGGCGAGGACGCCGCAGCCGTGGGAGAAGCACTCGCACAGCGCTTCGGCCTGCCGTACTGGCAGTTCGCAATGACCGCGAGCGACGCGAACCGCTTCGCGCTGCGCTGGGCGCGCGCGGCGACGGGACGCAGGCACATCGTCGTATTTAACGGCTGCTATCACGGCACGGTGGACGACGTATTCGTCGATCTGATCGACGGCGTGCCGACGCAGCGTGCGAGCCTGCTCGGCCAGGTGCACGATCTGCTGCCCTTTACGCGCGTGGTCGAATTCAACGATCTCGACGCGCTCGACAAGGCGCTCGCCGATGGCGAAGTTGCCTGCGTGCTGGCCGAACCGGCAATGACCAACGTCGGCATGGTGCTGCCCGAGCCCGGCTTCTGGCGCGAAGCCCAGGCGCTCATGCGCCGCCACGGCACGCTGCTCGCCATCGACGAAACCCACACGATCAGCAGCGGACCACGCGGGTACGCGCGCGCGCACGACATCGAACCCGATCTCTTCGTGCTCGGCAAACCGGTGGGCGGCGGCATGCCGTGCGCGGTCTACGGCTTTTCCGCCGAGCTTGCCGCGCGCGCGCAGCAAGCGAAGCTCGACGCGCCGCCCGGCCATTCGGGCATCGGCACGACGCTCACGGCAAACATGCTGTCGATGAGCGCAATGCGCGCAACGCTCGCAGAAGTGATGACCGAGGCGGCCTACGAGCACATGTTCGCACTCGCGCAACGCCTGGCCGTTGGGCTTGCGGCGACGATCGCGCGCCATGATCTGCCGTGGTGCGTGACACGCGTGGGCGCGCGCACCGAATTCCAGTTCTGCGCCACGCCGCCGCGCAACGGCACCGAAGCGCGCGCCGCGATGGACGACGAACTCGAACACATCGTGCATCTGTATCTGCTGAATCGCGGCGTGCTGATCACGCCGTTCCACAACATGATGCTCGTGTGTCCGGACACGACGGCCGCCGACGTCGACCGCCTGCTCGAAGCCTTCGACGCATGTTTGACGGAACTGACATGAGCCGCACCACGTTCACCACGCCCGACACGCTCACCACGTCGCGATGAAAACACGCGCCCACCAATCGTTGCAGGACGAAACCTACGCGACGCTGCGCCGATGGCTGAGCCTCGGACGCTTCGTGCCCGGCGAGCGGCTGCGCATCCACGCACTCGCCGAACAACTGGGCGTCGGCGAGATGCCGGTGCGCGCGGCGCTCGTGCGTCTTGCGGCGGAATCCGCGCTCGTGAGCGTGCCCAATCGCGGCGTGCTGGTGCCGCAGCTCACGCGCGCGCAATTCGACGATGCGTTGAACGTGCGTGTGATGCTCGAAGGCGAAGCGGCGAGCCTCGCTACGCCCCGGCTCACCGACGACGAGATCGCGCAACTCGACGCACTCTGCGCGCACATGGGCGAGGCGCTTGCGCAAAACAGGCGCACACGCTATCTGGACGCCAACGAGGTGTTCCACCTCGTGCTGTACCGCGCATGTGGCTCGCCGCTGCTGGTCGATCTGATCGAGACTGTCTGGCTGCAAGTCGGGCCGATCTCGAACCTGCTGTTCGACGACAGCGGCTTCGCGGCCACGCTCAACGACGCTCACGACGGCCTGATGCGGCGGCTCAAGCGCCGCGACGCCGAAGGCGTGCGGCACGCAATCGAACGCGAATTGCGGCACGCGGCGCAGCAGTTGCATAAACACTGCCTGCCTGATGCAGTGGGTAACGGCGCGGACTACAGCGCGGCCAACGGCGCAGGCGACACGCAAATCATTGCCCACGCCGGTCGGCCCGCACGGCGAAGCGCCACGCCCGCGAAGCTGCGGACTTGATCTCCCTGGCCGCACGCGACCCGCAAGGCGCGCGCGGCCGCTCCCAACCATGGGGAAATAGTCCAACTCCGCTCGCGCACGAATCGGTGCGCGATTCGTGGTGATTTTGCGGCGATAATCACGCCTTCGCGGCAACAGCCAAGCACGCTGCGCCGCACGGCGCAACGGCTGTACAGCCAGCGTCGACGCATGCACGAAATCGTGCGACACTCACGCGCCGCGCGGCCATCCGGTCGCGCACCCGGCGCCCACAGCCCCCCTCGCACGCACTATGAACACCCCTTCCCAATCTTCTGTCCCCGCCACCCCGAGCGCTTCGTCGCGCAAGGCGATGACGCTGCTGCTGTTCCTCACGCTGATCGGCGCGAGCGGCGTTGCGGTGTCGCTCGTCGCACGGCTTTTCCTCTGAACGCGGCCATCCGCCCGCCAGTCCGCTCGTTCCCCCGTTTTTGCCCATGTACAAGAAAGGCGTTGCCCTCGAAATCCAGTTCTCGCCCGAACGCCTGAATGACGGCGCAGGCGACCCCTACTGGATCGACCTCACCGCCGACGAAGCCGCCCGATTGCTGGAAGCGTTGCAGACGCAACTGAGTGCGCGCGCAGGCGGCACGTCGGCACCGCGCGTCGTCGCGCTCGATGCGCCGCGCGCGAAGGATGCCGATGCGGCGTCCGACGACGCACACAACGGCGCCGCGAACGCAACGGCTGCCGAAAGCGGCTTCAAGCAATGGGTTTGCGTGATCTGCGGCTGGGTCTACGACGAAGCGGCGGGTGCGCCCGACGACGGCCTCGCGCCGGGTACGCGCTGGGCGGATGTGCCCGGCGAATGGCGCTGTCCGCTTTGCGACGTCGGCAAGGACGATTTCGCGCTGGTCGAGTTCTAGGCGTTGCCGCGCGAGGCGCACGGGCTACCCAGCCTACGAGCGGCTTTCAGGGTCCGAGTAAAAAACAGACGCTTGCGTCATGCAAAGCGGAACCGAACTACAATGCATGCCGTCCGATGCATTGCTGTGTGATCTGGTCCGAACATGTTCCGCTTTCCGAGATTTTCCCTGTATCCGCTGTGTCCGTTGCTGGCCGCGGTTGTCGTCGCATTGAGCGCGTGCTCGTCGCCGAAACCGAAATTCCAGGACGACCAGTTGCTGAGCAGCGCACCCAACCAGTTCTCGCGCAGCTTCAACTACGCAAGCGGCGACGCCTGCGAAGCGTCGCGCCGCGCCCTCCTGAGCCAGGGTTACATGACGACGCTGGGGCACGACGGCACCGTCGATGCCTCGAAAAACTTCCAGCCCGAGAGCGATTCGCACATCGTGGTTGAAATCCACGTGGTCTGTACGGATGGCGACGCGGCGAACTCGAGCATGGTCTACGTGAACGCCGTGCAAAACGGCTTTGCGCTGAAGAAGAGCGATACGTCGGCGAGCGTGGGATTGTCGATTCTGGGGTCGGTCTCGCTGCCGATCCGCTCGAACAGCGACGCGATGGTCAAGATTTCGAGCGAAACGATCCAGTCCAGCAAGTTTTACGACCGTTTCTTCGAACTGGTCGGGAGCTATCTGGGTGCGGCCGCACGTAGCGAAGCCGTACCGGATACGGCGAAGATCAAGGTCACGCCGCTGCCGCCGCCCGTCACTGTGCCGGCTGCCGCGCCGCATCCGGCGGCGCCGAATACCGCTGCAACGGCTGCATCGGCTGATCCGGCGTCCCTGCTTCAACCCGTTGCAACAGGCGTGACGCCTCAAACGGCGCTCGCGCCCGTCACGGCACCGCGCGCCACCGGCGCAGCGGTGGCGGCCAGCGACGCAGCCGCGGCAACGCACGTTGCCGCCGCTTCCGCGGCAGCCAGCGCGACGACGCTGGCGTCCACGCCCGCCACAACGGCTCCGGCTCCCGCAGCTCAAGGCGGCAGCAGCACGCCAAGTGCAGGCGCAACCGGCAGCAGTAACGCGACAACGGGCGCTGCGCCGGCTTCAGCAACGCCTGCGACGCCGTAACCGGCTCAAGCACTTCAAGCGCCCCAAGCACCCCAAGCGCCTTCAATCTCCGCAACGCTACGGCGCCAGGTGAGCGCCCACTCGCGCGCTTACGCCCGTGCGCTGCGGGGCGGCGTGTTCTTGCGCACTCTTGCGCTTAGCTACGTGCTTAGCGCAACCCAACCATCAGCGCGCCCATACCCACGAGCAAACTGCCCATCAGCCGGTTCACCGCGCGCACGCGCCTGGGCCTTTGCAGCGTGTGGCGCAGCCGGTGCGAGAACAGCGCCATCGATGCCACGCCGAAAGCGAACAGCATGGCAAACGTCACCGCCAGCAGCAGAAATTGACGGTTTTCGCTCCAGTGCGCGTCGGCGCGCATGAACTGCGGAAAGAACGACGGAAAGAACAGCAGCGTCTTCGGATTGAGCCCTGAGGTCGCGAAGCCGCGCCAGAACAGATCGCGGCGGCTGTCGCCCGATGCATCGTCGCTCGCCTGTGCGCCCACCAGTGCGCCGCTGCGCCATTGCTTGAAACCGAGCCAGACGAGATAAGCCGCACCGAGCCAGCGCAGCACGGTGAGCGAGTGCTCACTGATGAGAAGCAGGGAATTGAGGCAGAGCGCCGTTACCGTGAGCTGGAGCAGTACGGCAACCGTGCTGCCCCAGACACAGGGCAGCGCATCGCGCCAGCCGGCCTGGAGCGCGTGGCTCATGGTCATGACGTTGACGGGACCGGGCGTGTAGACGAGCACAAGTGCGGCGGCAAGAAAGGACAGATACAGCTGGATCGACATCGTTGTGGTTCTGCAAGACAGGCAAGGGAATCGGCGTGTGAATGCCTTCACGCCCTCCGGACGGTCCGCCGCGGCTTGTGGCTGCGGCGGCGCGCCCCGCGCAGGCGAGGTGGCCGCGCGGATCGTGCCGGGGCATGAAGGCACGCCGGAAAATATACCGGCCGCACCGCTGTAAAGGCTTCCTGTTTCTGTGCCGCTTCGGGCAAAATGCAGAACGTTCTTCCGCAGTAAATCGTATTAACTGAACAGAATTCTTTTTCACCATGATCGCCCGCGAACGCCCCGCCCGAACACTCGACGGCCAGGATCACAAGATCCTGCGCGCGCTGCAAACGAATGCACGCCTGTCCAACGCCGAACTGGCCGAACAGGTCGGCATGTCCACCACGGCGTGCTGGAATCGTACGCGCCAGCTTGAAGCGGATGGCTATATCGACGGCTATGTCGCCCTCGTGAACCAGAAAAAGCTCGGCTACGCGGATATCGTGATTCTGGAAGTGACGCTCGACCGCCACGAGGACGATGCCCTCGCCCGCTTCGGCGAAGCGCTCGCGGCGCTGCCCGAGGTGCTGGAGGCGTATCTCGTCTCGGGCGAGTACGACTACTGGATCAAGGTTGCGGTCGACGGAACCGCCGGATATGAGCGCTTCCTGCGCGAGAAGCTCTATCGCATCGCAGGCATCCGGCACAGCCGGTCGATGTTCGCCTTGCGCTGCATGAAAGACGTGCCGTCGATGCAGGTGTAGGCCGCACGTCTGAAGCTATCGATTCGCGTCTGGAATCGTTGCGCGCGCAATTTCGATGATGGTTTTCCCCATCGGACACGCGACCAGCGTTATCGCCTGTTTAGCCGCTATACGCCGCCTTCGGGCGCTTTCGCGACATCGCCGTCGCTGCGCGCCTGCGCGTCGCGCATTTTCTCGAGCGCCTTCGGCCCGAGGCCGAGCGCCACGGCAATCGCGAGCGCGTCGATCACCGCGAGATGCGCGATGCGCGAGACACCCGGCGCATGCGGCTCCGCCGCAGCGGGCACGCGCAGCAGCAGCGGAATATCGGCCACCCACGCGAGCCGCGAACCGGCATTCGTGAGCGCGATGGTCGTCGCGCCGCGCTCCTTCGCAATCTGGATGCTCTCGTTCACCTCGACGCTGCGCCCCGACTGCGAGATCGCGAATGCCACGTCGCCGGGTTCGAGCAGCCCTGCGTAGAGCCGCTGGAGATGCGCGTCGGTGAACGCGCTCGCGGCGATGTCGAGCCGCAGCATGCGCAGCGCCGCATCCTGCGCGACCAGCCCCGAGCCCGCACCCACGCCGAAGAAGTACACGCGCCTTGCGCTGCCGAGCGCCGCCACTGCCGCCGCGAACACGGCCGGATCGAGCGACGCGCGCGCGTGCGCGACACCTTGCACGACCGACTCGGTCACCTTGTCGAGCAGCGTGCCGATCTCGTCGCCGCTCTCCACACCCGAAGGCGACGCATAGGGCACACCGCCCGCCGCGCTCTGCGCGAGCCGCATCTTGAAGTCGCGCAGGCCGTGCGCGCCCACCGCCCGGCAAAAGCGCGTCACCGAAGGCTCGGACACGTCCGCGCGCTGCGCAAGCTCGGTGATGCTTGCGCGCATGGCGAAGTCGATGTCGCCCAGCACCATGTCGGCGACCTTGCGCTCGGCGGGCCGCAGCGACTCGGCGACATCGCGGATGTGATGGATCAGATTGGAGACCGGCAAGCTGGATTTCCCGTGGATTGGCCGATGAGCCCCGATGAGCCCCGATGTGCCCACAATGCTCGGTTTCGAATTCAGTCGCTATCGAGCCGCTTGCCGCTTTCGGTGTCGAACAGATGCAAATGCGCGAGAGGCAGACCGAGCGTCATACGCTGCCCCGGCTCGACTTGCGGCCGCGCGCGCGTGGTGACGCACCAGGTTGAGCCGCCTATTTTCCCGTACATATGGGTCTCCGCGCCAGTCGGCTCGATCACGTCGACGTTGAATGGCACCTCGCCGCCCGCCTCGATATGCTCCGGCCGGATCCCGAGCGTCACGCGCGCGCCTTGCTGCGCCCGGCCTTCGGGAAGCGGCACGCGCAAGCCGTCTTCGAGCACGAGCGCCGTGCCGCGCGCATCGCTCATCACCGTGCCCTGCGCGAAGTTCATCGACGGCGAGCCGAGGAAGCTCGCGACGAACAGGTTGCCCGGCCGGTCGTAAAGATCGAGCGGGCGGCCGATCTGCTCGATGCGGCCCGCGTTCATCACGACGATGCGGTCGGCCATCGTCATCGCCTCGATCTGGTCGTGCGTCACGTAGACGACCGTATTGCGCAGGCGCTGGTGCAGCGCCTTGATTTCCGTGCGCATCTGCACGCGCAGCTTGGCGTCGAGGTTCGAAAGCGGCTCGTCGAAGAGAAACAAAGCGGGGTCGCGCACCACGGCGCGGCCCATCGCCACGCGCTGACGCTGGCCGCCCGAGAGCGCGCGCGGCAGGCGTTCGAGATAGCTCGACAGATTGAGCATCTTCGCGGCCGCCTCGATGCGCGGCTTGAACGTGTCCTCGCGTTCCTTGCGGATGCGCGGGCCGAACGCGATGTTGTCGTACACCGAAAGATGCGGATAGAGCGCGTAACTCTGGAACACCATCGACACATTGCGCTGCTGCGGCGGCAGGCCGTTCGCGCGCGTGCCGCCAATCGTGAGATCGCCGCCGCTGATGTCTTCGAGACCGGCGATCATGCGCATGAGCGTCGTCTTGCCGCAACCCGATGGGCCGACCAGCACGACGAACTCGCCGTCCTCGATGTCGAGGTCGACGCCGTGCACGACCTGCGTTTCGCCGTAGCGTTTGTAGATGCCGTTCAGTTGTACCGCTGCCATGCTTGCCTCGTTCGCTGATTGCGCGTGCGCGCGTGTGTCCTGCCGATTGTTGTTCGGACCCTGCTCCGAACGCTTCAGAGCGGGTCGAGCGTCAGTTCGTTTGCCATGATCCGGTTGCCCGCCATGAGGCCCGCGTCCACCGGCAGCGCGACGCCCGTAATCACGCGCGCCTGCGGCGACGCGAGAAACAGGACCGCGTCGGCGATGTCCTCGGGCGTCGCCACGTCGCCGAGCGGATACCACTTCTTCAGTTCCTCGAAGATCTGCGGACGCTGTGCGACACGCGCCTGCCACGCAGGCGTCTTCACCGTGCCCGGGCACACGAGATTCGCGCGGATGCCGTACTGCCCCAGTTCGATCGCCAGCGCCTTCGTGTAGCTCACGAGCCCCGCCTTCGCCGCGCTATAGGCGGGATGCCCGAGCGCAGCGAGTCCGTTCACGGAGCCGACCAGCACGATCGCGCCGCGCCGCCGCTCGATCATCGACTGACGGACCGTTTCGACCGTGTAATACGTGCCGTTGAGATTCAGGTCGATGTCGCGCCGCCAGCCCGCCGCGTCGGTGCGCGCGAGCGTCGTGCCGAGCGCGCCGCCCGCATTCGCCACGACGACGTCCACCGGCCCGCGCGCGGCCACTCCGGCCGACACGGCAGCGGCGAGCGCGTCGGCGTCGCTCACGTCGGCAACGAGCGCCTCGAGCCGTTGCGCACCCCATTGCGTACGCAACGACTGCACACCCGCCTCGTTGCGATCGAGCGCAAGAACCGTATCGCCCGCATCGAGAAACTGTTTGCACAGCGCACGGCCGATCCCGCCGCTCGCGCCCGTCACCAGCACCACCCGGCTCATATTCGACTCTCCAGAAGGCTCGCCAGCCTTACCCTCATACCTGAAAATTTCCTACACACTACTTAAAAACCGCGTATCGGCGTCCGGGTTAACACGCACTGGATTTTCTGCTGCGACGCAAGATTTCTCCCGGTTTTACAGTATGTTAGGCAATACGCCGAGGGGAAAACAATATCGCGTTTACCAGGTGACAACGCTTTTTTCATCCTGTAGGATTTTTTCAAACAACGCAACCCAGCGCCGGGGCCACGGCGGCGGCAAAGCAGGGCATAACCACTACAGGAGATAGAGAATGTCGTTTCAGCAACGTGCATCCACCATGCTCGGCAAGCTTGCCGTCGCACTCGCCTTTGCGGGCATCGCGGTCGCGGCGCACGCCGACACCGTTCGCGTGACCGTCGCGCACTACAGCGACGCCACCGCGCCGTACTTCGAAAGAATGGCCAAGCAGTTCGAGGCCGCCAATCCCGGCACGACGATCAAGATCGAAGACGTGAACTGGGACTCGCTGCAACAGAAACTGCAAACGGACATCGCAGGCGGCGCGAACGCGGACGTCGCGATCATCGGCACGCGCTGGTTGCTCGACTTCGTGAAGGACGACATCGCCGAGCCGCTCGACGGTTACATGGACGCGAACTTCAAGGCGCGCTTCATCGGCCCGTTCCTGGCACCGGGCGAAATCAACGGCAAGCTCTATGGCCTGCCGATTGCCGCTTCGGCGCGCGCGCTTTACTACAACAAGGACATGCTCGCTTCGGTGGGCTATCCGAACGGTCCGAAGAGCTGGAATGAAGTTGTCGACGCATCGAAGAAGCTGAAGGCCAAGGGCATTGCCGGCTTCGGTCTGCAAGGCAAGGAAATCGAAACCGACGTGTACTTCTACTACGCTCTGTGGACCCACGGCGGCGAAGTCGTGGGCAAGGACGGCAAGGCGGCGTTCAATTCGGCGGAAGGCGTGAAGGCCGCGACGCTCTACAAGTCGATGATCGACCAGGGCCTCACGCAGCCGGGCGTGACGGGCTACAGCCGTGAAGACGTGCAGAACCTCTTCAAGCAGGGCCGCGTGGCGATGATGATCTCGGCGCCGTTCCTCGCGAAGCAGCTCAAGAAGGAAGCCCCGAACATCCATTACGGCATCGACGCGATCCCGGTCGCCACGACGCCCGCGACCTACGCGGTGACCGACTCGATCATGATGTTCAAGAACTCGAAGGTGAAGAAGAGCGCCTGGAAGTTCCTCGACTTCCTGTTCACGAAGGCGCCGCGCGTGGAGTTCACGAGCACGGAAGGCTTCTTGCCGACGACGAAGGCTGAAGCGGCCGACCCGGCGTTCAAGGATGCGGACACGCAGGCATTCATCGCACTCCTGCCGCACGCACGCTTCGCGCCGACCGTGACGGGCTGGGAAGACACCGCGAAGGCCGTGACGAACGCGATGCAGTCGATCTACCTCGGCAAGGCCAAGCCCGCCGATGCGCTGAACCAGGCCGCAACCGAAGCGAACAAGTCGCTCGGCAAGTAAGCACCGCGTGCCTCTGGCGCTGACCGTCGCGCATGCGGGCATGGCTCGCATGCGCGACGCTCCGCCGAAGCATCGAAGCAACGTAGTCACCACGGCGCAACACCATGACTTCCGGTCCCCTGAGACAAACCGGGCAAACGCAGCCAGCCAGTCCGGCACCCGGCGGCGCCCCCGAACGTACACGCGAATCCATCCGCATGAGCCGCTCCAACCGTGCCGTCGCCGTACCCCGCGCGCCCTGGCTCCTGATCGTGCCGAGTCTGTTGCTCGCGCTGTTCATCATCAGTTACCCGATCTTCAACATCGTGTATCAGTCGCTGCACGAGGTGTCGCGTTTCGGGCAGATCCGCGGTTTCAGTGGTCTGCAGAACTTCTATAACGTGCTCGGCGATCCCGTGTTCATGAGCGCGCTGCGCAACACGCTCGTCTGGACGTTTTTCGTGGTCGCGGGCACCGTGCTGATTTCGGTGCCGGTCGCGCTCATCCTCAACCAGGACTTCTATGGGCGCGGCGTCGCGCGCACGATCGTGATGCTGCCGTGGTCCGTCTCGCTCACGATGACCGCCGTGGTGTGGCGCTGGGCGTTCAACGACGACTACGGCATGGTCAACGTGACGCTGCAGCGTCTCGGCTTCATCTCCGGGCCGATTCACTGGCTCGCCACGCCGGAATACGCGTTCCCCGTCGAGATCGCCGTCGGCATACTCGTGTCGATTCCGTTCACGACGACGATCCTGCTGGGCGGGCTCTCGTCGGTTCCGGGCGACATCTACGAAGCCGCGCGAATCGACGGCGCAAGCGCCTGGCAGCAGTTCCGCCAGCTCACGCTGCCGCTGCTGAAACCGTTCATCAACATGGCGATCCTGCTGAACGTGATCTACGTGTTCAACTCGTTCCCGATCATCTGGGTCATGACGCAAGGCGGCCCCGACGACAGCACGCACATTCTCGTCACCTACCTCTACGAAATAGGCTTCCGTCTGGGACGCCCTGGCGAAGCGGCGGCCGTGTCGCTCGTCATGCTCCTGATCCTGTTCGCATTCTCGATCGCCTATCTGCGCCTGCAAGCCATGCGCGGCAGCAGCGCGGAAGGAGACCTCGCATGAACCGCAAGCTCAAACGCTCGCTGCTCTGCTGGCTCGCGCTCTCGCCGCTGGTGGTCGCCGTGCTGTTCCCGTTCGCCGTGATGTTCTTCACGTCGTTCAAGCCCGCCTCCGAAGTGTTCGTGTTTCCCGCACGCTGGCTGCCGGTGCACTGGCGCTGGCAGAACTACGTCGACATGTGGGAAGCCGCGAACTTCGGCGTCGCGCTGCGCAACAGCATCATCGTGAGCGTGCTTTCGACATCGCTCGCACTCGCCGTGAGCCTGCCCGCCGCCTACGCGCTCGCGCGCTTTCCGTTTCGCGGCCGCGGCCTGTACAAGCAGTTCCTGCTCGTCACGCAGATGCTTTCGCCGATCCTGCTGGTGGTGGGCCTGTTCCGGCTCGCCGCGATGATTCCGTTCGGCGACGGCAACCTCGTCGATTCGAAGATCGGCGTGATCGTTTCGTATGCGGCATTCAACATCGCGTTTGCCGTGTGGATGCTCTCGTCGTACTTCCAGACGGTGCCGCGCGATCTCGAAGAATCGGCGTGGCTCGAAGGCAGCAGCCGCACGGGCGCGGTGTTTCGCGTGTTTCTGCCGCTCGCCTTGCCGGCCATGGTGGTCACTGCGATCTTCACGTTCATCAGCGCGTGGAATGAATTCGCGGTGGTCTATACGCTGATCCGCTCGCCCGAGAACAAGACGCTCACGGTGCAGGTCACCGACATGGTGGCGGGCAAGTACACCGTCGAATGGCAACTCGTGATGGCCGCCACGCTCGCGGCGACGCTGCCCGTATCAGTAGTGTTCGCGTGGCTGCAACGTTATATGGTCAAAGGACTCGCGCTCGGCGCGGTCAAGTAACAACGACGGCAACGGGCGCGCTCGCGTGGCGTGTCACGCGCCCGGTTCGCCACGGCACGAATGCGCCGTGGCCATCATCTGCCGATTTCGTGACCGATCACCCCGCCCGCCACTGCGCCGCCCACCGTGCCGAGCGCGCTGCCGTTGGTAACCCGGTTGCCGACGTAGCCGCCCGCAACCGCACCGCCCAGCGTGCACGCCCCGGTGGCCGATATGGTGAGACATGCGGCGAAAATCGCGAATGCCAGTGCCGCGCCGTGCCTTCGAAGCCAGTTCATCGTCTGCCCCCCTTTTCGATGGCATGACCTTATCGGCGCAAGCCGCGTGCCACGCGCTCAATTTCCGTGCCGCAGGTACAGCAACAGCAACGTGAGCGTTACAAGCGAGCCAATCGTGGAATGCAGAATCGTGCGCGACGTGACGTGCGCTTCGCGCCGGTAGTACTCGGCCAGCATGAACGGGCCGGTGCCGGTGGGCAATGCCGCGAGCAGGACGGCTGTCTGCGCGAGCGGAACCGGCAACGCAAACACGCGCACGGCAAGCCACCAGGTCAGCGCCGGTTGTGCGACGAGCTTCGAAAGCGTGAGCCACCACGACGACTCGCGCGGCGCCGTTTCGCTGCTGCGCCGCTCCGCGAGGAACAAACCGAGGCTCACGAGCGCGCAGGGGCTCGCCGCGCCGCCGAGCAGCTTGAGGAACGTCTGCGCGCTTGCGGGCAACGCGATGTGTGCGCCCGAAACGATCGCACCGAGTGCGGGCGCAACCAGTAGCGGATTGCGCAGCAGCGAGCGCACGACCTTGATGGCGAGGCGATGCGGACGACGCTCGCTTTGCAGGCCGGTTTCGATCAGCACGATGGCGAAGGCGAACAGCACGCACACGACGATGATCGTTGCGATCGTCGTCGGTGTGAGGCTCGACGGGCCGAACGCGATCATGCACAGCGGAAAGCCCACATAGCCGGTGTTCGGATACGCGGCGGCGAGACCGTCGACGCTCGCATCGGCAAGCGGACGGCCCAGAAAGAGCCGCACGCCGACGACGCCCGCGAAGACCAGCAGGCACGCGCCGCCGAACGCAGCAACGAAGGCCGGCTGAAACAGTTCATGCCACGTGGCATGCGCAAGGATGTCGAAGAGCAACGCGGGCAGCGCGAGCCACACGACGAAGCGGTTCAGTTCGGAAGCGGCGGCCGGGCCCAGCACGCCGAGACGGCGGCAGGCGAAGCCCGCAAAGATCAGCCCGAATACGGGCAACAGGATGGATACGGCAGAAAGCATGCGGTTCGATGGAAATTGCGGGCGGAGTACGACAAGAAGCGGGCGAGAAGCGGACGAGAAGCGGAACGTTCAGTCCATCGCGGCGTGGCTCGCGTCGGCGGAGGACGCGCTGCTGGACGATGGCCGGATCAGCACGAGTAGCGGAATCACGAGCAGCGTCGCGACGAACATCATCTTGAAGTCGTTCAGATAGGCAATCATCTGCGCCTGCTGCGTGATGGTCTGATTGAGCAGCGCGAGATCGTTATGCGAGCCGTTTGCGAGCATCGGCTGGATCGCCGGATTGAACGGCGTGATGTGCGCCGCGAGATCCGCATGCGCGACCTGCGTGCCGCGCGTGACGAACGTCTGCACGATCGAAATGCCGATACTGCTGCCGATATTGCGCATCAGGCTATAGGTCGCCGTGCCGTCCGCGCGCAGCTCGGGCGTGAGCGTCGAGAACGTGAGCGCGGAAAGCGGCACGAAAACGAAGCCGAGCCCGAAGCCCTGAACGACGCCGGGCCAGACGATATCCGAAGCCGAGAGGACGGTCGTGTACTGCATCATCTGCCACAGCGCGTAGGCGGACACCACGAAGCCGAACAGCAGCAGCGCGCGCGCATCGACGCGGCGCAGCAGGCGGCCCGCAATGAGCATTGCGAGCATCGTGCCCGCGCCGCTCGGCGCGGTGACGAGGCCCGTGGTCGCGACGGGATAGCCCATGAGGTTTTGCAGCATCGGCGGCAAGAGCGCGCGCGTTGCGTAGAGCACCGCGCCGATCACGAAGATAAAGAACGTGCCCGTCGCGAAGTTGCGGTCCTTGAGCAGCTGATAGCGAAAGAAGGTGCCCGGTCCCGAAGTCGCCGTGTGCGCGATGAAGAACGCGAAGCTGATGGCCGAGATCAGCGCGTAGATCTGGATTTCGAGCGAGCCGAACCAGTCGAGCTGTTCGCCGCGGTCGAGCATCGCTTGCAGCGCGCCGATGGCGAGTGCGAGCGTGGCGAAGCCGAACATGTCGAAGCGCGTCGCACGGGCCGGTTCGCGCGACGGCAGGAAGGTGGAAACACCGAAGAACGCAAACGCACCGACCGGCACGTTGATGAAGAACACCCAGCGCCAGTTGTAGCTGTCCGTGAGCCAGCCGCCGAGCGTGGGGCCGAGCACCGGCCCGACCATCACGCCCATGCCCCACACGGCCATGGCCTGGCCCTGGCGCTCGCGCGGATTGATGTCGAGCAGGATCGACTGCGACAACGGCACGAGCGACGCACCGAAAACACCCTGCAAGAGCCGCGAACCGACGATCTCGCCGAGCGTCTCCGAAAGCCCGCACAACGCCGAAGCCACGGTGAAGCCCGCAATGGCGAAACCGAGCAGCCGCTTCACGCCGAAGCGGTCGGCCAGCCAGCCCGTGAGCGGCGTAGCGATGGCCGCGGCGACGATATACGACGTGAGCACCCACGTGATTTCGTCCTGCGACGCCGCCATCGAGCCCTGCATATGCGGCAGCGCAACGTTGGCGATCGTACTGTCGAGCGTCTGCATGAGGGTGGCGAGCATGATCGAGAGCGTGATCATGCTGCGGTTGAGCGGTGCGGCCTGGCCGCCCTGCGCGACTGCGGTCATCTTGGAAGGAAAGCCTGCGTGTCGAGATAATAAGCATGCTTATTATACGCGCGTCGTATCGCGCGCAATCGACGCAACCGGCGCAATTAACACAATCGGCACAATCGCCGTTCCGCCGCGCGCACCGGGCTCGCAACCGTGGTCCGTATAATCGCGGCATGACTACCGACCTCGAAACACGCTTCGGCTTCTTGATCGCCGATGTGGGCCGTCTGTGCGGCAAGCGCTACGACGATCTGGCGAAGTCGTCGCTCGAACTCACGCGCGCGCAGTGCCGCATGATCGCGTACCTCGCGCATTACGGCGACATGAATCAGGCGCGCCTCGCAGAACGGCTGGAGGTCGCGCCGATTTCGGCCGGGCGGCTGCTGGAACGGCTGGAGGAAGGCGGATGGGTCGCGCGCACGGCCAACCCGGACGACCGGCGCGAGCTTCAGGTCAGCCTTACGCCGAAAGCCGAAAGCGTGCTCACAGCCGCGCGCCACATCGGCGACGAAGTGCAGGCGGAAGCCCTCGCGGGCTTCACGCCTGAAGAAGCCGAACAGTTCAGCCAGATGCTGCAGCGCGTGCGCGCCAATCTGGGACCGCTCGTCGAACGTTGACGGGGTTTATCGCGCGGCAACCTTGCGTTGCCGCCACAGGCACAGCAGGTCGCACGCAATGTGCGCAGCCGCAATCGCGGTAATTTCGCTGTGGTCGTAGGCGGGCGCCACTTCCACCACATCCGCGCCAATCAGATTCACGGCTTCGAGTCCGCGCACGATCGCGAGCGCCTGTGCCGACGAAAGACCGCCCGGCACCGGCGTGCCCGTGCCGGGTGCGAAGGCCGGGTCGAGGCAGTCGATATCGAACGTGAGATACGCGGGCCGCTCGCCGACGATCTCCAGAATGCGCTGGCGCGCGGCGGCCGGACCGTGCTCGTGGACCCACGCGGCATCAAGCACGTTGATGCCGAGAAAGTCCTCATTCCACGTGCGAATCCCCACCTGTACCGATGTCTTCGGATCGATGAGCCCGTCTTTCACGGCCTTGTAGAACATCGTGCCGTGATTGAGGCTGTCCGGCGAATCGTCTGCCCACGTGTCGCAGTGCGCGTCGAAGTGAATCAGCGAAAGCGGCTTGCCGTATTTTTCCGCGTGTGCAATCAAGAGCGGATACGTAATGAAGTGATCGCCGCCGAACGTGAGCATCTTCGCGTTCGAGCGCAGGATCGTGCGCGCGTGCTCGACGATGGCGGGCTTGATCGACAGCGGATTGTGGGCGTCGAACCAGCAGTCGCCGTAGTCGGTCACCGCGAGCGTTTCGAATGGGTCGAAACCCCACGGGTACGGATCGAGTTCGGCGAGCTGCACGCTGGCCGCACGCACCGCGCTGGGTCCGAGCCGCGCGCCCGAGCGAAACGTCGTGGCGAGATCGAGCGGCACGCCCGACACGACGACATCGACGCCGTCGAGTTCGCGCGTGTAGTTGCGTCGCATGAACGACAGCACGCCGCTATAAGTGTTTTCGATGGAAGAGCCGTAAAGCGATGGACGGCGAATCGCGCCGTCGCCATGGATGATGGCAGTCATGCAAGACCTGATTGAAAGGACCGCAGCGCATGAAGCGGAAAAAGTGCGCCGCGGCGGCCGGATTCATTGGGAACGCGGCGGCAGGCATTAAATGCATTGCGTGCATGGCGTGCATTGCGTGCCTGCAGCCGCGCTGGCTTGCGAATCCTTTAGCGCAGCCGCACGAGCGTGGACTTCAGCTCGGTGTACTTCTCCAGTGCGTGCAACGACTTGTCACGGCCGTTGCCCGATTCCTTGAAACCGCCGAACGGGAAGTTCATGTCTCCCCCTTCGTCGTAGCAGTTGACCCACACAGTGCCTGCGCGCAGACGGCGCGCGATGTCGTGCGCGTGCGTGAGGTTCGCCGTCCAGACCGCGGCGGCAAGGCCGTAGTCGGTATCGTTGGCGATGCGAACCGCTTCGTCAATCGTACTGAATGTGATGACCGACAGCACCGGTCCGAAAATCTCTTCGCGCGCGATCTTCGAATCGTGGTGCGTATCGAACACGGTCGGCTGAAGATAGAAGCCGCCGCTCGATTCGTTCACGCGGTCGCCACCTAGCAGCAGCTTCGCCTCCTTGCGGCCCGCTTCGATATAGCTCAGCACGCGCTCGAGCTGGATCTTGTCGACGATTGCGCCCATCGACGTCTTCGGGTCGAGCGGATTGCCCGGCACGTATTGGCGCGCAGCCTCCACAAGCTTCGCAAGAAACACGTCCTTGATGTCGCGATGCACGAGCAGGCGCGAACCGGCCGTGCACATCTCGCCCATGTTGTAGAAGATCGCGCTGGCCGCGGCGTTCGCGGCGCGGTCGAGGTCCGGGCAGTCCGGCAGCACGATGTTCGGCGACTTGCCGCCGAGTTCGAGCCACACGCGCTTGAGATTCGACTGGCCCGCGTACTGCATGATCTGCTTGCCCACACCGGTCGAACCCGTGAACGCGAGGCAGTCCACGTCGCGATGCAGCGCGAGCAGCTTGCCCGGCTCGCCGCCGCCCGGCAGTACGTTGAATACGCCAGCCGGAATGCCCGCCTCGTGCGCGAGCTGCGCGACGCGAATAGCCGTGAGCGGCGACTTCTCCGAAGGCTTGAGCACCACGCTGTTGCCCGCCGCGAGCGCCGGGCCGAACTTCCACGATGCCATCAGAATCGGGAAATTCCAGGGCACGACGGCAGCGACCACGCCGATCGGCTCGCGCGTGACGAGGCCCACGAGATGGTGGTCGGCGGGCGCGACTTCGCCGCCGATCTTGTCGATTGCCTCCGCGAACCATTGGACGCAATAGGCCGCGCCCGGCACGTCGACGGTCGTTGTGTCGCCAATGGGTTTGCCCGCATCGAGCGTTTCGAGCAGCGCGAGTTCGTCGAGATGCTCGCGCATGAGCGCGGCCCAGCGCAGCAGGACCGACTTGCGCGCACGCGGATTCAGGCCCGCCCACACCTGCGCGTCGAACGCGCGGCGCGCGGCGGCGACGGCCGCATCCACATCGGCAGCCCCGCAATCCGCGACGCTCGCAAGCACGCGCGCATCGATCGGGCTCACGCAGTCGAAGGTACGGCCCGAGTAAGCGTCACGATATGCGCCGTCGATAAATGCGCGGCCTTCGATCGACAGGGTTGCAGCCTTGTCCTGCCAGTAAGCGAGTGTTTTCTTTTCCATCAGGATGCCTCAATGTTGTGCGATTTACCGTGCGTGCCGCGTACAGGGCGGCTGACGGCCGTTGGTTCGCGCGATCAGAAAGTGGGCGGCGAATTTGCCGACACCACTTCGCAGATGTCGTTCGCGCTGGGATTGCGAAAACGGTGCGGCAGGCGGCTCTCGAAGTAGTAGCTGTCGCCGGGGTCGAGCAGCCAGGTCGTGCCGTCCACGCTCAGTTCGAGCTGGCCGGACACCACGACGCCACCTTCATGACCCGCATGAGTGAGCATTTCGGCGCCGGTATCGGCGAGCGGCTGATACACCTCGCGCAGGATGCCCATGTTGCGGTCTTTCACGTTCGAGCCCGCGAGATAGAACTCGATGGACGCCGTGCCGAGATTCGGCATCTCGTCGCGCCGCGACACCACGCTGCTGCCTTCGCTCAAGTCGAAGGTGAAGAATTCCGCGAGGCTCATGGGAATGCATTCGAGCAGCTTCTTGAGCGACCCGACCGACGGGCTGACGCGGCTTTGCTCGATCAGCGAGATCGCACCATTGGTGACGCCCGCGCGCTTTGCAAGCTCACGCTGAGACAGGCCGTACCGCTTGCGCACGTAGCGCAACCGGACGGCGACTTCAGTGGATGACGAAACAGATTCGGACACGTTCAAGAACCGTAGACGAAAGCGCGCGCACGCGCGTGGGACCCAGCGGACGTGTTGAATATTCTAATCAGTTGGGGTTTTTTTCAGTCAGTAGAAACCCGCGTATGACGGGCGTCGCCGCAAAATCGGGCCATACGTCCCCCGCGCAAGCGCGTTCCGGCGGACACTCGGGAAAGTGCTGACCCCAAAAACGTTAAAAAATAATTGACGGCTATTTTGGCTCGTATATCCTGAATCACAGGTCGGGCATGATGAAGTTCCCGCTGCTACGCTGCAGTGCCGCATATGCATAGCGATGCGAAGAACTTCGGAAGACGACCGCGTTCCGGTTGATGCAACGTTGGCCGTATTCGCGTTCGCAGCGGGAATGAACCCTTGTTCAACGTCACCCAGTCGAGTGCAATTGTGAGAGTCCGTGGCCCTCTGGTCCGATGGCATCAAAGTCCTGCGAGGTGTCTTCGCAGCGACTGTGCCGCCATCGCCGATGGCAGTAGCGGCAGGCTTGCCTCTCGCCTGCTTTTATCCGCCATCACGATACTTTCGCGCCGGTCGGTCCGGCGCCGTAATGCCATCTCCGCGCGCGCGTTCATCGCCGTCCATACGGACGAAGTCGCGTCGCTGCTGCCCTAGCGCCTCTCCTTCCTGCGCTGTTCGCCGTTTCTGTCGTCTTTCGCCCGTGAGGTCCGTCGCCTCGCCCGTGCGAAATGACTGCGCGCGTCCAACCACGGTTGCACCGCACATCGGCAGGAAACGAACCGCCTACATGATCTCCACGCGCAGTGCCATGCGTTAGCAGGGCGCCCGGCGCAATTCAGGTTTGCGGCCTCGTTTCTTGCGGGGCTGCAAGGTCATGTCACACCCGCTGCATTTCCCGCAATTCATGAATTGCGCATAGCGGCAGACCAAGGAAGCAGAACTTTAGCCATGCGAACTAAACCTCTGGTCGGCGTCACTGCCGATCGAACCATGACAGGCGCACATGCGTCGCACGTCACCGGCGAGAAGTACATCACCGCCGCCGTGGACGGCGCGGGCGCACTCGCGCTCGTGGTGCCCGCACTCGGCACGCATCAGGCCGCAGCCGATCTGCTCGACGCGGTCGACGGGCTGCTCTTCACGGGCAGCTACTCGAACGTCGAACCGCATCATTACGGCGGTGCGCAAAGCGAGCCAGGCACGCTGCACGACCCGCACCGCGATGCAACCACGCTGCCGCTCATGCGCGCCGCAATCGAGGCCGGCGTGCCGGTCCTCGCGATCTGCCGCGGCTTTCAGGAAATGAACGTCGTGTACGGCGGCACGCTGCATCAACACGTGCACGCCGTGGAAGGCTTCGACGATCACCGCGAAAACAAGGCCGATTCGCTCGATGAGCAATATGGTCCGGCGCATCAGATCGCGCTCGTCGACGGCGGCCTGCTGCAACGCCTCGCGCACGGTGCACGCGAGGCACGCGTGAACTCGTTGCATGGGCAAGGAATCGACCGGATGGGCGCCGGGCTCGTGGCCGAAGCCCATGCGCCGGACGGACTCATCGAGGCCGTGAGCGTCGCCAATGCGCGCGCATTCGCACTGGGCGTGCAGTGGCACCCCGAGTGGAAGCACGCGCAAAACGCCCTGTCCACCGCGCTATTCCGTGCGTTCGGAGAAGCCTGCCGCGCACGCATGCTGGCCCGAATACCGGGCGGGGCTGCCAGGCCTGGCGCCGAAGCGCCTCGCACCGCCCACGCCTGAAGCCAGCCCGTACCCGATAGAGAGAACAATCATGCAAGAGATCGACGAGTTTCTGAAAAAGCATCACATCACCGAAATCGAAGCCATCATCCCCGATATGGCAGGTATTGCGCGCGGCAAGATCATTCCGCGCAGCAAGTTCGAATCCGGCGAATCCATGCGGCTGCCGCAAGCCGTGATGATCCAGACCGTGACCGGCGACTACCCGGAAGACGGCAGCCTGACCGGCGTCACCGACCCGGACATGGTCTGCGTGCCCGACTCCTCGACGATCCGCATCATTCCGTGGGCCGTCGATCCGACCGCGCAGGTGATTCACGATTGCGTCCACTTCGACGGCACGCCGGTCGAAATCTCGCCGCGCCGCGTGCTGCGCCGCGTGCTCGAACTCTATGCGGCGAAAGGCTGGAAGCCCGTTATCGCGCCGGAGCTGGAGTTCTACCTCGTCGACATGAACAAGGACCCGGACATTCCGCTCGCGCCGCCCATCGGCCGGACGGGTCGCCCGGAAACGGGCCGCCAGGCTTACTCGATCGAAGCCGTCAACGAGTTCGACCCGCTCTTCGAAGACATCTACGAGTACTGCGATATCCAGGATCTCGAAGTCGACACGCTGATTCACGAAGTCGGCGCCGCGCAGATGGAAATCAACTTCCTGCACGGCGATCCGCTCAATCTGGCCGACCGCGTGTTCCTGTTCAAGCGCACGGTGCGCGAAGCGGCGCTGCGTCACCACATGTACGCCACCTTCATGGCGAAGCCGATGGAGAACGAGCCGGGCTCGGCCATGCACGTGCACCAGAGCCTCGTGAGCGCCGAAAGCGGCCAGAACCTCTTCACGGGTCAGGACGGCAAGCCCACCGACATGTTCTACGCGTACATCGCGGGCCTGCAGAAATACACGCCCGCGCTGATGCCGATCTTCGCGCCGTACATCAATTCGTACCGCCGCCTGTCGCGCTTCATGGCCGCGCCGATCAACGTTGCATGGGGCTACGACAACCGTACGGTGGGCTTTCGCGTGCCGTACTCGTCGCCGGCCGCGCGCCGCGTCGAGAACCGCATTCCGGGCGTGGACACGAACCCGTACCTCGCGATTGCCGCGACGCTCGCCGCGGGCTACCTCGGCCTCACACAGCATCTGAAGCCGACCGAACCGCTCGTGAGCGACGGCTACGCGCTGCCGTACCAGCTCCCGCGCAATCTCGAAGAGGGCCTCACGCTGATGAGCGCATGCGAACCGCTGAAGGACATCCTCGGCGAGAAATTCGTGCGCGCCTATCTGGCGCTGAAGGAAACCGAATATGAAGCGTATTTCCGCGTGATCAGCTCGTGGGAACGCAAACATCTGCTGTTGCACGTGTAACCGCAAGGAGACAAACAATGAGCTACCGAATCGATGCGCCCGCAAGCGCCATCCAACCCGCCCCGACGATGCTGCACGCGCAGGCCGCGCGCTCCACGAGCGAGTACCGCGCTCTCGACGCCGCGCATCACATCCATCCGTTCTCGGACATGGGCGCGCTGAACGCGCACGGCAGCCGCGTGATCGTGAAAGCGAAGGGCGTGTATCTGTGGGACTCGGAGGGCAACAAGATCATCGACGGCATGGCCGGTCTGTGGTGCGTGAACGTGGGCTACGGCCGCAAGGAACTGGCCGACGCCGCCTACCGGCAGATGCAGGAACTGCCGTACTACAACACGTTCTTCAAGACGACGCACCCGCCGGTCATCGAGCTTTCGGCGCTGCTCGCCGAGCTGTCGCCCGAGCCGTTCAATCACTTCTTCTATTGCAACAGCGGCTCCGAAGGCAACGACACGGTGCTGCGCATCGTGCATCAATACTGGCTCACGCAAGGCAAGCCGTCGAAGAAGGTCGTCATCTCGCGCAAGAACGGCTATCACGGCTCGACCATCGCGGGCGGCACGCTCGGTGGCATGGGCTACATGCACGATCAGATGCCCTCGAAGGTCGAGAACATCGTTCATATCGACCAGCCGTATTTCTTCGGCGAGGCCGAAGGCGACATGACGCCGGAAGCGTTCGGCCTCGCACGCGCGCAGCAACTCGAAGCGAAGATCCTCGAAGTGGGTGCGGAGAATGTCGCCGCATTCATCGGCGAGCCGTTCCAGGGCGCGGGCGGCGTGATCTTCCCGCCGTCGACCTACTGGCCGGAAATCCAGCGCATCTGCCGCAAGTACGACATTCTGCTGTGCGCCGACGAAGTGATCGGCGGCTTCGGCCGCACGGGCGAGTGGTTCGCGCATCAGCACTTCGGTTTCGAGCCGGACCTGATCACGATGGCCAAGGGCCTCACGAGCGGCTATGTGCCGATGGGCGCGGTGGGTCTGCACGACCGCGTGGCGAAGGCGATCATCGAGAACGGCGACTTCAACCACGGCCTCACCTATTCGGGTCACCCGGTCGCTGCAGCCGTCGCCGTCGCGAATCTCAAGCTGCTGCGCGACGACGGCATCGTCGCACGCGTGAAGGCGGATACCGGCCCGTACTTCCAGCAACGTCTGCGCGAGGCGCTCGGCAAGCATCCGATCGTGGGCGACATCTCGGGCGTCGGCCTCGTCGCCGGCATCCAGCTCGCTCAAGACCCGAAGTCGCGCAAGCGCTTCGCCAACGGCGGCGACGTCGGCACGATCTGCCGCGACTTCTGCTTCAACGGCAACCTGATCATGCGCGCCACCGGCGACCGCATGCTGCTTTCGCCGCCGCTCGTGATCACGCGCGCCGAGATCGATGAAATCGTGTCGAAGGCGAAGGCCGCCATCGACGCAACCGCGCAACAACTGGGACTTATGTAACGTCACTTGTCTTTGACCGGCGGCGCGCCACGGGGCGCAGGCGCCGCCGGTCAACCTTCACTTCAGGGGATACCAAAATGAGTGTTAGTCATCTTCGTCATGCGGTCGCGGTTGCCGCCCTCGCTCTGTGCGCGGGTCTCACGGCTACATCGAGCCAGCCGGCACGCGCAGCGGACGACGTATTGAACGTCTATAACTGGTCCGACTACATTGCGAAGGACACGATTCCGGGCTTTGAAAAGCAAAGCGGAATCAAGGTGAAGTACGACAACTACGACAGCGACGACACGCTGCAGGCCAAGCTGCTCGCCGGCAGCTCGGGCTACGACATCGTTGTGCCCACCTCGAACTACATGGCCAAGCAGATTCAGGCCGGCGTGTACCAGAAGCTCGACAAGTCGAAGATCCCGAACCTCGCGAACCTCGATCCGGTGCTCATGCACATGATCGCGGACGCCGATCCGGGCAATCAGTACGGCGTGCCCTGGGCCTTCGGCACCGACGGCATCGGCTACAACGTGGAGGCCGTCAAGAAGGCGCTCGGCGACAACGCGCCGGTGGATAGCTGGGCGCTCGTGTTCGATCCGCAATATCTCTCGAAGCTCAAGGGCTGCGGCGTGTCGTTCCTCGACCAGGCCGTGGACGTGTTCGCCGCCACGCTGCAGTACATGCACAAGGATCCGAACAGCACGAATCCCGCCGATTATCAGGCCGCCTTTGAAGTGCTGAAGAAAGTCCGCCCGTACATCACCCAGTTCAACTCGTCGGGCTACATCAACGACCTCGTCAACAACGACGTCTGTGTCGCGGTGGCCTGGTCGGGCGACGTCGGCATCGCGCACCGCCGTGCCGAGGAAGCCAAGCGTTCGTATCACCTCAAGTTCTCGAACCCGAAGGAAGGCGGTCTGCTGTGGTTCGACGTGATGGTCGTGCCGAAGGATGCGCCGCACCCCGAAGCCGCGATGAAGTGGATCAACTACATCGAAGACGCGAAGGTCAATTCGCAGATCACGAACGAAGTGTTCTATCCGACCGCGAACAAGGCCGCTCACCAGTTCGTGACGCCGGCGGTCGTGCAGGACACGACGGTGTATCCGCCGGAAGATGTCCTGAAGAAGATGACGCTGATGAAGCCGATGCCGGCCGATATCCTGCGCCTGGAAAACCGTCTCTGGGCGCAGCTCAAGACGGGCCACTGATGCCCTGAAAGCCCCTGAAGAAAACATGAAGGAGACACTGCGGAAGAGGGATCGCTCGACCCCTCTCCGCCTGAAGCCCGAAGTCTGAAGTCCGGTTGTGCCGCGCCGTATTCCGTGACGGCGCGCACGGCATCCCCCGAGCCTCGTTCGCAGTACAGATATCCGCGAGTCGCGTCATGCGCCCCGTGCGGGACCGCTCGCGCCTGCGATCAGAAAGGAACTACAAGGTTACATCATGAATTCGACGTCAACAGTCAACGCCAGTGCGGCCGCGCGTGCATCGGGCGCCGCGGCTACCCCCAACGACGCCTTCGTGCGAATCGAAAACGTCGTCAAGAAATTCGGCGACAGCACCGCCGTGGATCATGTCAGCCTGGACATCGCGAAGAACGAACTCTTCGCGTTGCTCGGCAGCTCCGGCTGCGGCAAGTCCACGCTGCTGCGCATGCTCGCCGGGCTCGAAACCGCCACGTCGGGCCGCATCTTCGTCGACGGCGAAGACCTCGCGACGCTGCCGCCGTACCGTCGCCCCGTCAACATGATGTTCCAGTCGTATGCGCTCTTTCCGCACATGAGCGTCGAAACGAACGTCGCATTCGGCCTCAAGCAGGAAGGCGTGCCGAAGAACGAGATCCGCGAACGCGTGGCCGACGCGCTGAATCTCGTGCAGATGAGCCGTTACGCCAGGCGCAAGCCGCACCAGCTCTCCGGCGGCCAGCAGCAGCGCGTGGCGCTCGCGCGCTCGCTCGTCAAGCGTCCGAAGCTGCTGCTGCTCGACGAGCCGATGTCGGCGCTCGACAAGAAGATTCGCCAGAAAACCCAGCTCGAACTCGTGAACATCATCGAGAAGGTCGGCGTCACCTGTGTGATGGTCACGCACGATCAGGAGGAAGCGATGACGATGGCCAACCGGCTCGCCGTCATGAGCGAAGGCCGCATCGTGCAGATCGGCTCGCCGAGCCAGGTCTACGAATTCCCCAACAGCCGCTTTTCCGCCGAGTTCATCGGCTCGACCAACCTGTTCGAAGGCAACGTGGTCGAGGACGAACCCGATCACATCTTCGTCGAAAGCGAGGATCTGGAAACGCGCATGTACGTGAGCCACGGCATCACGGGCCCGCTCGGCATGCCCGTGGGCATCTCGGTGCGCCCCGAGCGCGTGCGCGTCACGCGCGAGAAGCCCGCCTCGCAGCACAACTGGGCGCGCGGCGTCGTCTCGAACGTCGCCTACATGGGCAGCTACTCGCTCTATCACGTGCGCCTGCCGGGCGGCAAGGTGGTCGTCTCGAACCTCTCCAGTTCGCACCTCACGAGCGACGATGCGCCCGTCTGGAACGACGACGTCTACGTGTCCTGGTCGCCGGCCAGCGGCGTTGTGCTCACGCAATGAGGAGGATCCCCACATGAGTACGTCTCTTCCCACTGCCAACGCGCAGGCCACGGCCGGGCGCAGCGGCGCGCAGCGCGCGGCGCTCGTACGTTTTCTCTCGCGCTTCGTGCCCTCGGGCCGCACCGCCGTGATCGGCATTCCGTTCCTGTGGCTGACGCTCTTCTTCGCCCTGCCCTTCGTGCTGGTGCTGAAGATCAGCTTCGCCGACCAGATCATGGGCATTCCGCCCTACACGAACCTCATCGAGATCAAAGACGGCGTCGTGCACTTCGCCATGCAGCTCTCGCACTACGCGTTCCTGCTGCAGGACGATCTGTACATCGCCACTTACATCAGCTCGCTCAAGATGGCTGCGGTCTCAACCATCTTCTGCCTGTTGATCGGCTATCCGATCGCGTATTACATCGCGCGCTCGAATCCGGCCACGCGCAACCTGCTGATGATGGGCGTGATGCTGCCGTTCTGGACGTCGTTCCTGATCCGCGTGTATGCGTGGATCGGCATTCTCAAGGATGACGGCCTGCTCAATCACGCGCTCATGGCCATCGGTCTGATTCACTCGCCGCTGCGCCTCTATCACAGCGACGCGGGCGTTTATATCGGCATGGTCTATTCGTATCTGCCGTTCATGGTCATGCCGCTCTACGCGCACCTCGTCAAGATGGACCTCACGCTGCTCGAGGCCGCCTACGACCTCGGCGCAAAGCCGTGGGTCGCGTTCACGCAGATCACGCTGCCGCTTTCGAAGAACGGAATCATCGCGGGCAGCCTGCTCGTGTTCATCCCGGCGGTGGGCGAGTACGTGATTCCCGAACTGCTCGGCGGCGCCGACACGCTGATGATCGGCCGCGTCATGTGGGACGAGTTCTTCAACAACATGGACTGGCCGATGGCGTCCGCAGTGACCGTTGCGATGGTGGTGCTGCTGCTCGTGCCGATGGCGGTCTTTCAGTATTACCAGGTCAAGGAACTGGAGGAAGCCAAATGATCAAGCCCAACCGCGCCCTCTCGGCAAGCGTGCTCGCAGCCGGCTTCCTGTTTCTCTACATTCCGATCATCAGCCTCGTCGTCTACTCGTTCAACGAGTCGAAGCTCGTGACGGTCTGGTCCGGCTTTTCGCTGAAGTGGTACAGCGCGCTGCTGCGAGACGAAGAACTGTTGAGCGCTGCGTGGCTTTCGCTGAAGATCGGCCTGATGACCGCATTCGCTTCGGTGGCGATCGGCACCTGGGCGGGTTATGTGCTCGCGCGCATGGGCCGCTTCAAGGGCTTCACGCTCTACACGGGCATGATCAACGCGCCGCTCGTGATTCCCGAAGTGATCCAGGGCATCTCGCTCCTGCTGCTGTTCGTTGCGCTCGAACAGATGCTCGGTTGGCCGAGAGGCCGCGGAATACTGACGATCTGGATCGGCCACGTCATGCTCTGCGTCTCGTACGTCGCCATCATCGTGCAGTCGCGCGTGAAAGAGATGAATCGCTCTCTCGAAGAAGCCGCGCTCGACCTCGGCGCGACGCCGCTCAAGGTGTTCTTCGTCATCACGCTGCCGCTCATCTCGCAGGCCCTGCTTTCGGGCTGGCTGCTCTCGTTCACGCTCTCCATCGACGACCTCGTGCTCTCCGCGTTCCTCTCGGGACCCGGCTCGACCACGCTGCCGCTCGTCGTGTTCTCGCGCGTGCGCCTCGGCCTCAATCCTGAGATGAACGCGCTCGCCACGCTCTTCATTACCGCCGTGACGATCGGGGTGATCCTCGTGAATCAGTTGATGATGGCCCGCGAGAAAAAGCGCCTGCGCGACATGCAGATGGCCTTCGTGCAGCCGGATCCCGCGGAAGGCCCGAAGCCCGCGGCGCCCGCGGGCGCCGTGGGCCAGCCGATCGGCCGCAGAGCGGCCTGAGTGGCCGGGGTGGTCTGACCAGCACACATGAAATACCCGGGGAACAACGCCAGAAATACAACCTGAAGCACAACGCGAAGCAACAGCGCGGCAACCGTGCGGATCGATGTGCGGCTCGTGGGGACGAGCCGCACATCGACGGGGTATCCAGGCTAAACGCCGAAGTCTTTGCAAAAAAACGACCCACAAGGAGAATCCTGATGAGGAAGAAGTTAATCTGTTTGCTCGTGGCCGGAGCCCTGCCGGGTCTGGCCATGGCGGACGCGACCAGCGACCAGCTCAAGGCCCTGCAGGCGCAGTTGAATGCCCTGCAAAAAGAGGTGAAATCGCTCAAGTCCGAGCTGGCCGCTTCGAAGAACGCGAAGACCACGACCGCAACGACGGCCGGTGCAGCCCCGGCCGTCGCAGCGGCGCCCGCGCCGGTGGTGGATGTGTCGTCGCCCGACTACGGCAAGGCGCCGGCGCGTCTGACCAACGACGAAGTCGAGGCGATGAAGCAGCAGATCGCCAACCAGCAACTGAAGGTGGATTCGCTGAGCGATGCAGCGAATACGGGCCCGCTCGCGGGGCTGTCGGTCACGGGTTATATCGACCCGACCTATATCTATAATCGCGCGCCGGGCACATCGTCGTTCCTGTTCGCGAACCGCTCGCCCCAGTACAACTACTTCAACAGCACGTTCGGCGACGTCTACCTCGACATCAAGAAGACCTTCGGTGTCGGGCCGATGGCGCCGTCCGCCGAAATCACGCTCATGCCGAGCCGCGGCAACGGCATCACGCTGCTGTCCGACGAGCGCGGCAACATCACCGGCAACATCCTGAACACGGCCGTCATCACCGTGCCGGTGACGGCCACCGGAACCTTCGTCGCGGGCCTGATGCCGAGCTTCGGCGGCTACGAGGTGCAGCAGTCCAACCTGATGCTGACCCTCACGCACAACCTGCTCTACGATTTCTCGGATCCGGGCAGCTACGTGGGCGTGGGCTGGAACTGGACGCCTAGCGGCAGCAGTTGGGCGTGGAAGTTCATGATCGCCAACGAGCAGTACCGCACGAATGGCGCGGTCACGCAGACCGGCACGAATTCGCTGCCCTTCCCGCTCACCCAGGACCCGATCACGAGGAGCAACAGAATCCCGACATTCACCGCGCGTGCCGACTACACCTGGTCCAGCGCGCTCGATATCGGCGGTTCGTTCAACATCGGACGCCAGACGCTGGGAGTCGGCACCAATCCGTTCACGGGCAACCAGGGCTTTGGTCCGGGTGCGAACGCAACGACTTCAGGCGGCTATTTCTTCTTCGGCGAACTGGATGCGACCTATACGCTCGCGGATCTGCAGTACAACGCCGAGCTCGACTACGGCCAGCAGCAGCACGCGGCATTCAACGGCGGCAACGCGCAGTGGTACGGTTTCTCGCTGCTCGCGCATCGCAAGTTCAGCATGCCGGGGCTGGGCCGCATGGGGGCGACCGTACGCTACGACCTGCTCGCCAACAGCAAGAACGGCGGCGGCGGCGGCGGCATCGTGCTCAATCCGAACGGCATGGACGTGAACAACGGCTTCGGCGTCGGTGCGGACTGCCTCGTGAACTCCGTGAACAACGGTGGAGCCGGTCTGGAGTGCAAGGGCGCAACGCGTCAGGACGTGGCGCTCGATCTGCTGTTCTTCCCGACACAGCAGATCACGGTCAAGGTCGAGTATCGCCACGACTGGGCCACGCAGCGGGTGTTCCTGCGCAGCGACGGGTCGTACAGCAAGAACAACGACCTGATCGGCACGCAGCTCATCTACTCGTTCTGACGAGGCCGGGGCGGACGGCGGCTGTTGCGGCGCCGTCCGCTTCTCATTTAGACATTCACCCATGCTCAAATTCGCCAATCAGCCTCACGCCGAATCCTGGTACGCGGCGACAGCCAACGACGCCACGCGCCATCCCGTTCTGGAAGGCACGATCGACGCCGATGTCTGCGTGATCGGCGCCGGTCTCACCGGCGTTTCGGCAGCGCTCAATCTTGCCGAACGCGGCCATCGCGTGGCGCTCGTCGAAGCGTCGAAGGTCGGCTGGGCCGCGAGCGGGCGCAACGGCGGGCAGCTGATCGGCGGCTTCGCCTGTGACATCGACACGTTCGCGGCCTTCATGTCCGAGGACGAAATCCGGCAGATCTGGGCCATGGGCCTTGAAACGCTCGACATCGTGAAGTCGCGCGTGGCGAAGCACCATATCGACTGCGCGCTCACGCAAGGGTATTTCACCGCCGCCAACAAGCCGCGCGATGTCGATGCCCTCAAGCGCTGGCGCGACGAAGCCGCCACGCGCTTCGGCTACGACCGGTTCCGCTATGTCGACGCAAATGGCGTCGGCCAGTACGCCCAGTCGTCGCGCTATCCGGGCGGCCTCTACGATCCCGATAGCGGCCACCTGCACCCGCTCAACTACACGCTGGGCCTCGCACGCGCCGCCGTCGAAGCCGGCGTGCGCGTGTTCGAGGACAGCGCCGTGACGCGCATTCACGACGAGAACGGCGGCCATGTCATCGAGACCGCGCGCGGCAAGGTGCGCGCGAAGTTCGTTGTGCTCGCATGTAATACCTGGCTCGGTGCGCTCGCGCCCGAACTCTCGCGCAAGATCATGCCGGTCGGCACCTACGTCATCGCAACCGAGCCGCTCGGCAAGGAACGCATGGCCGCGCTCATGCCCGCGCAAGCGGCCGTTTGCGACAGCCGCTTCGTGCTCGACTACTTCCGGCCCGCACCCGACACGCGTCTTCTCTGGGGCGGCAAGGTGAGCTATTCGACGTTCGCGCCGCCCAATCTCGGCGAAGCCATGCGGCGCGACATGCTGAAGACTTTCCCGCAACTCGCCGATGTGAAAGTCGATTACGCGTGGGGCGGTTACGTCGACATCACCATGAATCGCGCACCGCATTTTGGCCGGCTCAAGCCGACCGTCTATTTCGCCCAGGGTTTTTCGGGGCACGGCGTGAACACGACAGGGCTCGCCGGCAAGCTGATCGCCGAGGCCATCGACGGCCAGGCCGCGCGCTTCGACCTGTTCGGCAAGATCCGTCACCGCGATTTCCCCGGCGGTGCGGCGCTGCGCACCCCCGCCCTCGTACTCGCCATGGCCTGGTATCGAATGAAGGATCTGCTCTGATGACTGCACGCCTCGACGCCCACGCTCACGCCCTCGGCCGCAACTCGTATTACGAGGCTTCGGTCGCGCGCCCCGCCGACGACGACCCCGTGCTCGAAGGCACGCTCGACGCCGATGTCTGTGTGATCGGCGCGGGCTTTGCCGGCTTGTCGGTCGCACTCGAATGCCGCGCGCGCGGCTTGTCGGTGATCGTGCTCGACGCGCACCGGCCCGGCTGGGGCGCATCGGGACGCAACGGCGGGCAAACGCTTGTCGGCTTCGCGAAGGACGAAGTGCTCGAAAAGCAACTCGGCGCGCAAGGCGTGCGCGCCGCATGGGCGCTATCGGTCGAGGGCATCGGGCTCGTGCGGGAGCGCATCGAACACTACGGCATCGACTGCGATTTCACGGCGGGTTATGTCACGGTCGCGACGAAGGCCAAACGCGTGCCCGATCTGCGTGCATGGATGGACGCCGCGCGCACGCGCTGGGGCTATGACCAGCTCGAATGGCTCGATACCGAAGCGACGCGCGCGCGTGTCGCTTCGGAGCGTTATCTCGCGGGCGTGTTCGATCCGGTTTCCGGCCATCTGCATCCGCTCAAATACTGCCTCGGTCTCGCCGACGCCGCGCGCCGCGAAGGCGCACAACTCTTCGCGCATTCGCGCGCGCTGAAGGTCGTGCGCGGCGTGCGTCCGGTCGTGAAGACCGCGCGCGGTGAAGTGCGCTGCCGCTTCGTCGTGGCGTGCTGCAACGCCGTGCCGGGCGGTGTGCTACCCGAGGGCGTCGCCGCACGCATCGCGCCCATTGCGTCGTACATCATCGCGACCGAACCGCTCGGCCGCGCACGCGCCGACGCGCTGATTCCCGGGCGTGCCGCCATCTGCGACAACAATTTCTTTCTCGACTACTTCCGCCTGAGCGCCGACGACCGCCTGCTGTTCGGCGGCCGTGCGAATTCGGCGGGCGCCGCGCCTGCGGAATTAGCGGAGGCGATGAAAAAGCGCATGGTCGATGTGTTCCCGCAGCTTGCGGGCACACGCGTGGATTATGCGTGGGGCGGCTTCGTCGACGTCACGCGCAACCGCGCGCCGGACTTCGGCGCAATCGATCCGAACTACTACTACGTGCAGGGCTTTTCCGGTCATGGCGTTGCGCTGACCGGCATTGCGGGACGTTCTGTTGCGCAGGCCATCGCGGGCGAGAGCGCGGCGTTCGATTTGTTCGCGCGACTGCGGCATGCGCGTTTTCCCGGGGGACCTGCATGGCGGCGGCCCGCGCTCGAAATCGGCATGCTTTATCACCGCGTGATGGAGATGCTTTGAAGCTTCGATGTTGTGCGTCGCGCGGCGCTGGCTGCAGATAAGGCGTCTACATTGCACACTGCATGGCGGCGAGGACTGTAATTAAAGCGGCGGAGGACTTTAATGCGCCGCCCCGAATTGACTGGCACTGTGATCGGCTATTGGATTTGTCGAGTATCCGCATTTCGCGACTGATACTGACGAATTTTTCTGCGTCGCGGAAATTGGATGCGTTGATCGGGCGTTGCTTGGCAGACGGATTTCGACCCGTTTGAGTCACTCAGTCAGCATGGGCGCCAGTCCGGTGCTTCGCCAATACAAGACATTCGCACGTCAAAGCATCAGCAGGCTCCGTGCGGCGGGATGACGCGGTCTGGTCATCGGGCTCACTCATCCCCGGAAGGTCACGGGTTCAAATTCTGTCCCCGCAACCTTGGGTTGGCCGTCGTCCTCGTCTCGATGCTGTGAAAAGCGATCTTGTCACGCCTGAAACCAAGGCTGGCGCCTGCTCGCTAAGCAACTTGCGTCCACCGAGCGGACAATGAAATGCCCGTCGTTTCAGCTCTAGCGGCGACTGGCCCGCGAGCAGCAATCTGCGCCGCTATTCGACGTTTCGAGCTTAAGGTTTGATTGAACCACGCCGTTTTTTAACTCACCGTTTAGTCATAGTGGTGATGCTTGTGATGCCGCTTGCCCGGTCGGTAGCCGCGGGCGTAGTCGTCCGCGTACGAGTTGGATCGCGAGATGTTGCCGCCAAGCGCTGCACCCGCGCCGCCGCCCACGGCCGCGCCGACGAGGCCGCCGGTGCGGCCGCCCATCGAATTGCCCGCCGCTGTGCCGGCACCGCCGCCGACCGCGCCGCCGATGATAGCGCCCGTGCGTTCCCTGCGGTTTGACGTGACTGCGCCGCCGGCGCCGCCGCCGACTGCACCGCCAATGACGGCACCCGTGCTGCCGCCCACTGCGCCACCTAGGGCAGCGCCGGCTACGCCGCCGAGGGCGCCGCCAAAAGCGTTATTCATATCGCCGGCCACCGCCGGCAACGACACCGCAGCGGTGAGCGCTGTAATGGCAACTATCTGGACGATTCTCTTCGACATAAAAAGGTCTTTCGTTTTTTGGGACGGCGCCGAGTATAACCGCCCTCCGAAAGGCCTCTGTAACTTGTCGGTTCCACCTCGGTAAGAGGTGTAACAAAATGATCCGGCGGCCTTTTTAGGGAGACGCTGCCGGCACCGAGCTGTGTGCAGACGAGACGCTACCCGTTCGAGGCTGGGATGGGCTTGCCTAGGGCGCAGCGCAGCGATGAGCAACCCATCGCGCCGGTCATCGTCGCAAGGCGTTGCATCGGCTGTGCGGGCAATGGACGAAGCCTATCCGCCACGTCGAAAACAACGAGTGGCCGACCTCGAATGAACCTCTGGAGAATGCAAACCGGCCGTTTGTCCCAAGTGATCTACGTGAGGTCCGAAAGACCGCTTTGGCCGATCACTTGACGAGCATGATCGTCGGGGGAGGGTCCGTTGTCTGGGCGGAGCCGACGTTCGAATGTCCGTCTGAGAGCGCGGTCGAATGGCCGTAGATGGCCGCACGAAGACACACCGACAGCCCTCGCTACCCCATGCCATCGCTACGCCGCAACACGACAAATCAACCACGAAATACGTATAGCCGATTTACTCGAATCCCAACGCAGTCGCGCGGCCGACGCACATCAGCACGACAGTGACGAGACAAAAGACCGCGCTGGCGTAAAACGTTGCGGCGGGTCCGAAGCGGTCCCACAGTTCACCGGCAACGAGACTGGCCACCAATGTGCCCAATCCGCCCAGCAGGTTGAAAAACCCGAACGCGGTCCCGCGCAGTTGCGCGGGCGCGGTGCGAGAAACCATGGTGGAGAGCAACCCCTGCGTGATGCCCATGTGAAGCCCCCAGATGGCGACACCCACCACCACGATGCTCCATTGGTTTGCGTTGGCGAGCACGATATCGGCGGCAATCAGTACGGCGAGCCCTGCAATCAGCAGGCGAAAGTGGCTCATCGAGTCGGCGAGTTTTCCGAACGGGTAGGCCGCTGCCGCAAACACGACATTCATCGCAAACATCACGAGCGGAACCAGCGCGACCGGTACGCCGCTTTTCATTGCGCGCAGAACGAGAAAGGCATCGCTGAACCGGGCGAGCGCAAAGAAAGTGCCCACCGCAACGACCCACCAGTAGTTCGCGCCCAGTTGCCTGAGGTTATGCCAGCGTGCCGGATTGCGCTGCTTCGCGCCGGGCTCCCAGACAGGCTCCTTGATGCCGAACGTCAGCAGCGCAACCGCAATGAGGCCGGGAATGACGGCGAGCCGAAACGCGAGGCGGAAGTCGTCCACCCACCTCAGCATGATGAGGACGGCCAGCAACGGTCCGAGGAAAGCGCCCACCGTGTCGAGCGACTGGCGTAGCCCAAACGCCGCGCCGCGCAATTGCGACGGTGTGACATCGGCGATCAGCGCATCGCGCGGCGCGCCGCGAATCCCCTTGCCCACCCGGTCGACGATACGCGCTGTCACCACGACACCGACCGTCGACGCCACAGCGAAAAGCGGCTTGCTCAATGCGCCCAGGCCATATCCCGCCACGGCAAGCCACTTGCGATTGCCGAGATAGTCGCTCAGCGCGCCCGAAAACAGCTTGACGACCGGTGCGGTAGCCTCGGCGATGCCCTCGATAATGCCAATCGTGGCCGCGCTCGCACCGAGGCTTGCCATGAGAAACATCGGCAGCAGGCTATGGATGATTTCGGATGAAACATCCATCAATAGACTGACGCAGCCGAGAATCCAGACGCTGCGTGGAATCTGGCGCAATACGCTGGCTTGCGGTTCGGTATCCATGAGGCGGCTTTCGGGAGATTCGAATGGTTGGCGCCCGTATCGCCCGATTCAACGGGGCGAAAATCTCCGGCTCTGAAATAGACGAATACTGCATCAAGCCCGGTCGATGTCAAGTTGCGTGAGCAATGATTATCCGGCACCTGCAACCTGCCCCACGGCACAAACCCGCCCCAGGCGCCACGACGAAAAGCGCGGCCATTACTGGAATCGGCGGCTGGATCTGTTGTGTCGATGCTGTGTGGCGCATCGTGTCGTTGCCCGGCTCGCCGTCGTGGGCGGCAGAAACGCGATTGTTGTATTTATTCGTATTTAATCGCGCTTAGTCGTATTGAATCGTACTGAAGCGTTTCAGGCGGGCCGCATGCGGCCAGCACGTGCGCCATACACGGCGCCCAGGACGGCGCCAAAAAAGAGGTGCAGCACCAGCGTCATGACCGGTCCCGCCATGCCGAGATTCAGACCGAAGAACCCGTCGCCCGCCATCGGCATCATGACGATCATCATCGCCAACCAGGGCGCGATGGAAAAGAGCATGCCTCTGAGCCAGAATGCACCCGGGAGCATGTGGCTCACCAGGGCAAACGCAATACCCCAGATCGTACCGATCGCGAAGTGCACGACCCACCCCACGGAAACGGGCACACCGAGCATGTTCGCAATCGTGCCGACTGGATTGAGTTCGGGCATGAGCCCCATCGCCGCCTTCATCACCATCAGCACGGACAACGCCGCCGTCGCCACCACGCCCGCCAGTGCGCCTCGGCCGATGGCAGGCTTTTCGAATACGAGTGAATCGCTCATACATCCTCCTGTTGCAGAACGTCGCTGAAACGTCGCTGGAAATTCCGGCTGGCGTCGCCCTGCCTGATTTTTTCCAGGTTGTGCGATCGCACCAAGCCTACTCAGTCAGCAATCCTACGCGCTTTCCACTTCGACCCGTAGAAAGTTGCCAGGCGAAATGCGACGGGGACCAGGGATAATCTGCACAGCATGAACGCGCATGCGCGTGACGAAAGCGCGATGCCGGCGCTGGTCGAGAGAGGCTGTAAAAGAAGGAAAGAGGAGGTAAAAATGGCGATGAGAAAAGCGTGCGACCCAGGAACCCGAGCGCGATAACGTCGGTGCAAAGGCCATTTCCTTCAGCAGACGCCCGGGCGTTGGGTTTGAACCGCGTATTCAGTGAACCGTGCGTGTGGCGGGCACGCCGGAGTACGAACGCACCGGCGACGAAATCCAGTATCCCGCGTCAGCATCGTAGACCGTCCAGTGATCGCTCGCGTATTCCGCGCGCGTCACCAATGCAGCCTGTAGCGCGACGCCGAGCGCATGTGCGAACGTCACGTCGTCCATTGCATCGATACGCTCGACCGATTGCGGGTAATCGTAGGCGCCGATGTGTTCCCATTGTTCGCGCATGACGTCGAAGGCACCCTGGCTGAAATTGAAAACAGCGCCCTCGACGGGATTGGGCACGTTGAATGTGAGTTCGACGAAGCGCAGGCGCGGCGCGCCGTTCGCGATGATCAGTGCGCCGGTTGCATCGCATTCGAAGCTGAACGCCATGGCGCATTTGAGCGGCCCGTCGGCCTCCCGAATACACCCGCACAGATCGAATGCCGACAACGGTATGCATTGCCAGCCGTCCGATTCGCCGCGCGTATGGTCGATATTGCGCAGTGTGGCGTAGAGATAGGCGTGAAGGCGCGAAACGAAAACGACCAGATCCCGATGGTCCTCGCTGCGCACCCATGCGGGCTCGGTATGGTGCGAGCCGTCGGCGAGGCGCATGTGACGAATGACGATCCAGAGAGCGAAAGGGGCGATATAGTCGGTCGGCATGAGGAAAACACGTTGAATGTCGGGGTTCACCGAACGATACGTCGGCACAAAAACAGGCGCTTGATAAATGGCCGACATGCAAGACGGAGGCCACGGTTGCTGGCCAGTATCACGGGGCCTGTCTTCGCTGGCCCCGTCCATGACCGCCGACTCCGAAGAGCCCTCGTCTCCCGCCCTATTTAATCAATGTGGACTGCGAATAATGTCGCAGACCTTCGCCTATGCGAGATATTGTTAGCCGGATGAAAGATAACATATAAGACCGCGCTTTTGCGGTCTCGATTTATGGCGCTTAAGCGTCGGCGCTTCACATTCGCCAGCCCGCACCCGCCGCGAACAACCGATGGCTCCATGACTTCGCGCGGTCGTGGCTCTAGCAGCGGCGCGGCAGTTCGCTTACGCTCAACGTTGTCGCCGACAGGAGAGCGGCGACAACGCATGCCGCGGAACACACCCAGAACAAATCGAGGAGAACACGCTTGAGCGATACCGTCGAAATCCGCCCCGTCACACCCGCCGATTACGAAGCCTGGCTGCCGCTGTGGGACGGCTACAACCGCTTTTACGGCCGCTTCGGGCCGACGGCGCTGCCGGAGGCGATCACGCGCACGACGTGGTCGCGCTTCTTCGACGGCCTCGAGCCGATGCACGCACTCGTCGCCGTGCGGGGTGGTCACAGCGGCGGCCACATCGTCGGGCTCGTGCACTACATTTTTCACCGCAGCACGACGCTGCAAGGTCCGACCTGCTATCTGCAGGATCTCTTCACCGCCGAATCCGAGCGCGGCAAGGGCGTGGGGCGCGCGCTGATCGAAGGCGTCTACGCGGCGGCGAAGGCGGCAAACGCATCGCGCGTTTACTGGCACACGCACGAGACGAATCACACGGCCATGCGCCTCTATGACGGCGTGGCCGACAAGCCCGGCTTCGTCATGTACCGCAAGGACGTGTGACGCGGCGTCAGTCGAGGTCGGCGGCGAGCGCCGCGCGCGTATCGGCGTCGATTGTCTGCACCGGCACGCGATAGTTCGGATGATCGCAGCCGATCATGAGCGCCGCACCGTCGCGCAAGCGCGCCTTCATCGCAGGCGTGAGTTCGAAACGCACGAAATGCACCGCCGAGGTCTTCTCGGCGGTCTCGCGTTCGAGATCTTCATCGGCGATGGCGTAGACCGGCGCGTCGCCCTCCACCTGCAGGAATACGCGGTCCTCGATGCCGATGAGCCGCCCGAGCGCGGCGCGGCGCTCGATCTCGTTCTTGTACTCGATCTGCATGGTCGCCTTCAGGTTGCTGCCATCGGGTACGAGCGGCTGATACACGTCCAGCTCGCTCTGGATGCCGTCTTCGTCGAAGATCTTCTCGATGTGCAGCATCTCCTGGATCTGATAGCGGATCGTTGCTTCGTCCTCGAACAGGAACGTCAGGTGATTGCCGAGCGCGACGGCGCGCCGCTTCTTGTGTTCGATGATGCGAGCGCGCATGTCGTTGCGCACCTTCGCGTAAGCCTCCAGCGTCAACAGCGAATTTCTCGCGATCGTCATCGTCAGTGCCTCATCATGCAGTGAGTGGGTGAGCAGTAAATGGATGAGCAGCAATGCCTAAATGCCATAGGCGCGGCGCAAGAGCGTGAGCGGATGCGCGAGCGGCGGCTCGCCGAGCTGCATTTCGCCGATGCCCTGTGCAATGTGATGGCCCGCCAGCGCGCAGTCCGATGCAATGAAGCGCGGCTCGCCCTCCGCCATCAGCCGGAACACGGGTGTGCCGATTTTCATCGCCATCGCGTGAAATTCCTTCTTCACACCGAATGTGCCCGCATGCCCCGAGCAACGTTCGACCACGTTGACCTTCGTGTCGGGCACGAGCGAGAGCAGCTCGGACGTCTTGCGGCCGATGTTCTGCACGCGCGCGTGGCACGGAACGTGATACGACACGTTGCCGAGCGGCGCGCGGAAATCGGTCTTGAGCAGGCCGTCGCGATGCCGCGCAATGAAGTATTCGAACGGATCCCAGAACGCGTCGCTCACGGCGCGCGTTTCGGCATCGTCGGGAAACATGAGCGGCAGCTCATGCTTGTACATCAGCACGCAGCTCGGCACCGCGCCGATCAGCGCGTAACCCTCGCGCGCGTATTGCGCGAGCACCGGCATGTTGTGCGCTTTCTTTTTCGCCACGCCTTCCAGATTGCCCTGTTCGAGCAGCGGCATGCCGCAGCACGCTTCGCTTTTTACGAGCACCCAGTCGATGTCGTTGTGATCGAGCACCGCGAGCAGATCGTGGCCGATGCCCGGCTCGTTGAAATTCACGTAGCACGTCGCATAGATCGCCACCTTGCCCGGCGTGCGTTCACCATCGCGCACCTTGCGCACTTCGCGTGCCTTGTCCGCCGACGCGCGCTTCGCTGCGCTGCGGAATTTGTGCGGAGCGAAGTCGGGCAGCCACGCCTTGCGGTCCACGCCGAGCGCATCCTCCATCACGCCGCGCATGGCCTTCGTGTGATTCACGGCGTTGACGGTCTGCGTGACCACCGGAATACCCGCGAGATAACCAAGCGTATCCGTGTTCGACAGCACACGGTCGCGCAGCTTCACGTCGCCATTGCGGTAATCGATGGCTTTCGCGCGCAGCATCAGGTGCGGAAAGTCCACATTCCACGGATGCGGCGGCACATACGGGCATTTCGTCATGTAGCAGAGGTCGCACAAATAACACTGATCGACCACCTGACCGTACTTCGATTTGTCGACGTCATGCGCCTCGCCGGAATCGGTCGCGTCCACGAGATCGAACAGTGCGGGAAACGCGCCGCACAACGATACGCAGCGGCGGCACCCCGCGCAGATGTCGAATACGCGCGCCAATTCGGCGTCGCGCTTTTCCGGGTCATAGAACGCTTCGGACGTCCAGTCGAGCGGATGCCGCGTCGGCGCTTCGAGGCTGCCTTCCTTATGGGGCATGACGTCTCCGGTTCTGCGTTTCTGGTTTCTGGTTATCGGGGCGCGAGCACAGTCATTCAGCCATACGCTCGCCTCGCGCCGGCGCATGGCCGGCGCGAAAGCGGAACAAAACCGGCGCAAACCCAGCGCCGTGGGTCGCGCGATCAGTCCGCGAGTACGTCCAGCGCCTTCGTGTAGCGGTTCGCGTGGCTGCGCTCCGCCTTCGCCAGCGTCTCGAACCAGTTCGCGATTTCGTCGAAGCCCTCTTCGCGCGCCACCTTCGCCATGCCGGGATACATGTCGGTGTATTCGTGCGTTTCGCCTGCAATCGCCGACTGGAGGTTCAGCCGCGACGAACCGAACGGCAGGCCGGTGGCCGGGTCGCCCACCGCTTCCAGATACTCGAGGTGGCCGTGCGCATGGCCCGTTTCGCCTTCGGCGGTCGAGCGGAACAGCGCGGCGACATCGTTCTGGCCTTCCACGTCGGCCTTTGCCGCGAAGTAAAGATAGCGGCGATTCGCCTGCGATTCGCCTGCAAATGCATCCTTGAGATTTTGTTCCGTCTTCGAGCCCTTTAGCTGTGCCATCTGTGCCTCCTTCCATCGGCGTCATTGTGGGGACGCAGCGCTGCCCGCGATTCTTGCAGTGCAACAGGCCATGGATGCGGGTACGCCGCATCTATCAATCTAGGAGGTGACCGGTGCCTTCCCAATTGTGATTTTCAATCCCGCCGATAGCCGCGCCACGCAAGCAAGGGCTTGATATATATCTACTGCGAACGCATCGCGTTGCCCAATATGTGGAATCCCTCCTTGCAGTCGCTCGCACGCGACCTACAGTGAGTAATTGCCACCCCCAAACACGCTCTAACGGAGCTGACATGCGACTTACGATCCTGATCAACGGTTCCGACCCGACCGTCAATCACGACTACGCCGTCCTGTGGCTCGACACCGATCAGCACCGCTGGTCGCGCGAGTCGCACGATGGGATTGCCCTGCCGGAATGGGGCGAGATGCGCGACACGAACGGCGTGACATCGCTGTGCGCGCCGCTCGATGATTCACCGCTTTGCACCCTGCGCGGCTTGCATGTAAACCGCCGCCAGGAAATCAGTTCTGCACATGGCGACGCGACCTGGTCGTGCGAGTCGTCGCATTCGCCGATGGAAGGTCAATGGCGGCTGCAAGCCGTCGACCGCCAGATCGTGCACGCCGAACACGCGTTGTTCGCGGGCTGACGACGCAGCGCGTCGCGCAGTCCCGCTTCGGTTCCGCCCGGAATCACCTTCGAATCCGCAAGCACGCGGCGCTGTCCAGACAGCGCCGCGTCGCGTCTTGCGTGCATGTTTTGCATGCATGTGCGGACATGCCCTGCGCGCGCAATCCGTCCGATGAATACAGCCGATGACCGGAGCCGGGCCAACGAATAGCGCCGCGCCGCGCACATGACACGCGTAGTGCGGCGCGACGGCATCACTGGCCGCGCGCGAACGTGCCCGCTATACTTCCAGGCCGCCTTCAACCGCCCTGCGTTTTGCCTACCCTGCCGATGAAGAAGCTGTTTGCCTGTCTCCTGATGGCTGTCGCGAGCCACGCATTTGCCGCGCCGGCCTGCACCGACTTCGTCCCCGATGGTCAGTTCCCGAAGCTCACGAATCCGCGCATGGCGCCGAAAACGCGCATGCTCTGCTACTCGGATTTCGTCGTACTGCATTCGGGCATCACCCACGGCCCGCTGTGGTCCGCGGAACATCTCACGCGCGATCGCCTCGAAGCGGCGAAAGACATGACGCGCACGAACCGCTTCTTCGCGGACGAGCGTCTGCCGGACGGCGAAGGCGCGACGCTCGCCGACTACAAGCGCAGCGGTTTCGATCGCGGCCATATGAGCCCGGCGGGCAATCGCTGGAATGAGCAGGCGATGGCGGAGTCGTTCTCGCTTGCAAATATCGTGCCGCAGAATCGTATTAACAATCAGCGCCTGTGGTCGCATATCGAATCGGCCGTGCGCCGGCTCACGATGAAATACGGCGAGACCTGGGTCGTGACCGGCCCGCTCTTCACGGGTGCGCAGTTGCAGACGATCGGCACGTCGCGCGTGCTCGTGCCGACGCAGATCTTCAAGGTGGTGTACGTGCCGTCGCAGCAGCTCGCATTCGCTATCGTCGCCGACAACACGACCGCCGAGCATTACGAGGTGCGCTCGGTGCGCGCGCTCGAACAGCAAAGCGGAATCAGCTTTCCCGGCATTCCCGCGAACGCCGCCAGCCAGACGCGGGTATCGTTCAACGGGCACGGGTTCGGTGTGAGCAGGTGGGGCGGGTAAGTGACAAATCGGCGCCGGATAAGCGCCGGATAAATGCTGTGCGGGCGGCTCGCCATACTGCCCGCCATGACGGACGTTCGAGGAGGATCACATGGTGTTCGAAGCCTACGCAAACGACGACGACGTCCTCAACGTCGAGGGCGATGCGCTCACGCTCACGAACGGCACGACGCGCGTAACGCTCTCAGGCACGCTCGCGCTGACGCGTGACAAGCGCGGGCTTGCGGCCGCACTCGCGCTCAAGGCGGCGCTCGACAGCGTCGTGCGGACCTTGCAGGCGGACCCGCATTTACCCGCCAGAATTACCGACGAACCGGATGAAAAACCCGGCGTTGTCGATAACCCGTTCTCCTGATTTGCATCGATTCAGCATCGGTTCAGCGTCGGTTCCGGATCGGTTCAATCCGCGCAACCGTCAACGCGCGCCGCCAGCGGCCACGAGCGGCGGTAGCGCCCCTGTCCCGCGTATCCACGCATGATCGGCAAGCCCGGCCATTTCACGGTCGCCGCGGCTGTCGCCGTACGCGTAGAGCGTAGCGGGCGCGCGCTCGCCCCACCATGCGCGCAGCCGCGCGACCTTCTCCGGCCCCCAGCAGTTGAGCCCCGCGAGCCGTCCCGTATAAACGCCGTCACGCCATTCCAGTTCGCTCGACAACACCGTCCCGATGCCGACCGTCGCCGCCCATTTGCGCAGATACACCGAAGGCGACGCGCTCACGAGCACGACCTCATGGCCGAGCGCCTGGTGTTCGCGAACGCGCGCGAGCATCTCCGGGCGCAAGAGCGCGGGCAACCGCGTATCGACAAAACGCTGCGCCGCCGCTTCGATCGTCTCGCGCCGCACGGGGCCGAACATGGCGTACATGAAGCGCGCCTTGGTCGGCCCGCGTTCGGACCAGCCCGGCGCGATACCGACTAGCCACGGCAGGCAGCGCACCGCTGCAAGCGCGAAGCGCAGCGGGCCGCCCGCGTCGAGCAGGAACGCGCGGAAGCTGTCGGTGGTGGTGATAGTGCCATCGAAATCGAATGCGGCAACGACGCGGTCGCTCATGAATCGGGAGCCGGAAGGCGGAAAAAGTGAGAGGAAAAGTTGACGCCGTGCGCGGCGAAACCGCGGTCATTGTCGGCGCAGGCTGTGAACGGTTGCAAGCGGTTGCAAGCGGTTGCAAGTGGTTGGAAGCGGTTGCAGGCGGCTGCATAACCGTGAACAAATCGACGCGTTCAAGCCAGGTCCTACCGCGAAAGCCGCACATAGCGCGCGCTATGCAGCGCCGTGAGCGCAACGGCAATCCAGATCGGCACATAAGTCGCAAGCTGACCGGCGCCCAGATGCTCGCCGAGCACGGTCACCGAGATGATCACGAGCAGCACCGGCTCGACGTAGCCCAGGATGCCGAAGAGCGCCATCGGCAGCAGGCGGCTCGCCTTGAGGTAAGACGCGAGCGCGACCGTGCTGATCACGCCCAGCCCAGGCAGCAGCGCGAACGTGAGGAACGGGCGTCCGTCGAGTAGTGCGAACGACCCGCCTGCCCACGCATACGCAATCGCAACGGGCAGCAACAAAATCATCTCGACGGCGAAGGTCGTGAGCGAATCCGCGTTGATCTTACGGCGCAGCACGAAATACGGCGGATAACCGAACACCACGAGCAGCGTCGGCCACGAAAACGCATGCGTGGCCCAGAGTTCGTGGGCCACGCCGACTGCCGCGCACGCTACGGAAACCCACTGGAGCGTATCGAGCCGCTCGTGATAATAGAAGCGCCCCACCACCACCATCGCGAGCGGCAGCAGGAAATAGCCGAGCGACACTTCGAGCACGCGCCCGTGCAGCGGCGCCCAGAGAAACACCCAGAGCTGCGAGCCCAGCAGCGCGGCGCACGCGGCCAGCGAAAGCGCCGTGCGCGGCTCCTTGACCATGCGCGCGGCGAGTGCGCCCAACTGCGCACCCCGCCCGCGCAGCAGCAAAACCCCGAGCGCGCCAGGCGTCGTCCAGATCACGCGCCACGCAAAGATATCGAGGCCGCCGAGCGGCTTGAGCAGCAGCGCATAGATCGACATCAGCGCGAACAGCGCCGACGCGCCCGTGGAAAGCGCAATGCCGCGTCCCGGCTCGTACTGGTTCATCGGCGTACAGCCGTGCCGACGATGCGCAAGAATCGGGAAAGGCAGGCAGCGTGTCTCCCCTCCGGCTGAACCGCACGGGGCGCGAGTAAATTCGTTGTCATGGTTATCGGCTATTGGTATGTGCGGTTATCTGCAGGTATGTGCGGTTATCTGCGGCGGTCAGCGCGCCCGTCCGCCAGCGGGCATTCTAGTCTGGTTCGCTCGCGCCGGCATGCCGGGCACGCGCGATGCTGTCTTTCTCGTTCACGGCGATACTGGCAGTGGTTCCGCGCAGAATTAGTCCGTGCAGATTGCACCGCGATGGACTAGAACGTAATTCTCGCCACGGAGCCGCCGTCCGGCCGCTGCGCTCGCCCCGGGCCGCACACCGCCCGCCGTCGGCCGCCATTGCCCGCCGCCCGCCGCCAACCGTTCAATCCACCAGGAGCCCGCATGAGCCGACTCGCGCCCCGCCCCGCCGCCGCCCGGCTGACTCCCGATCTTGCCGCTTTCGCGTCCGAAGTCCGTAACGGCCTCACGCACGCGCCGCAGAAGGAGTTGCCTTCGAAGTATCTGTACGACGATATCGGCTCGGCATTGTTCGAGGTGATCACCGTACTGCCCGAATATGGCTTGACGCGCTCCGAAGACCGCCTGCTCACGCGCTATGCCGCCGAAATCGTCGAGGCGCTGCCCGCGGGCGTCACCGTCGCCGAACTCGGCAGCGGCAGCGGCCGCAAGACGCGCCGCATTCTCGAAGCGCTGTGCCTCAAGCGCCCGACATCGTATTGTCCGATCGAGATTTCACCCACGGCGCTGCAAGTGTGCCGCCGCGAACTCGCCGATATCGAGCGGATCTCGATCGTCGGCTACGAACGCGACTATCTCGCGGGCCTCGCCGAAGTGAGCCGTCAACGCGGCGCGGGCGAGCGGCTTTGCGTGCTCTTTCTCGGCAGCACGATCGGCAATTTCGCGCGGCTCGCGGCGACGCGCTTTCTGCGCGAGATCCGCTCGATGCTCGAGCCCGGCGATATGCTGCTGCTCGGCACGGACCTCATCAAGCCCGTGGAGACGCTGCTCGCAGCCTACGACGACGCCATCGGCGTGACAGCCGCGTTCAACCTGAACCTGCTCGCGCGCATCAACCGCGAACTCGACGGCGGCTTCGACCTCACGGCCTTCGAGCATGTCGCGCGCTTCAACCGCGATGCGCGCAGCGTCGAGATGCACCTGCGCGCGAAAAGGCGCGTCGAGGCGCGCGTGGGCGCGGCGAACCTCACAGTCGCGCTCGAAGCGGGCGAGACGATCTGGACCGAAAGCAGCCACAAGTACCACGCGGACGAGATCCCCGCGATTGCCGCCGATGCGGGCTTCGTCTGCGCGCATCAGTGGGTCGAGAAGGAGTGGGGATTCGCGGAAAGCCTGCTAGTGTCGGCTTGATTTGCGGCTTGATTTGCGGATCGGGCTGCGGAGCGGCGTGCCGATTAACGTGAATCGACTGGCAAGCCGCTCCGCACCCGACGTGAGGTTCAGTGCTGCTCGAAGCGCTCGTAGCGCTTTTCGGTCACCCGTTCTTCGCTGACCACTTCCGCGACACGCGCCGCAGGCGGCCCGTGACGCAGCCACGACAGCATGCGGTCCACCTGGTTGGCCGTGCCCTGAATCACGGCTTCCACGGAGCCGTCCTCCATGTTGGCGACATAGCCGCGAATACGCAGCGCATGCGCCTGGCGCACGGTTGCCTGCCGGAAGCCCACGCCCTGCACTGTCCCGCGCACGCGCACGTAATACGTTTCGACACGCGAATCGAGATCCGGTCCGGTCATCGTTCAATCTCCTGGTTCAGTCCTGCTCAGTCCTGGCATCTGCGCGGCATTGTAGACGCCATCGCGCGTGAGCGCCGCGCGTCCTTGACGCGATCGCAGCCTCACGTGCGGCCCGTAGCGCCACGCACGCCTCACGCCACGTACAATCCGTGCGACGCGGGCGGCAAGACCGCCCGCTTGCAACACGATTGCAACCCCACTGCAACCCATCAGGAAACTCTTCCCGTATGACCGCCAACCAACGCGATCTCGTGCTGATCACCGGCGCATCCGGCTTCGTCGGCTCGGCCGTCGCCCGCATCGCGCAGGACAAAGGCTATGCCGTGCGCGTGCTGGTGCGCCCGACGAGCCCGCGCACCAACCTCGCCACGCTCGACGCCGAAGTCGTCACCGGCGACATGCGCGATGTCGCGTCGATGCGCGCGGCCCTGCGTGGCGTGCGCTATCTGTTCCATGTCGCCGCCGACTACCGCCTCTGGGCACCCGATCCGCACGAAATCGAGCGCGCGAATCTCGAAGGGGCCGAAGCCACCATGCGCGCGGCACTCGAAGCGGGCGTCGAACGCATCGTCTACACGAGCAGCGTGGCGACGCTCAAGGTGACGAGTTCGGGCGCGTCCTCCGACGAAACCCGGCCGCTCACCGCCGAGCAGGCCATCGGCGTGTACAAGCGCAGCAAGGTGCTGTCCGAGCGCGCGGTCGAGCGCATGATCGCGAATGACGGCCTGCCCGCCGTGATCGTCAATCCGTCGACGCCGATCGGTCCGCGCGACGTGAAGCCGACGCCCACGGGCCGCATTATCGTCGAGGCGGCGACGGGCAAGATCCCCGCGTTCGTCGATACGGGCCTGAATCTCGTGCACGTCGACGACGTCGCGAACGGTCATTTTCTCGCGCTGGAGCGCGGGCGCATCGGCGAGCGCTATATCCTCGGCGGCGAAAATCTGCCGCTGCAGCAGATGCTCGCCGATATCGCGGGCATGGTCGACCGCAAGCCGCCGACCATCGCACTGCCGCGCTGGCCGCTCTATCCGCTGGCGCTCGGCGCGGAAGCCGTCGCGCGCTTCACGAAGCGTGAGCCGTTCGTCACCGTCGACGCGCTGAAGATGTCGAAGAACAAGATGTATTTCACGTCGGCGAAGGCGGAGCGCGAACTCGGCTATCGCGCGCGGCCGTATCGCGAAGGCCTGAAAGACGCGCTCGACTGGTTCAGGCAAGCGGGCTATTTGAATGCAAAACTGCGCGCGTAACTGAGCGTGTAAATGAGCGCATAACCGGGCGCGACGCATTCGCACGGCTTTATCCGGCACTTTTTTCGTGCCGGTTTTCCCGGTGTTTTTTCCGGCGAATTCGCATTTTGTTACAACTTTTGTTGCGACATGCGTGCAACGCTGGAAGGTCAATTCATGCGTGCTGTGGGTAAAATCCCAAGCCTTACCTGAGAAGCCTCGCATGAATCTACACGACCAGATCGGCGCGCTCGAAGCCGCTGTCGATCAACTCCTCGTGGCCGCCACCTCGCACGCCGCGTGCACGGAAGAGGCGGCGAACGCGGACCAACCTGTTGCGGAAGCAACGGCGGATGCGGCGAAGACCGCCGTTGCAGCCGAAGCGCAGCCCGAAGCCACGGCTGCTGAACCTGTCGCCGCTGAATCCGTCGCCGCCGAATCCGTCGCCGCCGAATCCGTCGCTGCCGAATCCACCGCCGCTGAACCTGTCGCCGCCGAACCCGCCGGGCCGACGCTGAATCTCGCCCGTCCGTCGCAGAACGCCATCACGATGACGATCGGCGACCAGACGGTGACGCTGCATCCGCTTCAGGTCGCGCAAATGATCGAGGAACTGTCGAACGCGCGCGCGTCGATGGAACCCGAGGTGCCGCCCGGCATTCCGGGTGGCTGGCGTTTCGTGTCGACGAAAAATCCGGTCATGGCCGTGCAGAAACAGCCGAACGGCGACCGCCTGCTGGTGCTGCGCCATACGGGCCACGGCTGGGTGCCGTTCACGTTTTCGCCGGAGACGGTCGTCGAGATGTACATGATGCTCACGCAACGCTGATTCGCGCTTGCGCATCGAGCCGCGTGCTGATCCGCAGGCCGAAATAGAAAAGCCGTCGCATGAAGCGACGGCTTTTCTTTTTTGCGCCAGCCAGTTGACAGCTGCGCAAGCAGCGCAAGCACCAAGCGCGAGCGATTCGCTCAGCGCCCCTGTGCGGGCGCCTGCACGCGCGCCTTCCATTGCCCGCCCTTGCCGCGCCAGAAGCGCCACGCGGAGGCGAACGTCGCGCCCACATAGAACAGCGCGACGAGCGGCAGGAACGGCGCCCACAGCGGCGAGCGGCGATAGTACGCGAGCATGGGCGCATAGGCGCAGCACATGAGCGCCCATGCGATCCACGCCGGCCAACCCGCCGCACCGAGCACGAGCGCCACCACGGGCGGCGTGAGATAGATGACCGTCATGCCGAGAATCGTCCCGCCAAGCTGCCACGCGGAATAGTGCAGCTGCGTGAACGCGGTGCGCGCGATCATGTTCCAGATATCGCGCCACGAATCGTAAGGGCGCAGCGACACGCTTTTCGCAGCGACATCGAGCCGGATCGGATGATGTCCGTCGCCGCGATGCTTGATGCGCGCGGCGAGGCTGCAATCGTCGATGAGTTCGGCGCGGATCGACTCGATGCCGCCCGCCTCCTCCAGCGCCTTGCGGCGCACGAGCATGCAGCCGCCCGCCGCGGCGGCCGTCTTGTTGCGCGGATTGTTGACCCACGAAAACGGGTACAGTTTCGCGAAGAAAAACACGAATGCCGGAATCAGCGCCTTTTCCCAGAACGAGTCGCAGCGCAGCCGCACCATCAGCGAAACGAGGTCGCGCCCTTCGGCCTGCGCGCGCACGATGAGTTGCGCGAGCGCGTCGGCGGGATGGCCGATGTCCGCGTCGGTGAGCAGCAGATAGTCCGCATCGAGTCCGAGCGTGTGCACGGCCTCGATCCCCTGCGATTGCGCCCACACCTTGCCGGACCAGCCCGCGGGCAGCGGCTTGGCCGCCACGACCGAGAGCTTTTCCGGGCACTGCAGCGCCAGCGCCGCGGCGCGCGCGGCTTCGGCGGTGCCGTCGGTGCTGTGATCGTCGATCACGATCACGTGGAAATCGCCCGCGTAATCCTGCGTGAGAAGCGAGCTCACGGCTTCGCCGATTGCGTCCGCCTCGTTGCGGGCGGGCACCACGGCGCAGACGGCGGGCCAGCCCTGCGCGGGCTCGACGAGCGGCAGCGGCGCGGCAGGCCGCGCGCGCCAGAAGCCGCCGCGCGCGAGCAGCAAGACGATCCAGATCAGCAGGGAAAGACCGGACAGGACAAACAGGATGGTCGTCATCATGCGTTGTTGCTCTCGATCGACGGCGTGCGCACGACGCGGCATGGCGCGTGCCCGAAGCGGCCCGGCAGGCGCCGCACGAGCGGCAAGTTGTCGTAGTGGTCGACTTCCATCACAGCGTCCAGAATGGGGTCAAGTCGCCAGCGCCGGGTCTGGGTGAGTCCCGGGAGAGTCCCGGATGAGGCCCGGCGAGTCCCGTGTTACCCACGCCTGGCTCCCGGGTGGACCCGCTAGTGTAAGGGTTCCGGCGCCATGTTGCAGCGCCGCGCGGCGTCGAAATCCTGACAAACAGCCTTCACTTGCGCCCGCCGCACGGCGTCCGCCGCCGTCTCTGTACCGCGCGCACCACAGCAAACGAGCGGCGAAGGGGTTACGCAGCAAATGGGCGGCGAAGGGGTTAAAATGCGCGTCTAGTTTCGGTCCGGCCTACCCTGGCTGGACTTATGCACGTAATTAATATGATGGTCGCGGCGATCAAGTCACTCTTACCGGTTTCTTCGGTACCCGCGTCAGCCGGAGTTCGCCATCCCATGCGAGTCATCCTTGCCCAGCCCCGCGGCTTTTGTGCGGGGGTTGTCCGCGCTATCGAAATCGTCGATCGCGCATTGCTGAAGCACGGCGCACCCGTCTACGTTCGGCACGAAATTGTCCACAATCGTCATGTGGTCGAAAACCTGCGCAATAAAGGCGCGCATTTCGTAGAAGAACTCGATGAAGTGCCCACCGGCGCCGTCGCGATTTTCAGCGCGCACGGTGTTGCGAAGAAAGTCGAACAGGCTGCGCAAGTGCGCAGCCTCGACGTGCTCGACGCCACCTGCCCGCTCGTGACGAAAGTCCACGTGCAGGGCCGCCAGTACGTCGCCCAGGGCCGCACGCTGATCCTGATCGGCCACGCCGGGCACCCGGAAGTGGAAGGCACGATCGGCCAGATCGAAGGCACCGTGCTGCTCGTGCAGAGCGAGGCCGATGTCGCGAAGCTCGACCTGCCGCTCGATGCGCCGCTCGCATACGTCACGCAGACCACGCTCTCCGTCGACGACACGCGCGGCGTCATCAATGCGCTGGTTGCGCGCTTCTCGGACATCGTCGGCCCGGACACGCGCGACATCTGCTACGCGACGCAGAACCGCCAGGCCGCGGTGCGCGAGCTGTCCACGCACGTGGACGTGCTGCTCGTGGTGGGCGCAACGAACAGCTCGAACTCGAACCGTCTGCGCGAGATCGGCAGCGAGTCGGGCGTGGCGAGCTATCTCGTCGCCGACGGCTCGGAGATCAAGCCCGAGTGGTTCGACGGCGTGACGACGGTGGGCCTGACGGCCGGCGCGTCGGCGCCGGAAGAGATGGTTGAAAACGTGATCGACGCGCTGCGCGCGTTGGGGCCTGTCGAGGTGTCGACGATGGCGGGCCGTGAAGAAAAAGTCGAATTCAAGCTGCCGTCGAAGCTGTTGAAGCCACTCGTCGAACGCGAAGTTTAAGGAGGACACTCTTGTCTATTCCGCTGCTCCAGAAAGTCCGCGTTGGCGCCTATATCACTCGCCAGCATTTCAGCGGCAACAAACGCTACCCGCTCGCGCTCATGCTCGAGCCGCTGTTCCGCTGCAATCTCGAATGTAACGGCTGCGGCAAGATCGACTATCCCGATCCCATCCTGAACCTGCGCCTGTCGCTGCAGGAATGCCTCGAAGCCGTCGACGAGTGCGGCGCGCCGGTCGTGTCCATCGCAGGCGGCGAGCCGCTCCTGCACAAGGACATGCCGGAGATCGTCAAGGGCATCATGGCGCGCAAGAAGTTCGTGTACCTGTGCACGAACGCGCTGCTGATGGAAAAGAAGATGGACGAGTACGAGCCGAGCCCGTACTTCGTCTGGTCGGTTCACCTCGACGGCGACCGCGAAACGCACGACCACTCGGTCTCGCAAACCGGCGTGTACGACAAGGCCGTCGCGGCGATCAAGGAAGCGAAGCGCCGCGGCTTCCGCGTGAACATCAACTGCACGCTGTTCAACGACGCGATTCCCGAGCGCGTGGCGAAGTTCTTCGATACGCTGGGGCCGATGGGCGTGGACGGCATCACCGTCTCGCCGGGCTACGCGTACGAGCGCGCGCCGGATCAGCAGCACTTCCTGAACCGCGACAAGACCAAGCAGTTGTTCCGCGAAATCTTCAAGCGCGGCAACAACGGCAAGAACTGGTCGTTCAGCCAGTCGGGCCTGTTCCTCGACTTCCTCGCGGGCAACCAGACCTATGAATGCACGCCGTGGGGCAACCCGGCGCGCACGGTGTTCGGCTGGCAAAAGCCGTGCTATCTGGTCGGCGAAGGTTACGTGAAGACCTTCAAGGAACTGATGGAAACGACCGAGTGGGAAAAGTACGGCACCGGCAACTACGAGAAGTGCGCCGACTGCATGGTCCACTGCGGCTTCGAAGCCACGGCCGTGATGGACACCGTCGCGCATCCGCTCAAGGCGTTCAGGATTTCGAGGAGCGGCCCGCGCACCGAAGGCGCGTTCGCGAAGGACATCCCGCTCGACAACCAGCGCCCTGCCGAATACATGTTCTCGCGCCACGTCGAGATCAAGCTCGACGAAATCAAGAAGGCCGTGAAGTCGGGCAAGGCAGTGACCGTCGCCGCGCATCAGGACGTTTGATAGCCCGGGCGCGTGCGCCCGTGCTGCTTCATACAAGGGCGTAACGGCTCAAGCCGTTACGCCCTTTCTCTTTTTGAGCACGCTGCAGCCACGAGAGCCCGCGCCGCAATAAAAAAAGGCGCAACGGGCAATCCACCCGTTGCGCCTTCGTAGCGTACGCTACGCGCGCCGTGTAGCCCGGCGGCGCTTCAACAGCGCAGGTTCAGCAGCACTTGCCGGTGCGGGACGCATATCGCGCGTCCTGCCGCTCGCGGAAGAATTCTTCGTACGTCATCACCGGACGATCCGGATGCGTCGCGCGCATATGCTCGACGTAGCCTTCGTAGTCCGGCAGACCGATCATCAGACGCATCGCCTGGCCCAGATAGCGGCCAGCCGTCTGCACGTTGTCGCGAAGTTCCGAGAACATATGCGCCTCGCCCTTAGTGTGCCGCGCGCTGTGCGATGCCCGCATCGGCCGGCATCGGTTCGAACGGCGTTTCCTGAACCGTCGGATGGTTGATGCGGCGTGCACGTGCAATCGCAATCAGGCCATACACGACGATGCTCACCACCACCACGATGAAGAGACCCGAGAGTGCCGCATCGACGTAGTCGTTGAAGATCATGCGCTGCATTTGCTCGACCGTCTTCGCCGGTCCGACGATTTTGCCTTCAGCGAGCGCCGCCGACAACTTCTGTGCGTGCGCAACGAAGCTCACCTTCGGGTTGCTGTCGAAAATCTTTTGCCAGCCGGCCGTCAGCGTGCAGATGAGCAGCCACAGCGTCGGCAGGCCCGTGACCCACGCGAACTTCTCGCGCTTCATCTTGAAGAGCACGACGGTTGCGAGCGTCAGCGCAATGCCCGCCAGCATCTGGTTCGAGATGCCGAAGAGCGGCCACAGCGTGTTGATGCCGCCGAGCGGATCGACCACGCCCTGATACAGGAAGTAGCCCCACGCGGCCACGCACAATGCGGTGGCAACCAGGTTGGCCGGCAACGAGTCCGTGCGCTTGAGCGACGGATGGAACGTGCCGAGCAGATCCTGCAGCATGAAGCGGCCTGCACGCGTGCCTGCGTCGACGGCGGTCAGGATGAAGAGTGCTTCGAAGAGGATCGCGAAGTGGTACCAGAAGGCCATCATCGCTTCGCCGCCGATCACCTGGTGCAGGATCTGCGCCATGCCGACCGCGAGCGTCGGAGCGCCGCCGGCGCGCGCGACGATGGTTGTCTCGCCAACCGCCTGCGCGGTGTGCGTGAGCATCTCCGGCGTCAGCACGAAGCCCCACTGGCCGACCGTGTGCGCAACCGCGTCCGGCGTCGCGCCGAGCACGGCGAGCGGTGCGTTCATCGCGAAGTACACGCCCGGCTCGATCACCGAAGCGGCGACCAGCGCCATGATCGCGACGAACGATTCCATCAGCATCGCGCCGTAACCGATGAAGCGCGCGTTGGTTTCGTTATCGAGCATCTTGGGCGTCGTGCCCGACGAGATCAGCGCGTGGAAACCGGACACCGAACCGCACGCGATCGTGATGAAGAGGAACGGGAACAGGTTGCCCGACCAGACCGGGCCCGAGCCGTCGATGAACTTCGTGAAGGCCGGCATCTTGAGTTCCGGCGCAACGATCAGAATGCCGATCGCGAGCGCGAGGATCGTGCCGATCTTCAGGAACGTCGAGAGATAGTCGCGCGGGGCGAGCAGCAGCCACACCGGCAGCACCGAAGCGATGAAGCCGTAGCCGATCAGGATCCACGTGAGCTGCGTGCCCGTGAACGTGAACCAGGCGGCGAGCGTCGGCGAATCGTGCACGACCTGGCCGAACGCGATCGACGCCATCAGCAGGATGAAGCCGATGATCGAGATCTCGCCGATCTTGCCCGGACGGATATAGCGGACGTACAGGCCCATGAAGATCGCGATGGGAATCGTCGCGGCGACGGTGAACGTGCCCCACGGCGAGTTCGTCAGCGCCTTCACGACGATCAGCGCGAGCACCGCGAGAATGATGATCATGATCAGGAACGTGCCGAACAGCGCGATCACGCCGGGCACCGGTCCCAGTTCCATCTTCACGAGGTCGCCGAGCGAGCGGCCGTCGCGGCGCGTGGACAGGAACAGCACCACGAAGTCCTGCACGGCGCCCGCGAACACGACGCCCGCGAGAATCCACAGCATGCCGGGCATGTAGCCCATTTGCGCGGCCAGCACCGGGCCGACCAGCGGGCCTGCGCCCGCAATCGCCGCGAAATGGTGGCCGAACAGCACGTATTTGTTGGTGGGCACGTAGTCGAGCCCGTCGTTGTGACGCACGGCCGGCGTCATGCGCAGGCCGTCGAGCTGAAGCACGGTGCTGGCGATGAAGCGGCTGTAGAAACGGTAACCGATCAAATAAACGCAGATCGCGCAAATCACGATCCACAATGCGCTGACACGCTCGCCGTGCGCGAGCGCGATGGTGCCGAACGCGAACGCACCTAGCAGCGCGATGGCTGTCCACACAACGAAACTGGATACCCGACTCATGGTGTCTCCTGTTTGTACTTATAAGAATTACCGGCTCGAGGACCGGTTACGTAGCGCCTTCGATCCACCGGAAATCGTTGCGAATCTCGTTGCGAATCTCGTTGCGAAGTTCGCTGTGAATCGCGTTGTGAATTTCGCTGTGAACCGGCGGCGCATTGCATGACGCAGTTGTGCCATGCTTTGGCCGTGTAGTATTCGCTTTCGCAATTCATACGACAAGCGCACAACTACGTAAGCACTCTACGTGGAATTACGTAGAACCTGTCAAATGACAATGACTCTCAAAACGAAGATCTTTTTGCTCGCGGTCGTGCCGTTTCTGGCGGCGATTGCCGGCATCGGGATCGGCGTGCGCCAGCAGGCCACCGCGCTTGCGCAGACGCAGCACGCGACGATGCAGAACGCCTACCTGTCGAGCAAGGAACTCGAGCTGCGTCATTACGTTGAACTCGCAACGAGTGCGATCGCGCCGCTCTACAATGCGAGCCGCGACGCTTCGCCCGCCGAAGTCGCCGCGCGCCAGCGCGAAGCGCTTGCCGTGCTTCAGAAAATGGACTTCGGCCCGGACGGCTATTTCTTCGTCTACGACATGCATGGCCGCTCGCTGATGCATCCGCGCGAGCCGAATCTGGTCGGCCAAAACCTTTGGGACCTGCGCGATCCGCAAGGCGCGCTCACGATCCAGCGACTCATTGCCACAGCCGCGCAAGGCGGCGGCTACGTGCGCTACACGTGGCTGCGGCCGTCGACGGGCAAGCTCGCGCCCAAGCTCGGCTTCGTCGTGCCGCTCGAACGCTGGGGCTGGATGATGGGCACCGGCATTTATATGGATGACGTAGTGTCGACGCTCGGGCATATCGACGAACGCGCGTCCGCCAACATCGAGCGCACACTGCAGTGGCTCGGCGTGATCGCGCTTGCGGGCGTCGGCGTGATCGCGCTCTGCGCGCTCGTGCTCAACGTGAGCGAGTACCGCAGCACCGATGCCAAGCTCAAGCGCCTCGCGCAACAGGTGGTCGAATCGCAGGAACAGGAGCGCGCGCGGCTCTCGCGCGAACTGCATGACGGCATCAGCCAGATGCTCGTCTCCGTGAAGCTGCTGCTCGAATCGGCGCTGGCGCGGCTCGAACGCGGCGAGACGCGCATCCCCGCAGCCGAAGCGTCGCTCGCCACCGGGCTCACGCGTCTATCGGAAACGCTGCGCGAAGTACGCCGCATTTCGCACGCGCTGCGCCCGTCGATGCTCGACGACCTCGGGCTCGCGGCGGCGCTCGAGCAACTCACGCGCGAGTTCGGCGAGGAATCGGGCATCAAGATCGACTTCACCCAGTCGATCTCGTCCGGCGGCGAGCCGTCGAAGGCGCGCACCACCGCATTGCCCGATACAGTGAACACCGTCCTCTTTCGCATCGCCCAGGAGGCGCTCACGAACATCGTGCGCCACGCCAACGCGGCGCGCGCGGCGCTCACGCTCGATGTGGCCGCAAGCGGCGTCACGCTGACCGTCGCCGACAACGGCCACGGCTTCGACGTCGCGCATGCCCAGTCCGATCCCCGCGCGGGGCTCGGGCTGCGCAACATGCGCGAGCGGCTCGAATCGCTCGGCGGCCAGTTCACGCTCAACTCGCGTCCCGGGCATACGGTTCTCACCGCCTGGGTGCCGGTCAAGGCGGGCGCCGCGGCTGCAACATCCAGAACAGGCAGTAACCGGTAAAGAAAAAGACATCATGAAACACACTGGCAAGCGGGCGCGCCTCGTACTCGTCGACGATCATCCGCTCGTGCGCGACGGCCTGCGCGCCCGGCTCGAAGCGGTCACGGGCTTCGAGGTCGCAGGCGAGGCCGGCAACGCGGACGAAGCGCTCGCGCTCGCCGCCACGGTCGAGCCCGACCTCGTGCTGATGGATGTCGGCATGGCCGGGATGAACGGCATCGCGCTCGCGGGCATCTTTCACGACCGCTTTCCGGCGATCCGCGTGCTGATGCTCTCGATGCACGACAACGTCGAATACGTGACCCAGGCCGTGCGTGCGGGTGCGAGCGGCTACGTGCTGAAGGATTCGCCGTCGACGGAAATCGTGCGCGCCATCGAAGCCGTGCTGGCAGGGCAGACGTATTTCAGCGCGGGGCTGGGCGTGCGGATGATCCAGGCATCGGCGAAGGAAACGCCCGTCGAGCGGCTGACGCCGCGCGAGCGCGACATCCTCGACGCGCTCGCCGAAGGGCTATCGAGCAAGCAGATCGCGCAGCGCGCGGGGCTCTCGGTGCGCACGGTGGAGACGCACCGGCTCAATCTCAAGCGCAAGCTCGATATCGAAGGTCAGGCGGAGCTGATCAAGTTTGCGGTGGAACACCGCAGGAAATGACCGGGCGGGCGGCCATGCCGGCCGCCCGGTTTCGATGCATAGCCAACGTCGACCGCGGTCGACTGCGCTCAGCTACGGTCAGCTGCGCGCGTTGTGCTCGACGAGAAACTTGATGAGGCCGTCGATGCCGCCCTTGGCGATCTGGTCGGCGAACTGCGTCTGGTACACCTGGATCAGCCAGGCGCCCATCATGTTGATGTCGTAGATCTTCCAGCCTGTCGGCGTGTGCGTGAGGCGATAGTCGATCGCATCGTCGCCGCCGCTGCTGATCACGTGCGACTGCACGACCGTGTCCTTCGCACCGCCAGCCGTACTGGACGGCTGGAACTTGAAGGTCACCGCCGTATCGCGCAGTTGCGACAGCGATGCCGCGTAGGTCTTCACAAGCAGGAGTTGAAATTGCTCATAGAGCTTTTGCTGCTGCTCGGGCGTGGCCGTCGCCCACGGCTTGCCGATGGCGATGCGCGTGGTGCGCTGGAAGTCGGTGGCCGGAACAAAATGGGTTTGGACCACCTGGGTGATCCTGGCCATGTCGCCGCCGCGCGCCTGCGGGTCGGCCTGCATCGCCTTCACAGTGCCTTCCACGGCGGCTTTGACCGTGGCATCGGGGGAACTCTGGGCCCATGCAGCGCCCGAGACGAAAGCGGCTGCGATAAATGCGGTGAAGTAACGTTTCATACGCTCATCGGAACAGTGAGATTCAAGCGCCGTACCGCAGCGGGTCTACGGAACGGCGGATCCAGTATAACGGCTTTAAGGTCGAAACCCATGTGCGCGAGCCGCGCCCATATGAGCCAGGCCGGTATACTTATGCGCTTCGCCAAGAACAACGCCATCGTCAGGGCTCCCTCGCCTGTATGCTGAAGCCATTCATCATCCAACTCGTCGCGTGGTCGGTACGCCGTGCGGCGTGGGTCATCGCACTCTCAACCGTACTGGCCGTGCTATGCGGCGTCTACGTCGCCAAACATTTCGAGATCAACACCGACGTGAGCGGCCTCGTCGAGAACGACGCGAAATGGGCCTCGCTCGGCGACGCCATCGACAAGGCCTTCCCGCAGCGCGGTCAGGCGCTGCTCGTCGTCGTCGAAGCGCAGGCGCCCGAACTCGCCGATGCCGCCGCCAACAAGCTCGCCAGCGCGCTCAAGAAGGATTCCAGTGAATTCGGCGCGGTCTCGCAGCCCGCGGGCGGGGCCTTCTTCGAGCATAACGGCCTGCTGTTCCTGCCCACGGCGACCGTGCTGTCGACCACGGGCCAGCTCGTGCAGGCGCGCCCGCTCGTCAACCAGCTCGCACGAGACCCGAGCCTCACGGGCCTCGCCGGCACGCTCACGACCACGCTGTTGCTGCCGCTGCAGATCGGCCAGGTCAAGTTGCCGCAGATGGCAACGCTGCTCGGCAGCGCCGCCGACGTCGTCGATCGGGTCGTGGCCGGCAAACCGGCCGCATTCTCGTGGCGCGGGCTCGTCGACAAGGATTCGGCCGCGCAACCCGCGTTCTCGTTCCTCACCGTGCAGCCGGTGCTCAACTTCGGCGCGCTCAAGGCAGGCGCGAACGCCTCGGAGGCGATCCGCGCGACCGCTGCGTCGCTGCATCTCGATAAGGAATTCGGCGCGCGCGTTCGCCTGACAGGCGAACAACCGCTCGCGGACGAGGAATTCTCCTCGGTGCAGGACGGCGCCGCGTTCAACGGCGCGCTCACGGCCATCGTCGTGCTCGTGATCCTGTGGCTCGCGCTGCGCTCGGGCAAGCTGATCGGCGCCGTGCTCATCACGCTCGTCATCGGCCTCGTCATCACGGCCGCGCTCGGCCTCATGATGGTCGGCTCGCTGAACATGCTGTCGGTCGCGTTCATGGTGCTGTTCGTCGGTCTCGGCGTGGACTTCGGCGTGCAGTTCGGCGTGAAGTACCGCGAGGCGCGCCATCAGGACGACCGGCTCGACGCCGCGCTGCTCAAGACCGCGCGCGTGATCGGCGTGCCGCTCACGCTCGCCGCGATCGCCGTCGCGGAAAGTTTCTTTTCGTTCCTGCCCACGGCATACAAAGGTCTTTCGGAACTCGGCCAGATCGCGGGCGTCGGCATGTTCGTCGCGTATTTCGCCAACATGACCTTGCTGCCCGCGCTCATCAGCGTGTTCAAGCCGGCTGGCGAGGCGGGCTCGCCAGGCTTCGCATTTCTCGCGCCCGTCGACAAGTGGCTCGCCGATCATCGCAAGCCGGTGCTGATCGGCACGCTCGCCGTCGTGCTCGGCGCGACGCCGCTCCTGCTGCATCTGCGCTTCGACTTCAATCCGCTGCACCTGAAGGACCCGCACACGGAGTCAATGGCGACGCTCATTGCGCTGAAGAATTCGCCGGTCATTTCGCTGAACAACGTGAGCGTGCTCGCGCCGTCACTCGAAGAAGCCGACAAGATCGCCGCGAAGCTCTCGAAGCTGCCGGAAGTCGCGCGCGCCACGACGTTGAGTTCGCTGATCCCCGACAACCAGCAGCAAAAACTCACGCTGATTGCAGGCGCCGCGCAGCAGCTGCTGCCCGCCCTCACGCAGCCGCCTGCCGCGCCCGTGACCGATGCGGTTCGCGTCGAAACGCTCAAGCGCGCCGCCAACCAGCTTGCGCTCGCCGCCGACGATCACCCGGGCCCGGGCGCCGCGCAAGCGAAGCATCTGTCCGAGGCGCTGACGAAGCTTGCGAGCGCCGACGCGGCCACGCGCGAGCGTGCCGAACAGGCCTTCAGCCTGCCGCTCCGGCTCGCGCTTGCGCAGCTGGCGAACCTGCTGCAGCCCGCGCCGGTCACGCGCGAATCGCTGCCGCCCGTGATGGTGCGCGACTGGGTGGCGCCGACGGGCGAAGCGATCGTCGACATCGCACCGAACGTGCCGGCGGGCGTCGACCCGAACGACGACCAGATGCTCGCGCGCTTTTCCCACGCGGTGAAGGCGGCAGCGCCGGGCGCGATCGGCGGGCCCATCTCGATCCTGCATTCGGCGAACGTGATCATTCTCGCGTTCCTCGAAGCGGCGGGGTGGTCGGTGCTGCTGATCACGCTGCTCCTGTGGATCACGCTGCGCCATTTCGGCGACGTGCTGCGCACGCTGATTCCGCTGCTGGTCTCGGCGCTCGTGACACTGGAGTTGTGCGTCGTGCTCGGCATCCAGCTCAATTTCGCGAACATCATCGCGCTTCCCCTGATGCTAGGCGTAGGCGTCGCGTTCAAAATCTACTTCGTCATGGCGTGGCGCGAAGGCCAGACAGGCCTCCTCCATTCGAGCCTCACGCACGCCGTGCTGTTTTCCGCCGCGACGACCGCCACCGCGTTCGGCAGCCTGTGGCTCTCGCATCATCCAGGCACGTCGAGCATGGGCAAGCTGCTCGCGCTCTCACTGTTCTGCACGCTCATTGGCGCTGTCGTATTCCAGCCGGTGCTGATGGGCAAACCGCGCGTCACGCGACGCGCAAGACCGCAATCCCAAGGGACCGATTAATGAAAAACAAGCAAGCCGCGCTGACCATGGCCGCGGCAAGCCTCGCACTCCTCGTGACGTCGGGGTGCGCCACGGGCCCCGACCGCAAGCCGGGCGATCCGTTCGAGCCCGCCAACCGCGTGATCTTCAAGTTCAACGACACGATCGACCGCGCCATCGCGCAGCCGGTTGCCAAGGGCTACCAGAAGGTCACGCCGCACCCGGTGCGCCTGGCGATCAGCAACTTCTTCTCGAACCTCAGCGACGTCGGCAACCTGGCCAACAACGTCCTTCAGCTGAAGATCACCGACGCCACCGAGACCCTCATGCGTATCGCCATGAACTCGACCTTCGGCCTCGGCGGCCTGATCGACTTCGCGACGGCCGCGGGTCTGCAGAAACATCCCGAGGACTTCGGCCTCACGCTCGGCCGCTACGGCGTGCCGGCCGGTCCGTACCTCGTGCTGCCGCTGTTCGGGCCAAGCTCGGTGCGCGACGGCATCGGCATGGGTGTCGACGTGAAGTTCAATTTGCTCAACTACATCGACCCTGCCGTGCGCAATCCGATGTACATCGCGCAGTTCATCAGCGTGCGTTCGGATCTGCTCGGCGCGACCGATCTGCTTTCGCAGGCGGCGCTCGACAAATATTCGTTCGTGCGCGATGCATACCGCCAGCAACGCGAGTCGCGGCTGCGCGGGTCGTCGGGCAATCAGCCGCTGCCGAACTACGGCGATCCCGGTCAGTCCGGCGGATCCGGTAATTCGAACGACGTGCCGAACTATGAGGATCCGGGCGATTCCGGCGGTGCTGGTGGCGCTGGCGGTGCTGGCGGCAAGGGCGGCGCGAACAGCAACGGCGTGCCGAATTACGAAGATCCCGGCGAAACCTCGGGTAATTCAGGTGCTGCCGCCGCAGCGGCTTCGGCACCGGCAGCGGCATCGGCTGCGGTTGCGGCGTCCGCCGCGCAAGCGCCCACGTCCGCTTCCGCACCCGTGCCTGCATCGGCGGCCAAGGCCGCGCCGAACGCCGCTGCATCAGCCCCGGTGCCTGCTTCGGCGCCCTGAAGCGCACGTCGCAGCTCGCTTCACGACAAAAAGCCCCGCCAGGCGTGATGCCTGGCGGGGCTTTTCTTTCCGGGTTCCGCGCGAAGAAACGCGGGATTTAGTGCTTCGCGGTCTCGTCGGCTGAATCACCCGCCTGCGCGTTCTGACGATAGTGCTCGTAGGCCTCCTCGGCGTAGCGGATGCGCTCGCGTCCGTGCGGCACGGGCTTGCCGTCCTCGCCCATATTCACGAACACCATCTTCTCGATGGTCAGGATGCTCTCGCGCGTGATCTTGCTGCGCACCTCACAGCGAAGCGTGATCGACGTGCGGCCGAAGTGCGTGGCCGTCATCCCGAGTTCGATGACGTCGCCCTGTCGCGCAGAGCTGACGAAGTTGATTTCCGAGATGAATTTCGTCACGACGCGCTTGTTGTCGAGCTGGCAGATCGCGTAGATCGCTGCTTCTTCGTCGATCCAGCGCAGCAGGCTGCCGCCGAAGAGCGTGCCGTTCGGATTCAGGTCTTCAGGCTTGACCCATTTGCGGGTGTGAAAATTCATGGCTGGCAACCCTGGTAAAGTGATCCATCCCCAAACCATGGAGACGGCTTAGGGTAAACGCGGAGATGTTACCAAATATAAGGGTTTCCCCTGGGTATTTCAATAGCCCGGGCGGGTCATTGGGGAAAAAACGCGCCGGATGCCACCAGCACTCGCCGTGCGGCGGTGAGCGACTGACGCGCCGCGCGGGCGTCGGCGGCGATGCGCAGCAGGCCGTCCAGTTGGGAGGGCTCGCGCACGAGTTCGCGCAGAACCGGCCAGATCGCCGTGGTGCCGTCGTCGCGCAGACCTGCCATCGCGGCTTTGGGCAAGCTGCGCCAGGCCGGATCGACGATCGCGCGGCACACCGCGAACGGCAGGCTGCGCGCGGCGGCGGCGGCCGCCGCCATGTGCGATTCCATATCGACAGCGAGCGCACCGCCCGTCGCGGCATGCAGCGCGGCCTTGTCCGCCGCGCCGGTAAGCGGCGCGGCGACCGCCGCCTCGACGCCGCGCCGCATCTGCACCGCGAGCGGGGATGCCAGCAGCGCCTCGGCGAGCCGCGCCGACCATGCGGCATCGGTTTCGATGCGGCCAAACGGGCCGTCCACGGCATCGGCAATGACCAGCATGCCCGGCTCCAGGTCGGGCGCGAGTCCGCCCGCCGTGCCGAAACTGATCACGCCCGACGCCCCGCGATCGAGCGCGGCCGTGAGCGCGCGGTCGAGCAGGTCCGCGCGCGCCGCATACACCGCCGTGACGTTGTCGCGCGCGTCGCCTTGCGCAACGCGCGCCTCGAAGGCCATGCCCGCGACGACGACCACGGGCCGCGCGCCGCCATGGGTCGCGCGCGTCGATGCAGTCGCGCTCACCGTCACATCCCGACCGTCACGCGCGTCTCGCCGGACCGCTTGAGGTTGCGGTAACGCGCGAGCGCCCACAGCGGGAAGAACTTGCGATAGCCGTGGTAGCGCAGATAGAAGACGCGCGGGAAGCCCGTCGCCGTGAAACGCGTCTCATCCCACAGGCCGTCCTCGCACTGCGTCTTTTGCAGCCATTCGATGCCGCGCGCGACCGCAGGATGATTCACGGCACCCGCCGCCATGAGCCCGAGCAGCGCCCAGGCCGTCTGCGACGCCGTGCTTCGCGCGCGCTCGTAACCGCGGTATTCGAGCTTGTAGCTCGCGCCGTCCTCGCCCCAGCCGCCGTCGTCGTTCTGGATCTTCGCGAGCCACTCCACCGAGCGCTTCATGCGCGGCTCGTCGTGCGGAATGCCCGCCGCGTTCAGCGCGCACAGCGCGGTCCACGTGCCGTAGATGTAGTTCATGCCCCAGCGGCCGTACCAGCTGCCGTCGGGTTCCTGATCCTCAAGGATGTAGTTGTACGCGCGACGCGACGGCTCGCTCGCGGCCGGCAGTTCGCCGAGCTGCGCGAGCATGGACAGACAGCGGCCCGACACGTCGACCGTCGGCGGATCGAGCAGTGCGCCGTGATCCGAGAACGGAATGTTGTTCAGGTAGTACTGCGTGTTCTCGGGCTCGAACGCGCCCCAGCCGCCGTTGCTGCTCTGCATGCCGACCACCCATTCGCGCGCGCGCGCGATCGGCTCGTCGTACGCGTTCGTCTTGTCGAGCAGGTCGACGCGCTGCATCGCCATCACGACGACCGCCGTGTCGTCCACGTCCGGGTAGTGCGGATTCGCGTACTGGAACGCCCAGCCGCCCGGACGCACCTCGGGACGGCGCGAGATCCAGTCGCCGCGCACATCGAGAATCTGCAGCGGGCGCAGCCATTCGAGGCCGCGGCGCGCCGCGGCTTCGGCGCGCGCATCGCCGGTTTCGAGCAGCGCGTGCGCAGCGAGCGACGTGTCCCAGACCGGCGAAAGACACGGCTGGCAATACGCCTCGTCTTCGTGGATCACGAGCAGCTTTTCGAGCGACTGGCGCGCGATGGCGCGGTGCGGATGCTCGGGCGGATAGCCGAGCACGTCGTACATCATCACGGCGTTGGCCATGGCCGGGAAGATCGCGCCGAGCCCGTCGTCGCCGTTCAGACGCTCATCGACGAAAGCCACGGCCGCGTCGATCGAGCGCTGGCGCAGGTAGTTCGGCACGAGCGGATCGGCCACGCGCAGCGCGCCGTCCACGGCGCGAAAGAAGCTGAACCAGCCCTTGCTCTGGTGCGGCGCGCGCTTGTTCAGCCCCGTGGTCACCGGCGCGCGATGGAACAGTTCGTCGATGCGCACGTTGAGCGGATTCTTCGCCAGCGGGCGCTTCGCGTTCAGCACGAGCAGCGGCACGATCACCGTGCGCGCCCAGTACGACACCTTCGAGAGGTGGAACGGGAACCACTCCGGCAGCAGCATGATTTCGACCGGCATGATGGGCACCGCGTACCAGCTCACCACGCCGAAGAGCGCGAGCATCACGCGCGTGAACACGTTGACGGCTTCCGCGCCGCCCGCCGCGAGAATCGCCTCGCGGGCGCGCACCATGTGCTCGGCGTCTTCCGCGTCGCCGATCGTCTTCAGTGCGAAATACGCCTTCACGCTCGCGCTCACGTCCATCGCGCCATCGGTGAAGAGCGGCCAGCCGCCCTGGGGCAGCTGCATGCGGCGCAGGTAGCGCGCGATCTTCTGTTCGAGCTCGCGATTCGGCGTCTCGCCGAGGTAATGGACGAGCAGCACGTATTCGGCGGGAATCGTGACGTCGGCCTCGAGTTCGTAGACCCAGTGGCCGTCGTCCTTCTGCACGGCGAGAATCGCGTCGGTTGCGCGCGCAACGCTGGCATCCAGCGGGTCGGCAACGGCGGTGGCGAAGCCGCCCGCGAGGTCCCCGGCCGGCATGGCGTGGGATAAGTCGTTCATCTGCATTCCATGTTCTCGGTAAGCAACAGCTCCGCCGCCTTGCGGCCGGAGCGAATCGCGCCTTCAATCGTCGCGGGCAGACCGGTAGCCGTCCAGTCGCCTGCGAGCATCAGGTTGTTCCAGCGTGTGCGCGTCCCCGGACGGCGTAGTTCTTCGTCGGGCACCGCCGCGAACGTCGCGTGCGGCGCCGCCACGACCTGCCACGGCGGCAGGCGGCCGGCCGGCAGCGACGCCGCCGCGGCCACGTCCTCCCAGACCTTGAGCGCGAGCGTCTCGGCCGGCAGGTCGAGCACGGCGTGCGCGTCGTGGATCGTCGCCGAAAGGCGCCCTTGCGCCGCGACCAGCCAGCTGGCCGCGCCGTTCACGAACGCCATCGGCGACGCGAGCCCGTGCGGCGGCTCGACGGCGAAGTGCACGGTGGCCATCGCCGTGAAGCGCTGCGGCGTCTGGATCGCGGGCACGAGTGCGGCGGCAGCCTTCGACGTCACGGCCAGCACGACCGATTCATCAGGGCCGATCGCTACACGGCCCGTGGCGAAATCGAGTGCGACGATGCGGCGCGCCGCGTCGTCGTACGCGATCTCGAGGAGCGGCGAACCGAGCCGGATCGCCGCGCCGCCGTGTTGCAGCATGCGCAGCGCCGGATCGACGAAGGCGCTCGACAGACCGCTCCTGGCAACGAGCGGGCGAAACGCGTCGCCGCCGGCCGTAAGCGCCTCGCGCAGCAGGTTCGCCGCGAGTTCGGCGCTCGCCGCGCGCGGCTCGACGTTGAGCCCCGCCAGAAAGAACGGGCGCAGCAGCCGGTCCCACAACGTACCGTCGCAGCGCATGGTCTGCGCGAGCGTGCGTCCCGGCTTCGCGAACAAAAGCGGCAGCAAGCCGAGATAGTCCGCGGTCTTCGTACCCGGCACGCGTGCGTTCGCATCGCCGATCCAGAACGGCACGCGTCCGCGCGAAAACCGCACGGCCCAGCGCGCGCGCGACGCGAGATCCATGAACGCGAAGCCCGGATCGGCCGGACCGGCCAGCGCCTCGGCCGCGCCGATGGTGCGCGCATATTCGAGCGTCTGCGCATGCCCCGCGAGCACCAGATGATTGCCGCAGTCGAGCGTCGCGCCGAGCGTGCTGTCGTAAAACGAGCGGCACCGCCCGCCTGCCTGCCCGGCCGCCTCGTAGAGGGCGACCTGCACCCCGCGCCGCTGAAGCCCGACCGCCGCCGCGAGGCCTGCGAGCCCGGCGCCGATGACGTGGACGAGCCTTGGCATCAGAACAGCGCGTAGCGCATGACGATCCACATCAGGCGCGCTTTCGGTTTGGTGACTTTCGTGCGCGGCAGATCGAAGCCGCGGTCGAGCGTTCGCTCGAGCAGCACGCGATATACGCCCGACATGATGCGCGGCGCCTTCACCTGTGCGCGCGGCACGGCATTCATGATCGCGTCGGCCTGGGCGAAATGCTGCTGCGCGCGCTCGGCGAGCGTCGCGCACACGCGCGGCAGCGACGGATCGGCGGCGATCTGGTGCGGATCCGTTGCCGCGATGCCCTCGCGCGCGAGCAATTCGAGCGGCAGGTAGCTGCGGTTGATGTCCGCATCCTCGTCGATGTCGCGCAGGATGTTCGTCAGCTGCAGCGCGCGCCCGAGATGATGCGACAGCCTGCGGCCCGGCTCCTCGGCCATCCCGAAGATCCTCACCGATAGACGGCCGGCCGCGCTCGCCACGCGGTCGCAGTAGAGGTCGAGCGTGGCTTCGTCGGGCGCGCAGATGTCTTCGGCGGCGTCCATCGCCATGCCGTCGATCATCGCGTGGAAATCTTCGCGTTGCAGGGCAAACGTATGGATGTGGCGCGTCAGCGCCGCGAGCGCGGCGGGCGGCGTGCCTGCGTAGCACGCGTCGATGTCGGCGCGCCAGCGATCGAGCCCCGCCGAGCGCTCGGCGCGCGGCAGCGCGCTGTCCGCGATGTCGTCCACCGCGCGGCAAAACGCGTAGACCTGGTACATGGCGTCGCGCTGCGCCGCTGGCAGGATACGCATCGCCAGATAAAACGAGCTGCCCGACGAAGCGGCAGCGGCGTCGATTTGTTGTGTATCGTCCACGACAAGGTTGGAAACGGCCAAGACGATCTCCGCTGTGGGGGCGCCCGCACAGGGGGCTCTTTCAGATATTCGGGCCCGCATGAAGCGGGTCGCCCGCGCGCGCGGAATACGCGCGAGGCTACCGCGCACGCCGGCGTGTTCGTGGACCGTCCTCGCGGATGGTCCTCACGGATGCTGTCGGCGGCCGGAAACGGGCAAAAGTATAGCAACCTTTGCCTGCCACCGCAGTCTATGCACGCCGCAATCGCGCGGCGGGCCGCGCCGGCGCGCTCAGGAAACGGCAACCGAGCGGTTGCGCCCCTCGCGTTTGGCCCGATACAGGGCCGCATCGGCGTCGTTGATCATGGCCTCGTAGCCGGACGCGCCGGGGCGCGCCGCCGCGACGCCAATGCTCGCCGTCACGGGCACGGTCACGCCCAGCACCTCGACAGGCTTCTCGCCGATCGCCAGACGGACCTTCTCCGCCACGCAGAGTGCGTCGGCGAGCGGCGTGAACGGCAGGATCAGTGCGAATTCCTCGCCGCCGAAGCGGCCGAACACATCCTGTTTGCGCACGACGTTCGAGACGCGCTGCGACATCACGCGCAACACCGCATCGCCGGCCACGTGGCCGAACTGGTCGTTGGTGCGCTTGAAATGGTCGAGATCGAACAGCAGCACCGAGAGGTCGCCGCCGCTGCGCTGCCAGCGGGCGAATTCGTCGGCGAGCTGCGTTTCGAAACAGCGCCGGTTCGCAATGCCGGTCAGGCCGTCGCGGTCGGCGTATTCGCGCAGCTTCTCGACCGCCTCTTCACGCTCGCGCTGCATGATGCTCACGTGCGTGACGTCCGTAATCGTCACGCAGACGGCGATCACCTCGCGCCCGCGCATGAGCGGCATGAAGGTGCAATCCTGCTGCATGTAGTCGACGCCGCCCGTGATCGGGCGGTCGTGGTCGAAGCGGAACAGCCACGGCCGCTGCTCCCACGAGCTGAACGCGAAACTGCCGAGCTGGAACACGCTATTGACCTTGTGCGTGAGCCATGGGCGCGGCAGATCCGGGAACAGGTCGAAAATCGGGCGGCCGATCGCGGCTTCTGCCGCGACCCCGCTGTGGTCCTGCATGAAGCGGTTCCACATCTGGACGTGCATGTCCCGGTCCAGCACGAAAATGCCGAAGCCGACCCGTTCGACGACGAGGTCGGACAGCGACAACTGGTCGACGGTCGCGTTCATAGGCTATGCAGCAAGGCGTCGATCGCCTGGCTCACATGCTGGATCGAGTCTTCGGCCATCAACATGACCAGATGGGCGCGAAACCGCTGGTCTTTCGACGCGAAGTTCACCTCGACGAGCAAGGCGAAATCCCAGGCGAGCAGGCCCGGCTGGAACACTTCGTCGAGCATGACGTGCTCGCCGAGCAGCCCCGGCTGGGTGAACACGGGCAGCCGCCCGAGCTGGTCGAGCATCGCCGACACGCACGCGCCCGTGAGCGCGTTCGCGACATCGAAGATCAGCTCGGTGTTCATCGGCGATTCGCGATCCGTCGCGGCGTAGGCTCCGCCGTTCAACGTGTACAGCGCCCCGATCTCGTCGCTGCGGCAGATGACGAGCGCCTCGCCCTTGATCTCCGAGCGAAAGCCCTGGCGCACGGCGACCACCGGGCCGTCGATGCCCGTCATCTCGCGCAGGGCCAGCGCGGCCTCGCGCACCTCGACCACGCGAACGCGCGGAACCGACAGTTCGATGAATTCGTCGAGCAACGCCGAGAGGCGGGTCGCGGCCTGCCCCATGCCGAGATTGGCGATTTCCTGTAGCGCGTCGCGCTGCACTTCCGTAAGGATTCGATCAGGCATACAACCCGTACTCCTTCAGGATGGGTAGCAGCGCCTCCTGGGTCACCGGTTTCGCGACGAACGCCACTGCGCCGAGGTCGCGCACGCGCGCCTGGGCCAGCGGCTGGACATCCGCGGAAACGACGATCACGAACGAATTGAGGTCCTCGTGCTGCAAGGTTTCAAGCACCTGGAAGCCCGTCATGCCGGGCATCGTGAGGTCGAGAAACATGACCGCCGCGCGGCCCGCGCGGTAGAGATCCAGCGCCTCGCGCCCGTTCGACGCATACGAAATCTCGACGTCCCAGTCGCCTGGCAGCGCCTTCGTGAGCACCTTTCGGGCAAGCAGCGAATCGTCGGCAATCACGATGGGCAGGGACATGGATATGCTTTGTGAGTGTGCGTGGGACGGACTGCGTTGTGATGGTTTAACGGCCGCACGCGCAGTTTCTTTAGGCCCGGCGCCGGCCACCCGGACTGCCGGCTCGGCACACGCAGCGAACAGGCGTGTGCGGGTGCGTCGCGAACACGCTCCCGCGTGGCGCAACCCCGAACCGTGCCCATCCTGCCCCACATGAGAAAAGCCACCCCGTCCTGGCTCCGGCATGAAACATCGCCGTGAAAGACGCCTCAATTTATTGCGCGTTATTAACTTGGCGTGCCGGGGATTCTCGAATCATTCGAAATGAAATGCAACTCACCGATAATGGTGAAACGAAGAGGATTAACTCCAATTTGGCAATTTTCTGAAAATATTCGATCCGCCCCTCATTGAAGGACGATATTTTTCCTTTTGTGTACGTTTGCGCTTCGTGGATTTTCGCGAATTTGGTGCATTGAGCAAAATCCACCTGGTGAGATGCCGATGCGCAACGGCGCATAAAAACCGGTCTTTCTGTTACGGCACCGGAGCGCTGGCGCGCTCGTTTATGATGTCGGAAGCTTCTGCTGTCCGATTCCGCCCGACCAACGATGATTCCAGACCGGCCTGCACGGCCAGACGATCACACGCCCCCGCCGCCCCGCAATGACCATGCGCCGTTTCCGGCGGCGCCCGGTCACGACTTCACGGTGCGCCGCCGCACGCTGATCGCGCTCCTGATCGCAGCGATCGTGCTGCCGTGCATCTACGTCGCCGCCATGGCTTACAACGACCTTCGCACGCGCGAGGCCGACGCGACCGACGCGGCGCTGCGCACGCTGCGCGTCGCCCAGGAGCACGCGTTGAAGGTCTTCGACATGAACGAGGCGCTCGAAGCGCGCATCGTCGAACTCGTGCATGGCGAGGACGACGACGCCATCCGGGCGAACGAGGCGCAGATCCACGAAAAACTCGACACGATCGGCGGCGGTTATCCGCAAGTGGCGTCGGTATCGATTTTCGGACGCGACGGCGACCTGCTTGCGAGCAGCCGGCACTCGCCGCCGCCGCCCGTTTCGATTGCGACACGCGAAGACTTCACAGGCATTCGCAACGATCGCGCGATTGATCGCGTCTCGCGCGTGATGGTCAACCCGGTCAGCCACGAAGCCGTGTTCGATACCGGCATCGAGCGCCGCGACGACGCCGGTGCGTTCGCGGGCCTCGTTTCGATCGCGCTTCGGCCCGAATATTTCAGCGCGTTCTACCGCGACCTGCTGGGCGCGGGCTCGCCGATGAACATGGGACTCGTGCGCAGCGACGGCGCGATCCTCGCGCTCTATCCGCCGTCACACAGCAGCGCGACGAATATCACGCGGCACACGCCGTTCGACGCGGCACTCGCGCGCGGCGCGGAGTCCGGCGTCGTGCGCACGCGCTCGCAGGTGGTCGGCGGCGACTTGATCGTTGCGTACCGGCGCGTCGGCTCGTATCCGGTCTATGTGTCGTGCGGCTATCGCACGGCGGCGATCTGGGCGGACTGGTGGCGGCATCTGAGCGTGCTGGTCATCTCGATGTTCACGCCGTCCATTGCGCTCTGGTGCGTGATCTGGCTCTCGCTGCGCCGCCTCGCCGCCGAGGAGGAGGCCTGGGAGCGCTGGCAGGCCGAAGCCGCGATGCGCCGCTCGATCGAATCGGCCTACCGGCAGTCGCGCAAGATGGAAGCGCTCGGAAACCTCGTCGGCAGCGTCGCGCACGACTTCAACAATCTGCTGATGATCGTCTCGGCGAATGTGCAGATTGCACGGCGCCGCGGCGCGGCGGGCCTCGAACGCGAACTCTCGGCCGTCGAGCGCGCGCTCAAGAGCGGACAGTCGCTCACGCGCCAGTTGCTCGGCGTCGCGCGCAAGCAGCCGCTGCACACCGAGACCATTCACGTCGGCCGCTGGCTGCCGGCATGCCGCGAGCTGCTGTGCGCGTCGCTCGGCGCAAAAGTCTCGCTCGTGATCGACGTCGCCGATGACGTCTGGCCCGTGCTGGTCGACGTCGCCGAATTCGAGCTTGCGCTCATCAACCTCGCGGTCAACGCGCGCGACGCCATGCCCAACGGCGGGCGCTTCACCGTGCGCGCCCGCAACATCAGCTTCAGGCCGGGCGAAGGATTCCCGCTCGACGGCGACTTCGTGCAGGTCTCGCTGGAAGATACCGGCGTCGGCATGCCGCCCGACGTGCTCGCGCGCGCCTTCGAGCCGCTCTATACGACCAAGCCGAAGGGCACGGGCACCGGACTCGGCCTGCCACACGTGTTCGCGTTCTGCGAGCGCTCGGGCGGTCTCGCCGCAATCGACAGCGCAATCGGCGCGGGCACGTCGGTGCACCTGTACCTGCCGCGCGCGCTGTATGCGCCCGCCATCCAGCGCCCGCCCGCGCCGCCGAAGGAAGACACGAGGCCGCGAGAAGGTCTGCGCGTGCTGCTCGTGGAGGACAACGACGAAGTCGCGGCGGGCACCGAAGCGCTCCTGCAGATGATGGGGCACAAGGTGACCTGCGCCAACGATGCGACGAGCGCCTTGCCGCTGGTCGAGGCGGGATACGCGGCCGGGCATGCGGACGGCGAATCCGCGCCGCGCTTCGACCTTGTCATCTCCGACATTCACATGCCGGGCGAGATGAACGGCATCGACCTCGCGGAAGCGGTGCAGGCCATCGAGCCGACGCTGCCGGTCATCCTCGTGACCGGCTACGCGGAGGAACTGGAGCGTGCGCGCCATGTCGACGTGCGGGTGCTGTCGAAGCCGTTCGATATTGGTCTGCTCGAAAAAATGCTCGAACAGATTCAGCGCGATCGGTCCGCGCGGGCGCGCCATGCGCGCGATGCGACGCTGGGTGGGTGAAACGCGGGGTGGATCGCGGCTTGAACCGGCGGCTTGAACCGGCGGCGCGAATCCTCGCGCGGTACGTGCGATTGCGCCGCCAGTCGGCGCGCGATGCGTATTGGGCACATTCGCCACATTGGGCGCATCATGTGCTGCATGGCGATGCGTTCCGTCGAGGAGGTAGCCATGAAACAGACCGTGACCGGTCGCTTCAAGACCTGGAATGACGCGCTGCACGCGCAGGACGTGCTGATGATGAAGGGCTTCGAGGCAAGCGACATCGAAGTGCCCGCGCACAGTGAAGGTGTGCTCGCGGGAATCGAACGCCTCATCGGCGGCTTCTTCGCACACGACCCGCGCGCAGGCGGCGCACACGATGTGGACCCGACACAGCAACAGGCGCCCGAGGAGACCGTGCTCGTCGGCGTGCATGTCGTCGACGAAGTCCACGCGCTGCTCGCCCGCGACACGCTACGCGAAGAGCAAGCGCAAGACATCTCAACCCACGGATTAGGCTGGGCCTGGCCGGATCCAGGCACGCCCGGCGCGCGCGAGCATTCCGCGCTCGAGGAACTGGGGCTCGCGCAACTCGCCGATACAGTACGGCGGCGCGTTACCGCCGCGCGTTCGCATACGCCGCAAGCGGATACGGAGGCCTCTGCGGATTTACATCATTCCGGCACCGAGGCTGAAGCTACAGTGCCGACCTCGGCGAGCGCACCAGGTGCGGGTGCCGTGATGGGCCACCATGTGGACGTGCCTGGCGCGCCTGAAGCAACGCGGCCTGGCCAAGGCGCTGCGCCACAGATCCCGGACGAATTCCTCGAATACGAGGACGACACGCCTTCACATCATCGGACGCTGCACTGAGCGCCCAGCCGTGGCAGCACGCTTGTGCGCGCTGCCACGCGCGTCTTCGCGGGAGCCGCACTGGCGGCCGATCATATGCAAGCGGAATCGATTGTGGATAAGTCGAAGAGCATGTGTTTTATCCACAATTTTTCTGGATAACCTTGTGGACAAATTACGCGAAGGCCCGATACCAACGGGCCTTGCGTGGGATTGGATTGACGAATTTCCACTGCTCACGTTTTAGGCGTCGTGCATATCGGCGCACGCCAGTTCGTAGTGTGTCGATCGCATAAGCGCCAGCCAGTGACACAAAACGATCACCAATGGCGCAATGGCTAACGAGCGAGTCGACCTTTGTGAAGCAGGCCGACTAATACGTTCACAGTCGATGCGACGATGAAGCTGCACACGAGTGTGAAGCAAGATCCCCGCAGCGCGCGCCGATGGTATTCAGTGCGCCGGGCGACGACGCGCTCAGCCGAAAAGAGCCTCGACGTTCTCGGGCGGGCGGCCAATCACGGCCCGGCCGTTTCGCACCACGATGGGCCGCTGGAGCAGAATCGGATGACTCACAATTGCTTCGTAGAGCTGATCATCGGCGATATCGGCTGCGTCGAGACCCAGCTCCTTGTATTCGGCTTCGCCAGTGCGGATCATCTCGCGCAACGGGCATCCAAGCATGGCGTGCAGTGCCTTCAACTGGTCGACGGTTAGCGGCGTCTTTTGATAGTCGATCACCTCGACCGGTTCATTCGTGGCATTGCAGGTCTGAGTAACAAGCTCGCAGGCAGAGCGGGACTTGGAGCAGCGGGGGTTGTGATAGATCGTAATCATGGGTGTGCAAAGACAGGGCAAGTGGACGGCGGGCACATCACGCGTGGCCAACCGGTCGGCAGGATTTTACCGGGGTCCCCGAGATGCTGCTGGAGCACCCGTCGTCCTGGCTGGAGCGATGCGTGGGTACGTGAATCCATCTATCGATAGATTCCGCTCGGGTGAGAGACGTGTGGCGTTGTATCTGATGATCGGTTCACCGTGCCCGCACTCGCGGGGCTTTATGCGCATAAAGCAACCGCCGACACCAGCCAGTGTCCATAACGAACTGCGACCAGCTCACACGAACAGTCAGCACCGGTATCGACTCTGATCGTGCAGTCACGATCCCGCGACGCACCTTTATGCGCATAAACCTTAGCCAAATGGCTAATCCGCCGCCTGAATACAACAATAATCGTTGAATTGAAATTTATTCCCGGTAAAATCACTAGCAATTTGCGAAACGGGAGAAAACCAATTGGCGGCAGAGATAATCGCAGTCACGCAACAAAAGGGCGGGGTCGGCAAGAGCACGATTGCGATGCATCTCGGTGCCGCATTCCATGAGAAGGGAAAGCGAGTCCTCGTCGTCGATGCAGACGGCCAGAACACGCTAATTCATTGGGCCAGTGCTTCGGGTGACGACGAAGCCGGTATCCCGTTTCCCGTCGTGAATCTCTCCGAGGCCGGAGGCCAGATCCACCGGGAGATCAAGAAATTCATCGGGGATTACGACGTCATCGTGGTCGACTGCCCACCGTCCATCACGGAAAAGGTGTCGGGCGTCGTGCTCCTCGCTGCATCGATTGCGGTTGTTCCCACGTCGTCGTCGCCTGCCGACTATTGGTCGAGCGTCGGGTTGGTCAAATTGATTCAGCAAGCACAGGTCATGAACGAGGATCTGCGTGCTGTATTCCTGCTCAACAAGACGGAAGAAAAGCGCATGCTCACGCGCGAGCTAAAGCGAGCGCTCGAGGAACTCGGCTTTCCGTTGCTCAAGACGCAAATTCCGACGCGCGAAGCGTATAAGCAAGCGATGGCGCTCGGCCAAACGGTTCTGCAAATGAGCGACCGCGGCGCGCGACTGGCTGCTCTTGAGATACGCGCCGTCGCCGAGGAACTCACGGCGATGCTCCCCTGACTTTATGCGCATAAAGGACCCTGAATGAAACCCTCACAATTTGCCAAAGGCTTTCAGGCGCGGCCTGACTCGACGAGCAGCGAAAAGCGTACGGCACTCGACCGCCTCAATGCGATCGATGGGCTCGTCCAGGACAAATCGCGTCCCCAGGATGACGCGGGCCGCTCGAGCCAGTTCCAGGCCGAAACCGCGATTCCCGCCGATGGTGCGCTCGACCCGGTCGAAAACGAATCATCCGAATATCGTACTTGGAGGGGAGAGCACGGCTACCGCCCCGGTCAGATCATCGAACTGCCATTGAAGGCGATCAAGCCGAGCCCCTTCAATCCGCGATATTTCTACCTGAAGTCGTCGATTGCCGAACTCGCCGTCAATCTCGCCAAGCAAGGCCAGCAGCAAGCCATCCACGTCATTCCCGACTACGCGGCGCCCGGCAGCTATTACGTCAGCGACGGTGGACGCCGCGTACGCGCCCTGAAGGAAGCGAACAAGGAAACGGTCAAGGCGATCGTCGTCGATCTACCCGTTGGCATTCAAAGCTACAAGCTCGGCTATGATCTCAATGTCCAGCGAGATTCACAGACCGTTTTCGACAACGCGATTGTGTGGAAGCGGTTTATCGAAGAAAAATTCTTCCAGAGCCAGCGCGAACTCGCCGAACACCTTGGGCTTGATGAGTCGACCGTTGCGGTCGCACTTTCCATTGCGAAGCTGCCGGAATCGGTCATGCAGGAAATGGTCGCTCGCACCGACCGCTTCGGTTCGAACATGGCCTATCAGGTCGGCCGCTATCACGGGGCGCGCGGTACGGACGCAACGTTACGCCTGATCAACCGGATTCTCGCGGACGATCTCAGCACGCGTCAGGTCGCCGATATCGTCAAGGGCAGGTCGAGCGCACAGGAAAGCCCCAAACCGGCTGGCCGTCAACGTTACGCGCAGCGACTTGAGATCAAGCTGGAGGGCGTATCCGTTGGCGATCTCAAATCATACGGGGACGACAGGCTGGAACTGCGGCTCAAGGGATTGTCGAAAGAGCGGCGCGACGAAATCCTGCATCAAATCGAGCAGATTCTGCAGACCAAATAACAGCGGATGATTCGAGAGACGACCCCAGCCTAACAGGCTGGGGATCGCATCGCCGGATTGCCCGGCAATGAGCAACTGAGCGCACGCTCAGAGCAAACCCAGATCCGGGCTCAAGCCGCGCGCGACTGGCTCAGCGTAAATGCGAGCAGATCACCGTCGGTCGGCTCACCCCAGGTTTTCCGTGCCAGCCAGTCGAAGAACGCGGTTTCCCCCAACTTCGACTCGAGGCCGCGCCGCCGCCAATCATCGCGCAAATGCGTGCCGAGGCCCGGCAACTCGTCGTTCTCGAACGACTCGCGCGCCAGTTCCCGCTCCGTCTCACCTTGCTCGTCGTACAGCGCACGCGCTTCCTTGCGGCGATACGCCGTGTATTCGTCGAGCAACCGCGCCTTCGGGTCGTCCGCGCTCAGTACGGCGCCCTTGCCGGCGCCAGCCGGACCTGAAATCGCTGTATCCAGCGGCGGCGCATAGCCCTTCTTGAGCGCGTCCTTGAACAGCGCCGCCGCGCTGCGAACAGGCGGCAGACTCGTACTGCGCATCCGCTGCTCCGTGAGCTGGAGTGCCGCGCGAATCCGGTTTTCCTCACTATCGGCGTAGAGCGACTGCGCTTCCTTCAAAGGAATGCCGATCTTCACCATGCGGTCGACGAGCGTGCTGTCGAAGACGTTCGGATGCTCATCGAGCGCCAGCATGGGTTGCTTGCGCTCGGTGACGCGAAACTGGATCTCGGCAACCCGGCGGCCTTCGCGGTGTTCGATCAACTCGACGAAGATATTCGTGACCGCGTTGACTTCGGCGATGGCGGGCCGAAGATAGTCGCGCTTGAAATATTTGTATTCGCGCTTGGCCTCGTCGCCAGCCTCGGTATCCGGCGTGCCCGACAGGATCGGCCGCCACCATTCCCACGTTTCGCGCATCGTGAGATGGCTCGGGTTCGTCAGGTAACGTACGCAGATTTCGTAGAGCGCGAGCCCCGCGCTGCTGCGCAGCTGGCTCTGAAACTGCAGGCTGAGGCGCGCATACTGCACCGGATCCAGCAGTTTTTTCTTGATTTTCGGCGCGAACGAGAACTCGACCCAGACGCGTCGCGTGGCAGGATCTTCGAGGATTTCGGCGTCGGCAATCAGGGTTGAAATGCCCCACTTGCGGCCCGGCTTCTGACTCGACGTCCCCTGGCTCCATTCGACCTGCACCGACACCATGCGCCGAAGGTGTTCCTTCACGAGCGCGGTATCGTTGGAGTCGAATGCGGAATTGGCAACGATGTCGGACAACAGCGCGCGATAGGTATCGCCGGACTCGTCCGCCTGCTGGGCCACCGCGAGCAGTACGTTGAACAGCTTGCGAGTCAGCAGCGTGATCTTGCCGCTCTTCGGCTGAATCGCGATTGCCTCGACGGCCTTGCGCAATTCTGCCGAGCTGGGGCTTACCACATCGGTTTTTTTCACGCGCTTCGTGGCCATGCGTCGGGTCGAGGAGTGATTTTCGCGAAAGGATACCGCCTGTGGTGATAGGCGTCTATAGGGTCGCTCTCACCATTGCCGGTGATGCGCACGCGCCGCGCGCACCTCACCGCCAGGCGATCCCGAAAAGGCTCACTCATCGCAGCAGAGCGGGTTCCGCGCAAACGTTATGTGCCGTGCGATCCACACGAATGGCCCCGATCGTGCAGTCGGACAAGTTCGCGAGATGCCTCCCGTATCGTCTCACCGCAAAAAAATTTGGGGCGCTCCGGTTTCGTATGCGGAATGCACCCGCCCAATGCCATCCTGGCGCGCCCCCTTGACGCGCCCAGGATAAAGACAGTCAAACGCCTGCGAACGGGCGCTGCGCCGGCTGCAAATCCGGTGGCAAGCGCATCGAACACCGCAACGATGTCCGTGCAAGGTCGTTGATTGCGGCTTCGGACCCGGCATTTTCAATCGGCATGGTCCGTCGATGCTTCGCACCCGCGTATCACTGGACTCGTCAGGATCGGAGCGGCAAGACTCGAAAGGACGCTCACCCGTCGGCGATAGCCGCTCGGCACGCTCTTGCATCTCCCGAAAAACCTCACCGATAGCGCGCGGCCGATGCCGTTCTCATGCTGCTTGTGGCCATTTGAGGGCTGGAAAGCATCGAATCAGGCTCCCGGAAATGCTCACCATTACCAGGATTGGACACCCCGCGGGCATCCTTCAGGCACCCAGAAGGCACCCAGCGGGCACCCGGCAGGCACCGGGAAGCCGCCGATCGCCAGCCCCCGGAAAAGCTCACCGTTAGCCACGCCGTCTGAAAAAATTCAATGGATTCCGAGGCTTAACCACATGCCGACGTGGTCCGCCTTGCCGTCAGCATCATCCTGAAAAAGCTCACCCTTCGACTGGAATCCGGCGGGACGCCGGCAATCTGTCTGCCGCTGCATATTCCAGTCACACCTCCCGAAAAGGCTCACCTCATGAGATGGTGCGTTTCTGGTTAGCGCTCCCCGAGGTCCTGTCTATCCGCGTTTTCAGGTGAGTGAACACCAACTTTCTCCTGAAAAGACTCACCTCTACAGCGCGAACGCGCCAAAACAGCCCCCGAAAAACCTCACCATACAGCCGGGATCCACCCCCGGTGCCCAAACGCAGCCGCAGCATCCCGGACCAAGGCTGCAGCCGTCGCTCCCGAAAAGACTCACCTAAAGCCTCCCGGAGGCCCCGCCAGGCCTTAAATCTGCCTCCAGCCCCTGAAAAATCTCACCTCAGGATGCGGATTTGTCCCGATTCATCTCACCTGGGCCTCCGGAGCCGCCTTTTTTCACCCAAAAATCTCCCCAACACCCGTTCCTGAATTCGCTCACCGTTGCAATTCAGGAAACACTGAACACGCGCGCGGTGGCGCCGGGGGCGCCGGGATATCAGGTCCCGTAATCTCTCACCGTTGCACCAGCGATGAAAATCCGCGGCTCCCGAACCCGCTCACGTCCGTTCCCGCAGCGGCTCACCGGCCTCCCTGAAACCCATCACTGCCGCATCCTGCAGTCCCTCACCCGACATCCCGTAAAGCTTCACCCGAGCACGCTGGAACCCTTGCCTGGTAAGGGTTTGCCAAGGCGTTAACGTTTTTAACAGGTATCAAGGGTGTTTACTTTTATTACTCTCAAGCACGTCTACCCCGCGCGTCTCCTGCAAAATCCCCGACAAACGGGCTCATTCGACGACTCGAACCCGAACAACCGCCGTGAAACACCATCCGAAAATCTAGCCACAACAAAAACTCACATATTTACAATCACTTATGAAACAAACCTCACTTTGTTTCACGATACTGCCCTATTCGTGAGTAACGCAGGCAGTGCGATCAAGCAAAACTTGCCGAATCGCCGCTACTGTACGACGTCATCCGTCAGTCCGTAGTGATCAATACGTAATCTGTTATTATTTGCGCGTTGCGGCCCAATCGCGAGATAACAATGATGCAAGAGGAAGATCGCCAGAATCTACGTGATGAGCTGGAAGCACTCCGACGAGACGGGGCACGGCGACAAGAACTGTCGCTCCATGCATGCAAGCGCCTCTTTTTCGATTTCGGCATTCGTCCATCCATGGCCACGGTTCGTGACCTGACGCAGACCGGCAGCGCAAGCGATATTCCAAAAGATATCGAAGTGTTCTGGCAGCGGATCCGTACGGCCTCACGCGTACGCGTCGGCGTGGGTGCCATTCCACCGGTGCTCGAAGAGCGCGCTGGCGAACTACTCGGTGCCCTCTTCCAGGAAGCGCAGACGCTGGCGCATCAGGCGCTCGAAACCGAGCGCGCCGATCTCGAAACCGGCAAGCAACACGCCGAACAAGCCGTCCGCGATGCCGACGCGCGGCGTGCCGCAGCCGATGAGATGCTTCAGCGCAGTGAAGCGCGGACCGAAACGGCCTGGGCAAAGGTTCGCGAACTCGAAAGCCAGCTTGCAGCCTCGTCGGCGCACGGGGCCGTCCACCACGATAGCCTCCAGGCCACCGCCCGAAGACTGGAAGCGGAAAACGAAATCCTGACGAAGCGGCTCGACGTCGAACAGACCACCAACGCAGGGCTGCGCGATCGCATCGACGCACTTCATACCGATCTGCGCACGAGTACCGAGCACTACGCCCAGCAGATCAAGGATGCGCTCGCGGAAGCCGAACGGCGGGTCAAGCCCATGCTGGTCGAACTCGATTCGCTGCGTACGATGTCGTCGACGTGGCAGGCGGCCCAGCGCGATGCCAGCAAAAAAGAGTTCGATTTCATCCAGCAGCTCGCGACGGCCAAAGCGCGCGTGGATCGTCTCGACGCGCTGCTGCGCGAGCGTTCCGACGAAGTCGATGTGCTCACGCGCCAGGTTACGGCGTTGCGCGGACTGCAGGGTGTCGACGCGTCGGTCGCCCAAGTGCTGTGCGCGCTGGCCAGCGCGGGTCGGCTCAGCGATGACGAATTCGCCCAGCTGGGCACCGTCGTAGACGGACATGTCAGCTTGCCTGCGCGCTGTCCGAAGTGTCGGGAGGGCGAGCCTGAATTTTCCCAGGTCGATGACCGCTACGAACTCTCGTGTCCCGAGTGCGAGCACACGTCCGGCGCGGGCGGCTCGCGGCTCGAAGCCGTCAGCCGTTTCATGTCTGGAAAGGCGGCGCCCGGCGCCGCTTGAGGTGAGCGGTTACGGGAACCGCAGTGGCGATCGGAAGTGAGTTTTTACGGGAGCCGCTGCGGTGCCTGTGTTGACGTGAGCCTTGTCACTCAAGGCCGCGCACCTTTTCCGCCGACGCATGGTCGGCCCACATTTTCCACGCGCGATGCAGCCGGCCAGCAGAAATCGGCTGCATGAAACCGAGCCATTGTCCGACCTGGTCGGCGTTCATTCCCTGTTCGAAAAGATCCGCGGCAAACGTGTTGCGCAGCGTCTGCGGACTCGCGCGCTGCGCGCGCGTTTCAGCAATGCCCGCCGCCTCGACGATCGCGTCGACCGCGCGCAGGATGGTGGCCTTGTGCATCGGCCGTCCCGAGGGGGAGCCCGGAAACACGAGTTGTCCCGGTAATCCAGCTTCGCGCCGCGATTCGAGCCAGGCGCCCAGGATCTCCACTGCGAACGGGGCGAGTCGCGTGGAATGCGAAAACACCGGATTGTCGGCTTCAATCGTGAGCCACGCCTGGCCGGACTTGACGGTGTCGAGCGTCAAGGCAATCGCGTCGCCCGTTTTCAGTCCGCCGCCGAGAAACACGGCGACCAGTGCGCGATCGCGGCGTTCGCGCCAGCGCTTCGCCGCCGATTGCTCTTCCAGCGGCGCAAAGAGCCGGGTGAGGATCGCGGCGCGTTCGGCCGCATCGAGAAAGCCGGTAGGTTCGTTATCGCTCGCGTTGCGCCAGGCGGCTTCGCCGTCCTGGGCGATGAAGCGCGCCGGGTTGGTCGACGCGAGCTCGATCTGCCGGACGTGATCGAGAACGCGCTCGATCAACCGAAGGTAGCGAAGGCGTTGCGGCCTCTTTATGTCGAGTCCGGCGACGAATTCAGCAATGGTTCCGGTGTCGACCGAGAGAATCGTCTTGTGTCTGATCGCGATCCATTCGAGAAAGCGACCCCACTGGACGCGGTAGACGTCGGCCGATGACTGGCGAAACTGCTGCGAAGCCAGCCACGCATCGAAGGCGCTGGCCGGATCGCGTTGCCAGTCGGCACGTTGCTGGTCGAACAGATCGCGCGGGGGTTGGGAAGACGCCATCGCTCTCATTCCGTTAGTTGCATTACTGGGATGAATTCTAGCGGCAGGCCGAATGGATCGGGAGATTTATTGCCGACGTGTGTTCCGGATGACCGGCAGGATCGGCATACCGGTAAAAACCGCTAGCCGCCCCAGGCACGCATACGCCGCTGAAGCGGACGTTGTTTGGGCATCTGCGACTGCGCTTCCCCGCTACTTTGCGTTGCGCGTTCGTAAGCGGCAACCGCAAAGGCGAATACGGCGGGCAACGCGTCCGAGCGCCCGAAATCGGCGGGATCGTCGGTTTCCGGATAAGCAAGTTCGCCGGGACGCTGAAAGAGCCCGAGCATGATCGCGTCGTGCCGGCTCGCGAATCCAAGATCCGCAAGCGCTTCGGCCTCGATTGCATGCAGCAGCCGCCACGTGAGCGGAACCTGCCGCGCGATATATCGCTGCGCGATGTTACGTACGATCTGCTCGAGGTCGCGCGCGGCCGTCTGAAAACGTAAGGCGGCTAGTTTCGGCTCGTCAGGGGTCTGCATGGCGGCTCCAGTCGATCAATTAACTGTATAAATATACAGTAGTCGACGCGGCGGTGCAGCCCCTCGCGCACTCAGCCGTGGATGACGACGAGCAGCGCGCGCGCTTCGCCCTTGCCCGCGTTGCGGATTGCGTGCGGCTGATCGGCGATGTAGCGCGCCGTGTCCGCGGACTTCAGGCGTTGCGCCGTGCCCGCGGCTTCAATGTCGATGGTTCCCTGCAGCACCGTCAGGTGCTCGCGCGTGCCCGGTTCATGCGCGCCTGAAACCAGCGCGCCGCCCGGTTTCAACGTCAGTTCATACCATTCGAAATGGCCCGCAAGCTCAATCGGCCCCCAGACGCGCAACTGATAACCCGCGTCGTGCCCATGCAGCGTCGGAATGTCGTGCGGGCCCGCGACGGTGATCGCCTCCGGTGCCTTCGACGCAGCAAACAGCGAATCGAGTTTTACGCCCAGTGCGTTCGTGAGCCGCCAGGCCACGGCAATGGTCGGGTTCGCCTTGTCGCGTTCGATTTCCGATAGCATGGACTTCGAGACGCCGGCCGCGCGCGACAGGTCGTCCAGGGTCATGCTGCGCTCGTTGCGCAGCCGCTGGATCTGCTCGCCGACACGCGGTGGCGTAACTGGCGAACCGGCCGGAGCGGCTGAAACAGCGTGCGCCGGCGTGCCTCGCGTTGTTGCGGTGCCCGGCGTGCGTGGTTTGCGGGTGCTTGCCATTTGCTGCCCCATCGTTTAGAGTTTGTTCGATATCTCGAATTTGCGTTCGGAAAAACGAATTTTTCCCGTAACAGCTAACGGCGACTATAGCAAACCCCGGCAAACCCCGGCAAACTCCGGCAGGCAGCGGCCCGCCCGGACAGGAGGACGACTTATGCCAATCCCTTACCTTGCGCATCTGCGCGCGACGCTCGACCAGATTCGCGCCGATGGTTTCTACAAAAGCGAGCGCGTGATCGCGACGCCGCAATCGTCGGATATCCGTCTTGCTGATGGCACCGGCGTGCTGAATTTCTGCGCGAACAACTATCTGGGTCTTGCCGACGACGCGCGCCTCATCGCAGCGGCCAAGGATGGTCTCGATCGCGACGGCTTCGGCATGGCGTCGGTGCGTTTCATCTGCGGCACGCAGACGGTACACAAGTCGCTCGAAGCTGCGCTCGCGCAGTTCTTGCAGACCGAGGACTGCATTCTCTATTCGAGCTGTTTCGACGCAAATGGCGGTCTGTTCGAAACGTTGCTGGGCGAAGAAGACGCCATCATCAGCGACGAACTCAATCATGCAAGCATCATCGACGGCGTCCGGCTGTCGAAGGCGCGCCGCTATCGTTACAAGAACAACGATCTCGCCGATCTGGAAGCGAAACTGCGCGAGGCCGACGAAGCCGGTGCGCGCTACAAGCTGATCGCAACCGACGGCGTGTTTTCGATGGACGGCATCATCGCCGACCTCAAAGGCATCTGCGATCTCGCCGACCGCTACGACGCGCTCGTGATGGTCGACGACTCGCACGCGGTGGGCTTCATCGGCGAGCACGGCCGCGGCACGCCCGAGCACTGCGGCGTCGCGAACCGCGTGGACATCATTACGGGCACGCTCGGCAAGGCGCTTGGCGGCGCGTCGGGCGGCTATATCGCGGCGAAGAAGGAAGTGGTCGAATTGCTGCGCCAGCGCTCGCGCCCGTATCTCTTTTCGAACACGCTCACGCCGAGCATTGCGGCAGCTTCGCTCAAGGTGCTCGAACTGGTCGCGAGTGACGAAGGCGCGCAATTGCGCGCGCGCGTGCGGGCGAACGGCGCGCAGTTTCGCCGCGAGATGAGTGCGCTCGGCTTTACGTTGGTGCCAGGCGAGCATCCGATCATTCCGGTGATGCTCGGCGACGCGCAGGTCGCCTCGAAGATGGCCGATGCGCTCTTGCACGAAGGCGTGTACGTGATCGGCTTTTCCTATCCTGTGGTGCCGAAGGGCCGCGCGCGTATTCGCACGCAGATGAGCGCCGCACATACGCCCGAACAGATCGAACGCGCGGTGACGGCGTTCGCGCGTGTGGGCAAGTCGCTCGGCGTCATTTAGAAACGTATTTAGCAAGGTATTCTGGGCAAAATGAAAGCACTCGCAAAACTCGAACGCGCAACCGGTCTCACGCTGACCGATGTACCGAAGCCCGAAGTCGGCCACAACGATGTGATGATCAAGATTCATCGCACGGCGATCTGCGGCACCGACGTTCACATCTGGAAATGGGACGACTGGGCGCAGAAGACCATTCCCGTGCCGATGCACGTCGGCCATGAATACGTCGGCGAAATCGTTGAAATGGGCCAGGAGGTACGCGGTTTCCAGATCGGCGACCGTGTTTCCGGCGAAGGCCACATCACCTGTGGCTTTTGCCGCAACTGCCGCGCGGGACGCCGGCATTTGTGCCGCAATACGGTGGGCGTGGGCGTGAACCGCGAAGGTGCGTTCGCCGAATATCTCGTGATTCCGGCCTTCAACGCATTCAAGATTCCGCCTGAGATCTCCGACGATCTCGCTGCAATCTTCGATCCGTTCGGCAACGCGACGCACACCGCACTCTCGTTCAACCTCGTCGGCGAGGACGTGCTGATTACCGGCGCGGGCCCGATCGGCATTATGGCGGCGGCAATCGCGCGGCATGTGGGCGCGCGCAACGTCGTGATCACCGACGTCAACGACTACCGTCTCGAACTCGCCCGCAAGATGGGTGCGACGCGCGCGGTGAACGTTGCGCGCGAATCGTTGCGCGACGTGATGAGCGACCTGCACATGACCGAGGGCTTCGACGTGGGCCTCGAAATGTCGGGCGTGCCGAGCGCATTTACCGCCTTGCTCGAATCGATGAATCACGGCGGCAAGGTTGCGCTGCTCGGCATTCCGCCGGCGCAAACCGCGATCGACTGGAATCAGGTGATCTTCAAGGGCCTCGAAATCAAGGGCATTTACGGCCGCGAGATGTTCGAGACCTGGTACAAGATGGTCGCCATGCTGCAAAGCGGACTCGATCTTTCGCCGATCATCACGCACCGCTTCGGCGTGGACGACTACGAAAAGGGCTTTGCAGCGATGCTTTCCGGCAATAGCGGCAAAGTCATTCTCGACTGGACCCGATAAACGCCGCTACGGTGTGGTGATTCAGTTCGCCGGGGCGGGCTGTTCGAATTCGGCTTCGATGCGCACGTCGATGTCGTCGCCGACCGCGGGATACCACGTCGACAGCCCGAACTTCGCGCGGCTGAACCGGCCCGTCGCGGCGAAGCCCACGGTCGGCTGCTTCGTGAGGGGATTCGGCGCATAGCCGTTGAAGGTCACGTCGAGTGTGACCGGCTGCGTGACGCCGCGAATCGTCAGATTGCCCGTGAGCGTGCCGCGCGCATCGCCGGTCTGCTCGAAACGGGTACTGACGAAGCGGATCTGCGGATAGCGCGCTACATCCAGCATCTGCGCGCCTTTCACCTGCTGGTCTAGTTGCGGGTCGTTCGTGTCGAGGCTCGCTGCGTCGATGGTCGCTTCGACCGTCGCGCTATTCAGCCCGCCCGCGCGCCAGTCGAGTTGCGCCGTGACGCGGTCAAAGCGCATCACGAAGCGCGAATAATGCAGATGATCGATGTCGAACACCACGCTCCAGTGGTGCGGGTCGAGTACATAGTGTCCTGCCGGCACCTCCGCTGCGGCGCTGCTCACGCTGTGCGTGACCACACGCAGCGGCGTGCACGCAAACATAAGGCATGCCGCGCAAAGCGCCGCAAACCAGGTCCGCCGCTTCAAGCTGGTAACGCCTCTTCCGTTCATGACTTATATCCGCATGGTGCCTCGATATTAACGCGTCGGGGCGATCATCTATTCCAGGGTGTTCACACGCTCCGCCGGTTTTTTGCTTGACCCGGGAGAACGATCGTTCTACATTCTCGCCGTGGAGAACGATCGTTCTCAGTCGATGCAAATCTCAAGGTCGGGTAGGGACCTTCAGCACCGTCACGGAGATTCCAGCATGAGCACGGCCACCGCGCCGCAGCCCGATACCCGCGAGCGTTTGCTCGACGCAGCCGAAACGCTGATTTACACCGGCGGCATTCACGCGACCGGCGTCGACGCGATTGTTCGCGAAGCCGGCGCCGCGCGCAAGAGCTTCTACACCTGGTTCGGATCAAAGGATGCGCTCGTTGCCGCCGTGCTGACGCGTCGCGACGAGCGCTGGATGCGCTGGTTCGTGGACGGCACGCTCAAGCGCGGACATACGCCGCGAACACGGCTGATCGGCATGTTCGACGTTTTGCGCGACTGGTTCATGGCCGAAGACTTTCACGGTTGCGCGTTCCTGAATGCGTCGGGCGAGACTGCGTCGGCCGACGATCCCGTCCGGCTCATCGCGCGCGAGCATAAGGCTCGCCTGCTCGCCTTCGTGCGCGACCAGTGCGATGCGCTCGTGGCCGCGCACGGCATCGATCGCCGCCATGCCGCGCGTCTCGCGCGCCAGTGGTTGATCATGATCGACGGTGCAATTGGCGTCGCGCTCGTAAGCGGCGACGCCGATGCTGCGCTCGACGCGCGCACCGCCGCAAAGTCCTTGCTTGAAGCGCTGGTCGGCACCGGCGCTTTGCGCAGTCGTCACCCGTCGCGGCCGCCTGCCAGGCGCACCGCGCGTTCCCTGGAGAAACAACATGACTGACGCCGTTGAGGTTCGCCCGCCGCTGCCGCCGTTCACGCGGGAAACCGCCATCCTGAAGGTGCGCGCGGCGGAGGACGCGTGGAATTCACGCGATCCGAAGCGCGTTTCGCTGGCCTATACGCCGCAAAGCGTGTGGCGCAATCGAGCCGAATTCGTCACGGGCCGCGAAGCGATTGTCGAATTTCTCACGCGCAAGTGGGCGCGCGAACTCGATTACCGTCTCATCAAGGAACTGTGGGCGGTGACGGAAAACCGTATCGCGGTGCGATTTGCTTACGAGTCTCATGACGATTCCGGCAACTGGTTCCGCTCTTACGGCAACGAGAATTGGGAATTCGACGAGAACGGCCTCATGGCGCGCCGCTTTGCCTCCATCAACGACCTGCCGATTCTGGAAAAGGACCGTCGCTTTCATTGGCCGCTCGGCCGCCGTCCCGACGATCATCCGGGGCTCAGCGAACTCGGTCTTTAACGCGCTGCAGGCGGCGTTTGTTGTTGAGTTTGTCGCGGTGAAACATGTTGTCGAATCATTTAAATGGCAATGCCAGGAAAATTGAAAAGACAAAAACCAATCGCAACGAACGGTGAGCTAATCCGGGAGCTGCGGGTTCGTGTGGCGAGTGCAATGGTGAGCTTGTTCGGGATGAGCACCTTAATCACTTTAATCACCTGAAGCACGTCAAACACCTTAAACCTGCCCGCACACGAATTCGCGCTATAGTGATTTGCGCTGCGATGCAGCACGGGTGTTTCGCGACGATCCGAAAGGATCACATGCGGCACCCGATTCCAGCCGCGCGCCTGCGCGGTTCGCTCCGGAGTCGTGAAATGGGCATTCTCGACAGACTATGGCGGCCTCGACCCAAGGCAATACCGGTCACGCCTCAGATCCACGCGTTAATCGAGCGTCTGCTGGTGTTGAGCCCGGCGCTGAAGCTCGCGGAGGGTTTTCAGGCGCGCGTCACGCCTGTGCTGGTCTGCTCGCTCGACTACGTCAGCGGCCTGGTGAACGAGTTGCCGCACGCGCGCGTGGCAAACGCAGCCGCCTGGCTCGACGACCCGTATATTCACGCGTTTTTCGCGGCGCCTGACGAGGTCGCGCATATTCTCAGCCGCTCGCCCGAAATGCACGTCTGGTTCGACAGCCACCCGCTCGCGCGCGAAACCTACGCCGTGCTCAGCATGGCGATGAGCGAGCGCCGCGTGTTCGGTGTCGAGCAGATCGGCGACGTGGTGCATGCCGATGTCGCGCGCACGACGCTGAGTTTCGACGATCATCAGGTGCGCCTTTGCGGCGAGTCGGAAGACGATTTGCGCGAGCAGATCGTGCAGCGCGTAGTCGAGCAGATTGCACTTGAAGGTCTCGCGCAGATCGGCGCCGACGAGTCGCGTCGCGATGCGCTTCTGCAGGACCGCGCGCTCCTGAAGACACGGCTGCAGTTGCTGACGCGCCAGGGGGCAGGCACGCACAAGATGCTCGGTGAGCGTGCATCGGCGAATGCGGCGCAACGCATCGAACTGGAGACCGAGATCGAGGCCAACGCGCGCGCACTGGACGCGCTCGGCCTGCAGACTGATGCGCTCGCACGCGACCTCGACGTCATCTGCGATGTGCTCGGCCATCCGGCACGGCACACGAACGTCGAGATGAAGCGAATCCGGCTGAATGCGATGAACGTGGTGATCGAGGCAAACGCCTCGCACGACAGCGTGGAAGTCGTCTTTCCGCTCGCCCGGCTACCCGCGAGTCCGCTGGGCGAACGGGCGTTTTCGCTGATTCGTTTCGCGCGCACGGATCTCGTGCCGCTGCCAACCGTGCTCGACGAGGACAGCCGTTTCATGATCTGAGCGGCGCAACGCTCACACGAACGGTGAGCGTTTTCGGGAGCCGAGAGCGCCGGAATCGGCTAAAACAGACGTGGGCAATATTTCCTGGCAATCCCAGGTTTAGTGAACACAATATTGCTCGAATGCTGGCGCGACGCGGAGATTCGTTGCGCGAAGGCGTCGGCTGCTCCAAGGTGAGCGTTTTCGGGAGCGAAGCGAATGTGCGCTCCGCGCCGCGCGGAAGGTGTCGAAATAGCGCCTGGGCGGCACATTCGGCGCGTTCGGCGCGCGCAAACACCCATGCCGAACGGGTGAAAGGTGAGCCTTTTCAGGAGTGCGGCGCGGCCCACACCGAAACCCCCTCGCGCTCGATCGAGAAGCGCTGCACACCATCGCTCGTACACGGTGCATCCTCGGCGGCAATATCGAACGCTTCGCCGCCCATTTCGATTGTCACGTAGCGGTCGCCGTGCCGAAGTGCATGACCGGCTGGCATGCCGGTCCACGCGCCTTCGGGCGTGGCGCGCAGCGCGCGCGGCGCGACCCGCCACATCACGCGCGTGCCGGGTGTGAACGACGCACCGGCGTACGGCAGGCGCAGGCCCTTCGCGGTTTCGATTTCGTCGGCAGCGCGCGCGACGCCTTCGCCGACGTTATGCAATCCGAGCAGCTCGGCCACGCGCAGCGAGGCTGGCCGCCGGAACACGTCGTTCACGGGACCGGCCTGCAATACGCGGCCGTGTTCGATGATGAGCACTTCGTCCGCGAGCAGTGCGGCTTCGTCGGGATCGTGCGTGACGATGACGGTCACCGCGTCGATCTCGCGCTGCAGCGCGCGCAGCGATTGCTGCAGGCGGCGACGGCGCGGCGTGTCGAGCGCGGCGAATGGCTCGTCGAAGAGCAGCAGTTGACTGTGCCGCGTGAGCGCACGCGCGAGCGCGACGCGCTGGCGCTGGCCGAACGACAGCGCGTGCGGCAGACGCGCCGTCAGCGTATCGAGGCCGAGATGCGCGAGCCAGTAGCGCGCGCTCGCGGCATCGGCGCCGAGTGGAAACGCCAGTTGCTGCGCGACCGTCATGTGCGGAAAAAGACCGTAGTCCTGCGGCATGTAACCGATCGGCCGCCGCTCGGGCGGCAGTGCGCCGAGATTGGCGCCGCCGAGCGTGACCGAACCCGTGTCGTTGTGCTCGAGACCCGCGATGATGCGCAGCGCGAGCGATTTGCCCGAACCGGACGGCCCGATGATGGCGAGACGGCGGGTCTGCGGCCGCCACGTGATGTCGAGGCTGAATGCGCCGAGGCGCCGCTGCGCGTCGAAGGCAAGCCGAAGGCCGGTGACGGCGCGGGCAGGCACGGCGCTCGCGAAACTCGCGGGCTCGTCGCCGTTCTCGGCGGGCGCGGTGTGCCCGACGCGCGGGCCGCGCGCGTAGACCGAGAGCACGGCGCAGACGATCGCGATGGCGAGCGTCGGCAACAGGAGCGGCATCATCGCGGGCAGCCCCTGGCCGCCGAACACGACGTAGGTGTAGACCGGCAGCGAATACGGATGATAGGCGACCATCATGGTCGCGCCGAACTCGCCGAACGCGCGCAGCCACGCGAGCGCGAGCCCCGCGCGAATGGCGGGCCAGACGATGGGCAGCGTCACGCGAAAGAAGCGGCTCATGGCGTGATGGCCGAGCGTGGCGGCGACGTCGTCGTAGACGGGGTCGACGGCGGCGAACGCCGAGCGCGCCGCGACGATCAGGAATGGCGCCGCAACGAAGGTTTCCGCAAGGACGATGCCTGTGAAGGAATCGGTGATCCTGCCGCCGAAAAGCTGGCCGATGGTGCTATACGGACCGACCAGAAACAGCAGCAGCACGCCGCTTGTGAGCGGCGGCAATGCGAGGGGCAACTGCACGACGAAGCCGAGCAGCGCGACGGCGCGCGAGCGCGAGCGCGCGAGCCAGTAGCCGAGCGGCACGCCGCCCGCGAGGATGACGAGCGCGGCGACGCTCGCGCTCGTCACCGACACGGCCACGGCGGACCACGTTGCGCGCCAGTCGACGCCGGCCCAGTCGGCCTGGCCGATCTGCGGGATGCTGGCGAGGAACGGCGCGCAGAGATAGACGGCGAGCAGTGCGCCGAGCCACAGGAGCGGCCGCGCGGCGGGTTGTTTCACAGCTGTTGCTTCTCGACTATTGTTGCGCGGCGTCGATCACGGCCTGCACCGACGGCGCAATCGCCTGGGTGCTGCCCTGCACGGCGGGCTTCGTCACGTCGACGCCATGTTCGGCGAGCAGCTTGCGGCCTTCGGCGCTGAGCAGGAAGTTGACGAAGCGCGCCGCGCCCGCCTGGTTGGGCGCGTCGTTGAGGATCGTGAGCGTGTAGTTCGCCTTGATCTTCAGCTCGGGCGCGGGGTGGATCGACGGAATCCTGAGGTCGGACGTTTCGGTCGAGTAGAAGAAGCCCGCGTCGAGCTGGCCCGACTGCAGGCGGCCGACGAGCGTTTCTTCCGGCAGGACCTGCTCGGGATTCTCCGGCGCGCCGAGCGTCTTCTCGACGAGATCGGGCTGGTTATAGACCTGTGCGGCCTTCGTCATGAGTTCGACGGTGAATGCGCCCTTCGGATCGAGCTTCGGATCGGTGCGCCCGAGGCGCAGGCCCGGCTCGCGGAGCACCTGGTCCCACCGCTTCGTCTTGAAGTCGGCGGCGAAGCGGCTCTTCGGGCTGTAGCCGATCAGCAGCGGCGATTCGGCGAAGTTGACGTACCACGAAACGTGATTGCCGTTCGCGTCGCCCATCAGACTCGTGTTGACCTTCGGGCTCGCGCTGATGAACACGTCGCCGCGGCGCAGCTTGCCCTTGATCTCGTTGGCGATCTTGTTGGAACCGGCCGCGTAGCCCTTGAAGCGCAGGCCCGTTTCCTTCTCGAACGCGGGCCCGACGTCCTTCTCCATCAGGTTCACGAGCGAACCGGCGTACAGCACGTTGACGTCGTTCTCGTCGGCGGCGAAGGCGTTGGCGCTCGCGCCGAGCACGCCGGTCAACACGACAACCGAGGCAATCAGTTTGCGGATCATGCTTGTTTCCCCGTACCGTTATAAACCGCAATATATTACGCTGGACTTGCAATTTCATGTACCCGTCCGAATGGACTAGTCCATCCGTCGCGTCTGGGCGCGTCGCGTACGCCCGGGTACACTGGGGCTCCGTTCATTGTCGGCGTGCACATTGCGACTGCACGCCATGGAGATCTTTATGCGCACGAGCGCCCGTAATCACTTCACCGGTCAGATCAGCGCAGTCAAGGCCGGCGCCGTTAACGACGAAGTCACGCTGCGTACCGGCGGCGGGCTCGACATCGTTGCGATCATCACGCATGGCAGCGCCGCTGCGCTCGGCCTCGCGGCGGGCAAGCCGGCGTTCGCGCTGGTGAAGGCGTCGTCGGTGATCGTGATGGTCGATGGCGACGCTACCCGCGTCTCCACGCGCAACGTCGTGGCGGGCACGGTCGCATCGGTCACGAAGGGCGCCGTCAATGCAGAAGTCGTGATCGCAGCGCCGGGCGGCGCGTCGATCGCGGCGATCATCACCAACGAGAGCGTCGATCACCTCGGCCTCGCGGCAGGCAAGGCGGCTGCGGCGCTATTCAAGGCGTCGAGCGTGATCGTCGGCGTCGACGCGTAACGCGCGCTTTCCGGAGCGGGCGGTTCTACCGGATCGGCCCGATCTGCCCCGGTCTGCGCGAAGTGCATCGTGTATGCTTGCGCGCATGACCAGCACCGCTAAAGATCGCCCATCCGCCAGGACGCCCGCTTCGGCGCCGACCGAAACCGGCCAGACAATCCCGCCGGTGTCAGGCGATCCCGAAGTGCGTTTTCGCATGCGCATTCTCCAGGGCGACACGATTGCGCTGGGCCCAGGCAAGGTTTCGCTGCTGGAGGCGGTGCGCGAGCACGGTTCGATTTCGGCGGCGGCACGCAGCCTCAACATGTCTTATCGCCGCGCCTGGCTGCTGATGGACGAACTGAACCGCTCGCTCAAGTCGCCTGCGACGATTTCCGAGCACGGCGGCCAGAGCGGCGGCGGCAGCATGCTCACGCCCGTCGGCGACGAAATCATCCGGCTCTATCGCGAGATCGAAGCGCGTGCGGCGGCGGCCTGCGCGTCCGAGATCGAGGCGCTCACGGAACTCGTGAAGCGCTGAAGCGCTGATGTGCGTACTGCGGCGGCGGCTTGCCCGCGCCGCAGGCCGTCGAATCCGGCTCGCAGGTGGCCGCGCGTAGCGGCTTGCCGCTTCCACTAAAATGGCCGGTCCCGTGCGGTTTCGCGCGGTTTCGCACAATTGCACGTATCCGTCCTTGGCTCGTCCGTCGCTCGTCTTTCGCTTCCCCCGCCGTTCATGACCGCATCTTCCCCGCCACCGGACGCCGCCGCGCCACCCAGTCTCGCGCGCAACCCCGGCTTCCAGCGCTTCTGGGGCGCACGCGTGCTGTCGTCGGCGTCGTTCCAGATGCTGGCCGTCGCGATGGGCTGGCACATCTATGCGCTGACGCACAGCGCGTTTGCCCTCGGCCTCGTCGGCCTCGCGCAGTTCCTGCCGATGTTTCTCCTCACGCTCGTCGTTGGTCATGTCGCCGATCGCTACGACCGGCGCCGGATCGTCGCCGTGTGCCAGTCGATCGAGTGCGCCGCGGCGCTGACCTTCGCGTTCGGCACGTTCGGCGGCTGGCTCAGCGCGCCGCATATCTATGCGCTCGCGGCGTGCGTGGGCGCGGCGCGCGCATTCGAGTCGCCCGCGTTGACGTCGCTGTTGCCCGGCGTCGTACCGCGTGCGCAACTCCCCAATGCGACGGCCTGGGCCGCCTCGGCCAACCAGACCGCACAGATCGTCGGCCCGGCGCTCGGCGGCCTGCTCTTCGGCCTCGGCGCGGGCGTCGCGTATCTCACGTGCGCGCTGTCGTTCGCGTCGGCCGCCGCACTGACCGGCACGATCCCGCTTCAGACAAAGCCCGCCGCCCGCGCGCCCGTGACGCTCGAATCGGTGTTTTCCGGCATCGCGTTCATCCGCTCGCAGCCCGTGATCCTCGGCGCACTGTCGCTCGATTTGTTCGCCGTCCTGTTCGGCGGTGCGACCGCGCTGCTGCCGGTGTTCGCGCGCGACATCCTGCATGCCGGTCCCGTTGCGCTCGGGCTGCTGCGCTCGGCATCGGCGACGGGCGCGCTCGCCGGAACGATCTGGCTCGCGCATTTCCCGCTGCGGCGGTGCCCGGGGCTCGCGATGTTTGGCGGCGTGATCGTGTTCGGCCTCGCGACCGTCGCGTTCGGGCTCTCGCACAACCTCGTCGTCTCGCTGATCGCACTTGCGGTGCTGGGCGCGTCGGACGTCGTGAGCGTGGTCGTGCGCCTGTCGCTCGTGCAACTGCGCACGCCCGAGGACATGCTCGGGCGCGTCAGCGCGGTCAACTCGCTTTTCATCGGCACCTCGAACCAGCTTGGCGAGTTCGAGTCGGGCCTGACCGCCGGATGGTGGGGCGCGCAGCGCGCCGTGCTGATCGGCGGCGTCGCGACGATTGCCGTCGCGCTGCTCTGGATGAAGCTGTTTCCGGGCCTGCGCGATACGCGTTCGCTCGAACGCGAGGAGCCGCGTGTGAGCGCCACGGCGAACTGAGGCGGCGCGGCTGGCCGGGAAGGGAAATAGCCGGTCGCGAGGCGGTGCGGCCTGAATCGGCCAGGCCCGGCGGCCGCCCTGCGATTTCGCGGCTTCGTTGCGTTGTCGCTTCGTCGCTTGGCCGCTGCCACTTGGCCGCACCGCACCGCACCGCAGCGTCTCGCACCGCGCCGTGCCGTGGCGTTAAAGCGTCCCGCCGCGATTTCCCGGTATCCTTTCCCGAGCGCGGCGGCGCAGTTGCCGCACGCTTTCCACTTTCCGTTCAACCATTTCATGTCACCGCCCATCGGGGCGGTCAGGAGCGTTCGATGCGCGTAGGCCGTCCCGTGAAGGCGCTGCCCCAGCCGCTGTGCGACTACTGCGGCGCGAAGGCGCTGCTCGCGCGTTTTGGCGACGAGGCGTATCCGTATCGCGACGACCACGGCACGCTCTGGGTCTGTACGCCCTGCGAGGCGTGGATCGGCGTGCCGGCGCGCAGCACGCGCAATGTCCCGCTCGGGCGTCTTGCGAACGCCGCGCTGCGCGATGCGAAGAGCCGTCTGCACGATGCACTCGAGCCGCTTGTCGCGGCCAAGGTGCGGCGCGACGGCGTGAACGCCTTCGAAGCGCGCGGCAAGGCCATGCGCTGGCTTGCGCAAGCGCTCGGCTTCGACCTGCCCAATCCGTCGATCCACCATCTGACGCTCGAACAGTGCGAGCAGGCGATCCGCCACGTCGAGGCGTTCACCTCATCCCGGCGCGGCCACGAACCGGCCGAAGGAAATTGAAAGGTTGTGCCCGCAGGGGCGATCGTTACGGTTAGTTACACACACGGGACAATGCGCCGCTCAACCTTCGGCGCGGCCTGCCGTTATTGCACATGAACCGTTTCTTTTGTGCACCATGGCCAAGACCATTCCATTTCCCCAGCAGGCGCACGCGGCCCATGTCCGCCGCAGCAAGGCGATGCTGCTTCCGATGCCGCGCGCCTGCGCAAACGATCTCGCGCTCCAGGTGCACCTCGCGCTCGCGGCGCTGCGCGGCGGCGGCACCAGCCACGACGCCCAGGCGATGCTGCATACGCACGTGCTGACGATGTCGATCGTCAACGCCGGTTACGGCGCGCTCACGCAGGCGCAGGTGCGCGACGCGGACGCGGCGCTGCTCGCCTGCTTCGAGCGCGGACGCGCGCACGGCAACTGGCGGCTCGACGCCGCGGAGGCTGACGCGCTGGCGGCGATCGTGACGGTCTACGATCTGCAACTGCAGTTCGCGCCGCTCTGGGCGCTCACGGAGGCGAGCGAGCGGCTCGAACAGATGGGCATGGGCGAGACGGGCCAGGCGGCCAAACGCAAGCAGGCTTGAGCTGTCGATGGGTTGTTAAGGGTTTAAAGCGGGTTTAAAGCGGGTTTAAAGAACCGGAACGGCGCGGCGGGCACGCGGCGTGCGCCATCGAGGCTGCGCGTCTCGGGCAGCAACCGGGAAGGTGTGAAACGCGCGGTGTAAAAGACGGCCACCGCGATGAAGACGAACCAGGGCCGGTACGCGACGGACCGGGCGGAATCGAAGGTGTGGATGGCGCCGCGCACAGCAGCGGATCCGGGCCAGCCGATGATCGGCCCGACCGTTGCCTCGTGCGCCCGCGATTCGTCCCCTGGATTGCGCCGCTTGCCGCCGGACCGCCCTGTGGCGACATTGGCACGAGATTTGACGCCGCCAGCGAATCGTGTTGACTTCCGGCAGGCGGCGTGACTAAAATTCGCCCGTCTCAACAAAAGGGGCTGACGCCTTGGACAGTAGCAGTTGTCGATCTTCGAAGAGTTTCGCTGCCTGACCGGCAGGACGTCCGCGCTCCCTTTCTCTAGCCGCCGTCTTGCCAGCAGGCAGATGGTGCGCGTCCAGCAGTAAATCCTCGTGCATCCTTGTTCGCGTCATCCAGGCGCCGCTCGCGTTCATTCGCGCCGCGCGTGGCTGTCGTGTGGCTGATATCGCGCCGCGAACCGTCCGTGTTCGCGGTACGGTGCGCTTGCCGTGCCTCTCAGGTGCGGCGCGCGCCGCTACAGGCGTCGTTCGCGCGTCGCCGCGCAATAAGGAGTTCCGATGTCCGACAGTGACAGTTATCCGTTATGCCGCTTCCTTTCGATATTCACGGAGGAAAGCGAGCAGACGTGAGCCGCTGTGCGCACCGCGCCCAGCCGGTCTGCTGGCTTTCCTCGCAACGGCGTCCTCCTGGACGCGAGGAGATCCAGCATGAACTTCGGCCTTCTTCTGCCGCATCTGCCGCGTGCGCCGCGTTTGCCGCGTTTGACACAAAGGCAGCAACGGCTTTGCACCGTATTCCCCACCGATGTGCCTGGCGCCAGCCAGTGCGCGCCGGTTTCAACGTTGAGCCGTCTGTCCGGCCTCGCTGCTTGCTGGCGTGATCTGCCCGCACGCGTGTTTCGGGTCTGACCGGCCGATCCGGCGCGCCCTGGCGCGCCGGGCCCTGCACATCATCCAGTTTGTCAGTGCTTCAACATGATCCAGTTCAACTGCTCAATGCAAGCGACGAAGTGCGCAACGCGCGCACGCGGCGTCCAGCGTAGTATCCGCACAACCGGCACGGGAGGCCAGTAATGGAGTTCGGCTTCAACCTGAACCGCACGGCCAACGCTTCGGCGTGGCGGGTGCTGCCCAATCGCTGGGACTTCGTCGCGTTTCCGCTGATCATCTGCCTGATCGCGATGGCGGCGATCGGCTTT
>NZ_JAMXLH010000054.1 GCF_024281035.1 Paraburkholderia sp.
GCGGACGTCGCGTATTCGTCGAACTCCGTGATGAGGCCATGGATGGTGTACGCGGGCGGCATCGTGCTGAACTTCTCCGCGTTCTCGCGGAACATCCTGCGCAGATAATCCATGTTCGGATCGACCAGCGAAATAATGAATTTCGCGGGACGGCCAATCACCTGATCCATCGGAATGCCGGAAACCGGGCTTGTAAATTCGATGTCGTAGCAATACAGCTCACTCACGGCATCCCGGCCCGTGAACTTGAGAACCGAGAACGGCGCCGGATGTGGCGCCAGCTTCAACTCGTAGGCCTGTACGGGCAGGATCAACGACATGCGAAAACTCCGGTGCGCGGGCGGTGGATATAAACGGCACTGCCGGAACCACTATGGCTCCGGCAGTGAACACAAGGAATGCGCGGATCGGCGCGGAAGAGTGCGCGATGCGAGAGAACAGGAAGGCGTACGGCAAACGCACGTCGATGCGGAGGCTGGCTTTCCGGATTAATCTATCGACACCCCGGATTAAATGGTGCCGACATCTCAAATAGGATAGGCAATGTCACGAAAAATAAATATCATAATATTCGTGTAATTACTATTGCCTTACCGGGGATTTTTCGGATCTCAATCCTTCAGCCAGTACAAAGCCGTATTTAGGCCTCACAAACCAGCCATAATCAAGCCGCGCCCAAGCAGCGGCTTCCCGGAATTTGATAATTTTCGATGTTTATTCTGTCATTGGAATTTCGACGGCGAAATAGACAAAAAATACAGCTATGCCAGATATGGCAGACGCCCCGCTCATCTAAGAGCGGCTAACACAAGTCATCAACGAAGCGCGAACAGATAACGGCAGCAGCGAGAGAAAGCAACGCAACATGGATGTCGAGACGACGCTCGAAACGAATGCGCAGTTTGCCGAAACCGGCAAACCAGGCATTCGTGCGCTCGACCACCCAGCGATGCCGGCCGAGCCGCTCCTTGCTTTCCACGCTGCGACGGGCGATACGGGCCGTGATGCCGCGCTGCTTCAGGTAACGCCGACAACGTGCGAAATCATAGCCCTTGTCCGCGTGCAATTTGCCCGGACGTTTGCGCGGCTGGCCAATCAGGCCCGACACCGCCGGAATGGCATCAAGGGTGGGCTCGAATGCCATCGAAACGTGCCGGTTGGCACCTGTGACCGTGATGGCCAGCGGAATGCCGCGCGCATCTACGACGATGTGCCGCTTCGACCCGAGCTTGCCCCGGTCAGTCGGGTTGGGGCCGGTTTCCTGGCCCCCTGGGGGCTGGAAACACTGGCGGCATCAAGACTCGCACGTTCCCAATCAATCTGGTCATGCTCACGCAACCGGCGAAGCATCGCCAGATGCAGTTGCTCCCACACGCCTGCGGTCTGCTAGTCTCGCAGCCGTCGCCAGCACGTCATGCCGCTGCCGAAACCGAGTTCCTTCGGCAGGTATTCCCTCGGAATGCCAGTTTGCAGGACGTACAGGATGCCATTCAATGCTGCCCGGTCATCTACCGTTCGGCGTCGGCCGCCTTTGGGCGACGGCGAGAACACCGGAATCAGCGGCTCCAACGCCGCCCATAACTCGTTACTGATTTTGCGTCTGGACATGCCGCCAGGATATGGCCTTCATGGCTTCATGTCCAGGTTGTGTTAGCCGCTCTTAGCGGGATTCAGCGGAATTCAGCGGTCGATGGGCAAGAACGTGCCGCTCGTATGCAGCACCTCGCGCTCGCCGACCCGGAGCGTGCATTCCGCGAACACGATGCGCCGGCCGTTGCGGCGCACGCGCGCATGCGCTTCCAGCCAGTCGCCGACATGGGCTGCCGAAAGGAATTCGCTGTTGAGCGTGGTGGTCACCGTGACGTGCGCGCCGCGCTGTGCGTGCGGCGCCTGGCTCAGGTAGATGCCGAGGGTGCCGTCGGCGAGCGTCAGCAGCATGCCGCCGTGGGCGATGCCGAGCGGGTTCGTATGCGCCGCTTTGACGCGCACCGCCACGATGAGCCCGCCCGCCGCAGCCGGGCGCGTGTAGAGCGGGCCGAGCGCGCGGAAATACGGGCCGCCGTGCTCGAAGAGTGTGTAGCCGTCCGGTACGCCGCTCGACGCATCGTTGGCCGGGTCCATGAGCCTGCTGCTCAGCAATTCGGGTGTCATCTCTTTTCTTGATCTTCTCAATACCAGCCGGGTCTCGCCGCACCGCGTGCCGTGTGGCCGGAAACGTTTGCACGCATGCGGGCGGTTCTGCAGAAAAATTATCGGCGGTGGGAAATTTAGCACCGGCCAGCCACGGCCGTGTGGATCTCGATCAGAGGCTGCGTGCATTGTTGCGCGCATTGTTGCGTGCGATTTGCAGCCCAGGCTCGCGAGCAGGTTTTACCCACCCATGTGCGCCGTATCCGGATTTGCGGGCTGGCCGCAGCATCGCCCGTGCATCTGCAGTGCGGAATCGATGGATGGATCGGTGGAATGCATCGTGGACGCGCCGGCACGCCGGGGGCGCGGCGCGTGCCCCCGACGATGCCCGGCCAGCGCGGCGCCGCGTTACTTCGCGGCGCTCAGCTCGGCAGCCGGCAGCGGCTTGATGGCGCCGCCAGCCACCACGGCCACGACGGCGCGGCCCATCGTCAAGCCGCCGTGCGCATCGACGCCGGTCAGCCCGTTCGGGTTGTTATCCGCGCTCAGGTTCTTGAGCGCCGCGTCGTACGCCTTGCGGATCGCCACCGCGTCGGTCGTCGTGCCCGCCTGCTTCATCGCCAGCGCCGTCGCCCAGACCGCCGTGTAGTTGAGCGAGTCCTCCTGCGACGGCATACGGCCGTCGTGCGCCTTCGCAAAGCGCGCGACGAACGTCTTCGCTGCGGGCGACGGGTCGTCGGACACGGGCATCACGCCCACCGATCCTTCGAGCGCGCCGTAGCCGCCCGCGACCTTCGCGACTTCGTCGAGCTTGGCCTGGTCCATCACGACGAAGCCGCCCTTGAAGCCCAGCTCGCGCGCCTGGCGAATGATGAGTCCGGTGGGCTCGGACGGCCCGCCGACAAAAATCACGTTCGGCTTCGATGCGAGCACGCGGCTCACGCCGCTGTAAAAGTCGGTGGCGCGGTTATACGACATCGGGTTGTCGGCGACGACGGTGCCGCCCGCAGCCAGCCAGACCGGCTTGAACGCGGCGGTCCATGCCTTGCCGTAATCGGTGTCGGTGTTCGCGAGTGCAACGCCCTTGCCGAACTTGCCCATCTCATACTTCACGAACGATCCCGTGTACGACGTGAACTCGGGCGGGATGCGCAGCGTGAGCGGATTGCCGCGTGCGGCCAGCTCCGGCACGCTCGTATAGGCGAGCAGTAGCAGCTTCTGTTGCTCGTTCATGGTCTGCACGGCGTAGCAGCCGCCCGAGTGCGGCACCAGCACGACCGGCGCACGGTATTCCTGCACGAGGCGGCGTGCGTTGATGGCGGTTTCGCTCGGGTTGTACTGGTCGTCCAGCGCAACGATGTCCACCTTGACCTTCTTGCCCGCTACCACGAGCCCGGCCTGGTTGATCTCGGCCACCGCCATCTGCATGCCTTCGAGCACCTCCTTGCCGTACTTGGCCGCACCGCCGCTCAACGGGCCGGAATAGCCGATATGGACGGTATCGTCGGCAAAGGCCGGCTGTGCCACGTGCGCCACGACCAGCGCCGCGATCAATGCCGGGGATAGCTTCTTGATGGTCATCGTCTGTCTCCTCCACGGGGTTTCAGTTGCTGTTGTTGTGACCGGCGCTCGCCGCGTTCAGCCGCCCACATAGGCGCGGCGCACCGCTTCGTTACCGGCGAGGCTCTCGTAGGTGCCTTCCAGGACGATCCGGCCGGCTTCCACGACATACGCGCGATGCGCGATCTTCAGCGCGGCATGGGCGTTCTGTTCGGCGAGCAGGACGGTGGTTCCGGCGCGGTTGATGCGCTGGATCACCTCGAACGTCTGCTTGACGATGAGCGGCGCGAGCCCGAGCGACGGCTCGTCGAGCAGCAGCACGCGCGGCCGGCTCATCAGCGCGCGGCCGATCGCGACCATCTGCTGCTGCCCGCCGCTCAGCGCGCCGGCTGCGTCGTCCTTGCGTTCTTCGAGTGCGGGAAAGAGGGCGAATACTTCGTCCAGGCGGCTGCGATTGCCCGCGCGATCGCGCCGGTGCGTATACGCGCCGAGCATCAGGTTCTTCAGCACCGACATGCCCGGAAAGAGCTTGCGGCCTTCGGGGCAATGCACCACGCCTGCGCGCACGACATCGGCAGGCTGCCTGCCGACGAGATCGACGCCCTTGAGCCGGATGTGCCCCGCGCTCGCGCGGGTGAGCGCGCTGGCCGCGCGGAAAATCGAGCTTTTGCCCGCGCCGTTCGCGCCGAGCAACACCACCAGTTCGCCTTCGCCCGCGTGCAGCGTAATGCCGTGCAGCGCACGGAAGCTGCCGTAGTCGAGGCACACGTCATTGAACGTCAGCATGGTCGCTCCCGAGATAAGCGTCGATCACCGCCTGATTCGTGCGGATCTCGGCCGGCGTGCCTTCGGCGATTTTTTCGCCGTGGTCGAGGACCATGATCTTGTCGGCGAGATTCATGATCATGTTCATCTTGTGCTCCACGAGGCACACGGTCATGCCCGCCGTCGCGATCTTGCGGATCAGTTCGGCGAGCCCGTCCGTCTCCTCGGGATTGATGCCGCCCGCAGGTTCGTCGAGCAGCAGCAACGCAGGCTCGGTCGACAGCGCGAGCGCAATCGCCACGCGCTTGCGTTCCTCCTGGGTGATGTCGCCTGCGGACCGTTCCTCGATGTTCGACAGGCCGACGAAATTCAGCGCGTCGCGCGCCTTCTCGCGGCAGGCACGCTCCTCGGTCTTGCAGCGGCGCGTGCGCAGCAGCACGTCGAGCAGGTTTGAGCGCGTGCGCAGCCGGTGCCCGACGATCAGGTTGTCGAGGACGGTTGCGCCTTCAAATAACGTTGTTGCCTGGAACGTGCGCGCCACGCCAAGGCGCGCCATCTGGTCCGCGCGCAGTCCTGCCACGTCCTGGCCGCGCAGGCGGATCGCGCCGCTCGTCGGCCGGTACATGCCGCTGATCAGATTGAAGAACGTCGTCTTGCCCGCGCCGTTGGGACCGATGATCGCGTTGACCTTGCACGGCTCGATCTTCGTGGTCACGCCGGTAACGGCGCACAGGCCGCCGAAGCGCTTGCTGAGATTGTCGATTTCAAGCATGGCCGTCTCCTTGCGGTGCGCGGCGCACGGCGGCCTGCGGCACGCGGTGCAGCGCGAGGCGGCTGCGGGCGCTCTCGTAAAAGCCGACCAGCCCGCGCGGCAGAAAGATCAGCAATACGATCAGAAGCGGGCCGAAGACGAGAAAGCGGTAGTCCTGCATGAACTGCAGATACTGCGTGATCCACGGCACGGCGAGCGCGCCGATCAACGGACCGGCCAGCGTCCCCACGCCGCCGACCATCATGTACATCGTCATGTCGAAGGTATGTTCGATGCCGGCGAGATCCGGGCCCAGAAAGCGGACGAAACCCGCGTACAGACCGCCGGCGATGCCTGCGTAGAACGTCGAGATCAGGAACGCCAGCAGCTTGTTGCGCATGAGATCGATGCCGAGCGCCTGGGCGAGGTTTTCGCCGTTGCGGATGGCGATGAATGTGTGCCCGAGCAACGAATTGACGATGCGGTGCATGAGCCAGAGCCCGGCGGCGAGGAAGGCGAGCGTGAGGTAGTAGAGCGAGCGCGGGCTGTCGAACGATATGGGACCAAACCCAGGGAGCGCGAACCCGGGCGGCGCGGCGATGCCGATGATGCCGACCACGCCGTGCGTGAGGCTGTCCCATTTCTCGATGACGAGAAAGATGATGTAGCCCACGCACAGCGTGAAGATCGCGAAGTAATTGCCTCTCAGGCGCAGCGACAGGATGCCGACGAAGAATCCGATGGCGACGCATACGACGCCCGAGAGCGCGAACGCGATCCAGAACGGCACGTGGTAATCGACGGTCAGGATGCCGACCGTATACGCGCCGATTGCCATGAAGCCGCCATGCGCGAGGTTGAACTGTCCGGCGTAGCCGGTGATGAGATTCAGGCCGACCGTTGCGAGCGCAAAGATGTAGGCCGTGGACATGACCGTCAACGAATAGTCGTTGTGCACGAAGAGCGGCAGGGCGAGGCCGAGCGCGAGCAGCACGAGCCATCCGGCGTGGCGTGCGGTAATCATGATGCGCGCACCTCCCTGGCGAAGAGACCTTGCGGGCGCAACGAGAGGATCGCGACGAGCAGCACGAAGGCGATGAGATCCTGATAGTCGGGCGAGACGTAGAACGCGCCGAAGCTTTCGGCGAGCCCGATGATGAGACCGCCCGCGATGGCGCCGGGCACGCTGCCCATGCCGCCGAGGATGATGATGACGAATGCCTTGAGGATCACGAGCTGCCCCATGGCCGGATAGATGAGATTGATCGGCGCGTAAAGCGCGGCGGCGACGGCCGCGAGCGCGCCGGAGATCGCGAATGTGGCCATGCCGATCTTGCGCGGATCGATGCCCATGAGCGCGGCGCCTTCGCGGTTCTGCGCGACGGCGAGGATCGTCGATCCGGCGACCGTGTGATGCAGGAACAACTGCAGCGCGAGCACGAGCCCAAATGCGCCGCCGATGATCAAGAGCCGCTGGATGGGCGCGATGACGCCGGAGAATTCGACGACCCCGGACCAAGGCGGCGACATGCGGTGAAAGTCGGTGCCCCAGAGCACCTGCGCTGCGGCCTGCAGGAACAGCATCAGGCCGATGGCGGCGATCATCGGGGAGAGGCCCGAAGCGTTGCGCAGCGGATGGAATACGAGCCGCTCGGCGAGGACGGCGAGGGCCGCGACGCACGCTGCGGCGGCGGCCATGCCGACCCAGTAGTTCAAGCCGAGACGGGTCGTCAGAAAGAACGCGGCAAAGGCGCCGACCATGTAGAACGCGCCGTGCGCGAAGTTCGGCACCGCCATGATGCCGTACACGAGCGTGAGGCCAAGCGCGACGAGACTGTAGACGCCGCCAAGCGTCAAGCCGTTGAGCACCTGCTGCAAGAACAGATCCACCCTGATCCTCCTGAAAACGGGAAACCGGTGTACTGCTGAGGCTGTGACTGCCATTACCGCGTGATTTGCCCTTTCGTCGTGACCGCGTACGGGCACGGCGACGTCGCGCATCAGGGCATCATTTGGCAATGGATTCCGCTATGCAGTCAGCCTGGGGGAAATACCGAATGGTCGTTCGTTTTATGCGGATCGCCTGCAAGGCGGGATTGCGAACGTTCTGCAGCCGTGGCTCGCGCGGGCATTACGGCCGGGGTGATCGACGCTCGCGCGCGGTTTTTTAGGGTAATTCTGCAGTGCAGGCACTAATTCCAGGCTTTGGAATTCGGCGATGAGGGTGCGTAAGGAATGAGGCAGGGCCGCCGGTCGTTCGCGCGGCCCGTTGAGGATTGCAGCAGCGGATTGATCGACTCAATCGCCCTTGCGTGCGGCGGTTTTCCAGCCCGATTCGACGAACGCGCTGCACAGCGCTTCCATGCCTTTCGCGTCTTCGTCGTCGAAGCGGGCGAGCAGCGGGCTGTCCACGTCCCATACGCCGATCAGCGTGCCATCCGGTGCGACGAGGGGCACGACGATTTCCGATTGCGACGCCGAATCGCAGGCTATGTGGCCGGCAAACGCGTTCACGTCGCGCACGATTTGCGTTTCGCGCGTCTGCGCCGCAGTACCGCACACGCCTTTGCCCAGCGCGATGCGCACGCACGCGGGTTTGCCCTGGAACGGGCCGACAACGAGTTCCTTGCCATCGAAGAAATAGAAACCGGCCCAGTTGAGCCCTTCGAGCGAGTTAAAAACGAGCGACGAAAAATTCGCCGCGTTGGCGATGACGTCGGGTTCGCCTTCGATCATCACGCGCGCCTGGGCGGCGAGGGTTTCGTAGAGCGCGGGTTTGTCGGTGGGGAGGCGGCTGGCGGGTGCAAACATGGGACGTTACCGGGTAGTGGGCGATGCGAGGACATCGCGACGAGATCGTGACGAAGCAGCGTGTGAGTGTAGGCGAGTTTGGGCCGCTGCGCCAAAGGCGCACGCGCGCTCAGGATTATTCACGTTCCGTATTGAATGGCTTCACGCGAACGCAGCTTGTTTCCGTGGCGTTTTCAGGCATGCTGGCGGTCATAAGGCGCGGATCAATGCCGGTGCGCGCCAGCAACGGAGAACGAGACATGAGCAAGACGTACAGGGTCGCCGCCATCGCGGGCGACGGGATCGGTCAGGAAGTGATGCCGGAGGGCCTGCGCGTGGTGCAGGCGGCGGCGAAGCAATTCGGTCTGTCGATCGAATTCACGCGCTTCGAGTGGGCGAGCTGCGACTACTACCTCGAACACGGCAAGATGATGCCCGACGACTGGTTCACCACGCTCAAGGGTTTCGACGCGATCTACTTCGGCGCGGTGGGCTGGCCCGAGAAGGTGCCCGATCACATTTCGCTGTGGGGATCGCTGCTCAAGTTCCGCCGCGACTTCGACCAGTACGTGAACCTGCGCCCGGCGCGCCTGTTGCCCGGCGTGCCGTGTCCGCTCGCGAACCGTAAGCCCGGCGATATCGACTTCCTCGTCGTGCGCGAGAACACCGAGGGCGAATACAGCTCGGTGGGCGGCAAGATGTTCGAGGGCACCGAGCGCGAGTTCGTGCTGCAGGAGTCGGTGTTCACGCGTCACGGCGTGGACCGCATCCTGAAGTTCGCCTTCGAGGCGGCCAGCAAGCGCGCGCGCAAGAAACTCACGGCGGCGACGAAGTCGAACGGTATCGCGATCAGCATGCCGTACTGGGACGAGCGCGTGGCCGCGATGGGCGAGCAGTACCCGGATGTGACGTGGGACAAGCAGCACATCGACATTCTCTCGGCGCGCTTCGTGCTGCAGCCGGACCGCTTCGACGTGGTGGTGGCCTCGAACCTGTTCGGCGACATCCTCTCGGATCTCGGACCCGCCTGCACGGGCACGATCGGCCTTGCGGCTTCGGCGAACCTGAATCCGGAGCGCACGTTTCCGTCGTTGTTCGAGCCGGTGCACGGCTCGGCGCCGGACATCTTCGGCAAGAAGATCGCCAATCCGGTTGCGATGATCTGGTCGGGCGCGATGATGCTGGAATTCCTCGGCAACGGCGACGCGCGCTTCACGCAGGCGCACGACGCGATCATGCGCGCCATCGAGAAGGTGCTCGTGGAAGGGCCGCGCACGCCCGACATGGGCGGCACGGCCAATACTGCGGACGTCGGTGAGGCTGTTGCCGCTGCGCTCGTGGCAGGGGAATAAGCCGTGAAATAAGCCGTGAAATAAGCCGTGAAATAAGCGGCAAAATCAGCGGCAATATCGTTGCGTCAGCAAGCAGCGGCGGGTCCGCCACGGTGACGTTGCCGCTGCTCGACACGGGACGGCTGCTGCGCGTGCTGCCTGGCGTTATGCAGCCTGCCAATGTGTGGGCCGTCTACGCCGCGCGGCTAGCGCAATCGACGAAGCTGCGGGCGTGTGTGGATTTTCTGGAAGAGGCGTTCGCGCAGTTCGGGCCCGGCGCTGCCGCGCAGGAACCGGCAGGCGAGTGAAGCGAGTGGAAAGCGCGCGTGAAGCCGTTATCGCGTGCGGACTCAGTCTTCGTCTGTGCCGTCGAGCGCCTTGCGGTCGCGGCGCTCTTCGTTGCCGCGTCGCGCACGCATGCGCTGGCGCGACAAAGCGGCGATGACTTCGCCGGTGCTCGCGCCCGCGGGAATCTCGTTGCGGATTATGTTGGCCACCATCGGCAGGCCCTTGCGCTGGCGCTGCAACGCCCGCGCGATCGCGGTGCGGCAATCCTCGCCGTGACAATCCCATTCGTCACGGGTTTTTCCGCAGTAACGGCATGTGTCCATCGCGCAAGTTTAACCGCAATCTCGGCGCGGATTCGGGGCGCTATCGCGGCACCCATCGGCCCGCGCTGCGGCGTTCGTCGCGCGTTCGTAGCGGTTAAGCAGCGGGCGACGACTCGTCCGGTGAGATGCCCAATTCCGCCGCCATCCGCTCGACCAGTGCGCGCAGTCGGGCCACTTCGTCGGCGAGGCGCTCGTGATCGCTTTTGAGCGCATCGAATTGCGCGAACGAAACGCCGTCGCGCGCGGATTCCATTTCGCTCATCGCAACGCTGCCCGCTAAGGCGCCGATGTCCACCTCGCCGCACAGCAGATGCACCCAGCGATTCTCGCGCTCGCCCGGCGCGCGCGGCAGCTTCACGACGAGCGGCGGCTCGCGGTCGGCGAGTTCGCCGAGGAACGCCTCGACCGACGAAACGTCGGCGAATCCATGCAGACGGGCGGAATTCAGCCGCAGTTCGGCGGCGGTCTGCGCGCCGCGCAGCAGCAGTACTGCGATCAGCGCGACGGCCTGGCTCGGAATGCCGAGCACGCGGTTCAGGTTGTGCTCGAAGCGCGGCACCCGGCTGCTGCTGCCCTCGAACACGAGGCTCAGATGCTTGAGGTCCTCGATCGCGCCGAGCACTTCGGTTTCGGTGACGTTCATCACGGGCGCGCGCGCCGTCTTCTGATTGCAGCCCGATGTCAGCGAATTCAGCGACAGCGGGTAGGTGTCCGGCACCGTCTGCTGTTTCTCGACCAGCACGCCGACGATGCGCGCCTCCAGTTGCGTGAGTGCACGCAGGGCGCGCGGCGAGGAACTATCGGCAGGAAAATTCATAAACAGACTCGGCTTTCGGAGATCGATCGTGGGGCTCGATGATACTCGGGTCTGCCGGGAGCGACAGGGTTGTGCGACGTCCGTCACAATCACGCCCGAGGACCGGACCGGCGGGCGATGCGCCTCGAATTCCCGCCGTCCGGATTCAACGCTTCGATTTCAAGGAAATGCGCGATGGCATACGGTCGGCACAAGTACAGCGTCACGGTGGAATGGACGGGCAACAAGGGCACCGGCACATCGGGATATCGCGACTACGGCCGCGATCACATCATTCGCGCGGGCGCCAAACCGGACATTCCCGGCTCATCGGATGCGGCCTTCCTCGGCGACGCCGCGCGCTGGAATCCCGAAGACCTGCTCGTGGCGGCGGCATCGGCATGTCACAAGCTCTGGTATCTGCATTTGTGCGCCGACGCGGGCATTCGCGTTCTCGCGTATGTCGACGAGGCGGAAGGCACGATGCTGGACACCCCGGACGCGGGGCGGTTCACGCAGATCGTCCTGCGCCCGCGCGTCACGCTGCGTCCCGGCGACGACCGCGCACTGGCCGAACAGCTTCACCACACCGCCCACGCGAAATGCTACGTGGCGAACTCGGTCAATTTCCCCATCCTTTGCGAACCGGCAATCGAGTTCGCTTCTGCGTAGCGAGCGGCGCTTTGCCGCTGTCGTTCGCACCCACGCCCGCCCGTGCTGGATCCGGCGCCCGGCCCACCGGGTCCGTACGCGGCGGACGGCACGCCCGGCCCTATGCCGCGCAGCTAAAGTTTTGCGGTTTCGTGCCGTTGTCATAATCCGGAGCCGTACATCCATCGATCTTGCGAATCGCAAGCGGTCATGCGTGCCCGCCAACAGACAAAAAATTTGGTCGAGGGTGTGCCACGGCTGACTTCGACCCGCCGGAGATGGGAAATGCTCAACAAGCTGTCGATTCGCACGTGCCTTACCCTGATGGTCACGTTTATTGGCGTCGTGCTGGTTGTCGGCGCCGCCGTAGGACTTCTGTCGATCCGGCAAAGCGACAACGAACTGCAGGATATGTACACGGTTGACGTGCCCGCCGTCACCGATCTGGAGGGCAGTTCGAGCCAGCTTCTGCGTCTGCGTCTCGCGCTCGCCACGGCTGCGTCGTTCATGGCCATCGGCGACCAGCCCGGTGCGAAGGGCGTGCTCGAACGCTTCGACCAGTACCTCAAGAATTCGAATGACCGGCTCGACCATTTCCGGACGATCGTGGCGGCCGACGACGCCGAAAACCAGAGCCTCCTGAAGGCGATGCTGGAAAAGCGCGACGCGTTCCTGCACGAAGGCCTCGACAAGGGCCTCGCCTTGCTGAAATCCGGCGATTACAACAGCTTTACGGAACTGCAGGCGCACACGCTGCCGTCGCTCTACAGGGATTACGACACGGCGATGGCCGCCCTCGAAAAGCACCAGGTCGGCAACGGCGCGAGGCGCTTCCAGAATGCGCATGATCGCTTTGTCGTGGTCTGCGTGGCGGTTGCCGTCGGCCTCGTGGGCGCGCTGGTGTTCGCGTGGATCGCGCGCATCGCGCTGATGCGTGCGATCGTGGACCCGATCGATGCCGCGGTGACCCAGTTCCAGCGGATCGCGAATGGCGACCTCACCCAGGCGGTTGCCGTGACGAGCAGCAATGAAATGGGCAAGCTGCTGGCGGGCTTGCAGCGCATGCAGGAATCGCTGGTCACGATGGTCGGCACGGTGCGCGACGGCGTTTCGTCGATCGATACGGGCGTGGGCGAGATCGCGACCGGCAATACGGACCTGTCGCAACGCACCGAACAGCAGGCGGCATCGCTCGAAGAGACGGCGGCCAGCATCGAACAGCTCACGTCCACGGTGCGGCAGACGACCGGCAACGTTCAGGAAGCAAGCTCGCTTGCGCAGGGCGCCTCGGGGCTCGCAGCCCAGGGCGGCGACCTCACGCGCGAAGTGGTGGGCACGATGCAGCATATCGTCAGCGATTCGCGGCGTATCGGCGACATCGTCGGCGTGATCGAAGGCATTGCGTTCCAGACCAACATCCTTGCACTGAATGCCGCTGTGGAAGCGGCGCGCGCGGGGGAAGAAGGGCGCGGCTTCGCGGTGGTCGCAGGCGAGGTGCGCTCGCTCGCGCAGCGCAGCGCGGCGGCGGCCAAGGAAATCAAGGACCTCATCGCGACGTCGAACGCGCGGGTGGAAACCGGTGCGGGACTCGTGGAGCGTTCGGGCGCGACGATGCAGGAGATCGTCGACGCCATCGCGCGCGTGAGCGCGATCATGGGCGAGATCGCCTCGGCGGCTTCGGAGCAGAGCACCGGCATCGACCAGGTCAACATCGCCGTCTCGCAGATGGATCAGGTGACACAGCAAAACGCCGCGCTCGTCGAGCAGTCCGCAGCCGCTGCGGCGTCGCTCGAGGACCAGGCGCGCCGCTTGAGCACGGCGATGGCCGTGTTCCGTATCCGCTAGGGCAAAACCGATGCACGCGCAACGAGCCGTCGCCGCCTGATACGCGGCACGGCTTGTGCCGCATTGCGGTGCGGGGGCACATCGCTGCGCCCCGGTTGCAGCGCCCCCGCTGCAGCGCCCCCGCTTTTCGGTGTCCCCGCTTTTCGGTGCCCCCGCTAAACCGGCACGCGCCTCACCGCTTCCAGAGCGTCTTGCCCCAGAACGTCAGCGTGCGATCCCACGCCAGTTGCGCCCAGACGGGATCGTATTGCGTGGCCGCGATGCGGCCCGGGCCCGCGGCGGTTTCGTTGGCGAATGCGTGGTGCGCGAGATAGCGATGAAACTCGACCTCGACTTTCGCGTCACGCAGCTTCGTTTCGAGCGCATCGATCATGGCCGGCTCGAAGAACATGTCCTGCGTGGCCCAGTGGCCGAGCACGGGCGCCGTGATCTTCGTGGCGTCGATGTAGTCGAGCGGTGGGCAGCCGTACCACACCACGACGGCGGATAGCCCCGGAACCTGCGTCGCAGCGAGCAGCGTCAGCGCGCCGCCCATGCAAAAGCCCGTCACGCCGACGCGATCTGTCAGCGTCAACAGATAATCGACGGCGCCGCGTATGTCCTGCGAAGCGGCGTCTGCGAAGTCGAGCCCATTCATCAGGTGATTGGCCTCTTCTTCCTCCACCGTGGCCTTGCCGCGGTAGAGATCGGGCACGAGCGCCAGATAGCCCGATTGTGCGAGGCGGTCGGCCACGCCGCGAATCTGGTCGTTCAAGCCCCACCATTCCTGGATCACGACGATGGCGGGCGCGCCTTCGGTCTTCTCCGGTTTCGCGAGATAACCCTGCAGCGCCTGGCCGTCGGGGCGGGTAAAGGTGATCATGGATCCGGTGTGCTGTTTCATGATGGGCGTTCCTTCTGCAGGCGAAACCACGGTGATTGGAAGCCGTAGCATAGCGCCGGCACGCTGCGTTTGCCGTGACCGTTTGCCGTGACGCAGGGGCGTCGGCCCGATGTCACTCGCCGATCGGATGCAGGACGATATCGCGGCGCACGAACGCGCGCTTGCTGTACGATGTCGCGCTTTACTGCCGCATTAGTGCCGCTCTACTGCCGTTATAGCGGCCATCCAGGCTCAGTTCAGACACCGCACATACCCAGGAGAAAGCATTTGAATCTCACCCGCTTCGCGAAAGGCCGCCATGCAACCAAGGCATTCGATCCGGCCCGCAAGATTCCGGCGTCGGTCATCGATGAGTTGAAGGAACTGGTTCGCTTCAGCCCGTCTTCGGTGAATTCGCAGCCGTGGCATTTCGTGATTGCGTCGGGCGACGAGGCCCGCGCGCGCGTCGCGAAGGCCATGCAGCCGGGCTACGCCTATAACGAGCCGAAGGTGATGAACGCGTCGCACGTCATGGTGCTGTGCGCGCGCACCGACATGGACGATGCCCATCTTGCCGCCGTGCTCGCGCAGGAAGAGGCGGACGGCCGCTTCGCCAACGACGATGCGAAAGCGGGCCAGCAGAAATCGCGTTCGTTCTATGTGAACCTGCATCGCGACGAGCGCGGCGACCTGCCGGCGTGGATGGAGAAGCAGGCGTATCTGGCGCTCGGCACGCTGCTGATCGGTGCTGCGACGCTCGAAATCGACGCGTGCCCGATGGAAGGCTTCGATGCGAAGACGCTCGACGCCGAACTCGGTCTGCCAGCGCGGGGCCTCACGTCGCTCGTGGTGGTGGGCCTCGGCTATCGCAGCGCCGGCGACTTCAACGCGACGTTGCCGAAGTCGCGTCTATCCACGCAGGCCGTGTTTACCGAACTCGCTTAAGGTTCGTTCGCGAGGCAGGCGTTGACGTTTTGCGCCTGCCTCGCGTTTGCCCTGTGCATGCTGTGCCTTTCGCGCGGCGGCGCGGCTGTGATCCAGACCTGTTCCAGGTCCAGTGCACGATGGAGTGGTTCATGCAAGGTCTGAAACGACGTATCGTCTATGTCACCGTATTCGAGGGGCTGGGCATTCTGGCGACCGGGGTGGGGCTCTCGTCGATGGCCAGTAGCGGTGCTGGCCGCGCGGGTGCGGCGGCGGTGCTCACGTCGGTGATCGCCACGTTGTGGAATTTCGTCTACAACATGTACTTCGAGCGTTGGGAAGCGCGCCAGACGAAGCGCGGCCGCAGCGTTGCGAGGCGCATCGCGCACGCGGTGGGGTTCGAAGGCGGCCTTCTCGTGATGCTGGTGCCGATGCTGGCGTTGATCCTGCGCGTATCGATGGTGGAGGCGTTCGTCATGGACGCCGGCCTCTCCCTGTTCTTCCTCGCCTACGCCTACGTGTTTAACCTCGCGTTCGACCACGTGTTCGGCTTGCCGGCCTCGGCCATGCCCGCGCCCGTTCCTTCACCAGTCTCCGCGCGCGAAACGCCCTAAAGTTAAAAGCGCGTCCAGAAACGGCGAAGTCCGCTTTCGGGCCGCCGCGGGGCCGGTGAAAGCGGACTGCGTGTGGATTGCATTCGCGCGGGTGTACCCGCACGTCGCCTAGAACATGTGCCGGATACCGAGGCTCGCGCCGACGGTCGAGCCGCGCACGCCGAACAGCGCGTTGTTGACCGACAAGCCCGTGTCCATGAGGCCGCTATTGTTCACGTAACCAACCTGCCCGTAGAGCGTCGTACGCTTCGAGAGGAAGAACTGTACGCCGCTCGACGCCATGATCGAGTGGTTGCTTTCTCCGCCGATATGGGCGCCGTCGTGGGTGTAGTAGACGCCGGCGTTCACGTTGAGGTAGGGCTTGACGAAGTAGCTCAAGCCACCGGAGTACACGCTGTTACTGAATGAGCCTGCCACCTTGTACAGTGCATACGAGGCATAAATCGCGAGGTCGTTCGGGAAGCGATAGCTCGCACCGAGCGTGCGGCCGACAAATGCAACGGTGCTGATCGGAACGGCGCTGCCACCCTCGTTGCCGTTATACATTGCGCCGGTGATCGTGAGGCCGCCGATGTGATAGCGCAGGCTCGCCGAATACTGGCGGCCGGCCTGGAAGTTGCCCGCCGTGCCGCCGAGCGCGATCAGGCCCGACGCCTGGAGGCCGGCGATTTCCGGCGACGTATACGTAATCGCGTTGCTGTTGAAGAGACCCGTGATCAGGACGTTGTTCAGATAGCTCACGAGGCCCGTGCCGAAGTACGACATGGCGCGCGGGTCCATGTCGTAGAGGGCGAGGAAGAACGGCGAGAACTGCACACCGGCTTTCACGGTACCGAACTTGCTGTCGATGCCGACCCACGCCTGGCGGCCGAAGATGCCGCCGTTCGAATTGTTGAACTGGCCGTTCGCGACGCTGAAGCCGTTTTCAAGCTCGAAAATGGCGCGCATGCCGCCGCCGAGGTCCTCGCTGCCGCGCATGCCGAAGCTGGAGCCGGTCATGCCGCTGTCGGTCATCGAGAACTGGTGGCCGCCGTTCGCGGTCGCGGTGCGGCTCGTGTACAGGATGGAGCCGTCGACGATGCCGTACAGCGTCACGCTGCTTTGCGCCTGCGCGGCACCCGAAATGCCCAGCAGTCCGGCTACGGTCAATGCGGATACAAGCAGTTTTTTATTCATGCCTTTCCTGTCGCGCATTTCGTCATCCTCATTAAATATTATTAACTGCTTTGGTGTGGTGGCGTCGCATCATTGCGACATCTTTATGGCGCTTGAAAATCCGGAACCAATCCTGCCGTCAATATGCAGGTGGGAGAGGCGAATGCGCTTGTGGCGCCAGGACGAATGACAACGGCTCGCGCGGGTGTGCACGGTATGTCGCGGCGCGCGCACTGCGCGGGCGGTGCGGCGTCGGGTACTGTTTTGGAGTCCATGCGGTAAGCAGCAGATGCGGGTTCTCGTTCAACGTGCGTCCCTCCACGGACTGGTTGTGTACGAAACTTTTACCGGTTTGCTTCCACGATTCGGCTCATTTTTGTACGGTCGTACACAATTTGTCATCCTGGGAGAAACGATCAGTTTTCGAGTAACCGTTCAAATTTTTGAATGGTGTATCGGATGCAACCCGCATGAACAGGATAGCCGTCGTGCGGGGCCCGGCGCGCCATGCCATGGCGCGTGACGGCAAGACCGGACACGGAGCGTGACATAGAACAAATTCAGCGTGGCGCACGGGCCGGCTACACCGTGCACGCCTCGCGGCGCCGTTACTGGCCTGGTGTTGCCGCTGGCTGGCGGTTCGCCGTTTCAGCGGGCGCAGTCGCAGCGTTGGCATCCGGGGCCACGCGGTTGGGATGTCGCGCATCGTGCAGCGCGCCGGACCATCCGCCGCCCAGGTCGCCGATCAGCGCGGCCGTATCCAGAAGCCGTTGCTGCTGCACGTTCAACGCGGTCTGCTGTTGACTCAATTGCGTGGTCTGGGCCGTCGCGACCGTCGTGTAATCGACGGTGCCCGCCGCGAATTCATTCTGTGCGATCTGCGTGCCGTGAATGGCATCGCGTACGGCGGCGTCGAGCACAGCGGATTGCTGCTCCAGGATGTGCAGCGCGGATAGATCGTTTTCCACGCTCTGGAACGCGGTCAGCACCGTGCCGCGATAGTTCGCCACTGTCGCGTCGTAACCGGCGCGCGCCGCGGCGACCCGGCCGCCGCGCAACCCGCCGTCGAAGATAGTCTGCGTGGCGCTGGCGCCAAGCGACCACACGTAGTTGCTGATGTGGAGCAAACCCGAGAGCGGCGACTGCGTGAAGCCGTCGAGCGCCGAGATCGAGATCGCCGGGAAATACGCCGCCGTCGCGACGCCAATCGAGGCGTTCGCCGCCGCCATTTGCCGCTCGGCCGTCGCGACATCCGGGCGGCGTTGCAGAATCGTCGAGGGCACACCAGCCGGAATCACGGGGAGGGCGGGCAGTTTGTCGCTGTGCGGAATCTCGATGTCCTCGGGATTGCGGCCGACGAGCACCGCAATCGCGTGCTCGTATTGCGCGCGCGCGACGCCGAGCGCGATCAGGCTCGATTGCGCGCCCTCCAGTTGCGTGCGCGCGAGGACGAGCGTGGACGGCGCAACCGTGCCGGCGTAATCCTGATCGGCCACGACGCGTAAAAACGCCGTATAGGCGGCGACGGTGTTCGTGAACAGATCGATGTCGGCATCGGTCACGCGCAGGTTGATCACGGCGTCGGCGAGCGCGATTTGTTCGGATAACGTTGCATTCGCAAGCGTCGCCTCGCTCGCCTGCGCAGTCGCGGAATTTTCTTCGATCTGGCGGCGCACCTGGCCCCACAGATCCACGTCCCAACTGGCGTTGCCCTCCAGCGAGCCTGCGTTGTTGATGCGTGCAAAACCGCTGCTGCTGCCGAGGGCGCTTACACCGCTTACGCTGCTGAGCGTGCCCGTGGCCGAACGCTCTCGCGTGACCGAACCGGTCACGCCGAGCGTCGGAAAGAGGCCCGCGCGCGCGATGCGCACTTCAGCCAGCGCCTGTTGATAGTTCGCGTAGCTTTGCCGCACGGTCTGGTTCGACACCACGACGAGCGGCTCCAGCTCGTCGAGCAGCGGGTCGTTGAACGCGGTCCACCAGTCGCCTTTCGGGCCTTCGGCGGCGGGCTCGGCCTGGGTCCAGCCCGGTAGCGCCTTCCAGGTGGCGGGCACGGCGACCTGCGGACGATGATAGTCGGGGCCGACCATGCAGCCGCTGGCCAGCATCGCCAAGACGAAGGGCGCGAGCCGCAGCGCGGCGCGCATGAGCGTGGCGGGGGCGGTGGGGGAAGCGGGTTGCGTCCGCATGCGTGGGATATTCGTCATGATGGGCTCTCATCGGCCTGGCGATTCCAGGGCAGGCGCTCGGCCCAGCGCGCAAGGCGTGCGCGCAGGCGGTCGAGGAACAGATAGATGACCGGCGTCGTGTACAGCGTGAAGACCTGGCTCAGGAGCAGCCCGCCCATCACGGTCACGCCGAGCGGCTGACGCAGCGACGCGCCCTGGCCGATGCCGATCGCGAGCGGCACCGCGCCGAGCACGGCGGCGAATGTGGTCATCATGATCGGCCGCAGACGCACCACGGCCGCTTCGTGAATCGCGCGGCGCGCGTCCATGCCTTCGTTGCGCTGCAACTGGATCGCGACGTCGACCATCATGATGCCGTTCTTCTTGACGATGCCGATCAACAGGATGATGCCGATCATCGCGATCACCGAAAACGGCGTGCCGAAGATCAGCATGGCGAGCGTCGCGCCAATTCCGGCGGAGGGCAGCGTCGACAGAATCGTGAGCGGGTGAATGGTGTTTTCGTAGAGCACGCCCAGCACGATGTACACCACGGCGAGCGCGGCGAGGATCAGGAGCGGCACGGTGCCCATCGACTGCGCATACGCTTGCGCCGCGCCCGCAAACGCGCCGTGCACCGAAGCGGGCATGCCGATGTCGCGTTGCGCCTGCTCGATGATCTTCGACGCTTCGCTGAGCGACCCGCCCTTGGGCAGATTGAACGAGATCGTGCCTGCGACGAGGCCGCTCTGGTGGTTCACCTGCGTGGCCGTGTGGCTCGTGGTCCACGACATGAGCGCCTTTAACGGCACCATGGTTTCGGCGGCGGTGCTGTCCGCGCTGCCGCTCGAACTGCCGCCCTTGCTGTTCGCAATCGCGTTGGTGAGCTGGTTCGCCACGGCGTTCGCGTTCAGCGTGTTGGTGGTTGCGGCCGCACCGGTCGCCGTTCTTTCCACGACCCGTTGTGTCGCGCCGGAAACGGTGCCGCCCGGCATCTGCGTCTGTGCAGCGCCGCTCGCGTTGCCCGCCGCCGTCGAAAGCCAGATCCGGTCGAACGACTGCGGAAACTGCCAGTACTTCGGCGCCACTTCCATCACGACGAAATACTGGTTGAGCGCGTTGTAGATGGTCGATACGGTGCGCTGGCCGAAGGCGTCGTAAAGCGAGCTGTCGATCTGGTTCGGTTCGAACCCATAGCGCTTCGCTGTGTTGCGCTCGTAGGTCACGTACGCCTGCAGGCCGTTTTGCTGCAGGTCGGAGTTCACGTCCAGCATCTGGGCGTGGTGCTTGTTCAGCTCGTCGACGAGCCTTGGCACCCACGTGAAGAGCGTGCCGGCGTTGTCGCTCGTGAGCGTGTACTGGTATTGCGCGGCCGCCTGCCGTCCGCCGATCTGCAAGTCCTGCTGCGCCTGGAGAAAGAGCCGTGCGCCGGACACGGCGCTGAGTTTGGGCCGCAGCCGGTTCACCACGTCGGTTGCCGAGGCGCGGCGCACGCCGATCGGCTTGAGTTCGATAAAGACAGTGGCCGAGTTGAGCGCGCGGCCACCCGTGAAACCCGCCACCGAGGCGACGGCGGGATCCTTCTGCACGATCGCCTGCAGCTGTTCGAGTTTTTTCGACATCGCCGTGAACGAAATGCTCTGGTCCGCGATGATCTGGCCGATCAGGATGCCCGTGTCCTGCTCGGGGAAGAAGGTCGCGGAGAGCAGGCGCGCCACGAACACGTTGGCGACGAGCAGCCCCATCAGGATGAAGATGATGAGCGCGGCGTGGTCGAGCACGGCATCGAGCGAGCGCGAATAGGCGTTCTTGAAGCGGTCGAACTGCGCTTCGATCCAGACGGCCCAGCGTGCGGGGGCACGTTCCGTGTGCTCGCGCTTGAGCACGTACGCGCACATGGTCGGCGTGACCGTGAGCGAGACGACGAGCGAAATGAGGATCGCGATGGACAGCGTCATCGCGAACTCGTGGAAGAGCAGGCCGACAATGCCCGGCATCAGCAGGATCGGCAGGAATACCGCGATGAGCGAAAGGCTCATCGACACCACGGTGAAACCCACTTCGGCCGCGCCGCGCAGCGCAGCTTCCTTCGGTTCGACGCCGGCTTCGATGTGCCGCACGATGTTCTCCAGCACAACCACTGCATCGTCCACGACGAAGCCGGTGCCGATCGTGAGCGCCATGAGCGAGAGATTGTCGATGCTGTAGCCGAGCAGGTACATCGGCCCGAAGGTGCCGACAATCGAAAGCGGCAGCGCGACGGCGGGAATCAGCGTCGCGCGCGGCGAAAGCAGGAACACGAACACCACGCCGATCACGAGCAGCACCGCAATAAAGAGCGTGCGTTCCGTGTCGGACACGGAGGCGCGCACCGACTCGGAGCGATCGATCGCCACGTGCACGTGGATCGACGCGGGCAGCGCTGCTTCGATGGTCGGCAGGCGCGCCTCGATCTGCTTCACGGTCTTCACGACATTGCTGCCCGGCATCGGATAGACGATCACCAGCACGGACGATTTGCCGTTGTAGAGGCCCGCGTTGCGGATGTTCTCGTTCGAGTCGAGCACCTCGGCTACATCTTTGAGCAGCACCGGCGCGCCCTGGCGATACGCGATCACCACGTCCTTGAACGGTGCGGCCCTGGTGATCTGATCGTTCGAGACGACCTGATAGCGCTGGTCGCCCTGATCGATATGGCCTTTCGCGCTGTTCGCATTGGCCGCGGAAATCGCGGCGCGCACGTCCTCCATGCCGATGCCGTAGCTGTTCAGCTTGCCGGGCTCCAGTTCCACGCGCACGGACGGCAGCGCACCGCCGCCGAGCGTGATCTGACCCACGCCGTCGACCTGCGAGAGCTGCTGCTGGATCACGGAATCGGCGGAGTCGTAAAGCTGCGCTTTCGTGAGCGTGTCGGAGGTGAGCGCGAGCACCATGATCGGCGCGCTCGCCGGGTTGTACTGGCGATAGCTCGGGTTGCTGCGCAACGTGGTGGGCAGATCGGCGCGCGCGGCCTGGATGGCCGATTCGACGTCGCGCGCCGCGCCGTTGATGTCGCGATTGAGCCCGAACACGATGATGATCATCGACGAGCCGACGTAGCTGATCGACGTGAGCTGCGAGACGTCCGCGATGGTGCCGAGCCTGCGCTCCAGCGGCTCGGCGACCGTGGCCGCCATGATGTCGGGGCTTGCGCCCGCCATGTTGGCCTGCACGACGATCACGGGATACGCGATGTTCGGCAGCGGTCCGACCGGCAGCCGGAAGAACGCGAGCGCTCCGGAAATCAGGATCGCGATCGCGAGGAGTGAGGTCGCGACCGGTCGCCGGATAAAGAGCGCCGAGATGTTCACGGCGTGCCCTCGGGGGCGGGCGGTGCGCCGCCGTCCGGATGGTCTTCGCCGCCTGAACCACCTGCACTTGCGCCTGGGCGCTTACGGCCGAAGCGTTGTGCGAGACGGTCGAAGAACAGATAGATCACGGGCGTCGTGAAGAGCGTAAGCATCTGGCTCAGTGTGAGGCCGCCGATAATCGCGAGACCGAGCGGCCGCCGCAGTTCGGAGCCGGTGCCGCTGCCGAGCAGCATCGGCAGCGCGCCGAGCATGGCCGCGAGCGTGGTCATGAGAATCGGGCGGAAACGCAGCAGCGACGCCTCGAAGATCGCTTCGCGCGGCGGCTTGCCGTGCACGCGTTCGGCTTCGAGCGCGAAGTCCACCATCATGATGGCGTTCTTCTTGACGATGCCGATCAGCAGCACGATGCCGATGATGCCGATCACGTCGAGGTCGTTGCCCGCGATCATCAGGGCGAGCAGCGCGCCGATGCCGGCGGACGGCAGCGTCGAAAGAATCGTGACCGGATGGATATAGCTCTCGTAGAGCACGCCCAGCACGATATAGACGGCCACGAGCGCGGCGATCAGCAAATACACCTCGCTCGTGAGCGAATCCTCGAACGCCTGCGCCGCGCCCTGGAACGTCGAGGTAATCGACGGCGGCAACTGGGCGGCAGCCTCGGCCTTGCGGATGTCGCGCACGGCGGCGGAGAGCGACGCGCCCTTCGCGAGATTGAACGAGATCGTGACCGAGGGGAACTGCGCGAGGTGGCTGATGGCAAGCGGCGAGCGCGTGATGTGGATCGTCGCGATGCCCTTGAGCGGCACCTGCCCCGAAGTGCTCGTCTGGCTCGGCAGATAGAGATCGCCGAGCGAATCGACCGTGGGCAGCGCCTCCGGCTTCGCGACGAGAATCACGCGGTACTGGTCCGACTGCTGGAAGATCGTCGAGACGATGCGCTGGCCGAGCGCGTCGTACAGCGCATTGTCGATGGTCGCCGCCGTGATGCCGTAGCGCGCCGCGAGCTGGCGGTTCACTTCCACGTCGATGGACAGGCCATCGGTGTTCAGGTCGCTCGTCACGTCGGTGATCGCGGAAATCCGCTTCATCTGCGCGATGAGCGCGGGCACGTACTGATTGAACGCTTCCTGATTCGGGCCGCGCAGCACGAACGTGTACTGGTTGCGCGAGACCGTGGTGTCGAGCGTGAGGTCCTGCTCCGGCTGCAGATAGAGCCGGATGCCAGGCACCTTCGCCACGCTTTCCTGAATCCGTCGCCCGATTTCCGCGGCGGTTTCGGAACGGTCGTTGTGCGGCTTCACGTTGATCAGGAAGCGGCCGTTGTTGAGCGTCGTGTTGATGCCGTCGATGCCGACGTACGAGGTGAGCGAGACCACGTCGGGATCCTTGAGGATCTCGTCGGCGAGCGCGGACTGGCGGCGCACCATCGCCTGGTACGACACGGAATTGTCCGCGACGCTGATGCCCTGGATCACGCCCACGTCCTGCACCGGGAACAGGCCCTTCGGGATCACGATGTACAGCACCATCGTGAGGACGACCGTGCCCACGGCGACGAGCAGCGTGAGCGTCTGGTGATCGAGCACCCACGTGAGGCCGCGCTCGTACGCGGCGAGCGTCTTGTTGAAGATCCCTTCGCTGATGCGCTCGAAGCGGCTCGGGTGGCGTTCGGCCTGCGCGCGCAGGATACGCGCGCAGAGCATCGGCACGACCGTGAGCGAGACGACGGCCGAGAGCACGATGGTCACGGCGAGCGTCACCGCGAATTCGCTGAAGAGCCGCCCGATCACGCCGCCCATGAACAGCAGCGGAATCAGCACCGCGATCAGCGAAACCGTCAGAGAGATGATGGTGAATCCGATCTGGCCCGCGCCTCTGAGAGCCGCATCAAGCGGAGAATGGCCTTCTTCCAGGAAGCGATCGATGTTCTCGATCATCACGATGGCATCGTCCACCACGAAGCCGGTGGAGATGGTCAAGGCCATCAGCGAGAG
>NZ_JAMXLH010000055.1 GCF_024281035.1 Paraburkholderia sp.
AAAACCGTGCGCGATCACGCGTCCGAATCGGTCGAATCGATCATCGACCATCTGCTGATCGCCTTCGGCACCGAGATCCTCAAGATCATCCCGGGCCGCGTCTCGACCGAAGTCGACGCGCGCCTCTCGTTCGACACGAAGAAGTCGATCGACAAGGCCCATCACATCATCGATCTGTACAAGGCAGCCGGAATCCCGCGCGAGCGCGTGCTGATCAAGCTCGCGTCGACGTGGGAAGGCATTCGTGCCGCCGAAGTGCTGCAGAAAGACGGCATCCGCTGCAACATGACGCTGCTGTTCTCGCTCGCGCAGGCCGCCGCGTGTGCCGAAGCGGGCGCGCAATTGATCTCGCCGTTCGTCTGCCGCATCTACGACTGGTACAAGAAGGCCGCGGGCCCGAACTGGGACGAAGCGAAGGACGGCGGCGCGAACGATCCGGGCGTGCAGTCGGTACGCCGCATCTACGCGTATTACAAGAAGTTCGGCTACAAGACCGAGGTGATGGGCGCGAGCTTCCGCACGACGAGCCAGATCGTCGAACTCGCGGGCTGCGACCTGCTCACGATCAGTCCCGATCTACTGCAAAAGCTCCACGACAGCACGGCAACGGTCGAGCGCAAGCTCTCGCCGGAAGCGTTCAAGGGCATGGAAATCGCGCGCGTGCCGGTGGACGAATCGTCGTTCCGCTTCCTCGTGAACGACGAGGCGATGGCGACCGAAAAACTCGCGGAAGGCATCCGCGCGTTCGCCGCCGACGCTGTGAAGCTCGAAAAGCTGATCGAGGAAGTGCGCGCGCACTAACAAGCCGATTTGCACGGGCCGCGCGCTCCTCTAGCGCGGCCGCTGCGCGATGGGCCTGCCGTAACAAGCCCGTCGCGCCTGTCGCGCCCGTCGTGCCTGTGAGGCCCTTCGTGTGCCCCGCAGCGCCACGGCTCGCGTGGCTGCACACCCCGCGCAACGCCCGTTCCCGGGCGTGTGCACCTCCTTTCGCTGGACCACTCGCTGGACAAAATCCACGCTGGCACGAACCTGCACGCCTAGAATCAGGACAGCGGCGCCCCCTGCCGTGCGATCCGGCCCTGGCTTTGGGCCGGCCAGACGTCCTATCCCACCAGGAAACCGACGATGCTGATCCAGCCCTATCTGTTCTACAACGGCACCTGCGACGAAGCGATCGCGTTCTACCGCGAGGCGCTTGGCGCGAAGGAACTGATGAAGATGCGCTTCAAGGAAGCGCCGCCCGATCCGGCACGCCCGATGCCGCCCGAATTCGCCGAAAAAATCATGCACGCAACGCTCCAGATCGGCGACGCGGAACTCATGATGTCGGACGGCGGCTGCATGACGAAGGAAGAGAAATTCCGGGGCTTCGGCGTTTCGCTGACTGCGCCGGATATCGCGACGGCCGAACGGTATTTCAACGCGCTCGCGAACGGCGGGCAAATAACGATGCCGTTCCAGAAGACCTTCTGGTCGCCGGGATTCGGCATGCTCGCCGACCGCTTCGGCGTGCCCTGGATGATCAGCGCGCCGCCGCTCGAGGCACCCGCCGCCTGATATCGGCCAACGCCGCGCGCCTCACACCATGCGGTGCACCGAGCCGCGCTCGATATTCCAGCGCGGCTCGGTTTCAAGCAACAACGCGCGCAGCAGATCGACCTGCTCCTCCACGCGCAAACCGAGCCAGTACGGCCCCTGCATTTCCGGCGCGAGCCGCACGGCCGATGTCTCGGGCAACGCATCGCCGGGCGCGCGGCGCTCGTCGGTGTGAGCGTGTGACTCCTCGCCATCGAGCGGGCGCAGCGCACGCGCCGCCACCTCGGGATGGCGCCCGCCGCCAAAGCGCAGCGCACGTGCCGTCGCGAGCAGCGACTCCCGCACCCGCGCGCCGCGTCCGGCGAACGCGACCTGAACGATCTGCTGCTCGTAGCGCTCCATGCCCGTCGTCATTATTTCCAGCGCGCTCAGGAGCGACCGGTGCAGCCGCTGGATGGTCTCCAGACGCGCGAGCGGCACATCGATCTCCTTGGCCACCGACGGCATCAGCGCGCGCAACTGCACGAGCCGGTCGTTCATGCGCATGAAGGCCGCCACCAGAATCTCGCTATCGGCAGGTTTGCCGCGCACGACCTGCGTGTAGACGTTCGCGCAATCGCGCAGATTGTCGGCGAGCCGGTAGCGCCACGAATACGTCGCGTGCAGCGGCAGCGCGAACGAGAACGCCAGCGCAATCACGATGCCGACCATCACGTTGAGCGTGCGCCAGAGTCCGGTGTCGATGAGGTTGTCCCCGTGGCCCGCGACGATGCACATCGTGATCGCCGTGAGGAGTGCGACGTAGCCGTATTTGCCGATCGCGTGCCACCCGCAGATGCCCGCCACCACCGACATCAGCACGTACGTCAGCACCGTCGAGTGCGTAAGCGCCTGCAAGCCGATGAGCGCGAGGCCGATGCCCGCGCCGAGCAGCGTGCCGAGCGAGCGCTCGGTCGCCTTCTTGCGGATATTGCCGTGATGCTGGAGCCCGCCGATCACCACGAGCACCGTCACCGATGCCCAGATGCCGTGCGGAATGTGGATGCCGCTCGTCGCGAGGATCGAGGCCATCATCGCGAGGCCCACGCGGATGCCGTGAATCAGGCGCGCGTTGCGGTAACGGTAGAACGGCGAGGCGAGCGCGCGCCAAATGCGCGCGAGCCGCGAGCGGGCGCGGCGCGGCGGCGGTACGGGCGGTATGGAACGAACGGCGGCGGGATTGGATTCGGACTGGGCCATGGCGCGAGCGGAACGTGAAGCGGCAAGGAACCGGACGCTGGTGAGCGCAGCGTCGCAGCGCCATCGTGCACCAGAAAAACGAATGCCCGCAACTATTCGTTGCGGGCATCGGTACCGATCGAGGCTGCTGGCGACAACCAGGCGCAGCTCAGCTTTCGAGCACGTCGAGATAGTCCTCCGGGCGCGTACGGTCCTCACCCTTTTGCATGCCGAACACATGCACGAGCACGGACACGACGACCGCCACCACGAGATTCACGACCAGCGACCACAAGGCCGCGTAGCCCGGGACGGCCATACCGAACAGATGAATCACGAAGATCGAGCTCTCGAGCTTCAGCGAAATGGCCATCGACGTGCCAGTTGCAATGCCCGCGGCCCAGCCGAGCAGCAGGCCACGGTAGTCGAGCTTGCGCGTGTAGAGGCCGAGCACGATGGCCGGCACCGTCTGGATGATCCAGATCCCGCCGAGCAGTTGTAACTGGATCGCGTACTTGAGCGGCAGCCCGATGATGAACGCCACCGCGCCGACCTTGACGATCAGCGAGACGAACTTCGCGACGTTGGTCTCCTGCTCGTTCGTCATCCGGGGGTTGATGAACTCCTTGTGGACGTTACGCGTGTAGAGGTTCGAGGCGGCAATCGACATGATCGCGGCCGGCACGAGCGCGCCGATGCCGATGGCAGCGAACGCCACGCCGACGAACCACGAAGGGAAAAAGTGCAGGAACAGCGCCGGGACCGCGAAGCTCGAACCGAACGCCTTGAAGTACGGCACGAACTCCGGCATGTTCTGCACGCCCGAGGCGAGCGCCATGAAGCCGAGCAGCGCGAGCAGGCCGAGCACGAACGAGTACGCGGGCAGCATCGCCATGTTGCGGCGAATCGAGTTGCCCGACGACGACGAGAGAATCGCCGTGATCGAGTGCGGGTACAGGAACAGCGCGAGCGCCGAACCCACCGCAAGCGTCGCGTAGGCGCTATAGCCGTTCAGGCTTGCCGCGTCCGGCGACTTGAGCAGCAGCTTGGCCGGCGGCACCGCGCCGAAGATGTGGCCAAAACCGCCCATCTGCGCGGGAATCACGATGATCGCCGCGCCGATCGTAATGTAGATGAGCACATCCTTCACGACCGCGATCATCGCCGGCGCGCGCAGACCCGACGTGTACGTGTACGCGGCGAGGATGGCGAACGCGATGATGAGCGGCAGGTCGCCGACGAAGCCCGTCGTATTGAAGCCGAGCGCGCCGATCACGACCTCGATCCCGACAAGCTGCAGCGCGATGTACGGCATGGTCGCGACGATGCCGGTCACGGCGATGGCGAGCGCGAGCATGCGGCTGCCATAGCGCGCGTTCACGAAGTCGGCCGACGTCACGTAACGATGGCGCTTCGCGATGGCCCACAGCTTCGGGAACACGACGAACGCGAACGGATAGATCAGGATCGTGTACGGCAGCGCGAAGAAACCCGTTGCGCCCGCACCGAACACGAGCGCCGGCACGGCGATGAACGTGTACGCCGTGTAGAGATCGCCGCCGAGCAGGAACCAGGTGACGAAGGTGCCGAAGCGGCGTCCGCCGAGGCCCCACTCGTCGAGGTGCGCGAGGTCGCCCTTGCGCCAGTTCGCGGCGAAGAAGCCGAGAATCGTGACGCCGACGAAGAACAGGATGAAGACTACGGTCGCGGTGATGTTCATTGCGTCCTCCCTGCGTCGCCGCGATGGCGGTTCTTCGTCATTTGATAGACGAACGCAGTGATAACCGCACTGATAAACACCCAGATGAGCTGATACCAGTAGAAGAACGGGAAACCCCACAGGGTCGGCTCGACCTTGTTGTACGACGGCACCCAGACCATTGCGATCCAGGGTATCACCAGCAGCCAGAGCCAGTGCTTGCTGCCCGTGGCGCTGTCAGCGTCCTTTGCCATGACGTCTCCTCATTGCTTTTAGTGGTAGCAATACCCGCGCCCCCCGTGGAGCGGCCGACGCCCTGCTCTTCGCTCGGCTGGCAAGGTCATCGAAAGCAAGAAAAAGAGTATCACGTTGCGATATGGGGTCAAGCCGGGGCCGACCCCAATCCCGACGCCGCTGTCAAGCGGCGATGCACGCAGACTGGCCGTTGCCGTTGCCCGCACGCAACCGGTAATAAAAAACCGGCCCGAGGCCGGTTTCATGAAGCTGGGTCGGCATCGCCGGGACGGGCGCGATAGCCGCCCGGCGAAGCGAATCAAAGCAAACCGAAGCGCAGGCGCGCCGGCTCAGATCGAGAACGTCTCGCCCGCCTGACCGCTCGATTCGCGCACCGCCTTCACCCACGCGTGCGCGGGCAGGCCGAGCGTCGTCTCCAGCACGCGCGCGCGCTTTTCCAGCGCCGCATACGTGACCTCGAGCGCGGGGCCCGAGAACGCGAGCGCCACGCGATTACCCTCGTGCACTTCGGGCAGCGCGATCACGCGGCCTTCGAACGCTTCATTCAGGCGCTTCATGTTGCGCACGAAACTTGGATGATCGCCGAAGAGATTGATCGTCGCGATGCCGGCGTTGGTCAGGCACAAGCGCACGGCGCGATAGAACGCCACGCTGTCGAGCACCGGGCCGCGCGCAGTGGCGTCGTAGACGTCGATCTGCATCGCGCCGATCGTGCCGTGATTCGCGCGGTCGTTCACGAAGTCCCACGCATCGAGTTCGCGCACGGTGAGGCGCGCGTCGTCGGACGGGAGTTCGAACATCGTGCGCGCGGCCACCACGACCGCCGGATTCAGCTCGATCGCCTCGACCTTTGCCGGACGCAGAAAGTGATGCGCAAATTTCGTGAGCGCCGCGGCACCGAGGCCGAGTTGCACGATGCGCGCGGGCGTCGCGAGGAACAACAGCCAGGCCATCATCTGCTGGGCGTATTCGAGTTCGATGTGATGCGGCTTGCGCAGGCGCATCGCGCCTTGCACCCACTCGGTACCGAAATGCAGATAGCGCACGCCGCCCTCCTCCGAGAATGTCACGGGCGCGAAACGCGGCTTGCGCGGCGCTTCGATGAGCGGCGCGCGATCGAGATCGTCGTCGGCGCGGCGCGCTCGCGCGGCCAGCTTCGTGGTCTTCGTGGCCTTCGTGGCCCGCGTAGTTTTGGCGCGCGGCGCGATTTCGGCTTCGGCCTCCTGCTCGGCGGCGTCGTTGCGGTCAGTGCTGGTCTGGCTGAAAGCGCGCGCCTCGGCCGAGGCGCGCTTGATAAGAGTCGTCATGTAAAAGATAGCTTACGAAAGAGGCGGTTTCCCGGGCGAACGAGAGCATAGCATTCACGGCCGAATGCACTCCCGAAGTGCTTCAACGGCCTGCAGCCATTTTGGGTACGCTTCGTTGCAAATGATCGAACGGCAAACGCGTAAAGACGGGTTCCCCGCTTCGCTGCGGCGCACAAGCGCCCACGCGAATTGTCGGGACCGTGACGGTTATCGAAGGCATTGCCTTCTTCAACGTCTTCACCGGGTCTTTTGCTTTTAGATCGGCCGGGGAAAGACACAAGACGCGTTCATCGACGATTGAGAACGTGCTATCCAGTCGCCGCCTCGATCACCTGCACCGCTTCTTCCATGTGGGGTGCAGAGACTCAGTGCGGATCGTGTTTCCACCGCCGCAGATTGTCCCGCACGCGACGGGCCACGAGGACCGGAATGTAATCTGTGATTCGGGCGCCTTCGCTATATTCCGCCCAGGTCTCTTCGTACATTCTTGAGACCGTCTCTACGGGGATATCGGTATCACTGGCAATCGACTGGACGATAAATTCGTCAACGTGGTGCGCGGCCATCTTTTTCTCCCGGCAATCGGAGTATCAGGCGCAGGAAATCAACTTACCGACCATGTATTTCCCACTACCTGCCTACATAACACTTTCACCCAAACCGGACCGGACAGCAAAGGGTTGTCCGGCGCCTTGAGGACTATCTCACCGCACGTTGAGCCGCGTCACATGCGTGCTCAACCAACTTGAAAAACGACGGAGAACGTCACCCGCGCGCATCGCGGGCGCGACGTTTTGACATGCATCAATGTCCGGGCGTATGAACGACAATTGTCTCCGTCGCCAATCGTCGAGATTGTTCAGGGACAAATCATGGCAAAGAAGTTTCCGATCCATCCACTACACCCCGAGCGTGTTTGCTGGGGCTGCGATCACTACTGCCAGGCCGACGATATGCGATGCGGCAACGGACAGAGCCGCACGCAACATCCGGTCGAGTTGTTGGGCGACGACTGGTACGAGCAAGGCGACTGGGGCCTCGATGTCGACCCATCGGAAAAGAGTGTGACGCCGGGGAAGATCGGCTGAGGAACCGGCTTGTGTTGAACATCTGGGTGGCGGTGGGCGGCGTAGCTGCCAACGCCGCCCGCGGTTTTCGCGCTGACACGTGAACGTCGGATCTGCCGCAGACACCGACGTTCACACAAACCGTCAAAGCTTCGCGGAATTCGACTGCTGTGCCGTTTTTGGCGCTTCCGGCACGATCGGCTGATTGTGCGTCCAGTTGATGAATCCATTCAGCATCGGGTGAAACAACGGATCATCCAGTCCTGCCATGTTGAAAGCAGTCATGTCGATCAGCAGAACGGTTTTTCCGGTGCTGGCATCGATCGCCTTCAGCGTTCCCTCGAAGTTGTAGCCGCCCTTGAACACCGCATTAGGCTCGACGATAAGGAACGGGCCGATCTCCTTGCTAAGGTTATTGAGTCCGACGAGATCCGACACGTTGGGGACCTTGCTGCCCAGGTTCCGTCCAATAACGATTGCCTGCAAGTCATCCTTTGTCACAACCTTCTTGAAGACGTGCATGTCTTTCAGGGCCGCCACAAAGAAATCTACAAATCGCTGGTTCGGAGTTTCCGCGTCGATCTTTAGATAGACCATCTGGGTGTAAGCCGGATCAAACTTCTCTTCTACGCGAACATCAGCAGCTTTCAATGCAGTGTGGGTTGAATACAAGCCGGATGTTGCATCCGGTTTCTCAACTTGCAGCGTCGTATTGCAACCTGCAAGCAGGCCGGCAAGCAATAGTGCAAAGGCGAAACGAACCACAAATCCTCCTCAAATTATCGATGTCCCCGACGCTATATCGGCAGGGGACGTAAAACCTTAAACCATACAAACCATGCACTGGCTATATGCCACCGATTACGGCGGAGGAGATTCGGAGGATCAATGCCCATTGCATTATTCAGCAGGTACTTCCAAAGCGATCATTCTCTGCACTTCCGATCAAATGGCTGCAACGAAAAGTACTGCGACATTTCGGACAAGATCCCCTTTCAAAAGCTTTCAATATCCGATCAGATCGCCTGCAGCAGCTGCCACCAAATGATTAATTCTTCCGCACAGGAAACAGAGATATGCGCAGGACTGCTTGATGACAAGTGGAAAAGTCGATAATTATCTGCGCACCCACCACCTGCCTTGAGTCCGACCTTCGCTGCCGCCCCACCGTTGAATACACTCGCACTTTGTTAGTGTTTGGGTCAATTTGACATCCGCGCCGCATCCTCAGTGGTCGAGTTTCGAATGCCACTTGTTTTGGCTACGTCGGCGAAACCTCGACCCCACCGAACGGCCGACTTGCCTCAAGACGGTCGGTGGCGGATAATGCATCGCAATTGCGATGCGCCGGGAGACATCATGAAATCTGCCACCTTTCCATCCATCCGGGTCGAGCCGGAGCTACGCGACGCTGCCGAAAGCGTCCTCGGCGAGGGAGAAACGCTTTCAGGCTTCGTCGAGCAATCGATCCGCGAGGGCATCGAGCGGCGTCGCAACCAAAGCGAGTTCATTGCCCGTGGCATCGCATCGCGCGAAGCGGCTAAACGCACCGGCGACTACCTGTCTGCTTCTGAAGTGCTGGAAAATCTGGAACGGCGGCTCGATGCCCTTCGCGCCAGGAAGGCGAAACCTCGATGACGTATAAAGTCCGGTTCACGCGTGCGGCTTCGAATGATCTGGACCGTCTTTATAGCTTCATCGTCGATCGCGACGATGCCGATGTCGAACTCGCTGCGCGCGCACTTGTGGCCATTACTGCCGGCATAGCGACACTTGAATCGTCGCCGTTTACTTGCCGCAAAGCGCATTCGTCCATGCCGTTTCTGCGGGAACTGATCATTCCGTTCGGCGCAACGGGATATGTTGCGCTGTTCGAAATCGACGGCGATCGGACCGTGACAATCCTTGCAGTGCGCCATCAACGCGAAAGCGATTACTACTGAGCCGGAGTTGTTGATACAGGAGGAGCGCTCGAAGCGAAATAGCGCGTTGCGCGCTGAGAAGGGACGTAACCTCGGGCCAGGAAGCTACATCGGCAACCACTGACGCAACACCTCCCACGTGCACAGCTTCGCGTCGTAAGACAGCGACGCGTACGCCGGGCTGCTCGACGGCAACCGGATGAGCCGATATCGATCCGCCGTCTCACCAAGCGCCCGCATCCCGATCTTCTCGGCGGTCCCGCCATTAAAGGCGATGGCGACCAGATTCGGCAAAGTATCGATAAGCGCGATCAAGTCGTTGCTTGCGTGGTCGCGTATGCGGCTGTCGAGGCTCCCAATTCGGCGAGCCTCAGCAACAACATCCCAAAGACCGATGTGATGATCCAGTAGCGCTCGCAACCGCGCTGCATAGTCGAGTTCGATTAGAGGCACGCCGATCGTATCGCCAACCAGATTAAAAAACTTGTTCTGTGGATTCGCATAGTACTGCCCGTGAGCGAGCGAAACCTCACCGGGCAAGCTGCCTAAAATCAGCACGCGCGTCATCTCATCGACGACAGGTGCAAAACACCGCTTGAAAGTCATGGCCCCTCCGGCAACGGCTCAACGCGACGCGGGAAGCTCGCGTTGCGCCGCGTGCGCACGCGAAGCGGTGTGATCGAGGGGGCCGCGTTCGCGTCCCGAGTGCACCACACGGTCGACATGTGCGGCACGCGCAGCATGAGCAAGACGCGCCCACAGCGCGGGCAGCATGCACTCGGTGACGAGCAAAGGCGCGCCGTGCCGCTCGAACACCGAGCGGCGCGCCGCATAAGCATGCGGTACCCATCCAGCTGTCGCATTCGCGGCGAGCGCATGCAGCGCGTGCCGCGCATTCACACGTCGGCTCACGAGCGCCGAGCGCGCCACGCCGCTGTCGCGATAGAGGAGTTCCGCCAGCGGGCGCGTGCGCAGGCTGCGCATCGCGCGCCACGCGCCGTGGCTCGCAGCAAGCGGTGTCGCACTGTGCGCGGCGACGAACGGCACGCCGTCGACCACGAGCACGATCTCGCGCACCCACGCGCTCGCGCGCGGAGCAAGACCCAGTGCCGCGCACTCGTCGGGCCACGGCAGCTCGACGGCCTCGTGGGTCACGCGCACCTCGACGTGTCCGAGCGTGCGCAAATGCGCGGTGAGCGAGCCGCCGCGCGTGAGCCAGTCTTTCTGATCGGCGCTGAAGCCGGGCATGGGCGCGACGCGCCAGTGCGCGTCGGCGGCATCGAATCGGATGGACATGGCGCGCATTATAGGCCGCGAATATCCGGCTTCGTGCAAACGCACGCAAAAGAAAAAACCCCTCGCGGCGCACAGGCCGCAAGGGGTTTAGAAGCACTTACGCCGCGCACGCCACGCAGGCGCGCCACGCGTGCTGCGCCGTCAACCCGCTCGCGCGAGCAGCAGCGTGTTGGTGCGCTTCACGAAGCTCGCGGGATCGTCGAGCGCGCCGCCTTCCGCAAGCAGCGCCTGATCGAAGAGCAGATGGCACCAGTCCGCGAAGTCGGCGTGATCGGCGGCCAACCCCTTCACGAGCGGGTGCTCCGGATTCACCTCCAGAATCGGATGCGATTCGGGCGCCTGCTGGCCCGCCGCCTTCAGCATGCGCTGCAGATAGCCGCTCATTTCGCCCTCGTCGGCCACGAGGCACGACGGCGAATCGGTCAGGCGGAACGTGAGGCGCACGTCCTTCGCCTTGTCCTTGAGCGTCTCCTTCATGCGCTCGACGAGCGGCTTCAACGCTTCGCTCACCTTCTCCTGCTGCTGCTTTTCCTCGTCGTTGAGCGCGCCGAGGTCGAGGTCGCCGCGCGCAACGCTCACGAGCGCCTTGCCGTCGAACTCATTGAGGTACGAGAGCATCCACTCGTCCACGCGGTCCGTGAGCAGCAGCACTTCCACGCCCTTCTTGCGGAACACTTCCAGATGCGGGCTGTTCTTCGCGGCTTGCCAGGTATCGGCGGTGACGTAGTAGATCTTCGTCTGCTCGGGCTTCATGCGCGCCACGTAATCGGCCAGCGAAACGTTCTGCTGGGCCGTGTCGCCGTGCGTCGTCGCGAAACGCAGCAGCTTTGCAATGCGCTCGCGATTCGCGAAGTCCTCGCCGATGCCTTCCTTCAGCACCTGGCCGAATTCCGTCCAGAACGTGGCGAATTTCGCCTTGTCTTCGTCCGTCGTATCGGCGTCCGTCTGCGCCGGATCGGCGGCTTGCGCCATCTCTTCCAGCATGGACAGCACGCGCTTGGTCACGCCGTCGCGAATCGCCTTGACGTCGCGGCTTTCCTGCAGGATTTCACGCGAGACGTTCAGCGGCAGGTCGCTCGAATCGACCACGCCCTTCACGAAGCGCAGATAGGCGGGCAGCAGCTGTTCGGCGTCGTCCATGATGAAGACGCGCTTCACGTAGAGCTTCAGCCCGCCGCGATGCTCGCGGTTCCACATGTCGAACGGCGCATGCGCGGGCACGTACAGCAGTTGCGTGTATTCGCTGCGGCCTTCGACCCGGTTATGCGTCCACGCGAGCGGATTCTGGTGATCGTGCGCGAGATGCTGATAGAACTGCTGATACTGCTCGTCGCCGATCTCGCTCTTCGAACGCGTCCACAACGCGCTCGCCTGGTTGATGGTTTCGAACGCATCCTTCGTGACCATCTCGTTCTTTTCGGCGTCCCATTCTTCCGCTTTCATTTCGATGGGCAGGCCGACGTGATCCGAATACTTCTGGATGATCGTCTTGAGCTTCCACGAGGAGAGCAGCTCGTCCTCGTCTTCGCGCAGATGCAGCGTGATCGTCGTGCCGCGCGATGCGCGCTCGATTGCCTCGACCGAGAATTCGCCCTCGCCCGCGCTTTCCCAGCGCACGGCCTGCGACGCGGGCAGGCCCGCGCGGCGGCTCTCGACGGTGATCTTGTCCGCAACGATGAAACCCGAGTAGAAACCCACGCCGAACTGGCCGATCAGCGCCGCGTCCTTTTGCTGGTCGCCGGACAGCTTGCCGAAGAATTCCTTCGTGCCCGAGCGCGCGATCGTGCCGAGATTCGCGACCACTTCGTCATGGCTCATGCCAATGCCGTTGTCGTCGATCGTGACGGTGCGCGCGGCCTTGTCGTAACCCACGCGGATACGCAGGATCGCATCGTCTTCGTACAGCGCGCTGTTCGCGATCGCCTCGAAGCGCAGCTTGTCGGCCGCGTCCGATGCGTTCGAAATCAGCTCGCGCAGGAAGATCTCCTTGTTGCTGTACAGCGAATGGATCATCAGGTGCAGAAGCTGTTTCACTTCCGCCTGGAAGCTCATCGTTTCTTGAGCCATGTTCGAGGGTCCTTTTTCGTTGCAATGCGGGTGTAAGAGGTTCGGCGCCGCGTACGGCGACGGTGCGCGGCGCGCCGTGCGCAGACTTGGGGACGCACGGCGCGTATTTCAAGGGCCAGCCTCGTGTGCCAGCGTCACGTTCCGGCAGCCGTGCCGCGCCGCGCGACGCGGTCCAGATAGTTCGTCAGGAACGACGAAAGCGCCGGATCGCCGCAGTTCGCGACGTTAAAACGCATCCAGGTGGTCGGCGACTGGTGCGGCGAAAAGAGGCTCCCCGGCGTCAACAGAAAGCCCGCTTCGTGCCCGGCCGCGGTGAGCGCATCGGCGCAGACGCCCGTGTCGGCCCACAGGAACATGCCCGCTCCCGGCGCAGTAAAAAGGCGCATGCCCGTGCGTTCGAGCATGCGCGCGGCCTTGTCGCGCACGCCGTCGAGCCGTGCGCGCAGGCGCTCCACATGGCGCCGGTAATGCCCTTCGGTGAGCACGCGATAGAGCACGCGCTCGTTGAGTTCGGGGCTCGTCATGCCCACCAGCATCTTCTGGTCGCTCACCGCCTGCACGACATCGCGCGCGGCGGCGATGAAACCCACGCGCAGGTTCGGCGCGAGCGTCTTCGAAAAGCTGCCCAGATAGATCACGCGGCGCAACTGATCGAGGCTCGCCAGACGCGTGGCCGGATAGCCTGCCGGACAGAGGTCGCCGTAAATGTCGTCCTCGACGACGATGAAGTCGTACTGCTCCGCGAGCCGCAGGATGCGAAACGCCTGCGCGGCCGTAAGCGAGGTGCCGGTGGGGTTTTGCAGCACCGAGTTGATGACGAGCATCTTCGGCCGCCATGTCGTCACGAGCGACTCCAGCGCGTCGAGATCGGGACCCTCGGGCGTATACGGCATGCCGACGAGCCGCGCGCCTTGCGACGCGAAGCGCCCGAACATCTGGAACCACGCGGGGTCTCCAACCACCACGGTGTCGCCCGGCTGCACGTAGAGGCGCGCGAGCAGATCGATGGCCTGCGTGACGCCCGACACCATCACGATCTGGTCAGGCGTCGCGCCAATCTCGAACTCGGCAAGGCGCGTCTGCAACTGCTGGCGCACGGGCAGGAAACCCTGCGGCGAGCCGAAGCCGAGCATCTGCGCGCCGCTCTGGCGTCCGAGCGAGCGCAGCGCGCCCGCGATCAGTTCGCCGTCGAGCCAGCGCGCGGGCAGATAGCCGAGACCCGGCCCCTTCTCCGGATGCGTCGAAGTCTGGAGCATGTTGCGCAGCAGCCAGACCACGTCGAGGGTGGGCGGCAAAATCGGCTCAAGCGGCTCGCCTGCGTCGGCCGGGCCGTTCACGGCGTTCACGGACTGCGTGCGGCGCTCGATGGCCGTCACGTTGGCGAGCCGCTCGCGCACATAAAAGCCCGAGCCGCGCCGCGAGTCGAGATAGCCCTGCGCGACAAGCCGTTCGTAAGCTTCGACCACCGTGAAGCGCGACACGCCTTTGTCGAGTGCGAGCTTGCGGATCGACGGCATGCGCATGCCGGGGCGGAACACGCGCTCCTCGATGCGGCGGCGGCCCCACTGCACGAGCTGGTCGACGAGCGTGAGCGTAGCCGCGTCGTGCGGCGCCGGAATCTGGTCGAGTGGAACGGAGGACATGGCGGCTCCCAACTGTACCGAACACTATCGGGCCGATTGTACCGTTACTGTCAGACTCCCTACCGGTACATTCGATGTCATGCCTACCGGCAAGGGTCGGGTCTGCGCATCCGGAAACTGTCCGGATCTGCCGATCCAGGCGCTGCCGCTCACCGACACTCGAACAATGAAAGCACGCGAAACCCAGGGCATGCTGCTCGGCCTCCTCGGCGTCATCACCTTCAGCCTCACGCTGCCGATGACGCGCATCGTCGTCGCCGAATTCCATCCGATCCTCAACGGCCTCGGCCGTGCGCTCGCCGCCGCCGTGCCCGCCGCGGTGCTGCTTGCCGTGCGCCGCGAAAAGCGCCCCACGTGGCCGCAGGTGAAAAGCCTCGCCGTCGTGTCGCTCGGCGTGATCGTCGGTTATCCCGTGTTTTCCGCGTGGGCGATGAAGACCGTGCCCGCCTCGCACGGCGCCATCGTCAACGGTTTGCAGCCGCTCGCCGTCGCGATCTACGCCGCGTGGCTCTCCCACGAGCGGCCCTCGAAGGCCTTCTGGCTCAGCGCGCTCACCGGCAGCGCGCTCGTCGTCGCATTCGCGCTGCAGGCGGGCGGCGGCGCGCTCCATGCGGGCGATGCGTGGATGCTCGTGGCAGTCGGCATCGGCGGGCTCGGTTATGCGGAAGGCGCGCGGCTCGCGCGCGAGCTGGGCGGCTGGCAGGTGATCTGCTGGGCGCTCGTGCTGTCCGCGCCGTTCCTCGCGCTGCCGGTCGGCTGGCTCGCCTTCCAGCACCATCTCGCGCACCCCGGTCCGGTCGCGCTCAAGACGTGGCTCGCGTTCGGCTACGTCACGCTGTTCTCGCAGTTCATCGGCTTCTTTGCGTGGTACGCCGGGCTCGCGATGGGCGGCACCGCGCGCGTGGGCCAGGTGCAACTGCTGCAGATTTTCTTCACGATGGCATTCTCGGCGCTGCTGTTCGGCGAGCAGATCGCGCCCGCCGCATGGCTCTACGCGGCGGCCGTCATCGCCACGGTGATGCTCGGCCGCCGCACGGCGATCCGCACCGCGCCGCTGCCCGTACGCGCCGCCTGAGGCATTTCGAGGCTGCGCGTCATCACACAACAGCGCGTGTCTGATTGCACCACACATCGCGCACCACACACTGCGCACCACATATCGCGCACCACATATCGCGCACCCAATATCGCGCCACACGCGTTTTATTCGACAACCCTTTACAGGAGACTTTCATGGATCAAAGCGAACTTCAGGGCGCCCGCGCCTGGCAACTGTCGGAGCGCGCCATCAAGCTCACAAGCTCGGCGATTCGCGAGATCCTGAAGGTCACCGAGCGCCCCGAGGTCATTTCATTCGCGGGCGGCCTGCCCGCACCGTCCACCTTCCCCGCCGAGGCCATGCGCGCCGCGGCCGACCGCATCCTGCGCGACAGTCCCGCCGCCGCGCTCCAGTACAGCGCGACCGAAGGCTATCTGCCGCTGCGCGAATGGGTGGCCGAGCGCTACTCGGTGGGCGGCGCGAAGATCCGTGCATCGCAGGTGCTCATCACGACCGGCTCGCAGCAGGCGCTCGATCTGCTCGGCAAGGTGCTCGTGTCGCCGGGCAGCCCCGTGCTGGTCGAGACGCCCACCTACCTCGGCGCACTCCAGTCGTTTTCGCTTTACGAGCCGCACTACGTGCAGGTGCCGACCGACGACCTCGGTCTCGTGCCCGAGGGTCTCACGCCTGCACTGACCGCAGACGCGCGCCTCCTCTACGCGATTCCGAATTTCCAGAACCCGACCGGCCGACGCCTGCCGCTCGAGCGCCGCGAAGCGCTCGCCGCGTTCGCGCAGCACGCACCGTTCCCGGTGATCGAGGACGATCCGTACGGCGCGCTCGACTACGCGGGCAAGCCGCTGCCGACGCTGCTCTCGATGGCGCCCGAACACATCGTTCATCTGGGTTCGTTCTCGAAGGTGCTCGCGCCGGGCCTGCGCGTGGGCTACATCATTGCGCCCGAGGCGCTGCACTTCAAGCTGGTGCAGGCCAAGCAGGCGAGCGACCTGCACACGCCGAGCTTCACGCAGCGCATCGTCCACGAGGTCGTGAAGGACGGCTTTCTCGACACGCACATCCCGAAGATTCGCGCGCTCTACCGCGACCAATGCGAGGCGATGCACGCGGCGCTCGCGCGCTACATGCCCGAAGGCGTAAGCTGGAACAAGCCCGAAGGCGGCATGTTCGTCTGGGTGAACCTGCCCGCGCACATCGACAGCATGAAGCTGCTCGAAGAAGCCATTGCGCAGAATGTGGCCTTCGTACCGGGTGCGCCGTTCTTTGCAAATGAAGCAAAGCACAATATGCTGCGCCTGTCGTTCGTCACCGTGCCGCCAGAAAAGATCGACGAAGGCGTGGCGAAGCTCGGCGCACTGATCCGCGCACGAGCCTGACGACGAATACATTTCCCCTGTTTCCACGGCTTCATGAAGCACCATCAAGCACAATTACGCACAAGGATTTTTGATCATGGCTGACATCAACGTCTACGACCGTCTCGAACAACTCGGCATCACCCTGCCGCAGGCAGGCGCGCCCGCCGCGGCCTATGTCATGAGCGCACAAAGCGGCAACACGGTGTACGTGTCCGGCCACATCGCCAAGAAGGACGGCAAGGTCTGGGCCGGCAAGCTCGGCGAGAACCTCACCACCGAAGAGGGCAAGGCCGCCGCGCGCGCGATCGCCATCGATCTCATCGCCACGCTGCACGCCCACACCGGCGACCTGAACCGCATCAAGCGCATCGTCAAGCTGATGAGCCTCGTGAACTCGACGCTCACGTTCACCGAGCAGCACCTCGTCACGAACGGTGCGTCGGAGCTGATCGCCGATGTGTTCGGCGAGAAGGGCAAGCATGCACGCTCGGCGTTCGGCGTCGCGCAGGTCCCGCTCGGCGCGTGTGTCGAGATCGATCTGATCGCCGAAGTCGCGTAAGCCTCCGGCCAGTTCGCTTGCAGCATCCGGGCCTCGTGCGTTGCGCGAAGCCCGCCGGTTTTGACACATGCCGTGCCCGCCAGCGCGCGCCCGGCATGCTGAACGCCACGCCATTGCAGTTTCGCGTCGCGCAGCGCTTGCGCCCTCACTTCTTCGCCGGTGCTTCCCGCCATGACTTTTCGCAGCGTCCGCTTCAAACAGGTCGACGTGTTCACCTCGGTGCCGTTCAAGGGCAATCCGCTCGCCGTGGTGTTCGACGCCGACGCGCTCGACACCGCGCAGATGCAGGCCATCGCGCGCTGGACCAATCTCTCCGAAACCAGCTTCCTGCTCGCGCCCGGCGACGCGCGCGCCGACTATCGCGTCCGCATCTTCACGACGCGCGGCGAGTTGCCCTTCGCGGGGCACCCGACGCTCGGCACCGCGCATGCGCTCCTCGAAAGCGGCTATGTGCCGAAGACGCCGGGCCGCCTCGTGCAGGAGTGCGGCGCCGGTCTCGTCGAACTGGCTGCGCGCGAAGAAGGCGCCTGGGCATTTGCCGCGCCGCCCGTGCGCGTGACGCGGCTTCCGGTGGCGCAGTACGACGCGCTGCGCGCCGCATTGCGCTCGGATGCCATCGATTTCGACGCGGCGCCCTGTGCCGTGAACAACGGCGCGCCGTGGCTCGTCGTGCGTTTTGCATCGGCCGATGCCGTGCTCGCACTCGCGCCGGACCTGCAGGCGTTTGCGGCCATCGCCGAAGGCGTGGGCGCGCACGGCCTCGCCGCTTACGGCCCGCACGCGGCCGGCGGCCCGGCCACGTTCGAAGTGCGCTGCCTGATGACGGGCCTCGGCAATGGCGAAGACCCGGTCACGGGCAGCGCCAACGCCGCCATCGCCATGTTGCTCGAACAGCAGAACCGGCGTCCCGGCACACGCTACACAGTGCGCCAGGGCACCGTGATGGGACGCGACGGCCGCATCGCGATCGACTACGACGACGAGGCTCACAAGGTCTGGATCGGCGGCGTATCGCTCACGGTCATCGACGGTACCTGCCGCCTGCCCTGAACAACTGATCACGTGCGCAACTGAGCGCGCGACACATTCGGGCGCACACGCGAACGATGCGTCATCAAACATCTATGCAGCACGCGTCGACATCGTGGGCGCACGGCAACAGGCCTCGCGTATACCCCATCCGCTAACCCTTCCGCAAACAATTCTCAGCCTTTAATATCGCGACATCGGGTGCCGAAACGCGCCCCGCGTCACCGTTCAGCGCGCCTCGTCCGCGCGCGTCTCGACCTTTCCCCAGAGCATGCTGCAGATGAATCCGAGCGCTTCGTTGCTGTCCCGGCTGCCGCACCCGCGTCGAGCCGAATCACGCGTGCACCGATCGGGATGAGCCCGGCCGGGGGTCCGTTTTCGCGCGAGCCGGGCCTGCAGGCAACGCCCGCGCCGGCCTTTGCGCGCCCTCGCACGCTGCTGGCGATCCCGCTGCTCGGCGTACTCGTCCTCATCCTGCTGTGGGCCGTGATCTTCACGCGCCTCGCGGTCGAAAAGGACGCGACGACGCGCGAGGCCACGGCGTCGGCGGCGCTCCTTTCCGCCGCACTCGAACAGCACACCGTCAAGGCGATTCACCAGGTCGACCAGATCACGCGCTTCGTGAAGTACGAGTTCGAGAAATCGCCGCGGACCTTCAATCTCGCGAAGACCGTCGAAAAGGGCGTCGTGCAGAGCGACTCGCTCGTGCAGGTCTCGCTCATCGACGAACATGGCACGCTCGTCGCGAGCACCGTCGATCCCGATCCGAAGCCGGTCGATCTTTCCGACCGCGAACACTTTCGCGTGCACGAGCACGAGAACGACGACCAGCTTTTCATCAGCAAGCCCGTACTCGGCCGCATATCGCGCCAATGGACGGTGCAGATGACGCGCCGCCTCAATCATCCCGATGGCTCGTTCGCGGGCGTCGTGGTGGTCTCCGAAGATCCGGGCTACTTCACGAGCGACTTCTACAACAACGCGGCCATCGGACGCGACGGCGTGATCGCCGTGATCTCGGACACGGGCGCGGTGCTCGCGCGCCGCACCGGCAACGCGCGACACCCGAGCGGCGCGTTTTCAGCGAGCGGCGTGTACCCGATTTCCGAGCACGTTTCGGGCACCTACGTCGATCCGCTCGACCACGTCACGCGCATCGTGTCGTATCGGCATATCGACGGCTATCCGCTCGGCGTGCTCGTGGGACTGTCGCAAGCCGAAGAGTTCGGCGACTTCCGTCACACGCGCAACGTCTATCTGCTGATGGCGACGTTCATCTCGCTCGCCATGCTGTCCTTCCTTGCGGTCGCAACCGGCTTGATCGGCAAGTTGCTCGGGCGCGAGCGCGAGATGTCGCAACTCGTGCAATACGATCTGCTGACCGGGTTGCCCAACCGCTACGCCACGCTGCAGCAACTGCGCTTCGAAGTTTCGCAGCCGGGCAACGTCGGCCACCTTGCGATCCTCTTCATCGACCTCGACAACTTCAAGACCGTCAACGACACGCTCGGCCACAACGCGGGCGACATCGTCTTGCAGATGAGCGCGGCACGGCTTGCCGAGGCGGTCGGACCGGGCGGCACGCTCGCGCGCATCGGCGGCGACGAGTTCGTCGTGATCGTCAAAGGGGACGACATCGAGAAACGCGCGGTCGCCATCGCCGAAACGACGAGCGCGGCGTTCACCGAACCGTTCGAGGTGCGCGGCAGCACGTTCGTGCTGCATGCGAGCACGGGTATCGCGCTCTACGCGGTTGCGCACGAAAGCGAAATCGATCTGCTGAAGAAGGCCGACCTCGCGATGTATGCCGCGAAGGAAGCGGGCCGCAACTGCTTTCGCTTCTACTCGCCGCAGCTCGCGCATCGCGCCGACCATCTGATGAAGTGGGAACAGCAATTGCGCGTGGCGCTGGCCGAGGGGCAGCTCTTCCTCGCGTACCAGCCGAAGATCGATCTGCGGCGGCGCTGCATCACCGGTTTCGAGGCGCTCGTGCGCTGGAACCATCCGCAGTACGGGCTCATCGCAGCGAACGAATTCATTCCGGTCGCGGAATCGACGGGGCTGATCGTGCCCGTCGGCGACTTCGTGATCCAGACGGCCTGCGCGCAACTCGCCCAATGGCAGCAACAAGGTTATGAAACGCTCACGCTCGCCATCAATATTTCGGCAGTCCAGTTCTGGCGCGGCGATCTCTACGAAACCGTTTCGCGCGCAATCGAGGAAACGGGCATCGCCGCGCACCGGCTCGAACTGGAGATCACCGAAACGGCGATGATGGAGTATCCCGATCTCGTCTCCGAGAAGATCTTCGCGTTGAAGCGCCTTGGCGTACGCGTGGCGCTCGACGACTTCGGCACGGGCTACTCGTCGCTCTCGTATCTGAACCGCTTCGCTGTCGATACGCTCAAGGTCGATCGTACGTTCGTGCAGGCGATTCCGGCCGACCGCAGCGTCTGCGTGATGGTTTCGGCAATCGTGAATCTGGCGCGCTCGCTCGGCCTCACGGTGGTGGTCGAAGGCACCGAGACCGAAGAACAGATTGCGTGGCTTGCGGCGCTCGGGCCGATCGAGGCACAGGGTTACCTGTTCTCGCGTCCCGTGCCGGTAGAAGGCGTGGCCGCGCTCATCGAGCGCTTTGGCGTGTGCGGGAGTGCGCAGCCCGCCGAAGCGGCCCGGCACAATGAGCGCCTGAGCGACGAACCGCATCGATAAACGCGCCGCAGCGGGCGCTTCATTCGGCGAGTCATTCGGCGATTCATTCGACGATTCGCCGCAGTGATTAGCCGCAGTGATTCACACTAGCCGTGCGGCTTCAAGACGGCAAAACGCGGGCCGGCAAACAGCACCGGACCCGCGCAGCAAAACAACCAATCGATCAGAACCCGCGTCCCGACACGGCAATGCCGATCGTCAGCACACCCAGCACGAGATTGAACATGACGAGCCGGCGCACGGTAACCACCGCGCGTGCGCCGTCCGGCCAGCGCTGCGCCTGCACGGCACGGCGAATGGCCGGAAAGGCCACGAAAATGATGTGACCGAAGAGCAGCATCATGATCGAGCCGAGCGCCGCCATCGCGTTCAGTTGCCAGGGCGCCCCGGCGCCGCCGAACACCATCAGCATGTAGCCGCCGGTCAGCAGAATCACGATCACCGCGGCTCCGATCCAGTTGAAGAAGCGCTTGTGCACGGCCTCCCAGAGCGGCAGCCGAAGCTGCGGCGAGAGATCTTCGAGCGCGGGGCGCAGACAGAAGAGTGCGAACACCATGCCGCCCACCCAGACGGCAACACTCAACAGATGCAAAAAGAGCGCGATTCCGAGCGCGTGATTCATGCTTCCGATTCCTTTTGTAATCTTGACGGGACGGCAGTACGCCTGCGAACAACGCGAGAGCGTTAGCGCGCGATTATTTCATGTCGCGTAAAGGCACGTTCGGAGTGTGGGCACCGGTGTCGCGCTCGCGCATCGCACCGGCGTCGCCCTGCTCGTTACTTCCCTGCCCCTTACATTTACTGCGCTTTACTGCTGCAACACCGGACGCAACGAAAAGATCTGCTTGAGCTTCGAATCGGGCGCGCGGCCCTTGCGCGCGCGCTTGCCGACCTGCGGCGCCAATACCGGCCCCGCCATCAGATCCTCGCCCGGCTTGCCGCCGCGCCCCGTGCCGACCAGCACCACGCCCGCCGCGCCGATCGCGAGCGCCTGCACGAGCTTCTCCTTGTCGTCGAGCTGCATGAGCGTCACGCCGCGGCCGCCCGCGGAAAGCGTCTTCATCTCGTCGAGGCCGAACACGAGCAGCCGCCCGCCCGACGACAGACACGCCACCTGGAGCGCGCCCGGCAGCACCGGCATCGGCGCAAGCGGCACCGCGCCTTCGTCGATCGTCATGTACGACTTGCCCGCCTTCACGCGGCTCACCATGTCGCCGATCTTCGCGATGAAACCAAAGCCGTTGCTCGACGCGAGCAGCAATTGCTGGTCCGCGCCGGCCGCGAAGTAATGCAGCAGATGCGAACCCGCTTCGAGTTCGATGAGCGACGTGACCGGCACGCCGTCGCCGCGTCCGCCCGGCAGTTGCGCGATCGAAATCGAATAGACGCGGCCATTGCTGCCCCACGCGATGAGCGTATCGGGCGTGCGGCACTGGAATGCCGCATAGAGCGCGTCGCCGGCCTTGAACGTGAAGCCCTGGCTGTCGAGCCCGTGGCCCTTGAGCGCGCGCACCCAGCCCTTCTGCGACACGACCACCGTAACCGGCTCGTCCACCACGCGCACTTCGAACGACGCGCGCTTTTCCTGCTGGATCAGCGTGCGGCGGTCGTCGCCGTATTGCTTCGCGTCGCCTTCGATTTCCTTCACGATGACGCGCTTCATCGACGCTTCGTTCGCGAGCAGCTCTTCGAGCTTCGCCTTTTCGTCGCGCAGCGCTTCGAGTTCCTTCTCGATCTTGATCTTTTCGAGCCGCGCCAACTGGCGCAGACGGATTTCGAGGATGTCCTCGGCCTGGCGGTCGGACAGACCGAACGCCGAGATGAGCGCCGCTTTCGGCTCGTCGGACTCGCGAATGATGCGGATGACTTCGTCGATGTTGAGGAAGACGATCATCCGCCCTTCGAGGATGTGGATGCGCTCGTCGACCTTCGTCAGGCGATGCTGCGTGCGGCGCGTGACTGTCGCGAAGCGATAGCCGATCCACTCGTACAGGATCTCGCCGATGCCCTTCTGGCGCGGACGGCCATCGGCGCCGATCATCACGAGATTGAGCGTGGCGTTCGATTCGAGGCTCGTGTTCGCGAGCAGCGAGTTCACGAATTCGCTCTGGTCGATGCGGCTCGTCTTCGGCTCGAACACGAGGCGCACCGGCGCGGCCTTACCCGATTCGTCGCGCACGGCGTCGAGCAGCGCGAGCATCGACTGCTTGCTCTGCAACTGCTCGGGCGTGAGGGTTTTCTTGCCGAGCTTGAGCTTCGGGTTCGTCAGCTCCTCGATCTCTTCGAGCACCCGCTGGCACGACGTGTTCGGCGGCAGCTCGGTCACCACCAGTTGCCACTGGCCGCGCGCGAGATCCTCGATCTTCCAGCGCGCGCGCACCTTCAAGCTGCCGCGCCCGGTTTCGTACGCCGCCGCGATTTCCGCTTCGCTCGAAATGATCTGGCCGCCGCCCGGGAAATCCGGCCCCGGCAGCTTGTCCATGATCTCGGCGTGCGTGATCTGCGGATTGCGGATCATCGCGACCGCCGCCGCCGCGACTTCGCGCAGGTTGTGCGACGGAATTTCCGTGGCGAGACCCACCGCGATGCCCGACGCGCCGTTCAAAAGCAGCATCGGCAAACGCGCGGGCAGCGTCTTCGGCTCCTCGAACGAGCCGTCGTAGTTCGGCATGAAGCCGACCGTGCCCATGTCGATTTCGTCGAGCAGCAGCTTCGCGATGGGCGTGAGGCGCGCTTCCGTGTAACGCATCGCCGCCGCGCCGTCGCCGTCGCGCGAGCCGAAATTGCCCTGGCCGTCGATGAGCGGATAGCGCATCGAGAAGTCCTGCGCGAGCCGCACGAGCGCGTCGTACGCCGACTGGTCGCCGTGCGGGTGATATTTACCGAGCACGTCGCCGACCACGCGTGCCGACTTCACGGGCTTGGCGTTGTCGCCGAGGCCCATCTCGTTCATCGCGAAGAGAATGCGCCGCTGCACCGGCTTCTGGCCGTCGCAGACATCGGGCAGCGCGCGGCCCTTCACGACGCTCACCGCGTAGTCGAGGTACGCGCGCTCCGCGTAGTGGCCGAGCGTCAGCGTGTCGCCTTCGGCGCCGCCCGTCACTTCAGCAAAAAGATCGTCCATATTCAGTCAGTCCGTATTCCTGTCCAGACGTGTGTGCAAGCGTGTGCGAACCCCGGCACGCGCGTCAGATGTCTGCTTCGACCTCGTTGCCCTTCTCTTCGAGCCACGAGCGGCGCGACGCCGCTTCGCCCTTGCCCATCAGCATCGTCATGCGCGCGACGGTGGCTTCATAGTCGAGCTCGCCGAGCGACACCGGCGACAGACGCCGCGTGTCCGGGTTCATGGTCGTGTCCCAGAGCTGCTCGGCGCTCATTTCGCCGAGGCCCTTGAAGCGGCTGATGGTCCATTGCGTGTCACGCACGCCGTCCTTGCGCAGCTTGTCGAGGATCGCGTCGAGTTCACCTTCGTCGAGCGCATAGAGCTTCTGCGCGGGCTTCTTGCCGCGCGCAGGCGCATCGACGCGAAAGAGCGGCGGACGCGCCACGCACACGTGGCCGCGCTCGATCAGTTGCGGGAAGTGCTTGAAGAACAGCGTGAGCAGCAGCACCTGGATGTGCGAGCCGTCGACGTCCGCATCCGAGAGGATGCAGATCTTGCCGTAACGCAGGTTCGAGAGATCGACGGTGTCGTCGGGGCTGTGCGGATCGACGCCGATCGCCACCGAAATGTCGTGCACCTCGTTGTTGGCGAACAGGCGGTCGCGCTCGGTCTCCCACGTGTTGAGGACCTTGCCGCGCAGCGGCAGGATCGCCTGATATTCCTTGTCGCGGCCCATCTTCGCGGAGCCGCCCGCCGAATCGCCCTCGACGAGGAACAGCTCGTTGCGCGCGATGTCCGTCGATTCGCAGTCGGTGAGCTTGCCGGGCAGCACGGCCACGCCGGAACTCTTGCGCTTCTCGACCTTCTGGCCCGCGCGCGTGCGCGCCTGGGCCTGCTTGATGACGAGTTCGGCGAGCTTCTTGCCGTGCTCGACGTGCTGGTTGAGCCACAGTTCGAGCGCCGGGCGCGAGCACGACGAAACGAGCTTCACGGCGTCGCGGCTATTCAGGCGCTCCTTGATTTGCCCCTGGAACTGCGGATCGAGCACCTTCGCCGAGAGCACGAACGACACGCGTGCGAACACGTCTTCGGGCAGCACCTTCACGCCCTTCGGCTGAAGGTTGTGCAGCTCGACAAAACTCTTCACGGCCTGGAACAGACCGTCGCGCAGGCCCGATTCGTGCGTGCCGCCCGCGGGCGTCGGAATCAGGTTCACATACGATTCGCGCGTGAGCGAGCCTTCCTCGCTCCACGCGACGACCCAGGCGGCGCCTTCGCCATCGGCGAAGGTGTCGTCGCCGGTGCGCGCGTTATCGGCATAGAGCTCGCCTTCGAACAGCGGGATCACCAGATCGCTGCCGCCCATGCCTTCGAGCAGATAGCCGCGCAGGCCGTCTTCGTACTTCCAGCTTTGACGCTCGCCCGTTTTCTCGTTGATGAGTTCGACTTCGACGCCGGGCAGCAGCACCGCCTTCGAGCGCAACAGACGCTGCAACTCACCGAACGGCAGATTGGGCGAATCGAAATACTTCGGGTCGGCCCACGCGGTCACGCGCGTGCCGCTCTTCTTCTCGTCGCGCGCGGCGTTGCGCGTGGTGAGCGGCCTCGCCACGTTGCCGTCGGCAAAGCCGATTTCGGCGACCTTGCCGTCGCGCCAGACGGTGACGTCGAGGCGCTTCGAAAGCGCATTGGTCACCGACACGCCGACGCCATGCAGACCGCCCGAGAACGTATACGCGCCGCCGGCGGCCTTATCGAACTTGCCGCCCGCATGCAGCCGTGTGAACACGATTTCGACGACCGGCACTTTCTCTTCGGGATGCAGGCCGAATGGAATGCCGCGGCCATCGTCCTCGACGGAGACCGACTGGTCGGCATGCAGCGTCACCGTGATGCGCTTGCCATAGCCGCCCAGCGCTTCGTCGGAGGCGTTGTCGATGGCTTCCTGGATGATGTGCAGCGGATTTTCGGTGCGCGTGTACATGCCCGGCCGCTGCCGGACGGGCTCGAGGCCCTTGAGCACTTTGATCGACGCTTCGCTGTACGCGGCGCTTGACTTCTTCGTAGACATGGTGGTCCGTCGGATTTCCGCCCAGATGTCCACAGCCTCTGTGGACATCTACGTGGATAACGCGTTGAGTTTTCAAAAAAAGCGAAACGAAACAACGGGATGAACTGGCATGCCCGCCGCGCAGGCAGATGCGCGGCGAGCCGATTCGCCAGGTATTGTACTGATTTGGTGCTGCGCGGCAATTTGGTTCGGAGCCGGGTAAGGTGAATTTGCCGGCCCGGCAACGCTCACACCCGATGTAAAAAAGCGGCCTTTTCGAAAGGCCGCCTCGCGAGATGCTGCTTGAACCTGCTACTTGCGCTTACTTCCGCTTACTTGCGCTTGCTCTCCAGCTCCTCCCACCGTTCGAGCGCGACGAGCAGTTCCTCGTCGATCTGCGCATAGCGCTCGGTGAGCCGCGCGCCCTCCTGGGCATCCCTCACGAAGATCGAACCCTCCTCGATCTGGGCGCCGATGGCTTTTTGCTCCGTCTCCAGCGCCTCGATCTGCGCGGGCAGCGCCTCCAGTTCGCGCTGCTCCTTGAACGAGAGCTTCACGGTGCGCTGCGCGTTGCGCCCCGCCGCGCTGTCCTTCGGCGCAGCCGCAACCGGCGCGGCGTCGCGCGGCGCGCGCGCTTCGGCGATCTCCTGCGAGCGCGCGCTCTGCGTCTGCCAGTCGCTGAAGCCGCCCACGTACTCGCGCCACAGCCCGTTGCCCTCGGACGCGATCACCGACGTCACCACGTTGTCGAGAAACGCGCGGTCGTGGCTCACGAGCAGCACGGTGCCGTCGTAATCGGCGAGCAGTTCTTCGAGCAGTTCGAGCGTCGGAATGTCGAGGTCGTTGGTCGGCTCGTCGAGCACCAGCACGTTGGCGGGCCGCGCGAACAGGCGCGCGAGCAACAGACGGTTGCGCTCGCCGCCCGAGAGCGACTTCACCGGCGAGCGCGCCCGCTCCGGCGCGAACAGGAAGTCGCCGAGATAGCTCATCACATGCTTTTTCGCGCCGTTGATCTCGACCCAGTCGCTGCCGGGGCTGATCGTGTCGGCGAGGCTCTTTTCGAGGTCGAGCTGCGCGCGCATCTGGTCGAAGTACGCGACCTGCTGGTTCGTGCCGACGCGCACCGTGCCCTCATCGGGCGCAAGCTCGCCGAGGATGAGCTTGAGCAGCGTGGTCTTGCCCGCGCCATTCGGGCCGACGAAGCCGATCTTGTCGCCGCGCATCACGATGGTCGAAAAGCGGTCGACGATGGTTCGGTCTGCGTAGCGTTTCACGACATCGGTGAGTTCCGCGACGATCTTGCCCGACTTCTCGCCCTGCGCGACGTCGAGCCTCACGTTGCCCAGCACGTTGCGGCGCTCGGCGCGCTCGTTGCGCATCTGCACGAGACGCGCGATGCGCCCGACGCTGCGCGTGCGCCGCGCCTCCACGCCCTTGCGGATCCACACCTCTTCCTGCGCGAGCAGCTTGTCGAACTTGTCGTTCTCGACGCGCTCCACTTCGAGCTGCTGCGCCTTGCGTTCCTGATACTGCGTGAAATTGCCCGGATACGAGAGCAGACGCCCGCGATCGAGTTCGACGATGCGCGTCGCCACGCGGTCGAGGAACGCGCGGTCGTGGGTGATGAAGAGCAGGCTCGCGCGCTGCGAGACGAGCAGGTCCTCCAGCCAGCGGATGCCGTCGAAGTCGAGGTGGTTGGTCGGCTCGTCGAGCAGCAGCACGTCGGGCTGCACGACGAGCGCGCGCGCGAGCGCCACGCGCTTTTGCATGCCGCCCGAGAGCGCGCCCACGCGTGCGTCGCCGTCGAGGCCGATCTGCGCGAGCGTCGTCGACACGCGCGTGCGCCAGTTCCAGGCATCGGCCGCATCGAGCGACGACTGCAGCGCGTTCATGCGCGCGAGCAGCGCATCGTGCTCCACGCCTTCGGGCGTGTCGGCGAGACGGTGCGCGACGACGTCGTATTCGTCGAGCAGCGCGCGCACGCCTTCGAGCCCCGAGGCGACCGCATCGAACACCGATGCGTCTGCATCGAACTCGGGTTCCTGCGGCACATAGACGGTCGAAAGATGCTGCTGACGCGTGATGAGGCCGTCATCGGGCTTGGCGAGTTCGGCGACGATCTTGAGCAGCGATGACTTGCCCGCGCCGTTGCGGCCGATCAGCCCGACGCGCTCGCCGGGTTCGAGCGAGAAGTCGGCGTGATCGAGGAGCGCGACGTGACCGAACGCGAGTTGCGCGCCGGTAATGGTGTAAAGCGACATGACTGGGGAACGATGCCTGCGTTGGACCTGAAGCGCGCATTGTACCGGGGTGGCGGGACGCGGCCCCCGCGGCCCCCGCTCCCCCGGCGCTTTGCTGCACGCGAGAGCGGCAGCGCTACTTCACGTGGACCGTGATCGTTTGGCTCCACTGGGGCCCGTACGAGTGGTGCGCGCCGTCGGCGAACTGCGCCGTGAGCGTGTGATCGCCGGGCGGCAGCGTGATGTCGGCTTCGGTCTGTCCCTTGCCGTAGTGGAGCGACTTGTCGTTGACCGGCACCACCTGGCCTTGCGGCAGCGGCCCGCTGTCGATCAGCAGGTGATGGTGACCGGTGCTGGGCGTGGTCGTGCCCGCGGGCGCGACGGTCATGCCGTCGACGTCGAATTTGACGTGCACCGGATTGCTCACCGTCGCACCGTCCTTCGGCGCCACGAAATAGACGCCTTCGGCGCGCGCAACGCCGCTCACCGCAAGAAAGGCCGCGAGCGCCGCGCCCGCCAGCCAAATGTTTCTGACCATCGTCGTTCTCCTCGAAAGTAGGTGGACCGACCGGCGCCGCACGATGCGTCCAGGCCCGCACGACGCCTGCGGATCAGGATACACCGCACCGGCAAACGCTCGCGCCGCAGACGGCCGCCGCCGCGCAACGTGACTTTCGTCCGCGGGCGATGGGATTTTCCGGTCGTTTTCCGGTAACATCGCGGGCCGCCTGCCGCCTCAAAGGACACCCCAAACGGTCCGCAAAAGGGGACGCATGAAAGGCATCACATCGAACGGATGGAAGGTCTGCTGTGAGCGAAGTCATCGAATACAAAAGCTGGGTCTGCCTGATCTGCGGCTGGGTCTATAACGAAGAAGAAGGGCTGCCCAACGAGGGCATCCCGGCAGGCACGCGTTTCGCCGATATCCCCGCTGACTGGCGCTGCCCGCTGTGCGACGTGGGCAAATCGGATTTCGCCGTCGTCGAATTCTGATCGCCCTGACGGCCACCGAGGCGCCCGCCGCCGCGTCATTCTCGGGCCGCGGCGCGTTTGCTATACTCCACGTCCTGCATCGCGATTCGCCATCGGCGCGAACGCGCGCGTGCTCCGCGCCATGACGGGTGACTTGGGAAACATGGCGAACAGGCGGAGCCTGCAGTCATGCGTCCCGCACGCCTCCCTGTAGTTCAATGGATAGAACAAGTGCCTCCTAAGCGCTAGATGCAGGTTCGATTCCTGCCAGGGGGACCAGCCGCCCGCAACGCGCGGCCTCCACCCATCCGGACGGCTGGACGCCACTATCCCAAGCAGAGATCCTCCATGGACATCAACAAGCAACTCGCCGCCCTCACCGCCTCCGAACTGCAGACGGCCGGTGCGAGCCAGGCCAGCGCGATTGCGCTCAGCGTCGTGCTGCGTCATCTGAATTCGCCGGAGCTCGCCCGGCTCCTCACGTCGGCGTTCGAAAACCATCAGGCCGTCATGCTCCAGACGCCGTGGCCCGAGCAGATGCTGCAGTCGTTCGAAGCAACCCGCCGCTTCCTCGAAGCCGCCGCGCAACCGCAAGCGGATACGCCGCCGAGCGCCGAATAAATTGCACAAGCCAATCGCACAAACCGCATAAACCTGCACCAGCCGCGCAAGCCGCAAAAGCCGATTCGCGCGGCAGCCGCACCGCTGGCCCACCCGCCGCATCGGCCATTGCGCACGTCGCCGCGTTGTTCCGCGCGTTAATCCGCGAGTTGCTCCGGGTAAACAGGGAGACACGCGGCCCTCAAGCTGCGGCGGCCGCTGCCGTTATAGCGATATGGACTCCAATCGTCCCCCCGTCGCCGGTCATCTCATGTCGAACCTGATCGACCAGGACATCGCACACATTCGCCGCGTCGTGCCGCTCGCGCTGAACGGCGACCTCGCCGGTCCAATCCTGCCCGCACGTTACTGGCGCCGACGCCTGTTCCACTTGCTCGACACCGGCCTCGTCAGCAAAGGCCAGCTCAGCGAAATCGACAGTCTCCTCGCCCTGCTCGACGAATACGACCGGAGCGCGGCGCAACCGGCGACCGCCTCGCAACAGGAAACCACGGGCCGCTCCGGGCGCGCCTGATCGATCCGTCGATCCATCCTCCGGCCGCGACGCGGCAGGCTGAGCAATCCCACTGCGCGACTTGCACGCCGCTTACGGAATCCCTGGTGCCGCGGGTCGCCTGTCGGTCATAATGTCCGCCAAAATACCCAGAGAGGATTCCGTGTCCACGGCCCATTCGCGAGACCTGCTGCGGCAGGCACGTCAACGCTTCACCCAGCAACAGATCGCCGCGCATGTCGGCAAGGACGTCAAGACCGTGCGCCGCTGGGAAAAGGGTGAAACGCCCTGCCCCGCCATGCTCGACGCCGCATTGCGCGAACTGTTGTCCGGCAGCGAGCGCGCCGCCGGAACGCCTGCGCGGTTCCGGTTCGTCGACCTGTTCGCCGGCATCGGCGGCATTCGCCTCGGCTTCGAGGCGCAGGGCGGCGAGTGCGTGTTCACGAGCGAGTGGAATCCGTTCTCGAACAAGACCTACCTGGAAAACCACGGCGATCGCCACGCGATCACCGGCGATATCACAATCGTCCCCGCCGCCGACATCCCCGATCACGACGTCCTGCTCGCCGGGTTCCCGTGCCAGCCGTTCTCGATCGCGGGCGTGTCCAAGAAGAATGCGCTCGGCCGTCCGCACGGTTTCGAGTGCACGACCCAGGGCACGCTGTTCTTCGATGTCGCGCGGATCATCGCCGAGAAGCGCCCTGCCGCCTTCCTGCTCGAAAACGTGAAGAACCTGCTCTCGCACGACCGCGGCCGCACGTTCGACGTGATCCTCCAGGTGCTGCGCGACGAACTGGGCTACGACGTTCACTATCGCGTGATCGACGGACGCCATTTCACGCCGCAGCATCGCGAGCGCATCATCATCGCCGGATTTCGCGAGCCCGCGGCGTTCACGTGGGACGCGCTCGCCCTGCCGGAAGAAGGCCCGCGTCTCGCGTCGATCCTCCATCGCACCGACGGCACGGAGCCGGTGCTCCCCGCTGACGGCGATCGTTTCTTCGATCACCGCGCGCGCCGCGTGCAGCCGAAGTACACGCTCACACCCGGCCTCTGGCAGTACCTTCAGCAGTACGCCGAGAAGCATCGCGCAGCGGGCAACGGTTTCGGTTACGGCCTCGCGTTTCCCCACAGCGTCACGCGCACGCTATCGGCGCGCTATCACAAGGACGGCAGCGAGATCCTCGTCCACCAGGGCGAAGGCGTGCGCCCGCGCCGCCTCACGCCGCGCGAGTGCGCGCGGCTGATGGGCTTTCCCGACACGTTCCGCATTCCCGTCAGCGATACCCAGGCGTACCGGCAGTTCGGCAACAGCGTGGTGATGCCCGTGATGCGCGAAGTCGCGCGCACGATGATGCCGCACCTCGATGCGGCGCTCGGGCGGGCGGGTGCTGCGGGCGACGCAAAAACCAGCGCTCGCGGCGAGGCGAAACCGGCTGCGGCGCGTAAGGCAATGCCCAAGACGGCGCGCAAGGCAGCGGACGAAGGAGTGGACGAAGTGGTGGGCAAAGCGGTGGGCAAAGCGGCGCCCACGACGCGGCGCAAGCGGCCAGCCACCGAAGTCGCCTAAGCCACCTAAACCGCCTAAGCCACCTAAACCGCCTAAGCCACCGGAGCCACCGGAGTTACGACTAACCAACGGACGGCGCACAGACCTCATGCCATGACAGACGTCGTCGATTCCGCCACCCGCAGCCGGATGATGTCCGGCATCCGCGGCCGCGACACGAAACCGGAGCGCACGATCCGCAGCCTCCTGCACCGGCGCGGTTTTCGCTTCCGGCTCGACGTGCGCGAGCTGCCGGGCCGTCCGGACATCGTGCTGCCGCGCTATCGCGCCGTGGTGTTCGTGCACGGCTGCTTCTGGCACGGCCACCACTGCGCACTCTTCAAGTGGCCGCAGACACGCCCCGAGTTCTGGCGCGAGAAGATCGCGCGCAACCGCGCCAACGACGCGCGCGCACTCGCCGCGCTCGCCGCGCAGGGCTGGCGCGTCGCGGTGATCTGGGAGTGCGCGCTGCGCGGCGCCGGTCACGATCCGCAGGCCGTTGTCGAGCGGCTCGACGCGTGGCTGAAGGACGGCGTATCGGCCTGGTTCGAAGCGCGCGGATAAATGTGCGGAAAAACGCGCGAATAAGCGTGCGGACGAGCGCACCGGGCTGCCAGACTTCGCTGTCAGGCCCAGCCATGGCGCGTGCGTGGCGGTGATAAACTCACTCGACCGATTCGGCCGCGCCCGCAGACGCATCGACGGCTGCAACACACAAGAAGGAGGTAAGGAGGATGGCTGATTTCCGACTCTGGTCCGACGATTTTCCGAGCAACGGCTTCATGCCGAAGGCGCAGGAATTCGACGATCGGGCCTTCGGCGTCGACGGCGACAACGTCTCGCCCGCCCTGCAATGGGAAGCGCCGCCCGAGGATACGCAAAGCCTCGCGCTGACCGTCTACGATCCTGACGCGCCCACCGGCAGCGGCTTCTGGCACTGGATCGTCGTCAACATTCCGCCCGATGTGCGCTCGCTCGCACGCAACGCGGGCAAGGCCGACGGCAGTCTGCTGCCGCAAGGCGCGGTGCAGGTGCGCAACGACTACGGCACGGTCGGCTTCGGCGGTGCGGCGCCGCCGCGCGGCGACCAGCCCCATCGCTACATCTTCCGCGTGCATGCGCTGAAGGTCGCGCAACTGCCGGTTACGCCGGAAACGACCAATGCGGTCGCGCGTTTCATGACGCACCTGAACGAACTGGACTCGACCACCTACGTCGGGCTCTACGAACTGAAATAACGCTGTGCCGCAGGGCGGCGTGCGCGCAGGCCATGCGCCGGACGCCGCCCGAGCCTGGCGCCTCGTGCCCGCTCGCGCTCGCTCGTTTGCGAACCGCCCGCGAGGCGACGCGCGCCCAATCATCGATGCCCACCAATCCTTCGCTATCCGGACCATCCGCCGCCGCCCTCGCCGAAGCCGAGCCCGGGCTGCCGCTGCCGCAGCGCTATCACGCGATCATCGTGGTTGCGCTCGGCATCACGCTCGCCGTGCTCGACGGCGCAATCGCCAACGTCGCCCTGCCGACCATCGCGCGTCACCTGCACGCCAGTGCCGCCAGCTCGATCTGGATCGTCAACGCGTACCAGCTCTCCGTAACCATCTCGCTCTTGCCGCTCGCGTCGCTCGGCGACCGGATCGGCTACCGGCGCGTGTACCTGTCGGGGCTCGCGCTCTTCACCATCGCGTCGCTCGGTTGCGCGCTCGCCACGTCGCTGCCCGAACTCGCGCTCGCGCGCATGGTGCAGGGCTTCGGCGGCGCCGGCATCATGAGCGTCAACACCGCGCTCGTGCGCATGATCTATCCGCGCAGCAAGCTCGGCCGCGGCGTCGCCATCAACGCGATGGTCGTCGCCATCGCCTCCGCGGTCGGCCCGACCATCGCCTCGGCCGTGCTCTCCGTCGCTTCGTGGCCGTGGCTCTTCGCGATCAACGTGCCGATCGGCGTCGCCGCGTTTGCGTTCGGGCTGCGCACGCTGCCCGTCAACGATCCGCATCGCGCGCCCTACGATTACTGGAGCGCCGTCCTCAACGCACTGGTGTTCGGCCTGCTGATCTTCGCCGTCGACGGTCTTGGCCACGGCGAGCGCGGCGCCTGGGTCGCCGTCGAGTTCGCGGCCGCAATCGCGTTCGGCTGGTACTTCGTGCGCCGCCAGTTGAGCCAGCCTGCGCCGCTCTTGCCCGTCGATCTGCTGCGCATTCCGGCTTTCTCGCTTTCGGTCGGAACGTCGGTGTGTTCGTTCTGCGCGCAAATGCTTGCATTCGTCTCGGTCCCGTTCCTGCTGCAGGACACGTTCGGTCTCTCGCAGGTGCAGACCGGCTTTCTCATGACGCCGTGGCCGCTCGTGATCGTCGCGGCCGCGCCGCTCGCGGGCTGGCTGTCCGACCGCTATCCGGCGGGCATCCTCGGCGGCATCGGGCTCGCGCTGTTCGCGCTCGGCCTGTTGCTGCTCGCAACGCTCGGCGGGCATCCGTCCGCGTTCGACATCGGCTGGCGCATGGCGCTGTGCGGCGCGGGATTCGGCACGTTCCAGTCGCCGAACAACCGGCAGATGCTCTCGTCCGCGCCGCGCGAACGCTCGGGCGGCGCGAGCGGCATGCTGGGCACGGCGCGTCTCACCGGACAGACGCTCGGCGCCGCGCTCGTCGCGCTGATCTTCGGCATTGCGCCGCAACACGGGCCGACGCTCGCCCTCTATGCGGCGACGGCGTTTTCCGCCGTTGCCGCCGTCATCAGCATGCTGCGGCTCATACCGGGCAGCACGGCGACGGCGAAGACGTAACGAAAACACGACGGCAACACAACGACAACGCAACGGCAACGCAACGGCAACATCACGCCGCCGTAGCGCCCCCGTTTTACGCCCGCGCGTCGTTCGCACTCGTGCGCGCCGCCGCTGTCCAAACGGATAACGGCGCGCCGATTCATGTCGATACGTATCGCTTCGTGTCGATTCGTGCCGCCGCGATCTTCCCTTCACGGTGTTCAATCAAACCCAAGGGGATTTCCATGTCATTGATCGTCGCTGGACGGTTCACGACCTTCCCCGCCGCCGAGGCCGTCGCCGAGAAGCTCTTCGCACGCGGCTTCGTCGAGGAAGACGTGAACCTCTTCTTCGTCAATCCGCGCGGGCAGCACGCCCGTCACGCGATCCACACCGCCACGCCGCAAGGCCCCGTCCTCCTGTCGCCGCATTTCACGCGCAACTTCACCGCTGGCGCGGTGGCGGGCGCCGTGGTCGGCGTCGTGCTTTTCGCGGGGCTGTCGGGCTCGCTGCCGGTCATGGTGATGGCGGCGGGCGTCGGCGCGTGGATCGGCGCGTGGATCGGCATGAGCGCGAGCCGGCAGCACGCCGCCGAGCATCACGAGCGCGTGCTGCACGAAATGCGCAGTTCGGGCGTGCTGCTCGCGGTGCACGTGAGTCCGGAGAACCAGGCCTCGGCCGCCGATGTGCTGCGCGAAGCCGGTGCAGCCGACGTCGAGCGTGCCTCGGGCCGCTGGCAAGGCGGCCATTGGGCCGACTTCGATCCGACCCGCACGCCCGAGCCGTACGGCAAGGCGGCTTAGACACGCCGGGCGCGCCTGACACGCGCGAGCGCTGCAACGCAACACGGCGGCCCGCAGGCCGCCGCGTGAGTGAGCGTGTGTGCGTGCGTGTGTTTGTGCGTACGCCACTGCGTCGCGCCGAGGCGCACGACAAAACGCACTACGTCGCGGCGGCTCAGCACAACCGAGCCGTCATCCAGCCTTCGCCGGTGCAACGCTGCGCGCCCTGGCCGTGACCGACGCGGCCGTCGCGACGCTGCGCAGATCGGCGAGGAACGTATCGCGCCACACCGAGAGATTGTTCTCGCGCAGCGAGGCCATCATGTCCGTGTAGCGCGCGTGACGCTCGCTGCGCGGCATCGAGAGCGCGCGTTCGAGCGCTTCCGCCGTCTGGTTCAGATCGTAAGGATTGACGACGAGCGCGCCCGGCATGTGCTCCGCCGCACCCGCGAACTGCGAGAGCACGAGCACGCCCGGATCCTCGGGATTCTGCGACGCCACATATTCCTTCGCGACGAGATTCATCCCGTCACGCAGCGGCGCGACATAGCCGACGTGCGCCTGCCGGAAGAGCCCCATGAGCAGATTGCGCTCGTACTTGCGGTTGAGGTACTGGATCGGCGTCCAGTCGAGTTGCGCGAAGCGGCCGTTGATGCGGCCCGCATCGCCTTCGAGGTTGCGCCGGATGGCCTGATAGGTCTGCACATCCGAGCGCGTCGGCGGCGCGATCTGCAGGAGCGACACGCGGCCATGCCAGCCCGGCCCGTTCTGCAGCATGCGCTCGAAGGCCTGGAAGCGCTCCGCGAGCCCCTTCGAATAATCGAGCCGGTCGACGCTCATGATGAGCTTGCGCCCGCGCATGGCGTCGCGCAGGCTGCGCACGGGCTTGCGGTCGGAGAACTGCGCTGCGGAGGTCGCGATCGCGTCGGGATAGATGCCGATCGGGTAGGCGCCCACCTTCAGGAAACGTCCCCACGCGTGAACCATGCCGTCGTCGCTCGCGCTGCCGTGGCCGCCGCGCTCGACGTAGTCGAGGAACGCCTGGCGGTCGGCGTCCGTCTGGAAGCCGACCACGTCGTAGTGGCACATGAACTTCATCAGCTCCTCATGCGGCGGCACCGAGCGCAGCACCTCGGGCACCGGCAGCGGAATGTGCAGGAAAAAGCCGATCGGATTCTTCACGCCGAGATCGCGCAGGCAGCGCGCAAACGGGATCAGGTGATAGTCGTGAACCCAGATGATGTCGTCGGGTTCGATCATCGGCTGAAGCTGGCGCGCGAGCGCCACGTTCACGCGCAGATAGCCCGCGTAATCCTGGCGCTCGTAGCGCGCGAGGTCGTTGCGGTAATGGAAGGTCGGCCAGAGCGTGGTGTTCGAAAAGCCCTTGTAGTACTGGTCGTAGTCACGGCGTGTGAGGCCGACCGTCGCGTAGGTCACGTTGCCTTGCTGCTCAATGGCCGGATGCGACGGCGCGGTGACGGTCTCGCCGCTCCAGCCGAACCACACGCCGCCGGTTTCCTTGAGCGCATCCAGCACGCCGACGGCGAGCCCGCCAGCGGCGGGCCGCCCTTCCTGCGTCGGCGCAACGCGATTCGATACCACGATCAGTCTGCCCATTGCGGCTAACCTCCTGTTTCGTTGTTTCTGTGACGATATCGATCTGACGATTGCAAGACGCGTGCCACGTGTCCGTCAGCCTGGGTGGAAACACGCTTTCGGCAGCGATAGAACAAGCGCATCCCGCGCAGCGGACGCGCCCTGCGCAATGGCACAAACGTCTGGAAACGGCTGGAAATGACTGGATGACGCGCTGTGGGGGCCGGATGAAACTCACGCGTCCTGTTCCGACCCGAGATCGCGCTGGTAATCGAGTCCTTCAGCGCGCGCACCGCCCTGGTTGTGCTCGCCATCGGGCGGCACGCCCGGCGCCGTGCGGTTCTGCCCGGCCGGATCGGGTGCGCCCATGGTGGGCGGGTAGTTGCCAGGCTGATCGCCGTCACGCGGACCGCGCTTGCCCGAATGACGTGCCGAACGACGCAATGCGGGATGTCTCATGTCCATGCCTCCAGCGCCAGGCCGCTACCTGGCGGCAGCGCGTGTTCATAGTCTAGGGTTCGTCGCGTGAAATTTCCGGTAAAAATGGCGAAAGTTTTGTAACTCGTACATAAAAGCGTAAGAGCCGCGCCGATGCGGGTGCGCGATGTGCTTTCCGGCGCGGCGCGCACGCCAACCCGGCCAGCACGGCCGGCGAGCCCGGCGCATTCACGCGGCACAGCCGCGCTGCGCGGGGTTGGCAGTCCGGATCCGGCGCCTATTTGTTTGCGGCGATTGCGGCGATTGCGGCGCCTCGAACGGCTCGGGCGGCGGATCGCCGATCGGCGGCCCGTCCGGCTCGTCCGGCTCGCCCGGCGGCGGGTCGTCAGGCTGCGGGGTATGCGCGAGATACGGCTTCGTGCCGGTGTGGCCGGTATGACCTGTGTAGCCTGTGCGGCCTGTAAATCGGCAGTGGGGCATGGCTCACTCCTCGAAATGTCTCCCTCTGCTCAACAGCGCAAGGGACATACCATGAACCAGGCGGGCAAAAGGCGCCGGGCCAGGCGCAAGCAGCCCGATCCGCGGCCTGCCGGGGCCGCCGCAGGGCCGCGTGCTCAGGCGTCCGCGCCACCCGTCACGTGCGTGGGCGCCTGATCGTCCGCTTCGCCCTTGCCGCGCTCGTTGCCATATTCGACGAGCCGGTTATAGAGCGTCTTCAGGCTGATGCCGAGAATCTCCGCCGCCCGCGTCTTCACGCCGCCGCATTGTTCGAGCGTGGCGAGAATCAGTTGCCGGTCGGCGTCGGCGAGCGAGGTCCCGAACGGAATCGTCACGGCCGTCCCGGCCATCGACTTCGACAGCGAGATCTGCAACGGCACTGCGGCGGTGAGGTCGCCATCGGCGCTCGCCATGATGTGCGCGCGCTGCACGTAGTTCTTCAGCTCGCGCACGTTGCCGGGCCACGGGTACGCGGCCAGCATTTCGCGCACGGCAGCCGGAAACTGCCGCTTCGTGCCGTGGCGTTCGTTGAGTTCGTCGAGAAACGACTGGGCGAGCAACCCGACATCCTTGCCGCGCTCGCGCAGCGGCGGCAGGTTGATCGGGAAGACGTTGAGCCGGTGATAGAGGTCGAGGCGCAGCTTGCCTTCGGCCACGGCCTGCTCGGGATCGCGGTTGGTCGCCGCGATGAGGCGCACGTCGGTCTCGATCTCCCTGGTCGTCCCGACACGCATGAACATGCCCGTTTCCAGCACGCGCAGGAGCTTCACCTGAAGCTCGACCGGCATTTCGGTGATTTCGTCGAGAAACAGCGTGCCGCCGTTCGCGCGTTCGAAATAGCCCTTGTGCTGCCGGTCCGCGCCGGTAAACGAGCCGCGCTCGTGGCCGAACATCTCCGATTCGATCAGGTTCGGCGAAATCGCGCCGCAGTTGACCGCGAGGAATTCCTGCTTGCGACGCAGGCTCAATTGATGAATGGTCTGCGCGGCGAGTTCCTTGCCGGTGCCCGACTCGCCGACGAGCATCACCGACGCGGGCGTCGGCGCCACCCGGCCGATCTGGTCGTAAACCTCCTGCATCGCCGCCGAACTGCCGAGCATCAGACCGAAACGGCCCATGCGGCGCAGCTCGCCGCGCAACGTGCCGATTTCCGCCTTGAGGTCGCCCGCGCGCGGCAGCCGGTTCAGGATCGCCTTTACGCGCTGCAGGTTGATCGGCTTGACGAGGTAATCGATCGCGCCGGCCTTGAGTGCGTCGACAGCCGTCTCGACGCTCGCATGGCCGGTGATGACCACGAGTTCCACGCCCGAGCGCGGATCGAGATCCTGGAACAGCTCGGTTCCGCTGCCGTCCGGAAGTTTGAGATCGGCAAAGACCACATCCGGCATCTGCCGCACCAGCTGGATGCGCGCCTCGCGCAGATCGCCGGCCTGTGCGGTGGTGAGGCCGTCGTCGCCCACCACGGCGGCCAGTGCCTCGCGGGTTCCCGCATCGTCATCGACAATCAATACATGTGGCATCGCGTCTCGTCAGCCCTCGAATGTGAATGGCCCCGCGCAACCGCGCGTCGCGGCGTGCAATCGAAGCCATAGGAACCGGCGCCGCACAGGCGCGGCGCACGCAGTCGTAGCGTGGTGGAGTACGAAACGGTCGGGTACGGCACCGAAGGCGGCGCAGGCGTGCTTTAGCTGCAACTATGCAACAATCCCGCAGTTATTGACTGGCCTAGACCCAGATTGTTGTTGATATGACCATTATAGAACGATTCGAGATAGATGCGCGTCCAGCCTCGCGCGGCCGGGCAGCAGGGTGCCCGTCGTAGAAGATTCAAGCTGGGTTCACGCCGGAAGCGCGTGCGGCTTAGGCGTTACCGTGCGGAAACGGCCAGGGCGCACCGGCCGCACCGTTGCTCTGACCAGACGCGGCTGCGCCCGATGCCCTGGCGCCCGACATACCCGAGACGCCCGCGCTGGAGGCAGCCGCCCCGGCCGCGCTGCCGCCGTCGGCGTCGAGCGCGCCGCCCTCGCCTTCCCAGCGGCTCAATTCACGGTGATAGCTCATACGCTGCGCCCGATGGCGCTGCGACCAGCGCCAGGCCATCATCCCGGCCGTCGCGCCGAGCGCGCCAACGGCGAGCAATGCGCCCACCAGATTCGTTCTGTTCGTCGACATGTCGCGTCCTCCGGATCTTGCCGTGCATCTTGCTGTGAATCTTGCTGCGTAGCGTCCCGGTCAGCACCGGAATCGTGCGGTAAGGCACCGCCCGTATACCGTCGATCCGGGCGAGCGTCGCGAGTTCCACAGCAGGATTCGTGCCGGATGTGCGAAGATCGGCCAACATCGCACCGACATACGTGTACGCCAAGGTAACGGCGCGATAACGGCAAAGCGCGAACGTCCGTCGGACAGTACGTCGATTGCCCTGCGGCGTGTCACGGTGGTTAAATATTCAGGCGATGCAAACCATGCGGCCGTCGGCGCGGCTTCTCCCGTGCCAGTCCTGGACGGCCATGTCCGAACCGCGCCTCGGCCGCTCGCCGCATGAAGTCATGACGGCATGACCGCATGACGATGCAGCCGCTCAAAGGCGTAAGCCCCCTTTTCAGGACGGAATAGCTTATGGCGCAAATCGAGCCGGGCTCGCCCGCCGCCGATCGCAACACGCGCAACCAGCGCGACAAGCGCAACGAAAGCGAGGACCACGGCGCGCGCGTCGCCGGCCTGGAGTCGTTTGGGCGGCTCTACGGTTCATCGCCGGTGATGCGGGAACTCTATGCGCAGATCGGATGCGTGGCGGCCACGGACGCCACCGCGCTGATCGTCGGCGAATCGGGCACGGGCAAGGAACTCGTGGCGCGCACCATCCACGATCTGAGCGCGCGGCGCGACGGCCCGTTCATCCCCGTCAACTGCGGCGCGATCCCCGACGATCTGATCGAGGCCGAACTCTTCGGCCACGAGAAAGGCAGCTTCACGGGCGCGGTGCAGGCGCGCGATGGGCACTTCGAGCACGCGCGCGGCGGCACGCTGTTCCTCGACGAAATCACCGAAATGTCGTTGCTGCACCAGGTGAAGCTGCTGCGCGCGCTCGAAACCGGCGACTACTTTCCGGTGGGCGGCAACGAGGCGATCCACGGCGACGTGCGCGTCATCGCCGCGACCAACCGCGATCCCGTCACCGCCGTCAAGGAAAGCTGCCTGCGCGAAGACCTGATGTACCGCCTTGCCGTGTTTCCGCTGCGCGTGCCGCCGCTGCGCGAGCGCGGGCACGACCGCGAACTGCTGGCGCAACTGTTTCTCGCCGAACTCAACGAGCAGGAACGCTCACAGAAGGCCTTCAGCAAGCGCGCGCTCGAAGCGGTGCGCAACTGGTCGTGGCCCGGCAACGTGCGCGAGTTGAAGAACGCCGTCTATCGGGCGTTCATCCTCGCGGAAAAAGCGGTGGAGATTACCCATCCGCAGCTGGTGCCGCGTGTAAAGAAGCCGGTCACGCAGGGCGATGCGATGAGCGTCTGGATCGGCACGCCGCTCGCCGACGCGCAAAAGCAGATCATCCTCGGCACACTTAAATATTGCGGCGGCGACAAGCGCCTTGCGGCGCGCACGCTGGGCGTGAGCCTCAAGACGCTCTATAACCGCCTCGGCAGCTATGGCGCGGACGACGGCATCGACGATGAAGACGACCGCGTGCGCGAAAGCCGTTGAGGGAGGCTGCATCGGCGCGATGCCGCCAGCGCAAGGATGAATCGAGCGCCGGGGCGCGCTTGAACCCATACGCTTTCGCCCCGCACCCGTGAAAAAAACGGCCGCCGAAGCGACCATTGAGCGACCGTTTTTCCGTATGCGGCGAAGCGCTCAGGACTCGACGTCCTCGAGGCTGAAGATTTCCGACTGGTCGTTGTACGAAAAGATCTCGCCGTAACGGCCCCAGTCGATCACCGTATCGAGCGTCTCCTCGGCGGCGCCGTCGGACAAGAAGTCCTCCAGTTCCTGCTCGAAGCGCACGCGCGGCGCACGATGCCCCGGCCGCTCGCCGAGCACCTTCTTGATACGCGCCGCGAGCGGGACGTTGCGCAGCAGATGCTCCGCGAACATCATCTTGCGCTCCTGCGTGCCGAACTCGGCGAACACGCGCGCGGGCGGCGTGAGCAGCACGTCGCCTTCGCGCACGTCCGCGAAACCGAGGTTCTGCAGCACTTCCGCGATCGGGAACAGGTCGTCGACTTCCAGATGCAGCGAGCGCGCGATTTCCGGCATGTCGGCGCGGCCATGGTACGGCGCGGCCGCGAGCGTTTCGATCAGACCGGCCATCAGGTTGGTCGACACGCGCGGCAGCCAGCTGCCGAGCTCCAGCCCCTTCTTGGTCGTCTCGCCGGTCTGGCGCGCGGTCATCTTCGCGTAGATGTCGTCGACAAGCTTGCGGAATTCCGGGTCCAGACGATTGCGCGGATGCTTGAACGGCACCTTGATTTCGGCGACGACGCGGCCCGGATTCGACGACAGCACGAGAATGCGGTCGCACATGAACACCGCTTCTTCGATGTTGTGCGTGACGATCAGCA
>NZ_JAMXLH010000056.1 GCF_024281035.1 Paraburkholderia sp.
GGAACAGGCCATCTTGCCCACGGCGATCGGGTGCGCGGAAATCTTGTTGATTTCGGCACGCTTTTCACGGTGGCACTTGAAGCAGACGGTCGGCTGCTCTTCCTTGATACGCACAGGGTCAGTCGGGTTGTGAACCACGTGGCAGCTGGTGCAGGCGACGTCGTTTGCCTGGTGCTGGCTACCCGGCCAATGCATGCGCAGACCTGCCTTGTGGCAGACGAGGCACGCTTCGGACTGCGCCTGCGGGCTGATCGGCGTATAGCCGGCGGGCGAGTGCTTGCTGCCGAACACGCGATCGGGCGGCAGGCGATGACCGCCTTCGGTCTTGCCGCTCAGGTGGTTCTGGCTTTCGCCGTGGCAGTCCTGGCAAGCCGGGGTCCTCGAATCGCCAATCGCGCCATGGGGCGTCTGGTAGATCGAGAGGATCGGTTTCTTTTCAGATTCGTCGTGGCATTTCGTGCAGACCGCGTCACGCTGCTGACGCGTGAGACTCCCCGACGGGGAGTCCTCCGCATGGCTAGCGGACACCAGCCCTAAGGCCAGCATCACGCCGCAAAATACCCCTTTCCACCAATTTTTTGATTTCATGTCTGCACGTCATCCCACGTGTCCGCCGTGCTTCGCCTGCGTTTAGTACCACTAAGGGCAGACGCAGCGCGGAGGACAGTTTCAAGAATTTTTATAGGGAAGCTACCCGGACAACCCGGGTACTCCAGCCGCTATTGAAGCGAGAGGATCCAGTCGATCAGATTCTTGATTTGTGCCATGTCCTTCGGCGGATCCGTTTCGATGATCTTGTGGTTCTCTTCGTGACCATCCGGGAACTTCGCCTTTTCACCGGACGTGACGTGGTGAATCAGCTTGGCCTCTGCATCGGGATTGCCCTTGTACTTCTGCGCAACCTTCGCCCATGCCGGACCATCCTTGTCCTTCTGAATGGCATGGCAACGGAAGCAGTTGTTCTGGCGGGCGAGTGCCTTGGCGGCGTCAGCATCGGCTGCCGATGCCGAACCCGATACAAACAACATTCCTGCGGCCAGTGTGGCGACAGCGAGTGAAACGGTAGAAATTGCTCTCACGACTTGCTCCTTCGATTGATACGAACCAACACCCTCGTCGATGTCATGTTGCTATCCACAGGTTTGTCTTTATTGACCCTGCGGATCCGCCTCAAGACGCCTTTCAATTAACTTACGTTTATTAAGTAAGTTCAATGCAACCCGCTACCTCAACGAACGCCTGCAATGATCCACACCTGCAACGTAGCTAACAATATTTATCCCTACGTTCGTTACACCAAGTTCATTCCTGGTTGCGCTCTATCAATGGCGAATCAGAGAGGTGTTGGCTGTAAATGACATCGCGAAAAGTCATCATTTGTTCGCTTCCCCAATTACCCATCGACAGCGAATAAACATCAAATCGTGATAGAACTAACCTTCTTATGAAATGCATGTTTTTTATATCGCTATAGACGGGCGTCGTGACAGGCACATTAAGCGAAAGGGAGGTCCGTCTTTCAGACTCGGGCGATATAGGCGCTATATGTTTGTTACAGGATGAACGATGTGGACCCGTGTCGCAATTGGGTGTGACGTCAAGTCACGCAGATCGGATGATTCTTGAAAGCCGTTGCAATGTATAACGTCAATCACAGCGAATAGATGAGTGGAAAAACGATAGATTCAGCTCACTATTTGTTAGAAGATTCAAAAACGGTTGCGGCTATCACACAGTCATATGGTGACTTATGAGACTTACTGATTTTACCGATTACAGCCTGCGGGTCCTGATCTATGTTGCGGAGCGCAACGACGAACTCACCACCATTCAAGAGATATCCGACTCGCTTTCCATTGCACGAGGGCACGTCGGAAAGATCGTTCACACGCTTGCGCGCGCTGGTTATCTGAGCACGACCAGAGGCCGGATGGGCGGAATGCGTCTGGGCCGGCCGGCAAACGAAATAACCATTGGCGCCGTCGTTCGCACGACCGAGCCGGATTTCTGCATCGTCGAATGCTTCAGCGCGGGCGACAACAAATGCGCGATCACGGCGGCCTGCGGCCTGCGAGGCGTGCTGGAGCAGGCTTTGCGCGTGTACATGGACGTTCTCGACCGATATTCTTTGGCGGACATATCGATTGAACAAGGCACACTGGCACGTCTCATTGCCTGCGCTCCGCCGGTTCGCCCACTAGTGCATTGCGTTCATGAGTTGGCCGTCATCGAGAGTTGATCGCGTCGAGCGAAAAAAAATCTTCGCACGTCGCGTGGAATGGCAAATGGTTTCATATCCACCGGATTTGCAAACCAAATGGCACTCCGATGGCGGGAGTGAATGACGCGAATTCAAGCACACGATGGCGAAGGAGTTGCATAGGCAACTCGACATATGGAGAGTTTGAGCGAAATATTACGGCGTGTTACATGACTCGCTCTTCTCGGGGTAATTTCCACACAGCACTTCAGCGTAGTCCGGTTTCTGGCGAATGACGCAATTACCATCTTGAAGCCCGGCCGATCGAAAATGGCGCCGCTGTCAGTTTTCTCGCAGCACACTCTAATTCTTAAGAAACCTTAAGTTAAATCGGCGGACAATCGATACGCCTTAAGAAATCTTAAGTAATAATCGCGGGCAGCCTCTACTCCTATTTGATCCACTTGCGCAACTGAAAACTGCCCAACGCAATTTGGCCAATTCTCAAGCACGGCTGTTCGATTTCAATCCGGCTCCCCATCACGTTATCGACATACCCTGCAGAGTCTGCGGCTTTATGCCCCGAAAAAGCTGTGTAAAGTACGCACGCGAATCGCTTCTATTCAATCCGGCCATATTGGATCAGCGCCACAAAATCTTCATATTTTCAACGGTATTAGCCCCATGAGGTGACGCACGACTTACCGTTGAGCGATTCTCTCGTACGCCCTGGATGCGGCAGTTTGCCCGGCGAATTTGAGTCGATGTCTGTTTGGGAATTGCAATGTACAGCCCGGTTTTCTTTCAAATCAATTACTGTTGAGCACTGTCGTTGTTCGAACTCTTCTGCCCGGGTCTGGCGAACTGCATCTGGAATTGATCGGTTGTGAACACACCGATGGCGGTTGCACGCGCCAGGACGGCCACGCATGTATGCCGCAACAAGAAGACTGGCTGGAGCGAATCCAGCGGCGTGGTGCGGCTTGGCGCGCTATTCAGGCTCATGCGCCTCGGGATGTCGGCCGCGCTCTTGGCGGAGCTCTATGCGGCTGCCGGTCACTGTCCGGACTGCAACGGTTGTGCCTGGCGTATTCCGCTGTGTCGTGCGACGATTCGACACCTGGCGGCACACGAATAATCGCGATACAGGCCCTGCCTGTTTGCACACGAGATCACCCGGGGCTGCACCATGCTTGCCCCGCACCGGAGAATCATCGTGAAGACGGCAAGCATCCAGATGCATTGTCTCGCTCGCATTCGCCAGTACCGCAGTCATGGCGCACGGCCATGGCGAAGCGTCAGCCGTGGGCAAGGCCGGCGATCCGAATGAGGTGTCCCGCACGAACGCGGTAACCATGCTGGATACCCTGCACTTCAGCCCGGCCGACATCTCCTCAAGAGAGGCGAAACAATCCGGTTCGTGATCGGGAATGGGGGCGTGCTTCGCCGCGAAATGATGCTGGGCACTGCCGGAGAATTGACGGAGCACGCACAGATGATGCGTGCCATGCCGGATATGGTGCATCACGACGCCAACGCGATCACCGTGGACGCGGGACACAGCGGCAAGCTGGTGTGGAAGTTCACCAGGGCGGAAAAGTTCGAGTTCGCCTGCCTCCAGCCGGGACATTACGAAGCCGGAATGACGGGAACGGTGACCGTGAAGTAACGCGAGGCTGCATGTCGCCTGCGTGAAGTGCCCCGCGTTTCGGGGCACGCTATAGACACGTGATAGACACGCAATAGGCACGCAAAGGCACGCGGACGGAAAATTCGGCACGTACGCGAGCCGCCCTTGCGATCTAGCTTGAGGATGAGGCGCTTCACAGCGCTCTTCTGAATCAGCGCTACTGAATATCGACAGACGCCTGGAACAGATGAAAAAAAAGCCAGGTTCCCCTGGCTCATCATTTCCATTCAGTAAATCCGGATCGAGCGGCGTCAACCCGATCCGAATTCAACACGACTTCGCCTCAAGAATGACAACGCATCCGTGAGGCGAAAACGGGCGACTACAAGCCCTTGCGGAACGGTGCGCCCGAGTGCTCGCGCAACTCGTTGAACACGATCTTCGGCCAGGCCTTCTGCGCGACTTCGATTTCGGAAACGTGCGAAGCAAGGTAAGTCGGCGCGTTCGATGCGTCGTAGGCCATACGGGCCGCGTAGGCATCGGTGAAGCGGCGCAGCTCGGCGGAGTCGTCGCAGGTAACCCAGCGAGAAAGACGGTAGCGTGCGGGCATGATGCGCACATCCACCTTGTATTCGGCGGACAGGCGGTGCGACACCACTTCGAACTGCAGCTGGCCGACGGCGCCCAGAATCATCGAGCCCCCATGCAACGGGCGGAACACCTGAATCGCGCCTTCTTCGCCGAGCTGCTTGAGCGCTTCGCCCAATTGTTTCGCACGCATCGGATCGACCACTTCGATGGTCTGGAAAATTTCCGGTGCGAAGAACGGAAGACCCGTGAATTGAAGATCCTCGCCTTCGGTCAGCGTATCGCCGAGGCTCAGCGCGCCGTGATTAGGAATACCGATGATATCGCCAGGGTACGCTTCGGCCACGGTTTCGCGGCGCTGCGAGAGAAAGCTCACAACGTTGTTCGCGCGGAACGTCTTGTTGTTGCGCGTGATCTTCAGTTGCATGCCGCGCTCGAAGCGGCCCGAGCACACGCGGATAAACGCCACGCGGTCGCGGTGCGCGAGGTCCATGTTTGCCTGCACCTTGAACACGACGCCCGTGAACTTCGGCTCGTCAGGCTCGACCGGGCGCTGCACGGTCATACGGGCGGACGGCGGCGGCGCGAGATCGACGAGCGCATCGAGAATTTCTTTCACGCCGAAGTTGTTGATCGCCGAACCGAACAGCACCGGCGACTGCTCGCCTGCGAGGAACGCGTCGCGATCGAACGTGGGCGTCGCGCCCGTAATCAGCTCGACCTCTTCCTTGGCGCGCTTCCAGTGATAGCCGAAGCGGCGCTCGCCCTCTTCGAAGTCGAGAGCCTGCAGCGTTTCGACCGCGCCGCCGAGCGTTTCCTCGCCCGCGCGGAACACGCGCACCTGGTCGCGCTGAATGTCGTAGACGCCCTGGAACTCCTTGCCCATACCGATAGGCCAGGTGAACGGCACGGCGGCCACGCCGAGGTGCTGCTCGATTTCGTCGAGCAGGTCGAGCGGCTCGCGCACTTCGCGGTCGAGTTTGTTGATGAACGTGAGAATCGGCGTCTTGCGGCTGCGGCAGACTTCGAGCAGCTTGAGCGTCTGCGCTTCCACGCCGTTCGCGCCGTCGATCACCATCACGGCGGCGTCCACGGCGGTCAGCACGCGGTACGTGTCTTCCGAAAAGTCCTCGTGGCCCGGCGTGTCGAGTAGATTGATGACGGCATCGCCGTACTCGAACTGCATGACCGAACTCGCGACAGAAATGCCGCGTTGCTTTTCGATCTCCATCCAGTCGGACGTCGCATAGCGATTGCTCTTGCGGCCTTTCACCGTGCCCGCGATCTGAATCGCGCCCGAAAACAGCAGCAGCTTTTCGGTGAGCGTGGTTTTACCCGCGTCCGGGTGAGAAATGACCGCGAACGTGCGGCGGCGTTTGAGTTCGGAAACTGACATCGAGCTGGGTATCACAGATGAAATTCGGGCAACCGGGCCGCGCGGGCATGGGTTGCTGCAAAGGCGGCGGCGTGGGCGGCCACCCGGGTCCGGTTACCGGACGGCATCGCAGGGCCGGCGTGGGATCCGGCGCCGCGACGAATAGCACGCACGGTCGGGGAATCATGGCTCACACCGGCGCAAAGCGGCGCCGCGGACGAATGATACACGGCATTACGGCGTGCGATGAAGAGTTCGATACGCGCGTATGGGCGCCGCGGCGACATCCTGCATGCGACGCATGCACGCAAACGCCCTGTGACGCGATGTGCGCGACCCGTGGTGAGCTTTTGCGGGAGCGCGCGGCCCGTGCCGCGCAAGAAGGCTGCCGGCCCGCAATCGCTCGTGGCGGCCTGCCGGTTAATCCTGGATCAGGAAGCGGTCGCGATTCTTGCCTGCGAGCCAGCCCGGCGCGCGGCCGCGGCCGCTCCACGTTTCACCGGTTTTCGGATTCCGGTAGCGGGCCGGCAGCGGCTTCTTGCGCGGCGCAGCCGCGCGACTCGAGAAGCCGAGTTCTTCGGCCGTGATGTCGTACTCGGCAATTTTTTCCTTGATCTCGGCGATTGCCTGCGCAATTTCTTTTTCGCGTGCCACCGCAACTTCCTTGTGGAGCTTTTCCAGTTGGGCGGTCAATTGCTTGTAGCTCGGCATGAGAAGTGATCTCCAGAATGGTCACACGACAGCATTGTGACCATTCTGGCGTCAAAGAGTGCCGAATTGCGTCTTTTTTTTCCTCAGTACAGCAATCCATTGCGCTATCGCAGCGTCTGGCGGCGCATGCTTTCGCGCACGCGTGTCTCAAGCGCGTGGAGCGCATCGCGCAGCCGCTTCACACGCTCCGTCTGCGAAGGCGTCAGATTCGCGCACAGCACCGATTCGAGCCGCCCGCGCCAATACGAAAGCGGAATGCGGTCCTGCCCTGAAAGTCGTGCAATGACATGTTCCAGATGCTCGATATCCCTTTCCAGTTGATGGTGATTCACTGTTGCCCCCGGGTTATGACAAGCCATTTAAAGACACGCCCGCGGGCGCATCTACGTATTTTCGGTTTGCGCTGCTTCTTTTAAGCGATGTCCGGGCATTTTTCCCGATTGGCGTTTATGCCGGATTCGTTACGGATAATGGCACGCGCGCATGGCAAAAATCTGTCGCGCATGCCTGAGAAAACCAATCCCGTGATTGTGCTTATCCGCCGACCATCCGCGGTTGTCCGTTGGCTACCGCACTGAAGCTGGGCGCCACGTCTGCGAGCCTGACGACGCATCGACGACAAACCCACTCGAGAGTAACGACGGCTATTGAACCTGTACATTCCTCATTTGTGGAAAAATATGCTCCGCGCATTTTTGCGGACAACAGGCGGTGCCGATATTCAGCGATGAGTCCGCGGTGGAATCGAACGAATCACAATATGACAGTTTGCTGAACGCCATTTACGAAACAATCGACAACTCTGCGTTCTGGAAAGAATTTTGCACAAGATTATTAAAATCGACCGAAACCACCTCGGTTCATTTGTTTGCATTCGACCGGCACCGCAATATTTTCTCGTATGGTGACGGTTTCGATGTCGCCCGGAGCGAGCCGCTCGAACTGATCCGGCCGCTCTATCGCGACGATCCACGGCTTGAATGGCTGCGCGCGTTTGCGCCCGGCAAATGGCTGCATTACAGCGACACCGCCGAAAGCGATCATGCCAGCGGACTTCCCGTATTCGAGCCGCGCATTCTCGCCGCGGAACATCGGCACGTTTCGCTTTGCAAGCTGATCGACAGCTCGTCGCTGACCGTCATGCTCGCCTGCCGGCGCGATGCGGTGCAAGGTCCGCTGTCCGATGCCGCGCGTGCGCTGCTCGACCGGCTCACGCCCCACCTCATACGCGCGCTGCGTCTTCACGCACAACGCAGCACGCTGAACGCATCCGCGCTCGTGCATCGCGCGAGTCCGCCCGCGATGCTCGTCGATGCGCATGGTGAAGTGCTGTACGGCAACGAACGCGCGCAGCAGCTCCTGAACGCGACGCCGCTCGTGCGCGTGCGCGCGCACCGGCTATCCCTCCCGGCCCCCTGGCAGGCACGCTTGCTGGAAGACATCGCCATCGCCGAAGCGCGGCTGCGCAGCGCGACAAACGGTGCCCGGGAGGCCGCCACGCGGTTTCGCGCACTGCGCATCGTCGCGCCCGGCGATACGAACGGCCCGGAAGTGCTCTACGCGTTCTATAACGTGCAGACGTACGGCGACGCCCCGGTCGCCGAACTGTGCGCCGTGGCCGCGCTCACGTTCTATCATCCGCGCTCCGCGCCGCCGGTCGACGAGCAGGTCCTTGCCGACGCATTCGATCTGTCGCCCGCGGAATGCCGTATCGCCCATCTGCTCGCGGAAGGGCTCACACAAAAGGAAATTGCGGCGCGTGTCGGCGTGCAGCACGATACCGTGCGCAAGCAACTGCAGTCGGTGTTCCAAAAGACCGCGACGCGCCGCCAGCCCGATCTGCTGCGCCTGCTGCTGAATCTGCCGGTACACCGGACGCAGCAGACGCACGTGACACACGCAGGCTAGCCGCGCGGGACGCGGGCTTATTTGGCCCGGCAGGCGAACACGAGGTTGAAGGTGGAGCCGCTCGTGGATGTATCGATGGTGTCGTAGGCGCCGCCGCACTGCGCGCGCGCCTGCTGCGAGCAGGAGTCGCGGTCGCCTGCAGACGGGCATTGCACCTGGACCGTCGGGCGGCCATCGGAGAGAAACAGCGGCGGGCTGCTGCTGCACGCGGACAAGGCGGCAAGCAGCGCGCAGGCGAGGGCCGCGAATGGCAGCCTGCACAAGCGGAAGGACAGCGACAAACCTGGACGATTCATGTAGCACCCCAATGAACTTTCTCATTCTTCGATGTGCGATTGTGCCATGCCGCGCACCTGCGGCGCGGCATGCGCCCTGCGCGCGCGGGCACACTCAGTTCGGCGGCGGCAGCGTCTTGTAAGGCAGCGCGCCGTGCGGATCGGCGACCACGCGCACAAACACCTGCTCGACATCCGGGATCGCTTCGAGGCGGCGCTGCAACGCAGCCCGATCGAATGAGGCGGGCGCGCATCCTTCCGCGTAGACAAAACGCCGCTGCACGGTAATCCAGAGGCTCGTGTTCGCGAGCGACGCGTCGCCCTGGAACTGCCGGCGAACCGCGGCCGCGATATCCGCGTCGTAAAGATACGAGTTCGGCTTCGAGCACTTGTGCGCAAGCCAGCAGGTCGTGCCGCGCTCCACACGATAATGCGCATCGTCTTCGGCCTCGGCCCGCGTCATGAACGGCCCGAGCGGCACCGGACATGCGCTCACCGCGCTCGACAGCGCGAAAAACGGATCGTTGTACCAGTTCTTCACCTGCGCCTGCGCGGCGGTTGCCGTCTGCGCATGCACACCGGGGCACATCGCAAAACCGGCCACAGCAACGGCCACAAGACCGGCCGCGCGTGCGCCACGCGCAATCCACGTCATGCGCGGCGGCTTCGCCCGGCGCAACACCCGAATCGAATCGAACCACTTCATCGCCGTCGCCCTCCCCACCGCCAGCACGCCCTGGCACGACCTCGCACGGCCAACGATAGCGCCGGTCAACCGGCGCGGCAATCATCAGACGATTCTGTAGAATTGCCGCGACGCCTCAACGATTGCCGAACCACGATCATCATTGAAGGAAACGCAATGTCGTTTGTCATCGTCCTCGCCGCCCTGGCGTTCCTCATGCTCGCTGCTTATCGCGGCTACAGCGTGATCCTCTTCGCCCCCATCGCCGCCCTCGCGGCCGTGCTGCTCACCGGTCCGTCCGCCGTCGCGCCTGTGTTCTCCGGCATTTTCATGGACAAGATGGTCGGCTTCGTGAAGCTGTACTTTCCCGTGTTCCTGCTTGGCGCCGTTTTCGGTAAGGTTATCGAACTTTCAGGCTTTTCCGAGTCGATCGTCCACGCCGCCATTCGCTACATTGGCCGCTCGCGCGCGAATGCCGTGATCGTTGCGGTTTGCGCGCTGCTCACGTATGGCGGCGTGTCGCTCTTCGTCGTGGTGTTCGCCGTCTATCCGTTCGCCGCCGAACTCTATCGCCAGAGCAACATCCCGAAGCGGTTGATGCCCGGCGCCATCGCGCTCGGCGCGTTCTCGTTCACGATGGACTCGCTGCCCGGCACGCCGCAGATCCAGAACATCATCCCGACGAGCTTCTTCAGGACGACCACGTGGGCAGCACCCGTGCTCGGCATCATCGGCTCGCTCTTTATCGTCGTCGTGGGTCTCACGTACCTCGAATGGCGCCGCCGCACCGCGATGGCGAAGGGCGAAGGCTACGGCACGTCGCTCGTGAACGAGCCCGATCGCGTCGAAACGAAGAGCCTGCCGAATCCGTTGCTCGCCATCGCGCCGCTCGTGCTCGTCGGCGTCGCGAATTTCGTGCTCACGCGCTGGATTCCGGTGTGGTACGGCGAGAGCTTCACCGTCGCGCCCGACGTGCTGCCCGGCATTCACGCGCCCGTCACGACCACCATCAAGCAGGTTGTCGGCATCTGGTCCGTAGAAGGCGCGCTGCTGCTCGGCATCGCACTCGTGCTGGTCACGGCGTTCCGCCGCGTGCAGTCGCGCTTCGCGACTGGCACGAAGGCGGCCGTGGCCGGTGCGCTGCTCGCTTCGATGAATACCGCCTCCGAATACGGCTTCGGCGGCGTGATCGCCGCGCTGCCGGGTTTCATCGTCGTGAGCGACGCGCTCAAGAGCATTCCGAATCCGCTCGTCAATGCGGCAGTTTCCGTGAGTTCACTCGCGGGTATCACGGGCTCGGCATCGGGCGGCATGAGCATCGCGCTCGCGGCCATGTCCGACCAGTTCATCAAGAGCGCGCAGGCCGCGCACATTCCGATGGAAGTGCTGCACCGCGTGGTCGCAATGGCGAGCGGCGGCATGGACACGCTTCCGCACAACGGCGCCGTCATCACGCTGCTCGCCGTGACGGGCCTCACGCACCGCGAGTCGTATCGCGACATCTTCGCGGTCACGGTCATTAAAACGCTCGCGGTGTTCTTCGTGATCGCCGTGTACTACGCGACCGGACTCGTTTGACCGTGCGCGACCGCTTGACCGGTCGACCGCTCGGCCGCTCATGCGGCGGCGGCGCTGAAGGCGTGCGTTTTCCCGGCGCGTGGCCGTCCACGCGCCGGGCAGCGCCGCATCCGGGCACAATGCAGCGCAACCCGCGCGCAATAGCACGTGATTTTCCAGCCGGGCAACACGCCGATTGGCGGCGCACAGCTTCGCGCGGATAATCCGTGAAGCTGCTTCGCGGGCGCAAGCCGACTGGCGGGGCCGCAGCATCGCAAGACTCGTGCAATCCGCAGGAGGCAAGATGACTGACTGGTCCGCCATACGGCATGTCGTTGTCCTGATGCTGGAGAACCGTTCGTTCGATAACGTCTTCGGTTTCTTGCGCCCGGCAGGCCCCGATTTCGACGGGCTCGACGGCGCAGGTTGCGCGGGCAACGACGGCATCGCACCGTGGCCCACGCCCGGGGACACCGGCTGTTCGACGGTCCCCAACCCCGATCCGGGCGAAACGTTCGACGACATCAACGCGCAACTCTTCAACGGGCCGATCACCGGCGTGCCGTCGATGAGCGGCTTCGTCGCCAATTACAACCACCTCGGCGGCAACGGCGCCGATGTCATGCACTGCTTCACGCGCAACGATCTGCCTGTCCTGAGCGAACTGGCGAGCAGCTTCGCCGTCTCGGATCGCTGGTTCGCGTCGGCGCCGTGCCAGACCTGGCCCAACCGGTTTTTCGTGCATGCGGGCACCGCCAACGGGTATGAGAACAACACGCTCGACGGCTTCCCGTTTCCGATGCAGACGATCTTCAACGAACTGCAAGGCGTCGTGCCGTGGAAGATCTATTTCCACGATTTTCCGCAGACCGCGCTGCTCTCGCGCCTGTGGCCGTATTTCGCGAATTTCAGGTTGATCGACGAATTCATCAGCGACGCTGCGGCAGGCCAGTTGCCGGCCTACGCCTTCATCGAGCCGCGGTATTACCCGGATGTGGTGCAATTGCCGAACGATATGCATCCGCCGCATCACGTGCCGTTCGCCGATGCGCTCGTCGCACGCGTCTATAACGCGGTGCGTGCGTCGCCCAACTGGGACAACACGCTGCTGATCGTCACGTTCGACGAACACGGCGGCTGTTTCGATCACGTTCCCCCGCCCGCCGCGACGCAGCCCGAACCGCCACGGCCGATGCAGCGCTTCACGTTCGACCGCTTCGGCGTGCGCGTACCCGCCGTCGTCGTCTCGCCGTACACCGCCGCGGGCACCGTGTTGCGCGCGGACGGTCCCGTGCCGTACGACCACACGTCGATCCTCAAGACCGTGCGCAACTGCTTCGGCATTGCCGGGCCGCTTTCCGCGCGCGAGGCCGCCGCCCCCGATCTGTCCGCAGCGCTCAATGCGCCCTTCGACGCGAATCGCGGGCCGCTATCGATCGATGTGCCCGCACCCATCGTCGACGACGCCACACTGCAGGCCGCGAACGGGCGCGACGTGACGCACATGCAGGGTCTGTTCGCGCTCGCCGCAAAGAGCCTCGCGCCACTGGGCGCCAGCACGACCGTTACCCAGCACATTCAGGACCTCATCCAGTCAAAGAATCCCCCGGCTGGCGCGGCCGATGCCCAGACACCGGCGGCGCCGACGACCGCCGGCGCCGCCGGCACCTTTGCGCGCAGCATCATGCAGAAGATACTCGCGCGTTTCGCGGCCCCGAAGCCGCCGCAGGCAGTGCCGCAAGCAGCGCCGCAAGACTCGATTTATCGCGGTCAATGACGTTTTCATCTGGTTTTCCAGGAGAATGCGATGCCCTTACCCTCCGATACCGGCACCTGGCTCGCGCAGCCCATGAATTACTGGTTCGCCGCGCTGCGGCCGTTCTTTGCGCTTTACGCCGTACCGAGGTCACTCGACCAGTCGATCTTGCCGTGGACCTTCGCGGGCCTTGTGGTCAACGAGAACAATTCGAGCGACCCGGCGACCGAACAGGCCGTCGTCACCAAAGACAGTTATGGCCGGCAACTGGGACGCATCTCCGATGCGCTCGCGTGCCTGATCGACACGCTTGCCGAAGACGAAAAGAAGAACAAGGCCATCGAGGCGTTTCTCGGCATGAAGGCGCAAATCGACGCGATCAAGGACAAGGCTCAGGCCGCGCGCTTCGACAAGGTGCTGTCCGACCTCGCAGACCTCCGCCAGCGCGACGAGCCTACCTTCTACGAACGCGTCGAGCGCATCAGTGCGCTCGCAACTAAATGACGTCGCGGGTAGCCTCCTGAGCATGCGGCGGAGCAATCCGCCGATGAGTCAGGCAGGTTAACGCAGCGCGCTCGCGAACTCGTCGAGCTGAGTGATCACGGTATTCCAGCCGTCGAAAAAACCCAGCTTTTCGTGCTGCTCGCGCGCCGCATCGTCCTGATGCATGACCCGGGCAATGTAGCGGCTTCCTGCGCCTTCGTCGGCCATCGTGATGATCGCCGTGAAGCCGAGCCACGGCTTGGCCGGACGCCAGCCTGCCGTGAGCATCGACGTGAACACGATGCGCGATTGCGGCACGACATCGAGGAAGCTGCCGGGGTTATCGCTGGTGTTGCCATCCGGCCCCCGCATGACGGTATGGAAAGCCCCGCCCGGTTGCAGGTCGAAGGCGCTCACTTCGGTCGTCCACGGCCTGGGGCACCACCACTGCCTGAGCAGGTCCGGCTCCGACCACGCGCGCCACAGCGCGGCCCGGGGTGCGCGCAGCACGCGGGTGATGACGAGGTCGCGGGAATCAGCGTTTTCGGCTTTGGGTTGTGTCATGGGTTTGCTCCTCTTGATGAAGTCGTTCGACAAAATTGGCCATGCGGTCAGACCGTGCTTCCCACACGGCGCGCTGCTCCGCGATCCATTGCTCCGCCTGCGAAAGCGTAGCCGGAATCCGCTCGCAAATCAGGCCGGAAAACCTACCGGGATGAGATAGCCGGGCGTCTGGCCGGGAGGCAGGGCGAGTGTCCGCGCTGCCCGAGCTGCGTCGAAAGAGCCGACGGGCACGGCGACAAGCCCAAGTACGGCGGCCTGAAGCAGCATGTTCTGTGCCGCGTGCCCGACCTCGAGGTCTGCATACCGGTTGGCTCGGGCGCCGTACCTGGGGGCGAGCCGGTTCGGGTCGGCGGCCACTGCGATCACGAGCGGAGCGCCGCCGACTGACGCTTGCCCGAGTGCAAGTTCTCTCAGTTGAGGGCGCAGGTCGGGCGTGGCCCGCGTCTCGGCGCGGTGGCCGTGAGGCAGGTAGTGGATCACCTCCGTGGGCGTCACGGCGTAGAGCTCCAGCGCGTACAAGGCGCCGGCCGACGGAGCCGCGCGCTTGCCATCCGGGCTGGTGATGCCCTGCCCGGCCCACAGCAACTGGGCGATGGACTCGATCGGCACCTGCGCTGGCCCGAAGGTGCGCACCGATCTGCGCCGCGTGATGGCTTCCTCGAAAGAGACCGGGCCGGTGACTTTGGGCTTGGGCAGCGCGATGTCATTCACGTACTTCGCCGGGGTTTCCTGCGCTTCGCAGCCGGCAACCTCGGCCATCGCGCTTGCGGCCAGCACTGCCAACAGTTCACGGCGTTTCATCGGGCGCCTCCAGGAGCGAAGGAGCAGGCCAGCAGGCGGATCCCGCACCCTGCGCGAAGCTCAGTATTTCACGTTTCCGGTCCTGTCTTATTTTGTGTGCACGCAATCCCGCAAAGAGACAAGTGCCTGATAGTTTTGGGTTTTATCTCGTGCGCGAAGGTGTTTCGACCGAGTTTCAGCAGGCGCTGGATCGAGTCTGGAGATTGGCGCCGGCATGTCGAATGCCCGGCCTGGAACAGTCAATGGCCAATCCTGAAAGCGGCCATTGATAAGCGGCCACTCGTTAAGCGCGAGTGGCCCGCATGGGAGAGTTATCTAAACAGCGTCCCGTTCAGACCATTCTCCTGAATGGTTGTCTGTTGCCGACGCAAGCAGTCGACGAGCGGATCGTCTGCTTTGGGCTGTTGTTCCCACTGGTCGACGTACACCAGCTCGTCGATCGGCAGCCTGGGCAACCAACCTGCGCTTTCCAGCTCCGGCTTGTCGTAGAAGTGGCTGACGTAGCCCAGACAGAGGTAGGCCACCGGCGCGATATTGCGGGGGATCTGGAGGGCGTCCTGCACATCGCGCTGATTGAAGATGCTCACCCAACCCACACCCAGTCCTTCGGCTCGCGCCGCCAGCCACAGATTTTGCACCGCGCAGACGCTGCTATAGAGATCCATCGTCCGGATATGGGTGCGTCCCACCACGACCGGGCCGGTACGTTTGCGATCACAGGTGATACACAGGTTGACGGGCGACTCCAGGATGCCTTCGAGTTTGAGGCGGCTGTAGACTTCGCGCTTTTCGCCCTCGAACATCTGCGCAGCTTCTGCGTTGGCCTTTTTGAACAGGTCATGGACGCGCTGCTTGACGTCCTGCGAGCGAACCACCAGAAAATTCCAGGGCTGCATGAAGCCCACCGAAGGCGCATGGTGTGCGGCCATCAGCACCCGGCTTAACACCTCGTCGGGGATAGCATCGGGCAGGAATTGTCCGCGCACGTCACGGCGGCTGAAAATGGTCCGGTAGACTGCGGCGCGCTCTGCTTCGGAAAATTGGTGATCGGGCCGGACAGCTTGGTTTTCCATGGATTCCCCTTTTGGAAAAGATTCGGCTGCCGGGCCTGGCAGCGTTTTTTCGCTCTTCAGGCCGGTCTTCTGACTTGGATTCATCCGTGTAGAGCGCCTTCCCGGCTAACGCCAGTGGCATCTTGCTCTACCCGTCCTCCATACAGCGTTGGGCACGTGGCGGAATCGCACCGCCTTCCCGATTCTCCCTTGCGGGCACCTGAAGAAAAGTCGCCGCAACAAAACGTTGCGGCGGGCCGAATCCTATTACACCCATGCAATGCGGGCAACCGCGCCAATCAGGCAGGCGCACGCCGGGCGAAAATACGGCGTGTCAGATCGAATGCAACGAGATTGCCGGCCAGAATCAGCACCAGTCCAACCACGGCCAGCAATGACCAGCGGTAGCCTTCGAATACGGTCGAAATCGCGAGCGCGACGATCGGAAACAAAACCGTGCAATAGGCTGCGCGCTCGGGTCCGATCCGTCCAACCAGCGTCAGATACGCGGTAAATCCGATCACCGACCCTGCGATGACGAGATAGGCAAGCGCGCCGAGGTAGCGCGCATCCAGTTCGGGCCGGAACGGCAAACCGGCGAACGCACTGCCGGTCACCAGCACCGCGGTGCCGATCAGCATGGCCCAACCGTTCGTGACAAACGGATGCAGCCCCATCGATTGCATGCGGCTGGACAAGAGATTGCCCGCCGAAAAACACTGCGTGCCGAGAAACGCGACGGCGAGCCCGAGCCAGGCGGTGTGATCGCCGATATGGCCCGCCATCTGTTGCATGAACAGGCAAACGATCCCGATCAGGCCGAGCACGGCCCCGCCGACCGCAGAAGGCTGCAGCGGCCGCCCCATGAACAGGCGGCCGTTGATGGAATTGAGCAGCGGCGCGGTCGAGAACACCACGGCGACGAGACCGCTCGGCACGATGCCCTCGGCGTAATAAAAGCACAGGAAGTTAAGGCAGAAGAGCGCCAGCCCCTGGCCCACCAGATATCGCCATGCCGCGCGCGGCGGCCAGATCGGGCGGCGCATCGCGCGCAGCAGCGCAAACATCACGAGCGCCGCGAGCCCGAAGCGCCAGGCGATGGAAACCGGCGCCGGCACGACGCCAAGCTGCCATTTGATGGCGATCCAGGTGGTTCCCCAGATCACGACGGTAAGCGCATAGAGCAAGAGATTCATTGCCGGAACCCGATCGATGCTGAAAGTCCTCACTATCGCGCGTAGCCGCGAGCCGCACTTGTCCAGGATTGCGCTTTTTTTGGCGGCGGCCTGCTCCGGTCGGCGCGCGCGTATACTTTCACGATCCCTCCACCGGTCGCACAGCGGCCTGTTGCGAACCATGAACGCCCAGCCGACTCCCTCCGTGCCCGATCTCGCCGACACCCCATTCGGGCTGCATTCGGTGTGCCGCACGCTGAGCGAAGCCGACGCGACGCTCGAGCGGTTTGCGTGGCTCGGCGACCGGCTTGCGGCAGCCGTCTGGGTGCGCGAGACGCGCGAGGCGGAGACCGTCTACGAGCGGCCCGGCCATCACACGCTGTCGTGCTACATCGACGGCGGCTACCGGACCGAGCGGCAGAAGCTGCCGGGCATCTACGGCGCGCCGAGCCGCCTCTGCGCGCTGCCGGGCGATCACGAATCGCGCTGGTGGGTGCGGGGCCACATGCATTTCATGCACCTTTATTTCCTGCCCGAGCACTTTACGCAACGTGCCGTCAGCGAACTCGATCTGGAGCCGCGCGAACTCACGCTGGCAGACCGCACGTATTTCGAAGACGAGCGGATCGCGGTGCTTTGCCAGACGCTTGCCCACGAAGACTGGACCGATCCGCAAGGGCTTTTGCGCGGCAACGAAACGGCCCACGAAGTGCTGAGCCTGCTGCTGCGCAGCCAGGGCGTGCGCCGCCCGGGCGCGACGCTCAAGGGCGGCCTTTCGGTGGCGACGCGGCGGTGCCTGCGCGACTATATCGACGCCCATCTGGGCGAGCCTTTGACGCTTGGGGCACTCGCCGAAATCGCGTGCCTGTCCGAATACCATCTCGCGCGCATGTTCCGCACGTCGTTCGGGCAACCGCCGCATGCATGGATTGCGGCCCAGCGTCTTGAACGCGCCCGCGCCCTGTTGCGCACGACCGCGCAACCGCTCGTGCGGATTGCAGCCGAGTGCGGCTATGCGAACGCGAGCCACTTCAGCCATCGGTTCCGCGATGCATTCGGCGCCGCGCCCAATACTTACCGGCAAGCAGTCCAGAAATAGCCCGCGGGGGCCGGTAGGGTGACCGCGCGGGTGACCACGCAGTTGACCACGCAGTTGACCACGCAGTTAGCCACGCAGTTGACCACGCAGTTAGCCACGCAGTTAGCCACATAGGCGCCCGCGACGATCTCGCACCAGGAAAGAGAACCCGCAACAAAAGCGCTTGCAAGCGCGCACGAGTCTCTCTATAATTCGCGCCTCGACAGGCTCGTAGCTCAGCTGGTTAGAGCACCACCTTGACATGGTGGGGGTCGTTGGTTCGAGTCCAATCGAGCCTACCAACGAATATTGCAGCACCTGGTTGTAACACCCGGCAATGACGCAGTCCCTCGCGGGAGTGCGTCATTTTCGTTTTTGGCTCTTGGTTTTACGATCGGTTTTACGATCTCGCCCGCGGCCCGCATCTTCGCCACCGTTTTATCGACGAACTGCCTGAACCGCAGATCGATTGCGCCGCGGCATGGATACGTAGTTATCCAAAGCATATTGCGTGGATGTCACGGCGCTGCGCCGCACGTTCGCTATCGAGGGAAAGCCAGGCAAGGCGATTGCGCCTTGCCTTATTTCCTGCGCATCTAGATCTTCAGCCGCGAGACCTTCGTGCCCGCGAGCGACACATCGCCCATCAGGCCCGCGTTCGTCACGATGAACACCTGAACCGGCGCCGTCGCGGTGGTCGTATCGACCGCACCGTTCGCGCCCACCTTCACGAGCGCCACCGACGCATCCGCCCCCACCGACCAGCCCTCCGACGCGCGGAAGCGGTTGAGCGAATCCTGGGTCATGAAGCAGAAGATGACCGCCTTCGACTGCGCGCCCGCCTGCAGGCCAAACGATCCGGACACGGTGCTGTAGTAGCCCACCGTTGCACCGCCCACGCGCAGCGCGCCTTCACCATACTGCCCGCCGACGATGAAGCCGGCCTGCAGCACGGACGGGAACACGAGCACGCCACGTGCCTTCGCTACGAGTTCGTGCGAGCCCGGCACGGTCGTAAAGAGCTTGTTCAAGGCGCCGTCGATACCTGCGTCAATCGACTGGCGCCGCGAGGCGTTATCCGCCGCGCTCGGATTCGTGCCCGGCGTGGTGGTACACCCCTCGAGCGCAAATGCGCCCGAGGCGAGCGCGGCGGCGGCCGTGAGGATGAAGTTTCGTCGTTGCATCGTTATCTCCACACGAATGGGAATGTGGGAACGTGAGCGCAAGCCGCGTTCCCACCCCAGTTTGCACGAAAACGATGAGAGGCGTCCGCACAGTGGTCGCCCCGCAATTACCCCGCGTTATGGCCTGGTTGCCGTGCGGTTGCCGCTTCGATGCATGCCGGTTGCGCACTTCTCCCCGGCTCTCGTGCCATTGCGGTCGCGCGCCCTTTTCGCCATGCGCCCTGGAATATGCACTGGAATCCAGGTAACTTTTAAACGGCGAATAACGAACGCCGATCCGAAGCGTTCCGGCAAACCGGACGGCATGGCCCGATCAATGCGCATCAATGCATACCAATACGTATCAGTGTGTGACCGGCTCGTTCGCAACCAGATGCGACCGCACGAAGCCGATATGCTCCCGCAGCACATAAAACGCATCGGCGTAAGCAAGCGGCATGCGCAGCGTGTTGAGCGACCGCTCGATTTCGTTGAGTTCGCCGATCAGCTGGCGCCGCTCTTCTTCGCTCGTATGCTTGAGCGCATCGCGCTCGATCGCGATGAGCGCACCGTAGTAGCGATAGATGCGCGAGCGCACGCGCCAGCTATACAGTGCGGGAATGGCGCGCAGGGCCGGAAATACGAGTACGGCAAGCGGCAGCAGCAGGACGATGAGCCGGTCCGCCACGCTCGCGAGCCAGAACGGCAGCGTGCGATAAAGAAAGCTCTTGCCCGAGCGGTAATAGCGCGTCGCGTCTTCGCTGATGCGGAAATCGTGCACCGACGTGTTGGGAAACTCGCCCGCGCGCTGCAACAGGCCAGGCGCACTGTTCACCTCGCTTGCAGCTTCGATCAGCAGATCGGAGATCGCCGGATGTAGCGTGCTGCGCGCGACGATCTGCACAGTCGGACCGATCAGGTGCACGGTATCGGGCGGGACGCGGTGGCGCAGATCGAGCACGCCTGGCGGCAAATCGATGTTTTCGAGGTACGGAAAGAGCCGCGTGTAAGCGCTCGTTTCGTCGAGGCTTATCACGGAGATGCCTGGAATCGTCAGCACCCGCAGCATCAGTTCGCGCGTCGTGGAGTCGCCGCTCAGCATGGCGGCATCGACGTTGCCGGAGACGAGTTGCGTGGCGGCCTGCAAGCCGTCGAGCGGCAGCAGCGTGGTATCGCCGCCGGGAACGATGCCGTTCGCGTCGAGCAGCTTCAGCGAGAGCATCCGCGTGCCGCTGCCTTCGCGGCCGATGGCGATGCGTTTGCCTTCGAGCTGCGAAAGCTGCGTGAGACCCGAGCCGCGATAAAACACCACCATCGGAAGATACGCGACGCTGCCGAGCGACATCAGCGAACTCACATCCCGGTCGCCAGTCACGCCGCCCTGCACGAGCGCGACATCGACGTGCGACTTCGGGTCGAGCAGCCGGTCCAGGTTCTGCACCGAGCCATCCGATTCGAGCACGTTGAGCGTCACGCCGTTGCGCGCGAGGATCGTGCGATAGGACTCGGCCAACAGCATGAACGAGCTATCCCTGGGACCGGCGCTGATCGTGATGCTGCGCGGCGGCGCGGGATCGACGAGCCACACCATGAGCGCGACGATAACACCGCAAATGATCGCAACCGGCAGCGCGGATAGCGCGAGATCGCGCCAGTCGGGCTGAGCGTGTTCGCGCAGAAAATGTAGCGGCGGTCGATATCGTTTCATGAGAACCCGGCGGCAACGCGTCAGACTCCTGGAAACCTCATGATGCCATTTTCGCGCCAGATCGGATGGTTATCGGCGCGAAGCGTGCGTTTTACCGATGGGGGCCGCGCGCGCGGCGATTCAGGTGCTGGCCTTCGTCAGCGCAAAGAGTTCGGCGCGCAATGCCTTCGCACGGTCGCGCTTCAAATGCTGCTCGAACTCGGCCTGCGCATCCTGCCACAGCACGCGCGCGCGCTCGTAGCGCCGCCGGCCGCCAGTCGAAAGGCGATAGACAAGCATGCGCGTATCCTGCTGCGACGCCGACGCGACCACGAGCGCATCGCGCTGCAACGGCTTGAGCGCGCGCACGAGCGTCGTGCGGTCCATGACGAGGTCGTCGGACAGTTCGGCAGCGGTCGTGTCGGGATGCCTCGCGAGGCGCGAAAGGATCGTGAACTGCGCAGCCGTCACGCCCGCCTGCGAGAGATGACGCTCGTAGAGTTGCGTGACGAAACGCGCAGCCTGGCGCAGCGCAAAACAGTTGCATTCGTCGCGAGTTACCTGCTTCGTCATGACCTTCACCTCTTCAGTCCCGCGCCACACGGCGCACGGCCATCATACTTTCCCCGGCACGAGCGCGGTACCCGGGCGCCGCCGCTGCAAAACGTCACTGCACAACGGGTGGCGTTATTTCACGCGCACGTCGAGCGTGGTTTCGGCGCGAGGCATATCGGCGGCCTGCGCGATCGCCTCGCCGCTCTGGCTCCAGCCGCCGCCGAGCGACCGGTAAAGCGCAACCGCCGCGAGCGCGCGTTCGCGTTGCGCCTCGTTGAGCAAGTCGGCATCGGCAAGATAGCTCTGCTGCGCCGTGAGCACGTCGAGGAAGTCCGCCGCGCCGCCCTTGTAAAGCTGATTCGCGAGCTTGAGCGCCTGCGACGAGGCCGCCACGGCATCGTTCAACTGCTGTGCCTGTTCCGCCGTGCTCACGAGGTCCGTGCGGCTGTCCTCCACTTCGCGCAGCGCCTGCAGCATCGTCTGCCGAAGATTCAGTTGCGACTCGCGCATGCGGCTCTCGCTCTGGTCGATTTCCGCCGTGATGCGGCCCGCGTTGAAGATCGGGCTCGTCGCGCCGATTGCCGCGCTGAAGAGATTGTCGGTCAGCGCCGGCAGGCCGAGATACGACGCGGCCAGCACGCCGTCCGTGAGATTCAGCGAAAACTTCGGATAGCGCTCTGCGCGCGCAACGCCCACTTCGGCCGCACGCTGCTCCACGCTCGCATAGGCCGCCTGCACGTCCGGACGACGCAACAGCGCCTCCGAAGGCAGCAGTTGCGGCGCACCCACAGGCGCAGCCGGAATCGGCGCGGACGCCGCCAGTGCAAGCTGCGCGACGGCTTCCGGCGTGCGGCCCGTATAGATGGCGATCAGGTTCAATTGATGTTCGACGCTCGCCCGCGCGCGTGGAATGCGCGCCTGCAGTTCGCTCAACTGCGACTGTGCACGCGTTACGTCGAGCTGCGTCGACAGGCCGTATTTCAGCCGGTCCTGCGTGAGCGTCAGCGCGCGCTGCCGGATCGAAACGTTGTCCTGGAGAATACTCAGTTCGGCCTGCGCCCAGCGCAAATCGACGTAAGCCGATGCCGTATCGGCCGCCAGCGCGAGCCGCAGCGCGTCGAGCGCGTGCTTCTGACCAACGAGATTCGCCTGCGCGGCAAGCAGATCGAGCCGCTCGCCGCCGAACACATCCGGCGACCAGCCCAGCGTGAAGCCCGCGCCCGCCTGCTTCACGTAGCCGAGCGGCGGCGGCGTGTTCTGCCGCGCATACGCGCCGTGCGCCGTGAAATCGAGTTGCGGCAGCAGCGCCGCGTGCTTTTGCGTCGTGATCGACTGCGCCTGCTTCACGCGTTCCGCCGCGGCCTGAAGATCGAGATTGCCTTGCAGCACGGTAGAGAGCAGCGCATTCAACGTCGCGTCGCCGAATTGCGCCCACCAGGTTTGCGCATCGACGGCGTCCTGCGGCGCGTCGATGCGCCAGGCAGCGGGCGCGGTTTCGTGAACCGTTGCCGGTAAATCGGTGTGCTGCGCGGGCTGCACGGCGCACGCCGCGAGCACGGCGGCCACGACCGACGCAACGAGCGTGCGCGCAACGCGCAGCGGCCTGAAATTCGAAGACGCTTGCATGATGGACCTCGGTGGCTCAGTGAGCATCGGTGGGCGGGCCGCCTAGCGTGATCGGCCGCGAAAACAGCACGCTCGCCAGTGCCACGACGAAGCACAGCGACAGCGCGAAGAAGGTGTCCGAGAACGTGAGCACAAGCGCTTCGCGCATCACGAGCGCGTGCAATCGCAGGAGTCCGGCCGTGCCCGCGTCGAGCACATTGCCCGCAACGGACGTCCAGTACGACGCCTGCCCCGCGAGCAGCGCTTCCACCTGCGGCTGGCCGTGCGTCACGCTCTCGTTCAGGCGCAGATAGTGGAAATTGAGGCGGTCATTGAGCATCGTTGCGCTCACAGCGATGCCGATCGCGCCGCCGAGGTTGCGCATCAGGTTGAACAGCCCGCTTGCCGACTTGAGCCGCGCGGGCGGCAGCGAGCCGAGCGCCATCGTCACGATGGGCGGAATCGCAAATTGCTGGCCGATGCCGCGCAACGCCTGCGGCAGCAGCAACTGCTCCCAACCCCAGTCGTGCGTGAGCGGTACATAGAGATAGCAGCCGAGCCCGAACAGCAGCAAACCGAACACCATGAGCGTGCGCATGCTGAAAAAGCGCGTGGCGACCGCGTACACGCCGAGTGCGAGCAACTGGAAAATACCGACCGACAGCAAGGCGAAGCCGATCTGCAGCGAACTGAAACCCCGCACCTCGGCGAGAAAGAGCGGCGTGAGAAACACGGCCACGAAGATGCCGATGCCGGTCACGAACGACAGCAGACTGCCGATGCCGAAGTTGCGCACGGCGAGCGCGCGCAAGTCGACGATGGGGTCTTTGGCCGTGAGCCCATGCACGATGAACAGGAACCCGCAGATCGCCGCGATCCATGCGCACGCAATGATCGTGTCGTCGCCGAACCAGTTCTTGCGCGGACCTTCTTCGAGCATGTATTCGAGGCAGCCGAGAAAGCCGCACAACAGCAGAATGCCGACGTAATCGCCGCGCTTGAGCAGCGAGAGATCGGGTTCGTCGACGTGCACGTAGCGCGGCACCAGCATCGCCACGGCGATGCCGGGCACGAGGTTCAGATAAAAGAGCCAGTGCCACGACCACTGGTCGGTGATCCAGCCGCCGATCACGGGGCCGATGGTCGGCGCAAGCGAGGCGAGCGCGCTGATCGTCGTGGACGCAACGAGTCGCTGCTTGCCCGGGAACAGCATGAATGCGGTCGTAAACACAGTCGGGATCATCGCCGCGCCCAGCGCGCCTTGCAGGCCGCGAAAGAGAATCATCGAGTCGATATCCCATGCGAGCCCGCACAGCATGCTCGTGATGGTGAAACCCACCGCCGAGCCGACAAACAGCCAGCGCGTGGAAAACACCCGCGATAGCCAGCCCGACATCGGAATCACCATAATTTCGGCGATCAGATACGCGGTCTGCACCCACGATAGTTCATCCTGACTCGCGGAAAGGCCGCCGCCGATGTCGCGCAGCGAAGACGCGACGATCTGGATATCGAGTGTCGCCATGAAGAAGCCGATGCACATCAGCGCGAACGCGAATGCGCGTTGCCCGAGCGGCTGAAGATGCGGCGCGAGCGGTGCCGTATGTGACTGCGCCGCGTGCGAGGGCGCTGTCTGCGTCGTGGTCATGTCTGTGGCCCGTGTCATTGCGCCGACGCATTCTGGGCGGCGTGGCCCAGATGCACCTTCACCGTCGCCGAGAGGCCGGGGCGCAGCACGCGTTCCGTGCCCTTCGGCACATCGAGCCGGATACGCACGGGAACGCGCTGCACGATCTTCGTGAAGTTGCCCGTGGCGTTCTCCGGCGGCAGCACGCTGAAGGTCGCGCCCGTCGCGGGCGCGAGGCTTTCAACGTGACCGTGCAGCGTGCCGCTGGCCGCGTCGAGCTCGACGTCGGCGCGGTCGCCCACCTGCATCTTTTTCAGCTGGTCTTCCTTGAAATTCGCGTCCACCCACAGATCGGCGGCGGGCACGACGGTCAGGAGCGGCGCGCCGACGTTCGCGAGCATGCCCGTGCGCGCCGTGCGATTGCCGATATAGCCGTCGACGGGCGCATAAATCGTCGTGTAACCGACGTTCAGCGCCGCGAGCCGCTGGGCCGCGACGGCGGTCGCGACGCGCGCCTGGGCGTCGGTCACCTGCGCGGCCAGCACATCGAGTTGGCGCTGCGCGGCCTGTACGGCGGCACCGCTGCTCGCCACCGAGGCCTGCGCCTTCGCGTAATCGGCGTTAGCCCGCTCGACCAGCTGATTCGACACGGCGTCGTCCTTCACGAGTTCGCGATAGCGTGTCTCGTCCTGCGCACTACGCGTGAGCTCCGCGTTCGATGCGCGCACTTGCGCCTGCTGCTGGTTGATGACGGCGGCCTGCAGCGTGCGGCGCGCCTCCAGTTCGGCGACCGCCGCGCGGGCGCTGTCCACTTCCGCGTTCGCCTGGGCGAGCTTCGCGTCGTAGTCGCGCGAATCGAGACGGATCAGCACCTGGCCTGCGTGCACGCGCTCGTTGTCCTGCACGAGGATTTCATTGACGAAACCGCTCACGCGCGGCGCCATCACCGTGACGTTGCCGCCGACGTAGGCGTCGTCGGTCGTCTGCACGAAACGCAGCACGAACAACCAGTAGCCACCCGCTGCCGCGAGCACCAGCGCGACCGCGACGAGCGCCAGCGCCATCCAGGGCACCCGGCCCGGCTGGACGCGCACGGCGACCGGTTGGTCTGCAACGGAAGTGGAAGGACTCGACATGACGCTCACCTGTGTATATGCACTTCTTGAGACAAAAAAAACGCCGCTATACGACCGGACGCGATGGTTGCACATTGCGGCACGATGAAACTGCATGGCTCAGATGGCGAGCGCGCGGGCGAACGGCTAAGCAGTCATCGTGTTCGGGAAGCCGCAGAAATGCGTTAGTGTGCATACGCACAGATTAGCGGGCACGGCGCCCCGCCACAATCGCCAGGCGCGACATCACAGTGTGAACGCGCCGGCAATAATGACCCTCAACCCTTCAATTGTCTTTCAATGTGACTGGCGCGGATTCAGGGTGCCCGACATCGTCGAAGAACGCGGTGACGTGGTCGATGAACGCGCGCACCTTCGCAGGCAGCAGCGTGCGCGTCGTGTAGGCAAGGCGGATTTCGATCTGCGCGTCGACGATGGGAAAGTCGTCGAGCACCGTGACGAGCCGGCCCGACTCAAGCTCGGCGCGGACGAGCCCGAGCGGCAGCACACCGATGCCGAACCCCTCCAGCACCATCTCGCGGTTGAACGCCGGGTTGTTCGACGCAACTTCATGCTTGAGCTGCACGACCACATCCTCGTTGCCCGCGCGAAAGGTGATCGCCGGTTTGCGCAGCGAGGGCGGCATCGTCACGAATATGTGCTGCTCCAGATCGGACGGATGCGTGGGCACGTTGCGCGCGGCCAGATAGCCCGGCGTCGTCACGAGCGCGAGCGGAATGCGTTCGAGCAGGCGCGTCACGGTCGTGTCGTTGTTGAGCATGAACGGCAGCACGAGGCCGAGATCGAAGCCGTCCGCGACGAGATCGACGGGACGTTCGGTCAGCGTCACGTCGAGACTCACCTTCGGATGCGCGTGCTTGAAGCTGGAGACGAGCGGCACGAGCCGGCTCACCATTGCCGTGGTGTGCGCAACGAGCCGCAGCACGCCTTCCGCCTCGCGCGTCTGCTCGGAGGCGACCGCCTCCAGCGCATCGAGGTCGTCCAGCACGCGGCAGCAGCCGTCGTAGAAGCGCTCAGCGGCTTCGGTAAGCGAGATGGCCCGGGTCGTGCGGTGAAAGAGGCGGCTGCCGAGGCGTTTTTCGAGCCGCGCAATCGTACGCGACACGACCGGCGTCGTGACCCCGTGCATGTCGGCGGCACGCGTAAAGCTGCGCGCCTCGACGACGGAGCGGAAGATGCGCAGGCTGTCGATATAGTCCATGGCGTGATGGCAAGTGGAAATCCGGCCACAAGAGCCGGAATCGGGCGCCCGCATGTCTCGTCCACATGCGAACAGGCCCTAGCTTAGCGCCACCCGGGCCCACTTGTCCTGGGGCGGCCGCGCCAGGGAAACCCCTCGTCGACCGCCGCCGGAAACCACGCCCTCAGTTGCCTACCCTTGCCTGCACAACCGTCTCATCGGCACGGCCCGCCCGCGCGCCTGCGCTGCGCGGGCGGCCGCCCGAATCGGCCCGCAAATCAGCCCGCCAGTCAGCCCGCAAATCAGCCCGCGAGCTTGCGGAACGTCTCCAGCACGGCGTCGCCCTTGAACGGCTTCACGATCCAGCCGCGCACGCCCGCCGCCTTGCCGCGCTCCTTCATCGCCGGGCTGCTCTCCGTCGTGAGCATCACCACGTTGACCGCCGTGTTCGCGAGCTCGCTGCGGATTTTCTCGACCATCGTGAGGCCGTCCATGTTCGGCATGTTCACGTCGCTCACCACGAGCTTCACGCCCGGATTCGCGCGCACCTTCGCGAGGCCGTCCTTGCCGTCCACCGCGGTGTCCACGTCGAGTCCGTTCTTGCGCAGAAAACCTGCCACTTCGTCGCGCACCGTGCTCGAATCGTCCACCACCAGAATTTTCGCCATTTTGTTTTCCTCTGCGTCGTGCCCGACGCCTCCTTCGTCAAAACAATTCCAGCTCGCCTGCGTCCTGTGCGCACGGATTCGCGCTGGCCGTCGCTGCCCTTTGAAGCGTTTCGTCGAACGCCTCGGGCGACCACCCGAGGCTGAACACGAAACGCTGGTCGATCGTCACTTCGTGCCCCGTGCCGCGCCGGGCGAGCCGGTACTTGATGCACAGCTGCGGGTTATCCGAACCGAACGACAGGTAACGCCGCCGGTGATTGATGAGCAGCGGCACCTGCACTTGCGTCCCCACGGCGGCGAGCGCCTGCACGTCGCCCAGATAGCGATTGCGAAACGCGCCCCAGATCAGGTTCGTCAATTCGCCGAGCACGCTGTTCATCTCGCGAAAATCCGTCGCCGCTTCGCGGCCCGCGCGCGGCGGCAGCAAGCCGAGAAGCGGCGCCTCCTCTGCCTGCATCAGCAGATAGCCGCGGCACCACGCCGTCTCCAGCGGAATCAGGCTGAACACCTCGCCGAAGATGATGCGGTCACGCACGATGCTCGGCGCTTCCCAGCTCACGTCGACGTCGCCGAACACATGGTGCAGGCGCTCCGCCGTCATTTCCGTGATGCCGCGCACGAGTGCATCCGGGTAGTCCTGCGTGAATACGCACGCATCGAGCGCCGCGCGCAGCGACGCCGGATCGCTGTGTGCCCACGCGGCGCGCGATGCGCGCTGCAACGCGTCAGGCAAGCCGTCGAGCGTCGGCTGCGACGCCCGGCGCACGATGATCGGCAATTCGGGACGCGCGGCGTCGAGGCTCGCGGCTATGGCCGCGCTCGCTTCGAGCGACCCGCCAAAGTCTTCACTGAGCAGCACGCCGCCCAGATCGCTATGGGCGCGCAGCGCACCGGCCAGCGCGTCGCGGCGCACCGGCACGCCCACGAGATTGTGGTCTTCGCAAAAGCGGCCCAGCGCATCCGCGCAATCCGTGTCGCTTTCCAGCAGCAACACCTTGCTGACCGGTTTGTTCGAGTCCATGCGTGTTCTTCCTGCGTCCTGCAACTGCGCGTTGCGTATTGCGTATTACGTATTGCGCCTTGCCCGTTGCCGTGTGATTGCCTGAATAACGTTTCGATGCTGCTTTGTGGCTGTACTGTTGCTGCGTCTTGATGGCCGCGTTCGCTCGCGGCTTTAAAACATTTCGAGTTCGCCCGAACTTTCGCAGGACGCTTCCTGATCCGCCGCGACGAAATCCAGCGGCGTCTTCGAACACACACACAGCGTCGCGCCCAGCCGCACGCTTGCGTCGAGCGTCAGCGCATGTGACGAGAGATAGTTGGGTTTCAGCTCCTGCAGATACGGCAGACACCCGCCGCTCAGCACATAGGGCGTCGACATGCCGAGATCCGGGAAATGCTCCACCAGTTGCTGGTTCATGGCTCCGCAGCAGAGATTGCCGAACTCCATGAACGTTTCCGCTAGCGTGCGCTGCGCGTCGCCCACGTAGTACCGGCGCGTCGCTTCGTCGTCGTTGAAGTGCAGCAGCAACAGCAGGCGAAACTGCATCGACGAGATCGTCAGTGCGACCACCTGCGCGCCCTGCGGCGTGTCGCCCGCGTGAGGCACGATCTCGCAGGCATGCTGCGCGTCGGCCACGAGGCGCGTGCGCGCCGCCGCGAAAAAAATGCGGTCGATGCTGTCCTTCGCGCGCTCGCCAATCATGCCAGCGCCTCGGCATGCGCTTCGTCAAGTTGCGCGCGCAATTGGGTCGACAGCGATTCGACGCTCGCGAGCGACGCCGCAATCATCTTGCCGCCCGCCTGAATGTCCTGGAATGTCGCGGCCGTGACGAGGTCGTTGCGGTGCAGGCTGTCGCGATAGCTCTTGGAGAGTTCCTGCGAGCGCGTCGCCAGCGCGCGCACCTCGCCCGCCACGATCGAGAAGCCGCGGCCCGCCGCGCCCGCGCGCGCAGCTTCGATGGATGCGTTGAGCGACACGATCAGCACGTGGCTCACGATCGACGACAGCTCCTGGTTCTTCTGGTGCATGTCGTGGTTCTGCGCCATCAGCGAGATCATCTGCTCGTGCCAGCGCTCGAATGTCGCCGACATATGCCGCAGACGCGCGGCTTCATCGGCGATGCCCGCCGCGCGTTGCTGCGCAGCCTCGCACCGTGCGCGCTCGGCGTAGAGTGCTGCGTCGAGCGCGTCTGCCGCCGACTTGCGCTGCGCCAGTTCGGCGCGCAGCGCGTCGTTCTGCGCCGCAAGCGTGTCGATTTCGTGCGCGCATGCTCCGAGCCGCTCGTTCGCGTGCGCCTCGGCCCTGGCGAGCGCGGCGGCGTGCGCGGCGTCCTGCGCTTCGCCCTCGCGCCGCCAGCGTGCGCGCGCGCGCAAGTGCACGCCGAGGACGGCGAGCGCCATGAGCACGGCGAGCGCCGCGCCTCCCATCAGAATCGGCAGAACCACTGCAACCCCCGAAATACGCTAGTCCGCCAGCGCCTGCGCGCGCACCGCCCGATCCGCTCCGGCAGCGGCCACCGCCCACTCCTGCGGCAAATACACGATCGTCTCGAAGTGTCGATAGTCCGCGCCGTCGTTGCTATCCGTGAAGCGCAACTCGATGCGCCCGCCTGCGCGTTCGAGGAAAGCGCGCACCGCATCCATGCCCACGCCGCGCCCCGACACGGAAGTCACGCTCTGGGCGGTCGAAAAGCCCACGCGGAAGATGAAGTCTGCAATCGTCTCGTCGGTAGCGGCTTCGCCGTCGGCAAGCCAGCCGCGCTCCACGGCGATGCCGCGAATGCGCGCGAGTGCAAGACCGCGGCCATCGTCGGCGAGGGTCATCTGCAGCGCACCGCCCGTCACGTCGACTTCGATGGCGATGTGACCTGCGTCGGTCTTGCCTTGCTCGCGGCGCTGCGCCGGTATTTCGATGCCGTGGTCGAGCGCGTTGCGCAGCAGGTGCGTGAACACGTCCTTCACGGTCGAGGTAATTTCGCTGCGCAGACGCAAGCCGTTGTCGTCGACACGCACGACCGGTGCAGCCTTGTCGAGTTCGGCTGCCAGCGACGGCAGCGAGCCGAGCACGCCCGCGAGCGCATCGGCCATCGTCTCGGTGCCGATGCTGCCCAGCATGCCGCGCAGCGTCTCGCGCATCGCGCGCAGCGAAACGAGATCGTCTTCATTGGCGGCGTCGATCGTGCGCAGCGCCGTTTCGATCTGCCCGCGCGCCACGCTCACGCTGCCGTCGCCACCCGTGATGCGCGTGCCGCGGCCAAGGCTCACTTCGTTGATCGTCGCGTAGTGTTCGAGCGACGCCTTCACGCGTTCGAGGTCGTCGATGAGCGCCTGCTGGTCCCACTCGTGATCGGTGTCTTCGCGACGCAGCGCGTCGTAGCGCTGCTCGACCTCGTGCACGACGCCGGTGAGATGCTGCAGGCTGTAAGTGCGCGCATTGCCCTTCACCGTGTGCATGTTGCGGAACAGCGCTGCGATGGCGGCCATGTCGGCGCAGTCGTGCTGACGAATGATGCGCTCGTTTTCGTGGATGAAGCCCTTCGAGCTTTGCACGAACTGATGGAACTTCTCTTCGCTCACCGCGAGAATTTCGCCGATCATCTGCAGGCGGCGCTTCTGTTCGCCCGCTTCGGCGGCAAGCTCGCGCAGTTCGGTCACGTCGCGCACGCACAGCATCAGGCGCACGACCACGTCGTTTTCGTCCGTGATCGCCGACCAGCTCAGGTCGAGCACCTTCTCGCGGCCATCGGGCATGCTGCGCGTAATTTCATTCACGAGCAGATGCTGGTTGAACCCGAAGTTCACGCTGTCCTCGCCGAGGCACGCGTCGACTGCGGCACTGACTTGCGCGATCGTGTCGGCATCGAGATTCGTGTGCGTGAACACGAGATCCATCAGCCCACGCCCGGCGATCTCGTCCGTTTCGAAAATCGCTTCCAGATACGCCGAGTACTCGTTGTGAATGGTTGCGCCTTCCACAACGGTGAGAATGCCCTGCTGCATGTTCTGCAGCATCGCCTGAATGTCGGCGGTCTTGCGCTTGAGCTGCGCGGAGCTCTGCTGAATCTTTTCGATCATGCCGTTGAACGCGACGATCGAACGGCCGATTTCATCCATGCGGCCCACCGGCACGCGCCGCGTGAAGTCCTGATGCGACGCGATCTCGCTCATCATCTCCTGCATGCGCGAGAGCGGGCGCGTGATCTGGCGATACAGCAGGAGGCCAATTACGGTGAGCAGCAACACGGCGCCGCCCGTCACGCCGGCAATGGCGCTCGTCGTGGTATCGAGCGTGCTGTTCAGCGCACGAATGGCGTCGTCTTTCTGGCGATTCTTCTCGACGCGCATCGTCGTGACGATGCCCTCAAGTTCGTCGCGGTATTCCGCGACGTTCGCGAAGAGATACGCTTGCGCAAGTTCGTTCTTGCCCGCGGCCTTCATTTTCGCGGTGTCGTCGATCGCGGCGAAATAATTGGTCAGGCTCTCTTGCCCCTGCGCGACGAGGCCGTCCTGGGCGTGGCTCGCCGCAGCCTTGCGTTGCACTTCGAGTGCGGTGCGCAGCGCGGCTTCCTTCGTTTTAAGCTCATCTTGCGCCTGCGTAACCATGTTTGCGTCCGGCGCATAGACGAGCGTCATGGTCGCAAGCTGGACGTCTTTCACGAGTGAAACGAGATCGGAGGAAGCCAGTGCGCTCGGCACGACGCCTTGCGTAACCTGGCGGACATCGGCGGCGCTGCGACGTGTCTGATAGACCGCGAAGCCGCCGATAGCGGACAACGCAACGAACATCAGCACGATGAGCAGGGTGATACGGTGACGAATGGTCATGGTCGAAATCCCCGGGCGTTGCCGTATCGGTCACGCTATGGTTGCGCAACTCATGACACGGTGGCCAAATATTCGAGCGTGGATTATCGCGGCGAGCATGTGACATGCATGTGACGTTCATAATGATGCACGTTCGAATGCTGAGATCGCGCAACGTTCGTCGATTGTTGCGCAACAGCGGGGTGCAAAAAAGCGGTATGCGCAGGCGCACTGGCGTTGCGATAACATGATCGGCAAACCTTTGCTCGAGAGACGACCCGTGTCCGCAACGCCGATTCCCGCCGACGCCCTGCCGCAGTTCTGGCGCGACCCTGCGCTGCCGTTCATCGAAGCGCGCGCAATCGCCGATGGCCGCAAGGTCCGCTATGGCCGGCACGCGCACCGCACCTTTTCGATCGGCGCGGTAACGGGCGGGCACAGCACTTATCTGAACGCGAACACGATGGAGCGCATCGGCGCGGGCGCGGTGGTGGTCGTCAATCCAGAAGTTGTACATGCATGCAATCCGGCCGAGCACGCACCGTGGGCCTATCGCATGTTCTATGTCGACGCGAGCTGGCTCGCGCAGCTTCAGCAGGATCTCGGCTTCGGCGCGAATCAGGGCTTTCGCGCATTCGCGCAAATCTTGAGCGTGCGGCGCGATCTCTTCGCCGGTTTGAACCGGCTCTACGATCTGCTCACCGATGTGCACGAAGATACGCTGCACAAGGAAAGCGCGATTACGGCTTATTTCTCGGCGCTGCAGCAGACGCTTAATCCCGCGCCGGTCGCGCTGCGCGAGCCGAACCACCGGCTCGCGCGCGCCGCCGAGTTCATCGAAGACAACTACACGCGCACGCTCAAACTCGAAGAGATCTGCGCGGCGGCGGATCTTTCGCCGTCTTATCTGATCCGCGCGTTCAGGCAGCAGTACGGCATGACGCCGCACGCGTATGTCGTGAACCGGCGCATCGAGTTCAGCCGCGCGCAACTGCGGCGCGGCCATGCGATTGCCGACGTCGCGCTCGAAGCCGGTTTTGCCGATCAGGCGCATTTGCAGCGCGCATTCCGCCAGTTTGTCGCCGCGACGCCCGGGCAGTATCGCGGCAACGCGTGAGTGCACGCCCACTTCGTTATTTCGTTACGTCATCAGCAGATAGAGCGCCGAAGCGGCGAGCAGCGCAGCCATGCAGCGGTTGACGAGCCGCACGCGCGCGCGCTCGCGTAACGCATGGCGCAGCGACGCGCCCGCCCACGCCCAGCAGGCAATGGACAAATAGCAGACGACAAAATAGATCGCCGCGAATTGCCATACAAGCACCGGCTCGCCCGCCACCGCATACACTCCCATCCCCGCCACCGAAGCGAGCCATGCCTTCGGATTGAGCCACTGCATCGTCGCACCGATCATGAGCGATGGTCCGCGTGCGCTGTTTGCGTCTTCGATATGGCCGTCGTCGGCGGCGAGCCGCCAGGCGACATAGAGCAGAAAGGCCACGCCCGCCCAGCGGATCGCGCGCGTGAGCACAGGCCATTGCACAAGCAGTTCGCGCAGCCCAAGGCCAATTAGCAGGAGCAGCAATGCGAACCCGACCGTTGCGCCCGTCACGTGGCGCAGGCTTGCGCGCAGGCCGTAGCGCGCGCCCGCGCTGAGCGCAACGAGGTTGACGGGTCCTGGGGTGATCGACGTGGCCAGCGCGAATGCGGCCATGGAAAGCGCAATGCTCACGGTTATCCTCGTTACGCCCGGCGGCGATGAAACACTGGCGCAGCATAGGAGGACCGCCAAGGCGCGTATTGAAGAAAATTGCCCCGCGTGGGAATCGGGGGCCATCAGGTACGCGTTGCAGTTCCGTCGCCCGACACTGATATACGCTTCATAGTCCTGATTAAATCGAGGCTAAAACGGGGAAATCGATTCATGCATTTTCACCATTCAGGGATCGCTCGCGCACCGCTCGTGTCGCATCGGTTCAAGTTACCCACAGAAAACGTGGAGAAGCCTGTGAGTATCTTCCTGGGAAACACGCCAAGTCCTTGAACGCAAAAGAACTCCGCACGTCGCTGGCAAATCGGGCCGCGCATGGAAACATCCGCTGAAAATGCGCCGGGTTGTCCACAGAAAACGTGGAGAAGCCTGTGAATATCCTCCGGAGATATACGCCATCGCCTTGAACCAAAACGAAATTTGCCTTCACTTCGCGTGCAGGGCACGATCGTCAAAAGACACAGAGCGACTACGCGTGTCAAGAAGCGCCACCACAACCGCGACTTTTACCGGGGTGAGCGCAAGCGGTGCAGCGCTTCACCGTGAACGGCGCAACCCTGCGCATGCGACAGAGGCGCAACCAGGCAACTCCGAGGCAAACCCGAGCCAAACCCGGCCAAACCCGCGCCGCACCAATCGCCAGACCGGATCCGATTGGTCTGAAAGATCGGCGTTAGTCCCATCTCGACGCCGCGACCCGCCCCGTTCACGATCTCACTCGTCAGCACCTCCTGCGTGGATCTGCTGATCCGAGTAACAACGGCGTTTACACGGCTCACCCGGCTATGCCGGGTGAGCTTTTTTCTTTTGCGGACGGTAACGCATTTGGTCGTCCTGGCCGCGTCGCACCGCGATCGGATTGCGTCAGGCTAATGACAGCTTGAATCGACAGCTTAAATCGACAGGTTGATTCGGCAGTTAAATTCGCCGCGTGCACCATCGCAGCGCACGCAAAAAAGGCGCGAAAATCTGGCGAGTCGCGTTAAACTGATTCGCCGGGGATGGGCGCTAGTGTTGCAATGTGCGCCCGCGCGCACTCGCACAGACACACCGCGCGACCGACCCCGTACAATGGCTCGAACAACCAACGCATAAGGACAATATCAATGCGCACGACTGGGTCTTCCGGAACCATGACCCTGCTCACCGAGCATGACGTCGATAGCGGGCGCGAACTGCGCTCGCTGCGGCTCGAATCGACGGCCGACGGCAAGAGTCTGCTGCTGATCGAAGTCGACGAGCGCAAGCCGGGCATTCACCGCGAAGTGCGTTATGAAATCACGCCCGCGGAGTTGATTGCGGCTATCCGCGCGCAAGGCGCCGAGCTGCCAGGGGAATCGCACAGCCGGTAATACACCCGGTTGTACGACCCGGCACCGAACTCGCGCGGTGCCGGGTTGCGCATGCGCGCGAGTTCCATTGCCTTCTCTTGCCATTGCGCACGCAACGACCGGCGCGTGAAAAGCTCGTCCGTATCGAACGCGTACGTTCCGGCCAATCGTGTGCGAACCATACGATCAGAACAACCAGGTAATTGCAACTTTTAGTGCACGATTCAACGCACGATTCAGCGCGCCATTCAGACCCAATTGTGAGTGCGCCGCGAACACGCGCTGCCGCTTTTCAATCCCGTGTTCAGTCTCGTGTTCAGGCGCCTGCGAAGTCGCGCAAAGTCTGCGAGAATCATTCCCTGATTGCGCCGCAACGCAATAAAACCATCTTCTCCGGTACATAAAATCGGCGCGATGCATTTCCGGAAAACGCACGCCTGGATCGATATTCGCCCCACTTGAACGCCCGGAAATTGCATCCATAATCGTTAGGTTAGTCTGCTGTTTGTACTACTCACCGCGACGGAAGTAAGCAGATGCTACATGATCTCGTCGAGCAGTACGGGCCTGCTCTTGTGTTCGTGAACGTGCTCGCCGCCTCGCTGGGCCTGCCGGTGCCCGCGATGCCGGCGCTCGTGCTGTTCGGCGCGATGGCCGCCATGCATCCCGGCTCCATCGGCACGCAGGTCGCGCCCGTGCTCGTGCTCGCCGTGTTCGCCACGCTGATCGGCGACAGCGCCTGGTTCCTCGCCGGGCGGCTCTATGGCGGCAATACGCTCAAGACGCTGTGCAAGCTGTCGCTCTCGCGCGACACCTGCGTAAAGAAGACCGAACGCTTCTTCGGGCGTTGGGGCGTGCGCGTGCTTGCAGTCGCGAAGTTCATCCCGGGCCTTTCGATCGTCTCCGTGCCGATGGCCGGCGCGATGGGCACGACGTACCGCCAGTTCCTGAGCTTCGACGGCATCGGCGCAACGCTGTGGTCCGGCACGGGTTTGTTGATCGGCGTGATGTTCGCGCCGCAAATCGACATGCTGTTCGCAGGCGCAAGCCGCCTCGGGCGCCTCTCCGCCGTGGTCGTCGCCACATTGCTGGTGCTCTACGCGCTCTATCGCTGGCAGCGCCGCCGCCAGCTGATCAAGAAGCTTGCCAAGGCGCGCATTACCGTCGACGACCTGCATCGCGCGATGAGCAACACGCCGCCGCCCGTCGTGTTCGATATCCGCTCCGACGAAAAGCGCAAGCTCGATCCGTACATCATCCCGGGTGCGCTGTTTGCCGATGAGCGGCAGCTCAGCGACATTCTCGAGAAATACCCGCACGATCAGAAGCTCGTGATCTATTGCTCGTGCCCCAATGAAATTTCCGCTGCCTGGATGGCGAAGCAGCTCGCCGAGGCCGGCTTCACCGACGTGCTGCCGCTGCTCGGCGGACTCGACGCGTGGCGCGACTCGGGCCGCCAGATGGAATCGCTGTCGGTTAAGCCCAGCACCGGGGTGCCGCCCCACATCACGCCGAAAGCCGTCTGATCCTGGCGTCGCGCGCGACCAGTTCCGGGTCGCGCCGCCGCACCATGACACGCGTCCCGCGCGACCCGCAGGACATGCGCATCCGTTAGCCCGGCCTCACCCGGGCGCACCGTTCGAGGAGAACCGCCAGATGGGCACCCTCACCGAAGCCGAGGTTCATCACGCCGACTCGCAGCCGCAACCGGCCGACGCGCCGTTTTCGACGCTCGCGACGCGGCGCCACCAGATGTTCCCCGAACTGACCGGCGAAGAAATCGACCGCCTGCGCCGCTTTGGCGAAGTGCGTCGCTGGGCGCCGGGCGAGTTGCTGTTCCACACCGGCGAGACCGGCCCCGGCATGTTCGTGCTGCTTTGCGGCGCCGTGAAGGTGTACCAGCGCGACGGGCTCGGACGCGAGATGCATGTCGTCGAGCAGCATCAGGGTTCGTTTCTCGCCGAGGTCGGCCAGCTCTCGGGCGGGCGCGCACTCGTCGACGGCATGGCGCTCGAACCCGTCGAGGCACTGCTGATTCCGCCGGAGCGCCTGCGCGCGGCGATCATCGCCGAAGCCGAACTCGGCGAGCGGATCGTGCGTGCGTTGATCCTGCGCCGCGTCGCGCTCATCGAAAAGGGCGCGGGCGGCCCGATCCTCGTCGGCAAGCACAACGACCCGTCGATGCTCGCGCTCCAGGGGTTCCTCTCGCGCAACGGCCACCCGTACAAGCTGCTCGATGAAAGCGACGAGAGCACGCTGCGCGTCATCGAACAGTACGCGGCGCGCAGCGACGACCTGCCGCTCGTGATTTGCCCCGATGGCACCGTGCTGCGCCATCCCTCGCCGCCCGAACTCGCGACATGCCTCGGCTTGTTGCCCGAACTCGACGGCAAGCGCGTCTACGACGTGGCGATCGTCGGCGCCGGTCCCGCAGGGCTCGCAACGGCCGTCTATGCGGCATCCGAAGGGCTCTCGGTCATCGTGCTCGATGCGCGCGCGCCTGGCGGCCAGGCAGGCGCGAGTTCACGCATCGAAAACTATCTCGGCTTTCCCACCGGTATTTCCGGCCAGGCGCTGGCCGGGCGCGCGTTCGTGCAGGCGCAGAAATTCGGCGCGCACATGGCGATTCCCGTGAAAGTTCGTACGCTGCACTGCGACGAACAACCGAAGCGGCTCGAAACGTGCAGCGGCGACGTGCGCGCGCATACCGTGGTGATTGCGAGCGGCGCGGTGTACCGGCGGCCCGGCATCGAAGGACTCGATCGCTTCGAAGGGCACGGCGTTTATTACTGGGCGTCGCCGGTCGAGGCAAAGCTCTGCAAGCACGAAAACGTCGTGCTCGTAGGCGGCGGCAATTCGGCGGGCCAGGCCATCGTCTATCTCTCCACGCACGCGCATCACATCGACGTGCTGATTCGCAAGCCCGGTTTCGAATCGACGATGTCGCGCTACCTCATCGACCGCATCGCGTCGCTGCCGAACGTCGACGTGCATCCGGGCAGCGAGATCGGCGCGCTCTACGAGGACGATGGCGGGCTCGCTTCGGTTCGCCTGAAATCGCCGTGCGCGGACGGCATCGATCATTTCGACGCGCGCCATCTGTTCCTGTTCACCGGCGCGGACCCCAATACCGAATGGCTGCATGCCTGCGGCGTGACGCTCGATGCGCACGGCTTTGTCGTGACCGGCGACGGCGATGCGTCGTGCAGTCTGGCGACTTCGGTGGAAGGCGTGTACGCGATTGGAGATGCACGCGCAGGATCGACGAAGCGCGTCGCGGCGGCAGTGGGCGAGGGTGCGGCGGTTGTCGCGCAGATCCATCAACTGCTTGCCGCCCTGCCCGTGCGCACGACGGCATAGCTTGATTTCGACAACGCCATTGAAGGCAGTTTGCACGACGCGAATCGAGGGAGCTTTTATTTTGGATCGCGAATTTTAGCTCCGCGAAGATTGACTGGAAGATTGGCTGCGAAGGTGTATTGGATATGCGAAGCGGGAGAGGCGGAACTGGTTCACTGCGGATTCACTGCTGGTGCACTGTTGGCTTGGCGCGGCACGGCTGGCGATGAGCGATAAGAACGCGGACGGCGGCGCACTGCGCGCCGCCCGCGCCGCGCTTAACGCTCCAGCTTGACGCGCAGTTCGCGCGCGGCTTCCAGCAGGCCCTGGTAGCCCGAGCGAGCGTGCTCGGGCAAATCCGGATCGCCCACGAGCGCGCCGAGCGTTTCCACCAGGCTATAGACGAGCCCCCTGGCTGCGCCCGCCGCGATCTTGCCGGACTTCACGCCCTCGTCGACGTGGGTGAACGCCGCGCTCAGATGTTCCAGATCGGGTTGTGCCGGTTCGCCGCCTGGCGTTTGAGCGTCTTGCTTGTGCATGTCGTCGCTCGTCATGATGAACGGTTTCTCCTGAATGACACGAAATCGAATGGATCTCGTGTGTCTGTTATATACCGATCGCACGTCGCCGTCCACGGGCCGTGCAGTCGGCTCCCGAATCTCCTCACCTTTGTAGCATCCGCGAAACCGCGATGTGCGTGAGCGCCTGTCGAGCGATTGCTCGTGCGCAACGAATCCCCCTGAAAAACAAGGCTCAAGTGCACATTCCGGCGACCGGCTTGCACCATCGCAAGTCCAAGCCGGCACCGTGCGCAGCGCTCCACCTTCGACTCCCGCAAACGCTCACCTTTGTCTTGTCGATGCCTCCAAAGCCGGTGCACCGCATATGTTCCGCGCGCGGCCATAAACGAACCCGATTGCACTCTAGTCCTTGTTTCAAGGCACTTTTTTGCGCATGCCGTGCGTAGCCGAACGTCCGCTGCGCACGCAGCGGTGCAATTTTCGCGCGCGGCCCGCTCACTCCCGAAAAGACTCACCTTTACCATCGCGGGCCGTTTTGATGCGCCTTGACGCGTCTCGACGCGCCTTGACGTAAGCACGCGGCATCTCCAGACTGTTCAGGCCATGCTCCCGAACACGCATTCGCCAGCCCGACACGCCATGAGTTCAATCACGCCTTTCGTCCCCGACCGTTTTCGCAACGCCGCCCCGCACTATCTGATCGGCCGCCCCGCGTACTCGCCCGCGCTGATTCGCCGTGTCGCGCAAATCGTCGGGCTCGACGGCACGCAGCGCCTGCTCGACCTCGGCTGCGGCCCGGGCCAGCTGTCGCTCGCGTTCGCAAGCTGGGTCGCGAAAGCCATCGCGATGGATCCGGAACCGGCGATGCTCGGCGTCGCGTCGCAACTTGGCGCGGGCATCGCGCCGAACATCGAATACCGGCAAGGCAGTTCGTACGATCTCGACGCGAGTGCCGGGCCAATCGATCTCGCCGTGATCGGCCGCGCTTTCCACTGGATGGATCGCGCCGATACGCTCGCGCGTCTCGACACACTGCTTACGCAACGCGGCGCGCTCGCGCTCTTCAACACCGCGCATCTCGACGATCCGCTGCGCCCGTGGGCGGCGCAGTATCGCGGGCTGCTCGATCGGTACGCGAACCTCGATCCCGCGCGCAAGCTGCGTCAATCCACTGACTGGGAAAGCCACCTCGACGTGCTGGCGCGTTCGGCGTTTCCGGTGCTCGAACGCGTCTCGATCGTCGAATACCGGCGCGTGAGTGCCGAACAACTGAAAGCGCGGCCGCTTTCCATGTCGAGCCTTTCGCGCGAGCGTCTGGGCGAGAAGCTCGACACGCTGCTCGAGGGTATCGACGCGCTCGTCGCCGAGCACGCCGCCGACGGCTGGCTGGTCGAGCGCATCGAATCGACGGCGATCATCGCCACGCGCGCACTCGCCTGAATACGGCTGCGCGTTGCGGTATCGTACGAACGTGCCATCTACGGAAAACACCATGAGCTATGCCACGATTGCGCCCGCGCGCAACGAAATCGACGCGTTGACGGGCCCTGCCGTGCTCGAATTCGGCACCGACTGGTGCAGTCATTGCCAGGGCGCGCAGCCGCTGATCGGCGCGGCGTTCGCACAGCACCCCGAAGTGCAGCATCTCAAAGTCGAAGACGGCCCCGGCCGTGCGCTCGGCCGGTCATTTCGCGTGAAGCTGTGGCCCACGCTGATCTTCCTGCGCGACGGTGTGGAAGTGGCGCGCGTAGTGCGACCGACGCGGCAGCCCGAAGTCGACGAAGCATTCGCCGCACTCGGCTGACGCGCGACGTACGCGGCTCCCGAATATCCTCACCGTTGCACTGCACGCACGACGTGCATCGCATGCGCCCGTTCTCGCCCGCACGCGGCGACGGTCAGCGCGATCCCTTGCATCAGGAGTAAGTCTTGGTTACCCGGAATCCAGACATCACAGTCGTCGGCGCAGGTGCGATTGGCGGACTCATCGCAGCGCGGCTTGCGCACGCTGGCGTTCCCGTCAACGTGCTCGCACGCGGCGCGCAACTCGATGCCATCCGCCGCAACGGGCTGACGATCGCCGAAGGCGACACGCGCTACACGGTGCACGTCGACGCCACTGCGGACGCCGCGGCGCTCGGCCCGCAAGACCTGCTGTTCATCTGCCTGAAGGGTCAGGCGCTCGTGCAGGCCGCAGCATCGCTTGCGCCGCTCGTCGGCCCGCAAACGCATATCGTGTCGGCGATGAACGGCGTGCCGTGGTGGTTTCTCAACGCGTTCGGCGGCGCGTACGCCAACGGACGCCTCGATGCGGTCGATCCTGGCGGCGCCGTCTCGGCGGCGCTGCCGCCCGCCCAGGCGTCGGGCTGCGTCGTGCACCTCTCGTCATCCATTGCCGCGCCCGGCGAGATCCGCAAGGGAAACGGCAATCGGCTGATCGTCGGCGCGTCGGCGCCGCAACTAGCCGACCGCGCCGACGAGGCGCGCGCGCTGCTCACGCGCGCAGGCTTCGACGTGGTTGCGCCCGCATCGATCCAGGGCGAAATCTGGGCGAAGCTCTGGGGCAACATGACGATGAACCCGATCAGCGCGCTCACGCGCTCGACCGCCGACGTCATCCTCGACGATCCGCTCACGGCTCATCTTGTCGCCGCGATCATGGCGGAAGCGCGCGCGATCGGCGAGGCGCTGGGCATCGACATCGCGATGACGATCGACGAGCGCAACGCCGTCACGCGCAAGCTCGGCGCGTTCAAGACCTCGATGTTGCAGGACGTGGAAGCAGGACGCTCGCTCGAAGTCGAAGCGCTGCTCGGCGCGCCCTACGAACTCGCGCAACGCACGGGCGTGGCGGCGCCGTCGCTCGGCATGCTCTACGGCATGGCGCGTCAGCTCGACGCAAATCTTGAGGCAGCGCGACGCGCCACGAAGGGCTAGATCCGCAGCTGATGCGTTTGATTCATCGTCAGCGTTACCGATTTGTGGGCCGCGCTCGCGATAATCGGCAAGCGGGCGCGCGTGACAGGCGAACCTCATTTCTACAACTCGGGAAAAATCTGCCTGTCATGGCGCGCGACAGACGCAGCCCGCGCCGCCTCATCCGGCACCCGATAGCGCGCCAGCAACCAACCCGCCTGAATCCGCGCGACCACGGCCTGCGCGCCTGGCGGCGCATACTGGGCGCTCCGCGTCCTGCCCGCGCGTCTTTCACCCGCTACGCCCCGGTCCGCGCAAAACCGGACGCAACACGGGGCACGAAATTTGCAAATACGTGCCGAATGTCCGTGCGGATCAGGCTGCGCTTATGCCACCGAGTGCCGCCCGATGCCGCCGCCACTGAAGTCATCGATATCCGACCCGTTCTCATGCAAAGGTTCTTCCGCTTTTTCGCATTTCGCTCGCACGGCTCGCCGCGTCTCGCAACCCGCGCAGCCCTCGCCACCCTCGCCACCCTCGCCACCCTCACCGCCTTCGCCTGCGCGCTGTGCACGGTCAGCGCTCAGGCAGCGACGCCGGCCAATCCCGCCGCGCCAGTCGTGCTGACACCCGCGCAGGCGCATGCCGCGCTGCAGGTGCTCGACGATCCGGTCCAGCGCGGCCATGTCGAAGACACGCTGCGCGCCATCGCCGCCGCAGGCGCGCTCTCTACGCCCGCCAGCGCGCCCGCAGCCGCGAGCGTGCCCACATCGGCTGCAGAGGCTGCGGCGGCAGCGCCCGCCTCCGCACCGATCAAGGAAGCATTGCGCTCGAACGGCCTTGTGTTGCAGATCGCCGATCGCGCCGCGCACAGCGCTCAGATCCTCGGCGCGCGTCTGCTGCACACACGCACGGCGCTCTTCGATCTGCCGTCCGCGCGCGCCTGGTGGGCCGAGCGGCTGCACACGCCTGCTGGCCATGCGCTGCTGCTCGGCCTGCTGCGTGTGCTGCTGCTCACGCTTGCACCCGCACTGATCGCCGAGGCGCTCACGCGCCGCTTCATCGCCCGGCCGCATCGCGCGATCGTTGCGTACGCCACGGCTACGCTTGCCGATACAGCACCCGCTGCGAACCCGCCCGTGCGAGACGACGCCGCGCGCGTGGCGCGAGACGAAGCCCTGCGTGCCGCAGCAGGCATGAAGCCTGCCGGGCCGCCTGCCGCCGCAGGCGACGATTCGAACGCCGGACCCGGCACCCACGCGCAGGCGAGCGTGGCCGAATCCGCCACAGCGGCACAAGTGCGGAGTGCCGCGACACGCCTGCGCGCGCGCACCGCGCACCACTGGAAGCGGCTGCAACGACTGCCCGCCGCGCTGCTGCTCGCCTCGCTCGAACTCGTGCCGGTTCTCGCATTCGGCCTGTGCGCGGCGGGCGTGCTCTCGCTGTTCGGCTCGAACGACGCGGCGCTTACGGCAGCGGTCGGCCAGCTGGTCGATACGTATGTGATCTGCCGCATCGTGATCGCTGTCGGCGCGCTGCTCTTCGCACCCGATGCCGACGCCCTGCGCCTGCTGCGGCTCTCCGGCGGTGCAGCGGCGTTCGCGCAGCGCTGGACCGCGCGCATCGTCGCGATCGGCGGCGCAGGCGGCGCGCTGACCGCGGCGGTGCCGCTCGGCATGACCGAGGACGCGCATCTCGCCTTCATCAAGGTCATCACGCTGATCGGCCACCTCGCGCTCGCCGTCATGATCCTGCAGTGCCGCCGTCCGGTGGCCGATGCCATGCGCCGCTCGAGCTCCGGCCGCGGCACGCTCGCTTATCTCGCGCACTGGTTCGCCGACATCTGGGCCGGCGTCGCGATATTCGCCGTCATGGCGCTGTGGCTCGTCTGGGCACTCGATCTGCGCGGCGGCTATCGCGAGCTGATGCGCGCGGGCGGCGTGTCGCTCGTCGTGCTGCTTCTCGCGCGCGTGGTCGCCATCGTCGCGCTCGGCGCACTCGGCCGCGTGTTCGACCCGCTCGGCAATCGTGACGACGCAACCATCGCGCAGCGCCGCACCTACCGCTACTACCCGTTGCTGCGGCATATCGCGACGGCTGCGGTCTGGCTCGTCACGCTCGACGTGCTGCTGCACGTCTGGGGTCTGCATCCGGGCCGAGTGCTCGTGAACGCACCGATCGGCCATCTGCTCGGCTCCGCGCTCGCGACCATCGTCGTCGCGATCCTCGTCGCCGTCGCGATCTGGGAGGCCGCAAACGGAGCCGCCGAACGGCGCCTCGAAGCCTGGAGCGACGCGGGCGACTACGTGCGCGCAGCGCGCTTGCGCACGCTGCTGCCGATGTTCCGCACCACGCTCGCTGTCGCGATCTTCGTGGTCGTCGGCCTGACCGCGCTGTCGCAACTCGGCATCAACACGGCGCCGCTCATTGCGGGCGCAAGCATCTTCGGCGTGGCGCTCGGCTTCGGCTCGCAAAAGCTCGTGCAGGATTTCATTACCGGCATTTTCCTGCTCACCGAAAACGCCATGCAGGTGGGCGACTGGGTGACGCTCGCCGGCGTATCGGGCACGGTCGAGTTTCTGTCGATCCGCACCGTGCGCCTGCGCGGCGGCGACGGCTCGCTCTATACGGTGCCGTTCAGTTCGGTCACGACGGTCAACAACACCAATCGCGGCATCGGCAATGCGGCGGTGAAGGTGGCGATCGCCTACGGCGCCGATGTGCAGCGCGCAATCGATACGATGAAGGAAATCGGTGCCGAACTGCGCGCCGACGACAAGTTCAAGGCGGGCATCCGCAGCGACTTCGCGTATTGGGGCGTCGATCAGGTGGACGGTGCGAGCGTTACGCTCGTCGGGCAGATTCAGTGCACGGATGCGGCGCGCTGGCCGGTGCAGCGCGAATTCAACCGACGGCTGCTCGAGCGCTTCACGGCGCTCGGCATTGCGCTCGCGAATCCGCAGCGCAATTTCGTGGTGGGCCTGCCGGGCGCTACGGATGTGGAAGGTCAGGCCGACAACGACGGCACATCCGACGACGAAGCGCGCACGACACGGCGCAGTGCGCCAGACGACAAGCCGCACAACGGACGCTCCGGTGACGGACACGGATCGCCGGGTGCGGGCCGCAAGCCGTCGTGACAACCAGGGTTGCCATCGCCGTTGCAACATTCCGCCGAGCATTTTCACTCCCGAAAACACTCACCTCAAGCCGCTGAAGTCCGCTGCGCCGATCCTTCGGCGTTTCGGACTTTCCCGTCCAATCAACAACCTACGCGCGGCTACACCATGCGCTGCACAAGCGCCGCGCCCGCTCCCGAAGAAGCTCACCATTGGCGTCGTACCGAATTGTGAGCTTGCGGCGTGACGCACCGCAGCCCGTTTCGCGCTTTCATCGACGCGGCCCATGGCGCCTGCAATCTCGAACGCCGCTCGACAAATAAAAAGGCGCCCCACAGGGCGCCTCCGAAAAAGCACGCTGGCGAACCAGCGGCGGCGGCATGTTGCCGCTTATGCCTCGACGTCTTCGAGACTGAAGATTTCCGACTGGTCGTTGTACGAGAAGATCTCGCCGTAACGGCCCCAGTCGATCACCGTATCGAGCGTTTGCTCGGCGGCGACATCGGAGAGGAAGTCTTCGAGTTCCTGCTCGAAGCGCACGCGCGGCGCGCGATGCCCAGGACGTTCGTTCAGCACCTTCTTGATGTTCGCCGCGAGCGGAACGTTGCGCAGCAGATGCTCCGCGAACATCATCTTGCGCGCCTGGGTGCCCATCTCGACAAACACGCGCGCGGGCGGCGTGAGCAGCAGGTCGCCTTCGCGCACGTCCGCGAACCCGAGCAACTGGAGCATTTCGGCAATCGGGAACAGATCGTCGACTTCCAGATGCAGCGAGCGCGCGATTTCCGGCATGTCGGCGCGGCCGTGGTACGGCGCGGCCGCGAGCGTTTCGATCAGACCGGCCATCAGGTTGGTCGAGACGTTCGGCAGACGGCTGCCCACTTCGAGCGCGCCGTGCGACGCGGCGGTGGCTTCACGCGCGGTCATCCTCGCGTAGATCTCGTCGACGAGCTTGCGGAACGCAGGATCGAGACGATTGCGCGGATGCTTGAACGGCACCTTGATTTCGGCGACGACGCGGCCCGGATTCGACGACAGCACGAGAATGCGGTCGCACATGAACACCGCTTCTTCGATGTTGTGCGTGACGATCAGCA
>NZ_JAMXLH010000057.1 GCF_024281035.1 Paraburkholderia sp.
GGTTATGCCGACCGCGCCGCAGGGCCTGGCGCGGCTTGCGCGCTACGTGAAGCTTCTGGACGGCGTTGCGCCGCTGGTGGCGATCGGCGGCATCGACGGCGCAGTGCTGCCGCAGGTGCTCGCGACGGGGGTGGGCAGCGCGGCGGTCGTGCGTGCTGTCACCGAGGCGGCCGATCCGGCTGCGGCCGTCGCTGCGCTGCAAAACGCGTTTACGCAATAATGCCCCCTCGACCGGACGCCTGAGTCGCACTTATGCGCCGTCGGTCAAGGGGGCCGGTTTGTGTTGTTTTGTGGTGACCGGCCGACGTTCGGGACGGGGCGCGTCACGGCTTTTTTTCCATGATGGCCCTATAATCCCGCCTTCGTGTAAATGCATTGTCAGCCTACGTGCCATCATCCTCTGAGACCCTGTTGGAGCTGCGCGACGTCGATTTCGGCTATGGCGACCGGCTCGTCCTGTCCGGCCTGAATATGCGCTTTGGGCGCGGCCAGGTGGTGGCGGTCATGGGTGGCTCGGGCGGCGGCAAAACAACGGTGCTGCGCCTGATCGGCGGCCTCGTGCGAGCCCAGCGCGGCCAGGTGCTGTTCCATGGCGCGGATGTCGGCGCGCAGTCGCGCGAGGGCCTTTATACGCTGCGCCGCAAGATGGGCATGCTGTTCCAGTTCGGCGCGCTTTTCACCGACATGTCCGTGTTCGAAAACGTCGCCTTTGCGCTGCGCGAGCACACCGATCTCCCCGAAGAACTGATTCGCGACCTCGTGCTCATGAAGCTCAACGCGGTCGGGCTGCGCGGCGCACGCGACCTCGCGCCCTCGGAGATCTCGGGCGGCATGGCGCGGCGCGTCGCGCTCGCGCGCGCCATCGCGCTCGACCCGGAACTCATGATGTACGACGAGCCCTTCGCGGGCCTCGATCCGATTTCGCTCGGCATCACGGCCAATCTGATCCGCACGCTCAACGACGCGCTCGGCGCGACATCCATCCTCGTCTCGCACGACGTGCCCGAGTCGTTCGCCATCGCCGACTACGTCTACTTCCTCGCCAACGGCAAGGTGCATGCACAGGGCACGCCAGCAGAACTGCGCGCCTCGACCGACCCGACCGTGCGCCAGTTCATCGACGGCGCACCCGACGGTCCGTTCCGTTTTCACTACCCGGCGAACGTGCCGCTTTCGGCGGACTTCGGCATTGGCGGAGACCGTACATGACCGGCGCAATCAGCCTGCTCGGGCGCATCGTGATCGAGACGATCACACGCGCGGGCCACGCGGCCCGATTCTTCGTGCGCCTCGTGCTGGAATTTTTCCCGCTCCTGCGCCGCCCGCGCCTTGTCACGAAGCAGATCCACTTCGTCGGTAATTATTCGCTGTTGATCATTGCCGTCTCGGGGCTCTTCGTCGGTTTCGTGCTCGGCCTGCAGGGCTACTACACGCTGAACCGCTATGGGTCCGAGCAGGCGCTCGGCCTGCTCGTCGCGCTCTCGCTCGTGCGCGAACTCGGGCCGGTCGTCACGGCGCTGCTGTTCGCGGGGCGCGCGGGCACGTCGCTCACCGCCGAAATCGGCCTCATGAAGGCCGGCGAGCAGCTTACCGCCATGGAGATGATGGCCGTCGACCCGGTGCGGGTCGTGGTCGCCCCGCGCATGTGGGCCGGCGTGGTCGCCATGCCGATCCTCGCGGCGATCTTCAGCGCGGTCGGCATCCTCGGCGGCTATGTGGTCGGCGTGGTGCTGATCGGCGTCGATGCAGGCGCGTTCTGGTCGCAGATGCAAGGCGGCGTGGACGTCTGGACGGATGTGGGCAATGGCGTGGTCAAGAGCATCGTGTTCGGCTTCGCCGTGACGTTCACCGCGCTCTACCAGGGTTACGAGGCGAAGCCGACGCCCGAAGGCGTCTCGCGGGCGACCACGAAGACGGTCGTGTACGCGTCGCTCGCGGTGCTCGGCCTCGACTTCCTGCTCACCGCCCTGATGTTTAGCTAGGCCGGGCCGCAGGTCCGCTCGCCGCCGCAATGGATTCTGATTGGGATGACGATGAAAAAGAATGCTCTCGATTTCTGGGTCGGGCTGTTCGTGGTGCTGGGCTTTGTCGCGCTGCTGTTTCTCGCGCTGAAGGCCGGCAACATGAGCTCGCTGTCGTTCCAGGCGACGTACCCGGTGAAGCTCAAGTTCGACAACATCGGCAGCCTCAAGCCGCGTGCGCCGGTGCGCAGCGCGGGCGTGACGGTGGGCCGCGTCGCGTCGATCGGCTTCGACTCGAACACCTACCAGGCGCTGGTGACGATCAACATCGACCAGCAGTACCAGTTTCCGAAGGACACGTCCGCGAAGATCCTGACCGCCGGGTTGCTCGGCGAACAGTACATCGGCCTCGAGCCGGGCGGCGATTCCGAAATGCTCAAGGCAGGCGACACCATCGCGATGACGCAGTCCGCGATCGTGCTCGAAAATCTCATCGGCCAGTTCCTGTACAGCAAGGCGGCCGATTCGGGTGCAAACAAGCCGGCGGGCGGCGCAGGTGCGGCACCCGCTCCGGCGCCTGCCGCGGCAGGCTCGGACACGGCTGGCAAGTAAGGGGGTAAAAAATGACCACGATGCGTATGCGCGCCGCGGCAATTGGGGTTGCGGCAATGACGATGGCGGGTTGCGCGACAGTGCAGACGCCGTCGAAGGACGATCCGTGGGAAGGCTTCAACCGCACGGTCTTCACATTCAACGACAAGGTCGACCAATACGCGCTCAAGCCGGTCGCGAAGGGCTACGTGAAGGTGACGCCGCAGCCGGTGCGCACCAGCGTCACGAGCTTCTTCTCGAATATCGGCGACGTCTACAACGCGGCGAACAACCTGCTGCAGCTGAAGATCGCCGACGGCGTCTCGGACATCATGCGGGTGGTGATCAACACGGTCTTCGGCGTCGGCGGCCTGTTCGACGTGGCGACGGTCGCGAAGCTGCCCAAGCACAACCAGGATCTGGGCCTCACGCTCGGCCACTATGGCGTGCCGGCCGGTCCGTACCTCGTGCTGCCGCTGCTCGGGCCGAGCACGGTGCGCGATGGCATCGGCACAGCGGGCAACTATTTCATCAACCCGCTCAGCTACGTCGATCCCGCCGCGCTCAGCTGGGGGCTGTACGGTCTGAACGTCGTCAGCACGCGGGCGAATCTGCTCGGCGCGAGCGAGCTGCTCGAAGGCGCCGCGATCGACAAGTATTCGTTCGTACGCAATACCTACCTGCAGCGCCGCCAGTTTCTGCTGTCGGACGGCAAGGCGGGCGCATCGTCGTCGAATCTGCCGGACTACGGCGAAGCGCCGCCGCCGAACTACGACCAGGGCGATCAGGGTGCGGCGGCTCCGGCTGGCGCTTCGGCGCCCGCGGTTCCCGCCGGCGGGCAGGCACCGGCTGGAGCGCCGGGCGCCGCGGCGCCGCAAGGCGCCTCGGGCCCCGGCTCGACGACGGTTCCGGCCGATCAGATGATTCCGCCCACGCACTTCGGCTACCCGGCATTGCGCTTGCGCTGATGTACTGGCACGCATTGGCGCACTGCCCGGGCGGCATTGTCTGACGTAACAGCCGGAAACGCTTGTCGCACAATCGTCGCAGTTTAAGGCTGGAGCGCGCTTGAACTCGCGTGATATCGTTGGCTCCACCGGGGTGCTTCCTCCCCAACTCGCAGGATTTGATATGAAAAAATTCTTTCTGTTTGCGCTTTTTGCAGCATTTTTTGCGACGGCCGGCGCCGCGTCGGCATCGGCCCAGGCGGTGGACAGCAGCAATCCGGATGCGATGGTCAAGACCATCACGCAGCAGGTGATGGACCAGATCCGCGGCGACAAGTCGATCCAGTCGGGCGACATAACGAAGATCACGCAGCTCGTCGACCAGAAGATCCTGCCGTACATGGACTTCCGCCGCACGACGCAGCTCGCGATGGGCCGTAACTGGCGCACCGCGACGCCCGAGCAGCAGGCCCAGGTCATCGACCAGTTCAAGATGCTGCTGATTCGCACGTACTCGGGCGCGCTCGCCCAGGTGCGCGACCAGCAGATCCAGTACAAGCCGTTCCGCGCGAATCCGGACGATACCGACGTGGTCGTGCGTTCGACCGTGCTGAACAACGGCCAGACGATCGAGCTTGACTACCGCCTCTACAAGACGCCGCAAGGCTGGCGCGTGTACGACATCAACGTGCTCGGCGCATGGCTGATCCAGGCTTATCAGCAGCAGTTCCAGGAAAAGATCCAGCAGGGCGGCGTGGACGGACTGATCCAGTTCCTCACGCAACGCAACCAGCAGCTCGCGGCGGGCAAGAACTCGTGAGCGCAAGTTTCGACGCTGGCGTCAATCTGACTCACGCGAGCGCCAACAGCGTGCTCTCGGCGGGGCTCGCGCGGATCGCGGCGGGCGCGACCGCCGTCGATTGCGCGCAACTCTCGCAGTTCGATTCGTCGGCGCTTGCCGTGCTGATCGCCTGGCAGCGCGCCGCACGGGCGCGCGGCGCCGCGCTCGACGTCCTCAACCTTCCGCCCAAACTTGCGAGCCTCGCGCAAGCCTACGGCGTCGATCCGCTCCTGAACGGGCGACATTGACGCACTCATGACGCGCGCGGCGGACCACCGGCCACGGCAACACAGGGTCCGCCGCCGCTTTGCGCTTCGGGCCAGTCGGGCAGCGCGACTCTTGCCCCGGACTTTTGCCCCGGACTTTTGCCCTATAATCAAACGTTTTTTGGGATTTGCCGCCGGGCGTTCGACGCTGCGGACGGCAACGCGGTCGCCACACAGGCTGTCCCCGAATTCCGGATTTTCCCCGCAGCATTGATGTACTTTTCGGCCGCACCGGCATGAGACGGGCGGCGCTCAAGTCATGCCAGCCATCGATTTTCGTAACGTCAAGAAGAGCTACAAGGCGCTTCAGGCGCTCAAAGGCGTCACTTTCACGGTCGAAGAAGGCGAGTTCTTCGGGCTGCTCGGCCCGAATGGCGCGGGCAAGACGACGCTCATCAGCATTCTCGCGGGACTCGCGCGCGCCGACGAAGGCTCGATCGACGTGCGCGGCCACGACGTGGTCCACGATTACCGCAACGCGCGCCGCAATCTCGGCGTCGTGCCGCAGGAACTCGTGTTCGATCCCTTCTTCACGGTTCGCGAGACGCTGCGCATCCAGTCCGGTTACTTCGGTTTGCGCAACAACGACGCGTGGATCGACGAGATCATGGCCAACCTCGATCTCACCGAAAAGGCGGACGTCAACATGCGTGCGCTCTCGGGCGGCATGAAGCGCCGCGTGCTGGTCGCGCAGGCGCTCGTGCACCGTCCGCCCGTGATCGTGCTCGACGAGCCGACTGCCGGCGTGGACGTCGAGCTGCGCCAGACGCTCTGGAAATTCATCTCGCGCCTGAACCGCGAGGGCCACACGATCGTGCTGACCACGCACTACCTGGAAGAAGCGCAAGCGCTGTGCGACCGCATTGCGATGCTGCGTCGCGGCGAGGTCGTCGCGCTCGAGCGCACCAACACGCTGTTGCGGCGCTTCGCGGGCATGCAGCTGTTCGTGCGTTTTTCCGCGGGCGTGCTGCCTGCCGAGCTGCGCGCGCTCGAAGTCGATCCGTCGAACGTCAACGCGCGCGAGCATCTGCTGCGTCTTGCGGGCTACGAAGACGTCGAGCGGATTCTCGCGCTGTGCCGCGAGAACGGCTGCAAGCTCGATGAAATCGAAGTGCGCAAGGCCGATCTGGAGGATGTTTTCGTGCAGGTGATGAGTGCGCCGGAAGCCATCGAGGGGCTCGCATGAGCGGTTATAGCGGTTTCGGTACGCTCTTCTACAAGGAAGTGCTGCGTTTCTGGAAGGTTGCCTTCCAGACCGTGCTCGCGCCCGTGGTCACGGCGCTCCTCTATCTGACGATCTTCGGGCACGCGCTCTCCGGCCACGTCGAGGTTTATCCCGGCGTCACGTACACGAGCTTCCTGATTCCCGGCCTCGTAATGATGAGCGTGCTGCAGAACGCGTTTGCGAACAGCTCGTCGTCGCTGATCCAGTCGAAGATCACCGGCAACCTCGTGTTCGTTCTGCTGCCGCCGCTAGCCGCCCCGGAGATTTTCGCGGCTTACGTGCTGGCCTCGATCCTGCGCGGCCTCGCGGTCGGCGCGGGCGTATTCATCGTGACGATCTGGTTCGTGCCGCTCGGCTTCGCCGCACCGCTCTTCATCATCGCGTTCGCGGTGCTCGGCTCGGCCATTCTCGGCACGCTCGGCCTGATCGCGGGCATCTGGGCCGAGAAATTCGATCAGCTCGCCTCGTTCCAGAATTTTTTGATCATGCCGCTCACGTTCCTTTCGGGCGTGTTCTACTCGACGCATTCGCTGCCGCCCGTGTGGCGTGAAGTGTCGCGGCTCAACCCGTTTTTCTACATGATCGACGGCTTTCGCTACGGTTTCTTCGGCTTGTCCGATATCAATCCGTTCGTGAGCCTTACGATTGTTTTCGTCTTTTTCGTGGCGCTGGCCGCGCTCGCGATGCGCATGCTCGCGACCGGCTACAAGCTGCGCCACTGAACCTCTTCGCACAGGAGCCTCTTTCCATGTCGCCGACTCCAGATCAGATCCAGCAGTACATCGCCGCAGGCCTTCCGTGCGAGCACCTCGAAGTGAAGGGCGACGGCCAGCACTTCTACGCGACCATCGTCTCGGCCGCCTTCGAAGGCAAGCGCCCGATCCAGCGTCATCAGCTCGTCTACGCCGCGCTCGGCGAGCGCATGCGCGCGGAAGTGCACGCGCTCAGCATGAAAACGCTCACGCCCGCCGAATGGCAGAACGGTTAATCTGGAATATCAGTGCGAATCACCCAGGATACCCAGGATAAGGACGGCGCCGCCAGTGGCGCCGTTCACACGAAAGAAGATGCGCCGCCGCGGGCTGGCCGCACCGATCAGGAAACCTCAGGCATGGACAAACTCGTCATCGTCGGCGGGCAGAAGCTCGCAGGGGAAGTGACCGTTTCGGGCGCGAAGAATGCCGCGCTGCCGATTCTCTGCGCGGGTCTCCTGAGCGCGGAGCCGGTCCACCTCGACAACGTGCCCGACCTGCAGGACGTGCGCACGACGCTTAAGCTGCTCGGCCAGATGGGCGTGCGCACCGAGCAGTCGGGCAATCACGTGCAGCTCGATGCCGCGAACGTGACGAACCTCGTCGCGCCGTACGAGCTCGTGAAGACCATGCGTGCGTCGATCCTCGTGCTCGGGCCGCTCGTTGCGCGCTTCGGCGAGGCGAAGGTGTCGCTGCCGGGCGGCTGCGCAATCGGCGCGCGCCCGGTCGACCAGCACATCAAGGGCCTGCAGGCGATGGGCGCCGAGATCAACATCGAGCACGGCTTCATCGAGGTGCGCGCGAAGCGCCTGAAGGGCGCGCGCATCGTCACCGACATGATTACGGTCACCGGCACGGAGAACCTGCTGATGGCCGCGGTGCTCGCCGATGGCGAGACGGTGATCGAAAACGCCGCGCGCGAGCCCGAAGTAGGCGACCTCGCGCATCTGCTCGTCGCGATGGGCGCGAAGATCGACGGCATCGGCACGGACCGTCTTGTGATCCAGGGCGTCGAGAAGCTGCACGGCGCGAAACACACGGTCATTCCCGACCGCATCGAAGCCGGCACGTTCCTGTGCGCCGTCGCGGCGGCGGGCGGCGACGTCACGCTGCGCCACGTGCGCGGACGCATCCTCGACGCCGTCACCGACAAGCTGCGCGAAGCGGGCGCGACGATCGAAGAGGGCGACGACTGGATGCGCGTGCGCATGGACGCGCGCGCGCGCGCCGTGAACGTGCGCACCTCCGAATACCCGGCATTTCCGACCGACATGCAGGCGCAGTTCATGGCGCTCAATGCGGTCGCGGACGGCACCTCGCAGGTCGTCGAAACGATCTTCGAGAACCGCTTCATGCACGTGCAGGAGCTGAACCGGCTCGGTGCGCGCATCACCATCGACGGCAACACCGCGCTCGTGACGGGCGTCGAGAAGCTGTCGGGCGCGAAGGTCATGGCGACCGACCTGCGCGCGTCGGCGAGTCTCGTGATCGCGGGCCTGTGCGCCGAGGGCGAGACGCTGATCGACCGCATCTATCACCTCGATCGCGGCTACGACCGCATGGAGGCGAAGCTCAACGCGATCGGCGCGAACGTGAAGCGCATCAAGGGGAACGCAGCATGAGCACAGTCTGCACAGCCGCAGCCGCCGGCGCGCCGCTTACGCTCGCGCTCTCGAAGGGCCGCATCTTCGAAGAGACGATGCCGCTCCTCGCCGCCGCGGGCGTGCACGTGGCCGAAGATCCGGAGACCTCGCGCAAGCTGATTCTGCCGACCACCGATCCGAACCTGCGCGTCATCATCGTGCGCGCGTCCGACGTGCCCACCTACGTGGAATACGGCGCGGCCGATTTCGGCGTGGCGGGCAAGGACGTGCTGCTCGAACACGGCGGCAGCGGCCTGTACCAGCCGGTCGACCTCGACATCGCGCGTTGCCGCATGTCGGTCGCGGTGGCGGCCGGTTTCGACTACGCGAGCGCCGTGCGTCAGGGCGCACGTCTGCGTGTCGCGACGAAGTACACGGAAACCGCGCGGCAGCACTTCGCGGCGAAGGGCGTGCACGTCGACCTCATCAAGCTGTACGGCTCGATGGAACTGGCGCCGCTCGTCGGCCTCGCCGATGCGATCGTCGACCTCGTCAGTTCGGGCAGCACGCTGCGCGCGAACAATCTGGTCGAAGTCGAGGAGATCATGCCGATCTCGTCGCGCCTCGTCGTCAACCAGGCAGCGCTCAAGCTGAAGCGCGCCGCACTGCGCCCGATCATCGACGCGTTCGAGCGCGCGTCGCACCGCGGCGAACAGGCTGCATAGGGCAACAGCGGGCAACAGCGGGCAACAGCGGCCAAAAGCGGGCGAAAGCGCCGCCCGCGCGCGCATGCGTCACGCGCCTGACCCGCGCATAACCGATACGGATGGATATCAGCATGGCAATCACGATTCGCAAACTCGATTCCGGCGCCGAGGGCTTCAAGAAGGCGCTGCACGCGGTGCTCGCGTTCGAGGCGAGCGAGGACGAGGCGATCGAGCGCTCGGTGGCGCAGATCCTCGCCGACGTGAAAGCGCGCGGCGATGCCGCCGTGCTTGAGTACACGAACCGCTTCGACCGCCTCGCTTCGACGAGCGTCGCGGCGCTGGAACTGCCGTTCAGCGAGCTCGAAGCGGCGCTCGAGAGCCTCGAGCCGAAGCAGCGCGCGGCGCTCGAAGCGGCGGCGGCGCGCGTGCGCGGCTACCACGAGAAGCAGCGCATCGAGTGCGGCACGCATAGCTGGCAGTACACCGAATCCGATGGCACCGTGCTCGGCCAGAAAATCACGCCGCTCGACCGCGTCGGGCTTTACGTGCCGGGCGGCAAGGCTGCGTATCCGTCGTCGGTGCTGATGAACGCGATTCCGGCGCGGGTCGCGGGCGTGCGCGAGATCGTCATGGTCGTGCCCACGCCGGACGGCGTGAAGAACCCGCTCGTGCTCGCGGCGGCGCTGCTCGGCGGCGTCGATCGCGTATTCACGATCGGCGGCGCACAGGCCGTGGCGGCGCTCGCCTACGGCACCGCCACGATCCCGGCCGTCGACAAGATCTGCGGCCCCGGCAACGCCTATGTCGCGTCGGCCAAGCGCCGCGTGTTCGGCACGGTCGGCATCGACATGATCGCGGGGCCGTCGGAAATTCTCGTACTGTGCGACGGCACGACCGATCCGCGCTGGGTTGCGATGGATCTGTTCTCGCAGGCCGAGCACGACGAACTCGCGCAGTCGATCCTGCTGTGCCCGGACGAGGCGTTCATCAAGCGCGTGGAAGACGCAATCGACGAGCTGCTGCCCGCGATGCCGCGCGCCGACGTGATCGCCACGTCGCTCACGAATCGCGGCGCGCTCGTGAAGGTGCGCGACATGGCGGAAGCCTGCGCGATCGCGAACGAGATCGCGCCGGAGCACCTCGAAATCTCGGCGCTGGAGCCGCAGAAGTGGGGGACCGAAATCCGCCATGCGGGCGCGATCTTCCTGGGCCGCTACACGAGCGAGAGTCTCGGCGACTACTGCGCGGGGCCGAATCACGTGCTGCCCACCTCGCGCACCGCACGTTTTTCGTCGCCGCTCGGCGTCTATGATTTCATCAAGCGTTCGAGCCTCATCGAGGTCAGCGCCGAAGGCGCGCAGACGCTCGGCGAGATCGCCGCGGAGCTGGCTTACGGCGAGGGCTTGCAGGCGCATGCGCGCAGTGCCGAATACCGTATGAAGCAGCTTTGAACCCGCTTTAAACCCGCTGGCGGGCGCCGTGCGCCCGCCGGCTCGCCGTGCGAGACACGGACGCATAAGGCACGGATAGCGCACGGATAGCTGACGTTCCACACGCGAGAGACCTGACGACAACCAGAGCGGCCTTGAAGCCGCTCGCAAGCGCCTGCCCCGTTCGCGAGGGCGGGCGGGCCCAATATGACAACGCCACGAGACATCATCCGTCGCGACGTACTCGCGATGACGAGCTATCCGGTCCCCGACGCCACCGGCTTCGTGAAGCTCGACGCCATGGAAAACCCGTTTTCGCTGCCCGCCGCGCTCGCCGCCCAGCTCGGCGAGCATCTGGCGCAGGTCGCGCTGAACCGCTATCCGGCGCCGCGCCCCGAGACGCTCATCGCGAAGCTCAAGATAGCGATGCACGTGCCCGCCGAGTGCGACGTGCTGCTCGGCAACGGCTCGGACGAAATCATCAGCATCATCACGATGGCGTGTGCGAAGCCGGGCGCGAAGATGCTCGCGCCGGTGCCGGGCTTCGTCATGTATGCGATTTCGGCGAAATTCGCCCAGGCGGAATTCGTCGGCGTGCCGCTCGCGGCCGACTTCACGCTCGATACCGAAGCGATGCTCGCCGCGATTGCCGAACACCGCCCTGCGGTGATCTGGCTCGCCTACCCGAACAACCCGACCGGCACGCTCTTCGACGACGCCGCAATCGAGCGCATCGTTGCGGCCGCACAGGACGCGAACGGCCTCGTCGTGATCGACGAGGCCTATCAGCCGTTCGCGCAGAAAAGCTGGATGCCGCGCGCGGGCGAGTTCGACAACGTGGTTGTGATGCGCACGATGTCGAAGCTCGGGCTCGCCGGAATCCGTCTCGGCTATCTCGCCGGGCGGGCGACGTGGCTCAACGAATTCGACAAGGTGCGCCCGCCGTACAACGTGAACGTGCTCACGCAGGCGACGGCGAGCTTCCTGCTCGACCACATCGACGTGCTCGATGCGCAGGCCGCGCAACTGCGTGCAGAGCGCGCGGTGCTGGCCGCCCAGGTGGCGAGTCTGCCGGGTGCCGAGGTGTTCGAGAGCGCCGGCAATTTCCTGCTCGTGCGCGTGCCCGACGCTGCCGCTGTGTTCGATACGCTACTGGGCGTGCGGGTTCTGATCAAAAACGTGAGTAAAATGCACCCATTGCTGGCGAATTGCGTCCGTTTGACTGTCGGAACGCCCGACGAAAACGCGCAGCTTCTCGCTGCACTGAAGCTCGTGCTCAAGTGACGGGCTTCGTTCTCTAACTCTCCTGTTATCGGCTGACTGAAGGAAATTGCCATGCGCGTCGCGCAAGTCGTTCGCAACACCAGCGAAACGCAGATCCGCGTCAAGATCAATCTGGACGGCACCGGCGAGCAAAAGCTCGCGACCGGCGTGCCGTTTCTCGACCACATGCTCGACCAGATTGCGCGACACGGGTTGATCGATCTCGAGATCGAGGCGCAGGGCGACACGCATATCGACGACCACCATACGGTGGAGGACGTCGGCATCACGCTCGGACAGGCGGTGGCGCAGGCCATCGGCGACAGGAAGGGCATCCGCCGCTATGGTCATGCCTATGTGCCGCTCGACGAGGCGCTGTCGCGCGTCGTCATCGACTTCTCGGGACGCCCGGGCCTCGAATTCCACGTGCCGTTCACGCGTGCGCGTATCGGCACGTTCGATGTCGATCTGTCGATCGAGTTTTTCCGCGGCTTCGTCAACCATGCGGGCGTCACGCTTCACATCGACAACCTGCGCGGGCTGAACGCTCACCACCAGATGGAAACCGTATTCAAGGCGTTCGGCCGCGCGCTGCGAATGGCGAGCGAACTGGACGAGCGCGCGGCGGGCAAAATCCCGTCGACGAAGGGCAGCCTCTAACGAGCGAAACACCCACCCGGGCGAACGGATACGCGAAAGCGGTACGCGTCGCGCGCTTGTGAGGCGCTTGTGCGGCCGTCGGGCTGCCTGAAGCCGCGGTGCGCTGCGCCACGGTCACATTGCGTGTCCGGTGAATGCGAACCGCGAGCGCACGGGCAGGATCTGTTGGGACGGCACACAGGCGGACGCGCGCGTTTCCGTCGCCACGGAGTGTCACGTAATGTCACGTCGTGACATACAAAGTCACGCGAAGTCACGTAAAGCCAAAGCGAAGGGCAAGGTCCGAGCGGCCTGATTCGAGATGAAAACTTCAATTGCGATTGTGGATTATGGGATGGGCAACCTGCGTTCGGTGGCCCAGGCGCTGAGGCAGGCCGCACCGGAAGCCGATGTGGCGATCGTCGAGCATCCCGAGGCGATTCGCGCAGCGGACCGCGTGGTGCTGCCGGGCCAGGGTGCGATGCCCGACTGCATGCGCAGTCTCGCCGAATCGGGCCTGCAGGAAGCCGTGATCGAGGCCTCGCGCACGAAGCCGCTGATGGGCGTGTGCGTCGGCGAGCAGATGCTGTTCGACTGGAGCGCCGAGGGCGACACGAAGGGCCTCGGCCTGCTGCCCGGCAAGGTCGTGCGCTTCGAGTTGCAAGGCCGGCTTCAGGACGACGGCTCGCGCTTCAAGGTGCCGCAGATGGGCTGGAACATCGTCCACCAGGCGCGCGGCCATGCGCTCTGGGAAGGCGTGCCCGACGACAGCTATTTTTACTTCGTGCACAGTTATTACGTTGTGCCGGACAATGCGGCGCACACGGTGGGCGAAACGCCGTACGGCGCGGCGTTTACCTCTGCGGTGGCGCGGGATAACATCTTCGCCACTCAATTCCACCCGGAAAAGAGCGCCGCGGCGGGCTTGCGGGTCTATCGCAATTTCGTCCACTGGAACCCATGATTGCGCGAGCGAACCCTGTCGGCTTTGCGTCTGCAAGAGTGCGGAAAGAGTTGTACTAAACTAGCGAAGCGGCGCCGGATCTGACCTTTTTTCCCGGCGTCGGCTGAATTCCACTTTATTTCCCAGATATCCCCCGATAGCTATGCTGCTGATTCCGGCCATCGATCTCAAAGACGGTCACTGCGTGCGCCTTAAGCAAGGCGATATGGACCAGGCGACGGTTTTCTCCCAGAACCCGGCGGCCATGGCCCGACACTGGGTCGAGCGCGGCGCGCGCCGCCTGCACCTCGTCGATCTGAACGGCGCGTTCGCAGGCAAGCCGAAGAACGAAGACGCGATCCGCGAGATCATCGCGGAAGTCGGCGACCAGATCCCCGTGCAGCTCGGCGGCGGCATCCGCGACCTCGACACGATCGAGCGCTACCTCGACGACGGCCTCTCGTACGTGATCATCGGCACCGCTGCCGTGAAGAACCCGGGCTTCCTCCAGGAAGCGTGCACGGCATTCGGGGGGCATATCATCGTCGGCCTCGACGCCAAGGACGGCAAGGTCGCGACCGACGGCTGGAGCAAGCTCACGGGCCATGAAGTCGTGGATCTCGCGCGCAAGTTCGAGGACTACGGCGTCCAGTCGATCATCTACACCGACATCGGCCGCGACGGCATGCTTCAGGGCATCAACATCGACGCGACGGTACGCCTTGCGCGCGCGGTGAAGATTCCAGTCATCGCGAGCGGCGGCCTGTCGAATCTCGCCGACATCGACGCGCTGTGCGAGGTCGAGGGCGAGGGCGTCGAAGGCGTGATCTGCGGTCGCGCGATCTACTCGGGCGACCTCGATTTCACGCAGGCGCAGACGCGTGCGGACAGCCTGCGCGAATCTGACGACGCGTGACGCGCCGCCTGGCGTTTCATGCCGGGCCAACATGTACGACAGGCCCGGTTTCCGGTCCTGTCGCGGCGTGCGGATCTGCAGTATTGCCATCGCTGGCACAAGACGTTTCCCAACAGGATCGCGGCGCATGGCGGGCAGTTCGTGCGGTTCGTGCGGGTCGCCACGGGCGGCAAAGCGCGCGACAATGAATCCGGCTGCCGCGAGCTCAAGTACGCGCAAGTACGTGAAAGCACGCGAGCGCACGGGCAGGGCGGCGCAGGGATTCGGCGGCGGCGCGGCAAAATCGCGCAGGCAGGCCGCAACGGGCTGCGCCCGCCACGACGCATCAGGTTGCAGACCAATCGCCAGCAGGCACATCCACTGATTCAATCGACGGGCAACATCGGCAAGATCATGGCTCTACCCAAACGCATCATTCCCTGTCTCGACGTGACCGCTGGGCGGGTCGTCAAGGGCGTTAACTTCGTCGAGCTGCGCGACGCGGGCGACCCCGTCGAAATCGCGCGCCGCTACGACGACCAGGGCGCCGACGAGCTCACCTTCCTCGACATCACGGCCACCTCGGACCAGCGCGACCTGATCCTGC
>NZ_JAMXLH010000058.1 GCF_024281035.1 Paraburkholderia sp.
AACTGGGCGGGCGGCTCTACCTGGCGGGCGACGGCAGCGTGCGCGACAAGGAGACGGGCTACTTCACGATCATGGGCCGTATCGACGACGTGCTGAACGTCTCGGGGCACCGCCTGGGCACGATGGAGATCGAGTCGGCGCTGGTCGCGAATCCGCTGGTGGCGGAGGCTGCGGTGGTGGGCCGTCCGGACGACACGACAGGCGAAGCGGTGGTGGCGTTCGTGGTGCTCAAGGGCGCACGTCCGCACGGCGACGACGCGGTGAAACTTGCCAGCGATCTGCGTGCGTGGGTGGCCAAGGAGATCGGACCGATCGCCAAGCCGCGCGACATCCGCTTCGGCGATAACCTGCCGAAGACGCGCTCGGGCAAGATCATGCGGCGCCTGCTGCGTTCGCTCGCGAAGGGCGAGTCGATCACGCAGGACGTTTCGACGCTTGAGAATCCGGCGATCCTCGAACAGCTCGGCGAGTCACGCTGAACACGTTTCTATTGCACCATTAATGCAGGCGGGAAACACGCCCCTGGCCCGATTGTGAACCAATCGGGCCAGGGGCTTTTTCACATTGAAGCCCCGAATAAAAATCAGGCTTGAAGACCGCATGTGCTCGAAATTCGCTGGACGGATTGGGGTCGACTTCGGTGCGTTCGCATCAAACCGCTCGGCGCGCCGCTCCGGTGTCCAGTTCTCACAATGTAAAACAATGTCGCATATGCCAGAAACATCTGCCGCGACGCAACATTCCGGCATTGCGCATCGGTCAATGCAATTGCGTATTGCGAAAGGTGATATGTATGTCGTTGAATTTGCGGTGTTTTTATGAGATATCCGGGCGGCGGTTTTGCGGCCACAACCATCGCTTATCTCGATACTCTTGATACAGAGAAAAGACGCGTAGACCGGCAATATTTGAATTTGTAAGGTGTGCGCGTTTCAGTTTTTTTAAACCTGTGGAGGTACGAGATGGCGCACGTTTATATTGAGCCAATGCCGAAGGGCCAATGGGGGCCGATTGATGGGTACCGCATTGAAACTCAGGACGGTACGAAGATTTCGGGCGAACTGCTTCGCTCCGAGAGACTTGCTGTAAGCGAGGCAAGAGTGCTCGGTTATTCGCCGTTGCTTGCGACCGTTCGCATACCGGATAAGGCAATCGCTGAGCACTGGCGTCCGGCCGATAATACACCCGCATCGCTCTAACGTTCGATGCGGTCAAATAGTTGCACCCCGCGTGCTTCCCGCCTGAACAGGCGAGAAGCACGTGAAAAACCTCATGTCGACCTCACGAACCGGGTCTGGCGTGGCGAGTGATATCGCGCCACTCCGGGCGCTCGCCCGATGAGTTTTCACGTTGCACAACTTCTTGCCCAGATAAGTTGGCCCGTTATACGAACCGAAGTCGGCTCGTAGATCCGGATTGGGTATTGCCACGATTTCTCTGGAAAAAATGGCAAATGCAAACGATGGACGGTGACGATCGGGGCAGTAGATCTGAAGCCGTCGACATCTGAATTCCCGTTGGCCAGCACAGATCACAGTAAACCGTGTAAGGTTCCGCTACCCGGCCCCAAAAACAATTGTGTCAATGATATGTCGTCTCTATCAGAGAAAACGCTTATTGCCCGGGCGTGTTTGCCCGTTCATCATCGCACGTGCGATCGGCAAGTGCCGGTCGAAGTTTAACGTTCGACTTAACCGGTTTGGGAAGAGACAGAGACATGGCGACAGGTTCAGTGAAGTGGTTTAACGATGCGAAGGGTTTCGGATTCATCACGCCGGACGAAGGTGGCGACGACCTGTTTGCGCACTTCTCCGAAGTTCAGGGGAAGGGCTTCAAGTCGTTGCAGGAAAGCCAGCGTGTGAGCTTCGAGGTGAAGCAGGGGCCCAAGGGCAAGCAGGCTGCGAATATCCAGCCGCTGTAACCAGATTCGATGCTACCTGTAGCAAAGTGAATGGCCCATTGCGGGCCATTCGTTTTTTTTGGCGCAGAGACTTAAAGAATCAGGTGAGTCTCGCCAGGCGCCGTAAAAAATCGGTGCACTTTTCAGCGCGAGGCCGGTCGCCCCTTGCGTTTCTCCAGCGATGCAATCACTTCGTCGACTAGCGGGTGATGGCGCTGCGTGTTCCACAGCAAGGCGGCTGTTACCACTTCGATTTTTTCCTTCAACGGCCGCACGACGACATTTTCGGGCGCGAGCTTGCGCATCGACGACGGGACCAGCGCCACGCCCTGTCCGCACCCGACATAGGCGATCTGCGACGTAACCGAACGCACTTCATGCGTGACGCGCGGCGTCAAACCGTTTGCGCGGCAGACCGACACGAGCGTGTCGAAATACACGGGGCTGACCTGGCGCGACGACATCACAAGTTGCTCGCTGGCGAGCGACTGCAACCGTACTCTGGGCAACGCGGCCAGCGGATGGTCCTTGGGAAGCGCCACGGCAAGCCGGTCGTTGGCGAGCGGCATGGCGGCGATTCCGCCTCCCACCTCGCCGTCGATACGGACGAACGCCAGATCGAGCTCCCCCGCTTCCAGCGCCGGTATCGCATCGACGCTGTCGATTTCGTTGACGAACACGGTGAGATTCGGATGGGCCTGCCTGAGCGCGTCCAGCAATGGCGGAACGGTTTCCAGCATGGCGGAAGTAATGGCGCCTACGTGCAGCACACCGGACTGTCCCGCAGCGACCTCCCGCACCACCCGTTCGAGTCGTTCGACCTGGCCGGCGAACTGGCGCACGGCCGGCAGGATCGCCGCGCCTGCGGGGCTGAGTTGCGTACCTCGCCGGGAACGATCAAATAGCTGCACTTTCAGCGACTGCTCAAGCACCTTGATCTGCTCGGTCAAGGGTGGTTGAGACATGTTCAGACGCCTGGCCGCCCGGCCGAAATGCTGCTCCTCGGCGACGGCCAGAAACATCCAGAGCTGCCGGATTAGCCTGAAGTCGATCGTATTGTTCATGTCGGTCCTGTCTCCTTGCGGATTGAAGCTGATGCGGGCGCTCGCCGCAATCGGCCGCCATTATCGCGGTCGCAATCATCGCGCTCCGCGTTTTCTGTGTTCCGAAAATCGTATCAGAGCGATACGAAATGCGAAATTTACAGAACAGACCGCCGGGGCCACGATTGCCACACCTTTCAACGGACCTCAGCGTCATGAACCAGACTTCGCTTCTTGATCGCCTCGCATCGCTCGACACCAATACGGCTTCCGACGCCCTCGATTTTCTCGGCCTGCCCGGCGCGACCTATGGTCTTCGCCCTCTCTGGAATTGCCCGAAGATCGTCGGGCGGGCAAGCACGATCCAGCTTGGCCCAAAAACCGATACCGCGCCAACTGTGCACCTCATTTCGCCGGTGATTGACGCAGTTTCCACGGATGATCGTGTGCTAGTGATCGCGGGCGGGGTGGAGGGTATCTCGTGCTGGGGCGACATCCTCGCCAATGCAGCAACGGCCAGACGGATTCGCGGCTCGATCATCGACGGCTTGAGCCGCGATATCGAAGGCAGCGAGTCGATCGGCTATCCGGTCTACGGCCGTGGCGTCACGATGATCAGCGCGCGCAACCGCGTGATCCAGATCGATTCGGGCAAGCCCGTCGAGATCGCGGGCGTCACCGTGCACGAGAACGACTACGTGATCGCCGATCGCTGTGGGACGGTTTTCGTCCCCGCAGATCATATCGAAGCTGTGCTCGATCTGGGCGAGCGCATTGCGCGCCGCCAGGACGGCATGCTGGCCGCCGTGCGCGCAGGCCGATCGGTGGCGGAAGTCATGCACGACAAAGCGTTCGAAGCCATTGCGGCCCGGTAACCGGATTATTTCCTCAGGAATGCAGCATATGACGAATCCTCTCAAGCCGAACGCGGATGACCGGGAACTGGTCGAGCTCTTCGCGGGCCTCGATACACCGGGTGTTTCCGACGCGATGGACAAGCTGGGTCTTCACGGGCAAGTGCGGGGCATCATGCCGCTGGCCGACTACACGAAGGTCGTCGTCGGCCCGGCGTTTACCGTCAAATATGTGCCCGCGAGCGTGCCGCCGGGTACCGTAGGCGATTTCATCGACGATGTGGCGCCAGGCGATGTCGTTGTGATCGACAACGATGGCCGCACCGACTGCACTGTATGGGGCGACATCATGACCGAATACGCCGGGCTGCGCGGCATCGCGGGCACGGTGATCGATGGCGTCTGCCGCGACGTGAACAAGGCGCTGGGGGATGGCTATCAGCTCTTCACAGCCGGGAGATTCATGCGCACCGGGAAGGACCGCGTGCAGGTCGAGTCGGTGAATGCCGTGGTGGGCATCGGCACCGTGCGCGTGGCGGCACGCGACATCGTGGTGGCGGACGCGAATGGCGTCGTCATCGTGCCGCGTGCTCGCGCGCGTGAAGTGGCGCAGACCGCCCGCAAGATCGAAGAGACCGAATCGCGCATTCGCGACCAGATCGCAAAAGGTAAAACGCTCGGCGAGGCGCGGGCTTCACTCGGTTATCACACGCTACAAAGGAAAGGCTGATGTCCACGATCAAGCTCTATGCCGCAGCGCTGCTGGAGCTCGCGCGCGGGCTCGGCACCTCTACGCTCTTCGAAGCCTCCGGATTGCCGACCAGTTCGGTCGATCCCGCCATCCGCACGGTGTGGCCGGGTGCATCCGTTGCGGGGCCCGCGTTTCCCCTCGAATGTTCGCCCGGTGACAATCTGGCCATCCATGTCGCGATGGAGAAAGCGCCGCGCGGCAGCGTGCTCGTCATTTCGACGGGCGGCTTCGTTGCGGGCTATTGGGGCGAGGTCCTCACGGTTGCGGCCGAAACAGCCGGCGTGGCCGGTCTTGTCATTGACGGCGGCGTTCGGGATATCGCCGCGTTGACGGCACGGCGCTTTCCGGTATTCGCGCGCGGCATCTCGATGCGCGGCACGATCAAGGCGAGCGTTCCTTCCGTTGGGCAGCCGATCAGTTTCACCGGCACGCCGGTAACGGCAGGGGATCTCGTGCTGGCGGACGACGACGGCGTGCTGGTCATCCCGGCCGCGCATGTTCATGCGACGCTGACGAAAGGGCAGGCACGCGCCGCCAAGGAAGCCGGAATCATGGAGCGCCTGCGGGAGGGCCGGACCACGCTGGACCTGTTCGGTCTCTCGCAGTGGAGGGATGCGTCGTGAGCGTATCGAACATCGAACTCAATCGCTTCCTCGCCGCGGCAAAACCTTCCGCAACCTATAAGGTCATGGACCGCGTGGCTGCAAGGCGTGCGTCCGGCGCCACCGTGATTTCGCTGAGTGCGGGCGAGCCGGACTTCGACACGCCGGAACATGTGCGCGAAGCCGGCATCGCCGCCATTCGGGCCGGTCACACCCGCTACACGCAGGTCGCGGGGCTGAGGCAACTGCGTGAAGCCATCGCGGCCAAATTCCAGCGTGAAAACGACCTGGAGGTGGATTGGCGAGACACGCTCGTTTGCAGCGGCGGCAAGCAGGTGATTTTCAATGCACTGGCCGCGACCCTGAACGAGGGCGACGAAGTCGTTGTGCCCGCACCGTATTGGGTGAGCTATCCGGAGATCGTGCAGCTTTGCGGCGGCAAGTCTGTGATCGTTCCGGGCGGCAGTGAGAGCGGCTTCAAGCTCACTGCACCGGCACTTCAAGCCGCCATCACGCCGAAGACACGCTGGCTGATTCTCAATTCGCCGTCGAATCCCACCGGGGCGGTTTACAGCCGTGCCGAACTTCACGCGCTGGCCGAGGTGCTGCTTGCGCATCCGCAGGTGCTGGTGTTGTCCGACGACATCTACGAGCACCTGATCTTCGATGATCTGGAGTTCGTCACGATCGCCCAGGTGGAGCCGAGACTGCGCGAGCGCGTGCTCACGATGAACGGCGTCTCCAAGGCCTACGCGATGACCGGCTGGCGCATCGGCTATTGCACGGGGCCGGGCTGGCTGATCGAGGCGATGGAGAAGCTGCAGGGCCAACAGACTTCCGGCGCCTCGACGATCTCGCAGCATGCGGCTCTCGCCGCACTCACTGGGCCGCAGGATTTCGTTCGGGAGTCTCGGGCTGTGTTCCAGCGTCGGCGCGATCGGGTGCACGAACTGCTCAACCAGGCTCCGGGGCTGCACTGCGCCATGCCGCAAGGCGCGTTCTACGCTTTTGCTTCGTGCGAAGGGTTGATCGGCAAGATAACGCCCGCCGGTACGCGCCTCGACAGCGACGAGGCCGTGGTCAATGCATTGCTCGACGAAGCGGGTGTGGCAACCGTGCACGGCAGCGCGTTCGGCCTCGGGCCGTACATTCGTGTCGCGTATGCGCTGGATGATGTGTCGTTGTCGCGCGCTTGCATCGCAATTCAGCGCTTCTGCCGAACGTTGATGGGGTGAGCGTTTCCGGTGCCTCGCCCGTGTGTCGGCGGCCTCGATTTTCCATCATCGGCGCAGGAGCGAATTAATGTCTATCCTGGATCTGAAAACCATGCTTCAAGAATTTACGCGTTCGGCGTTCTCGCTTGCGGTCGATGGCACAGCCATGAGTGTTTCAGCCATCCATCGCGACGGCGAGAAGGCGCCGATCGTTTTTCTTCACGGATTTGGATCTACGAAAGAGGACTATGCCGATATCGTTCGTTACGCTGAATTCGCGGGCCATCCCTTCCTTGCGTATGACGCACCGGGCTGCGGAGAGACCGTCTGCTCCGATCTGACGAACATAGGCATTCCGTTTCTGCTGGAAACGGCCCTTGAAATGCTGCAGCGCGTCGGTTTTGCCAGGTTTCACCTGGTCGGGCACTCGATGGGCGGATTGACGGCATTGATGCTGGCGCAACGATACCCGGAGCGGGTCATCAGTTTTGTCGACATCGAAGGAAATATTGCGCCCGAGGACTGCTTTCTCAGTAGACAGATCGTCGACCACCCGCGCGAGAACGCCGAACAATTCTTCGAAGACTTTATCGAGCGAACCCGGGAAGCGCCCGCCTGGGCGAGCGCGCTGTATGCCGCGAGCCTGCGTCACAAGGTGCGGGCAGGAGCGGTAGGCGGGATATTCAGATCGATGGTCGAGCTTTCCGACCACGGCGACCTCATGAACACGTTTCTTGGTCTTCCGCTTCCACGAATGTTCATGTATGGCGCGCAGAACGCGTCGCTTTCATACCTGAACTACATCCGCGAGCGAGGTGTGACACTGGCCGAAATCCCCGATTGCGGGCACTTTCCGATGTATTCGAATCCCGTGCGGATGTGGCGCGCGATTGCAGCGTTCCATCGGGCTCATCGTGAATGCGATGCCTCAGGCTCGGCATAGTTACGCAGCTATGTACGAATGCTGCAGGCGCCTTCGCATTAGCTCAATTCAGGTATGTCACCCCATCACGATGGCTTAGGTGATGCAGCACGGGATCTTCCGCGTGGACCGCGACAAGATTTATCCCGGCGGGAAAATGGCGATATCCCAGCTCGCCGAGCAATTCCTCTATCGCGACCTGATCGGACTTGATCACCTCGACTGAAAGTATCGGCCGGAGAGTTTGCAGCGTTTTTCGAGCGCCACGTAGCACGTCCATTTCCATACCTTCAACGTCGAGTTTGATGAGATCGACGCGTTCGAGATTCAGCGAATCGATACTCACCATGGGAACTGCGACTCCGCTTGATGGGGTGTATGAAATGCGCTGGCCGATGTCTTCGGTGTTTGCACGCTCACGCAATTCGAGGCTGCCGAAGCTGGCATGAGAAAAATAATCTGGCTGTGGAACGATCAACTCACCGACTCGCTCACCCAGCGCGCTGAGCTTCGCCCGTGCGTTCAGGCAGTTATTGATGACGATGTTGCCCGCTAGCGCATAGAAGACGATCTCCTGGGCCTCGAAGCTGAGTACACGTCCCCAGCCATGCATTTGCCGCGCCCATTCGATCGTGTGCACGCCAATGTTGGCCCCGCCATCGATTGCGACTACGCCATCGCCGAAATACTGGCGTCGCCGGGCGAGCAGCCCAAGCATGAAACCGACTTCACCCGCGTCGAAGCTCGACTGATCCAGTATCTGATACCCGACACCGTAGACGCCTCCGGAGCTGGAGATGTTGTAGTCGTTGCGATTGAGGATCATGGTGCCGTGATTCGAAGCGGCGAGTATGAACGCGACAGGACGGCTTGGGACTGACATGGAGAGGTGTCCTTTTCGGGCTGGTAGAACCTCAACGCGACGCGGCTGCGTGCTTCTGAAACGGAAGAAATTGCATGTGAGCCGGGATTTCCGATGTTCAGGCGCTCGATGGACCAGGCAGTCTTCAGGATGAAACCATGTCCGGGGCAGTCGGGCCGGTGGAGCGCCTGATGGCACATCTGAACCGACTTTAACCCAGCTATAAAAACAGATTAATGAGGATGACTATATTTATGCCCGATAGTTAAACCAGACCCGCCGGGCGGATCTGGTAGAGCGGTTCCGGAATCCGGCGTCAGGCGGCCACGAGCCAATGCCGCGTCGTATCCAGCAAGCGATTCACAAACCCCCACTCATTGTCGAACCACAGCATCAGATTTACCAGACGACCACCGCTGACATGCGTCTGCGCGCCGTCGACAATTGCAGAATGCGGATCGTGATTGAAGTCGATCGAAGCATGCGGGTCGTCCGACCAGGCGATGAGTCCGGCGTAGGGTCCGGCCGCTGCGCTTTTCAGCAATTCGTTGATGCTTGCAGCGCTCACGTCGCGTCCTACCGACAAGACCATGTCGATCGAAGACACATTGTGGGTTGGCACGCGGATCGCCTTGGCATGCACGCGGCCCTTGAGTTCGGGAAGCAGGCGCTCCACGCCGCGCGCAAGTCCAGTCGAAACGGGGACGATCGACTGCATTGCCGAACGTGTCCTGCGCAGATCGGAATGGTGATAGCCGTCGATCAGCGGCTGGTCATTCATGACCGAATGCAGCGTCGTGAGCTGCACCTGTTCGATATTCAACTCGCGGTGCAGGAGCGAAAGAACCGGCACGGCCGCGTTGGTCGTGCACGATGCGTTCGACACGAGCCGCTCCTTGCCCGAAAGAAGGCTGTGATTCGTCCCGAATACAACCGTTGCGTCGACATCCGCGGCACTGTCACCCGGATGCGAGAGCAGCAGTCGCGCGCAGCCCGCGTCGAGAAAACGCGTCAGCGAAGCCCGATCGCCGTAACGGCCGGAACACTCGACGAGCAGATCGATCTCGAGCCCTCTCCAGTCGACGCCTTCGGGTGTGGTCTCATGGAATATCGGGATTGCTTCGCCCTCGATAAGCAATGTGCCTTCTCCAACCTCGACTTTCCCCGGGAAACGCCCATGGGTGGAATCGAAGCGCGTCAGGTAAGCCATGCTCGAGAGGTCGGCCGGTTCATTGATGGCCGAAATTCTGAAGGCGTCACGGAAGTCCGACTCATGGATTGCCCGCAGGAAGCAACGGCCGACGCGGCCGTATCCGTTGATTGCAATACGCAGCGGTGCGGGGAGCGTGTCAGGCACAGCGTGATTCCTTCAAAAGATGGAAACCGTATTCTATCGCGCGTATTTGAAGTCGAAAGCGTTCGTTCTTTTCCGCGCACGTCGGCATAACCCGGGAAAGGGAAAGAAGAGCAGTCGCATCAGGCGCGCTCTTTCGCCTGAGCAGGGGTTGCCATTCTCGCTTGCCGGTTGCGCGTGGCGAGCCAGCACAGGATCGAACCGCCACACACCATTAACGCGCCTTGCCAGAACTGGACCGATAAGGGCGCGTGGAGCAGGGTGGCGGCGAACGCTGCCGAAAGCACGGGAATGAAATACGACGCTCCGGCAAGCACGGTGACATTGCCATGCAGGATTCCCACGTTCCATGCGGCGTAGCCGAAGCCCATCGCGGAGGCGGCCAGCACGAGATAGATGAGTGCATGGAGGCTGAATGCCATCGCACCGCCACCTTCGACGAGATATTTGCCCCACAGCACAACAGAAACCAGCATGAAGAACAGCGTGACACCGTTCTTGCCGCGGGCAATACGCGCCGTCACGGTGCAATAAGCCGCCCAGATCAACGCTCCGAAAAACGCCAGACCGTAGCTCAATGGGTTGTCTTTGACGTTCGCCAGCATGCCCGGCAGATCCAGCCCCTTTTCTCCACCCAAAACCCAGCAAATGCCGAGCATCGAAAGCAGAAAACCCGGTACGACCAGCAGGTTCGCCCTCTGTTTGTTGAACAGAATGGCCGAGACCAGTGTGAAGGTCGGCCACAGGTAATTGACCATCCCGACTTCGATGGCCTGTCTGCCGGTGTGGGCATAGCCGATGGATAGTGACAGGCACAGTTCGTACGCGACAAAAAGCAGGCTGCCCCACACAAGGTAGCTTCGCGGAAACTCACGGAGCCTCGGGAAACCGACCGAGAAGAACAGAAACACCGAGGCCACCGAATACATCATCGCCGCGCCGCCGGTGGCGCCGAGACTTTCGCTGACACCCCGAATGAGGGCGACGATGGACGCCCACAACAGGACCGCAATCAGCCCGATGAGCGTTGCCTGCTTTTTGCTCTTCATACTCGTCAATCGCTTTAGATGATTCGATGCCGCGGCGAGGTTCCGTCGCGCTGTTCCGCCGCGGCAAGGTTAAACTGCCGGCCGTGACTGCCACGCCGGATCGCGCGGTGCGGCAATGTGGTGCGGGGAGCCTACGCGGTGCTCGCGGGTACGTCAATCCAGATGGTTTTCATCTCGGTGTATTGATCGTGCGCCCAGACGGATTTGTCGCGGCCGCCAAACCCGGACTGCTTGTAGCCTCCAAATGGCGTCGTGATGTCGCCCTCGCCAAAACAGTTGACGGTGACGACGCCCGCGCGGATTTCACGCGACAAGCGAATGGCGTGGTTCAGGTTGCTCGTATAGACGGAGGCGGCGAGTCCATACACCGAATCGTTCGCCAGTGCGACGGCTTCATCGATGCCGGTGAACGTCGTCACAGAAAGGACCGGGCCGAATATCTCTTCCTGGAACAAGCGGTTTTGCGGGTCCACGCCGTCCACCACCGTCGGCTCGACGAAAATGCCGCTCTTTGTCTCGCCGCCGAAAGCCACGCGCAGGCGCTCCGCTTTTGCGTGCTCGAGATACGATCGCACCTTTTCGAAGTGCGCCTTGCTGACCATCGAGCCGATGCGGTGTGCCGGATCGAGCGGATCGCCCATTTTCCATTCGCGCATGTGCACGCCGATACGCTGCAGCAATGCGTCCTTGATATCGGCATGAACGATCAGACGCGACGACGCCGAGCAGTTCTCGCCCATGTTCCAGAACGCGCCATTCACGACATGCTGCGCGACCGCGTCGAGATCCTCGACATCGCGCAGTACGACGGCGGGATTCTTGCCGCCGCACTCGAGCACCACGCGTTTGAGGTTGGAATCGGCGGCATATCGGAGGAACCGGCGGCCGGTTTCCGTCGAGCCGGTGAAGCTGACCATATCGACATCCCCGTGCCTGCCCAGCGGCTCGCCGACTTCTTTTCCGCCGCCCGGCAAAACATTGAAGACACCGGCCGGCACGCCCGCTTCGTGAGCCAGTTCTGCAACACGCAGGGCAGTCAGCGAGGTTTCCTTCGCGGGCTTCACGATGATCGAGCACCCGGCCGCGAGCGATGGGCCAATCTTCCACGCAAGCATCAACAGCGGAAAATTCCAGGGCAGCACGAGGCCGACCACGCCAACGGGCTCGCGCACGACGAGAGCGAGCGCGCTCGCGCCTGTGGGGGCCGCGTTGTCGTAGATCTTGTCGATCAGTTCGGCGTGCCAGCGGATTGTGTGAATCGCCTCCGGAATGTCCGTGTTCTGGCATTCGCGAATCGGCTTGCCGCTGTCGAGGCTCTCCATCGTGGCGAGTTCGTGCGCGTGCTGCTCCAGCCTGTCGGCAAACTGCAGCAGGATGGCCTTTCGGCGCGAAGGCGCGAGATTGCGCCAGCGTCCGTCCTCGAATGCAGTCCTTGCGCGCGCAACGGCAATATCGACATCGGCGGCATTGCAGGCCGCAATTTTCCCGAGCGCTTCGTCTGTCGCCGGGTTAATCGTTGTGAAGGTGTCGCCGGAACGCGAAGGCTGGAACGCGCCGTCGATGAACGCCTGGGTGGGCAGCCGCAATTCCGCGGCAATCGCCGCGTACTCCGGAGCAGTGAGAAGTTGAGCCATCAGGATTTGCCCCCGGCGACCGATGCGACATTACGCTTGAGTTCGGCAACGATGCTTTGGAGCCGCTCCTTTTCCTGCGTGTCGAGTCCTTGCAGGGGCGCGCGCACGCCGCCAGCACGCAGGCCCGCAATCTCGCAGCCATACTTGATGGCCTGAACGAACTTGCCTTCTTCGAGGAAGTCCATGAGCGGCAGCATCGCGGACATGATGCGGCGGCCCTTGTCGAAATCCTTCTGAACCGCGCACGCCTCGTATAGCGCGATGTGCTCGGCGGGCAGGAAGTTCGAGCCCGCGCATACCCAGCTGCGTGCGCCCCAGGCGAAGAACTCCAGCGCCTGATCGTCCCAGCCGCACGACACGCTGAGACTCGGGAACTCGCGCGCGAGCATGTGCAGTTGCGCCGTCTGGCCGGAGCTTTCCTTGATCGCCACGAAGTTCTTCGACGCCTTCAGCACGGTATCGAAGAACTCACGGCCCATTGAGACGCTCATGCGGCCGGGGTAGTTGTAGAGCATGATGGGCAGGCCCGCCGCACGATCGACGGCCAGCGCGTGCACGGCGTTTTCCTGCTGCGTGGGCAGCGCATAGGGCGGCGAGCCGACCAGGATCGCGTCTGCCCCGATGGCCTTCGCCGCTTTCGCGTATTCGACGGAATCCTCGGTGCGGACCGCGCCAGTGCCGATGATGAGCGGCAAACGCGAGCCGATCACTTCCTTCGCCCAGGCGCCCAGCTCGAAACGCTCCTGCGCGCTCTGCGCGTAGTATTCGCCGGTCGAGCCGCCGATGATGATGCCGTGGACCCGGGCCGCGATCAGCGATTCGAGCACCTCGGCGAATGCCGTCTTGTCGATTTGCCCTTCGGCGTTCAAGGGCGTGATGGCGGGGGTGTAGATGCCTTCAAACTTCATGATGTTCTTCCAGAGAGAGCGGGTGTTTTTGACGCAAGGTGTGCCGCTGCCGTCATTGACGGCAGCACGCAGGTAGTGGGTTTCAGGGTTTCAGTGATTCAGCGAGGCCGCTTCCTGCAGGCTCAGCGAACGCGTTTCTGGCGCGAGAGCGAGCGAGGCTGCGAGGCCGATGAACGAGACGGCCGCCGCTGCGTACATGGTGTTGCCGATGCCGACGGTCTGGAGGGCGATGGGTACCGCCCACGTTCCGATTGCGGCGCCGATTCGCGAAAGCGAGGCGCCCATGCCGACGGCGAATGCACGGATATCGGTCGGGAAAATTTCATTCGGGTACACGAGCTGCAGCACCTGCGCGCCGCCGATCAGCACCGCATAGGCGCCGAACAGCACCAGAATCAATACGGCCGGGCCATTCGAGCACGCGCCCAGCGCCAGCAACGCAAGACCCGACCACAGGAAGCTGTGAATCACCATCGCGCGGCGGCCCAGTTCGTTGATGATGCGCGTGGCGATGATGCAGCCCACGACGAAGAGCAACGTGATCGCGACAGAGCCGAGCGATTCCCACTTGCCTGTCAAGTGAAGTGCCTCGAGCACACGCGGCGCGAAGGAATAGACCGCGAAGACCGGGATCACGGAGCAGCTCCAGAACACTGAAACAAAGAGCATGCGTTTGCCGTAGCCGGAATGCAGGAGCGACCAGAGCGAGATTTTCTTTTCGGTTTGTTCTTCGGGCAGATTTTTCAGCGAAAACGACGGGCCATAAACCTTTTTGATGATGGCTTCTGCATCGGCGGTGCGGCCTTTGCTGATCAGCCAGCGCGGCGATTCGGGGGTGCCGATACGCACGACAAACAGCACGATACCGATGACGGCGGGGCTCGCGAGCACCCAGCGCCATCCATCTTGCGCACCGCTGCTCAAGATGAGGTTGCCGACGATATAGGCGAGCGCCGCACCGAGGAACCAGATAATCGTGAGCAGGGCGAGGCGCGGGCCGCGATATTTGCGGGGCATGAATTCGACGAGGAGCGAACCGGCCACCGGATATTCGATGCCCACGCCGATGCCAATGAGGAAGCGCAAAACGAAGAGCGCTTCGCCCGATTGAACCCAGAGTTGCGCGAGCGAGCACGCGAAGAAGATGACGGGCCCGAAAAAGTAGGGCTTTTGACGCCCCATACGGTCGGACAGCCAGCCCCCGAGGAACCCGCCAAAGAAAATGCCGATCAGCGCCGACGCGGCAACCATGCCTTCCCAGAAACTCGTGAGGCCGAGCGCGGCGGAAAACTGCACCATCGCCACGCCGATAATGCTGAGCACGTAGCCGTCCATGAGCCAGCCGCCGCTCGAACGAATGGTGAGCAACTGGTGAAAGCCATTGAGCGGCACGTCCTCAATAGTCAATTGATTCTGCGACATCGTCTGTCTCCTTCCATGTAATTGGGCGCAACACGTCCTGGCGAGCGCCATGGGTGTTGTGTCTGCATCCCTTGTGTACGTTGCTTCGGCCGATCTGCTGATGCGCTACGCCGACCGATGCGTCCTCAACTTTCGAGTCCTGCCTTGCGTTGCCCCCACCAGAGCGTGGCGTTGACGCCAATGGAGAGGAACGGCTCCGGCGGGGTCTTGTCGGGTCCCGACGTGGCCAGCAGAAAATCGATCTGCTCGCTACGCTTGCCCGCGAGCCAGTCGGCGAGCAGCGTGCCCGTCACGGTTCCGCGCGTGATGCCGAGGCCGTTGCAGCACAACGCGCCGTAGACATTGGGCGCAAGCTGCCCGAAAAATCCCTTGTGGTTGTGCGAGAGCGCGAGCGATCCGCTCCACGTGTATTCGAATTCCACTTTCGGCAGCATCGGAAAGCGTCGTTCGAACGAAAGCCGGTGGCGTTCGGCGAAGCGGGGGAGATAGTGCTCCTTCGGTCGTCCGTCCGGATTGAAGCTGAAGCTGTTGCGCACCAGAATGCGGTTGTCGTGCGTGCGGCGCAGCGTGCTGCCGAACGGGTCCGCCGGGATGACGCCCCAGAACGGCTTGCCGCCGAGCTGGTCCTGCTCGGCGCCGGTGAGCGGCCGGGTCAGGCTCGCATACAGGAAAACCGGCAGCATCGTGCGTTGCAGGAAGCCGAAGCGCATGCCGAAGGCGTTGTTCGCCAGCACCAGCTTGTCCGCCGTAATACGGCCGTTGCGATGCGCCAGCACGATTTTCTCGCCATAGTCGACATCGGTAATGGGTGTGTGCTCGTACAACCTCACGTTGGGCGGCAGGCTGTCGGCCAGGCCCTTGACCAGCGCCGAGGGTTGCACGAGTACGGTGCCGGGCGTGAACAGCGCCTTGCGGTAGAACGACGTGCCGATGTGTCCGGGCAGGTCCTTGCCTTCGATCACCTCGTACGCCTGGCCGAGCTTGTCGAGGCCGCGCCGATAGGCGTCGAGTACAGCCACGCCGCGCTCTTCAATCGCAGCCTGGTATTTGCCGGACGCGGTCATATGGCAATCGATGCCGTGCTTGCCGACCAGCTCACGCAAGATCGTCTGGCCGAGCACGTTCAGCTTGAGCGTGGATTTTGCCGTCGCGATATCGCCGATGTAGTCGTCGGCGCCGATATCGTGCGGCAGGTCGATCGCAAAACCTGCATTACGCCCCGAGGTGCCGAAGCCGACCTCCTGGGCCTCGATGAGAATGACTTCATCGTCGGGGAAATTCAGGGCAAGCTGCCGCGCGGCGGCAAGACCCGTGAAGCCGGCGCCGATAACGGCCCAGCGCGCCTTTGATTCCCCTGCGTGAGGCGGCCTCGGTTCGCGAGGCTGGCTTGTGTGATACCAGCCGCACATCTTGTCGTCCGCGGGGAGCGATGTCACATTAAGCATTCCTAATTCCTTGATCGCATATAAATCCGCGCCGCGTCCTCAGACGGGGCGGTGCACCGAAAAACGCGCGCACCCCCCCTGCGCGGCCCTTAAAACTGGATGGGTACGTTCAACCCTTCGGGAATCACATACTCCGCCATGCGCCGGCGCGACAACTCCATATGGCTGCGGACCAGTTCGCCGGCACTCTGTGCATCGCGAAGCGCGATTGCCTCGATGATCTGGTCGTGTTGCTCAACGGCCTTTTCCAGGTCTTTTTGCATGTCGCTCGTGGTGGGCGAGCGGTAAAAAATCTTGCCGAGGCGCGCATGGTCGATCAACACACGGCGCAGGCTGGGCATGAGATACGCGTTGCGCGCGATCCGGCCAATTTCGAAGTGAAACGCGTCGTTGTGCAGCACGCGCGACTGAAGGTCGTTCTCTTCGATCGAGATGCGAAAGAGCGCCTGAATCTGCTTCAATCGCTCCACGTCTTCGGGCGTGGCATTGTTCGCGGCCATTTGCGTGGTTGCTACGTAGATGAGCGGCGCTGCAAGGAAAAAGCTTCGCAACGACTGGTAGCTCATCGGCGAAACGCGGGCTGGCCTGTTCGGCTCAAGCTCCAGGTAACCCTCCGCCGCCATCTGGCGCATCAACTCGCGTACAGGCGGGCGGGAGAGACCGAACTCTTCGCTCAGGGCGAGTTCGTCGACTGCGGCGCCCGGAGCGAGCTCCATGCTCACGATGCGGCGCCGAAGCGTTTCCGCCATCACGTTTTTACGATCTGCTGACGCGCCCGATTCGGTGTCTGCGGCTGCCAGTTGAAGCTTGGTTTTTGCCATGGCTCATGTGTCTACAAACGGTAGACAAAGTATAGGTTGATGATAGTCCAAACAAAAATAAGGGTTTACGCGCTCCGTGGCTTGACCGGGGTTCCGGCTAAAGCGTGCCTGATGGCGGTTCCGGGATACGGCGTGTTCACACGGGCGGCGACGGGTTCCAGCGTACGTGAACCGGGCAGATTCGCCCAGACGGGGGGCAATCTGTTTTGTCGCGCGAGCGGCAAGTGAATTCGCCGCCAGGCGGCCGTTCAGGCAGCGGGCGAGTCGCGCCGACGAAGCCTCTCGAAGTCGGCGATGTAACGTTTCCTGTATTGCGCCGCACAAAAAGTGGCGGCGCCTGCTACGTCAGGCGCCGCTCTCCGGTGATCGGCTGACTCCGCTCGCCCCTACCCCCGTCCCCTACCAGCGGCAGGGGGGGCGTTATGACGCATCGCTTGTAGAGTCACCTCACAGATGCAGTGAGGAGACACATGAGCAGGCTCATCAATATCGACAACGGCGCACGTTGACGGACATCCGCGTCATCGACGGCGGCCGTATCGTTCATACCAGGACGATCGCCTGTCTTTCCTCTTCTCCTGATTTCATCGCTATGCGGACTTTGTCAGCGTGTTCCAGGCGGAATGCCGCCGGAAGCCGTTGAAAAAAAATCTACAAATAAGAAGTCCTGAGTTTGTCGCAATACGCACCACGAACGACGTAGAAATCGCAAGGAGAGACATGATGAGGAAGCACACAGTGGGTGCCGTGTCAGCAATCGCGGCCGCCTTGATGCTCGTGGCCGGCGCAGCCGCCGCGGACGATCTCACGCCCGCAGGCGCCGAGCGTGGGGCCAGCAAGGATGGCCTCGTGCCGGCCTTTTCCGGCGGGGGGGCAACGCCTGCTGGATGGGAGTGGGGCAAGTTCCGCGGCGACTTCTGGAAGCATAAGGACGAGAAGCCCCTTTACTCGATCGATGCAACGAACGTCGACAAATACGCGGACAAGCTCTCACCGGGCCAGGTTCAGCTGCTCAAACAGCAGAAGGGCTACCGGATGGATGTCTATCCGTCGCATCGCGAATGTCAGCTCCCGGAATTTGCCCAACAGAATTCAAAGGCGAATCTCACTTCGGCGAAGCTCGATTCATCCGGCGAAGTGATCCAGACTGCGGCGCTCCCGGGCGTGGCGTTCCCGGCGCCGAAAAACGGCGCCGAAGCCATCCTGAACTACGAAACGCGGTACCGCGGCGTAGGGGTTGAGTGGGCGCAATACATCACGACGATTTCCCCACGCCCGGGCAGCACCGAGTGGATCGACGTGGTCGGCCCGCAGGTTTTCTACGTCCCTGCGGGCAAGCAAGGCAAGACCTCGCCGCAGGACGTCGACCAGCTCAATTTCGCCGCCTACTTCGCGATGGAGTCGCCCGCGGCGCTGGCCGGCCAGGCCTTCGTGCAGCGGCAGTACTTCGACAAGACACCCGAAACGTTCTACTACTTCCCTGGGCAGCGGCGCGTGAGACGCATGCCGGCCTATACGCACGACGCGCCGCTCATCGGCTTCGAAAACCAGTATCTGATCGACGAGGCCAATATGTTCAACGGCTCCATCGACCGGTTCAACTGGAAGCTCATCGGCAAGAAGGAAATGATCGTGCCGTACGACTCGTTCGGCATGTACAGGTTCAAGAGCAAGCTGCACGACGTTGCCACGCCTGACGGCATCGCTGCCGACAATCGGCGCTACGAGATACACCGCGTCTGGGTCGTCGAAGCGACCGTGAAGCCCAGCGCACGTCACGTCGATTCGAAGAAAGTCCTCTATCTGGACGAGGACAGCTGGCTGGCGCTCGTCGGCGAGGACTTCGATGCACAGGGCAAGCTGTGGAAGGTGCGGGAAAGCTATCCGATCCCGGTCTGGGAGCTGGGCGGCGCCTGCGACAACGAGCCGTTCGTGCAGTACGACGTGATCAACGGGCGTTACGTATTCGATCAGTCGTCGATCGGTCAGGGCAAGGATATTCGCTGGTATCAGAAGATCGACGATCCGCGATTCAAGCCTGATTTCTACACTTCCGAGTCACTGCGGTCGGTCAGCGAGCGCTGAAGCACGATGTGTGGATGACCGGGCCGGCGTGCGCCGATGGCGCCCGCCGGCATCCAGAGGAGATGCGGAGGGGTGATGGAGACGAAGAAAATTGTCGGGCGGACAACGATTTCGCTCGCAGTCCTAAGCGCGGTGACATCGAGCGCGTACGGGTACGATTTCACGACGGGATTCAACGATCTGAAGGGGTCGTGGGTGACCAACCTCACGGCAGGTGCCGGGATCCGGACCAGGAGTCCGAGTTGTTCGCTCACAGGCGATCCGAACGCGTTCGGCTGCGGCGACGCGGCGAACGTCAATCAATGGGGGTTTGGCGACAACGGCGACCTGAATTACCGCAAGGGGCAGCCATTCAGCACTTACCTGAGTGCGACCAGCGAACTGCTGCTGACGATGCCGAGCGAGGGGCTCAAGTTCATGGTCCGCGGCACGGGCATGTACGACTTCCTCGCGAAAGACACGAACCGGACGCCGCTATCGAGCACCGCGGCGGCGCAGGTGGTCTATAACGCGCAGTTGCTCGACTTGTGGGGCGAGAAAGATTTCACGCTAGCCGGGCGATCCGCTCACGTGCGACTCGGCAACCAGGTGATCAACTGGGGCGAGAGCATCTTCGCGCAGAGCGGCATCAACGTAACGAATTCGCTCGACGTCCAGAAGCTGCTGATTCCGGGTACGCAGCTCAAGCAGGCGCTGCTCCCGGCGCCCATGCTGAGCTTCGCCGGGGATCTTTCCCACGGGTTCAGCACTGAGGGCTACTACCAGTTTCAGTGGAACGGCAACCGCTACCCGCCGGTCGGCACGTTCTGGTCGACGACGAACGGCTTTGGCCGCGGCGCGGAGCCGTTCACGCTCAACACGAACAACCTCAACGTGGCCGGCCCGAGCGCGGGCACGATTGCAACCGCGATGGGGGGGCCGGGCGCGGCAGGCAATCAGGATACGCTGAATGCGATCAGGAACGGTCTTGTCAACGGCGCATTCGCGGGGCCGCCGTTTTTCGATGTCGGCCTTCCATCCGCGACGAAACTGCCCGCGAAATACCGGCCGCAGTTCGGTGTGAAATTCAACTTTGCGCCGAGTTCCATCGGTGCGAACTTCGCGGTGTATTACGAGAACTACATCGACAAATCCCCGGTGATCACGTCGTTGGCGAACGGGACGACGCAATTCTCGTATCTCGGGAACCGCCAGTTGTTCGGCGCCAGTACCAATTTCGGGCTCGGCGACTGGGCGATCGGCGCCGAGGTGTCGTATCGCCCGCGCGATGCGGTGGCGTTGTCGAGCTGCTTCGGCGCAGGCGGTCCGCTCGACCTGAACACGAATGGCGTAGCGGGCGCCGATTGTCAGCAGTGGGTCGACAAGAAGAAGTTCCAGTTCGACCTCAACGGCCTGCTGGCGCTGACGCGCAGCGAGTATCCGTTCCTGAAGCTGCTCGGCGCGGATTCGGCCGCCCTGACGTGGGAACTGACGTGGATCTATTACCCCGGCCTGAGTTCGAGCGGCGTCACGCACACGGTCAACGGCCAGACGGTCACACAGGTACCGGCAGCCGGCTATCTGCCGTGGCTGAACAATAACTCGGGTCTCGGTTATCCCATCGCGATGGCGCAGGGTACGTCGAGTTCGGTCGGCGCGACGATCGATTTCAACTGGACCTATGACGGCACGCTGATTCCCGGCTGGCAGGTCACGCCAGGCATGACGTTCTCGGACGCGCTCTACGGTTATACGCCGACGTTCACCGCGAACTACCTGCAGGGTGCGAAGTCGCTGAACCTCTATTTGCTGTTCAACCAGAATCCGACCGTCTGGCAGGCGGGCATCAACTACACGATGTTCTGGGGCGGGCATCAGACGGTGGGGCAGCCGTATGCAGACCGGAATTTCGTCGGGTTGTTCGTGACCCGGAATTTCTGATGGGTGAACCCGTTGGGTGAACCCGTGAGGCGCGGCGCACACGGTGCGCCGCTGAAACATTTGAAGGGGTAATGTCGTGCTCAATCGTCTAGTCAGCCGGCTGGAAAAAGGCTTCTTCGGCCACCGAGCGATCGTGCTGGTGGTGATCGGCCTGTTTACCGCCGTCATGGCGGTCTTCGCTGTGCAGTTGCGGATGGACGCCGGCTTCGAGAAGCAGATGCCGATCGGCCATGAATACATCAAGACGTTTCAGCAGTACCGGAACGATCTGCTCGGCGCGAACCGGATCACCTTCGTCGTGCGGGCCCGCAAGGGTTCCATCTGGTCGAAGGAGGGGTTGACGCGTCTGTACAAGGTGACTCAGGCCGTCACCTACCTGCCGAACGTCGACCGGATCGGTGTCCGGTCGCTGTGGACGCCGAACGCGTTCGTCAATGAAATTACCGATGAAGGCTTTCGCGCCGAACCGATCATCTCGGGCAACATCACGCCCGACCAGTTGACGCCCGGGATCGTCGCGCAGATCCGTCGCGCGACGACGCTCGGCGGCTATGTCGGCACGCTCGTCTCGCATGGCGAAGACAGCGCGATGATCACGGCCGAACTGAACGAGCGCGATCGCTTCGGCAAGTCGCTCGATTACGTCGCGTTCAACCATCTGATGGAAGCGAAGATTCGCAAGCCGTTCGAGGATGCCGGCTACGAAGTCCAGATCATTGGTTTCGCGAAACAGATCGGCGACATCGCCGATGGCGCCACCGCCGTGCTCGGCTTCTGCGGGATCGCGCTGCTGCTGACCGCGCTCGCGGTCTACTGGTACTGCCATTCGGTCCGCTTCACGGTGCTGCTGATCTCCTGCTCGCTGACGTCGCTCGTCTGGCAGTTCGGCACGCTGAAGCTGCTGGGCTTCGGTCTCGATCCGCTTGCGGTGCTCGTGCCGTTCCTCGTATTCGCGATCGGGGTGTCGCACGGCGTGCAGCAGGTCAATTTCATCGTGCGCGAGATCTCGCATGGACATAGTTCGTTCGACGCCGCGCGTCACAGTTTCAGCGGCCTGCTCATCCCCGGCGTGCTGGCGCTCGTGACCGCATTCGTGTCGTTTATCACGCTGTTGCTGATCCCGATTCCGATGGTGCGCGAGCTGGCGATCACCGCGTCGCTCGGCGTTGCGTACAAGATCGTGACGAACCTGATCCTGCTGCCGGTCGCAGCGTCGTGCTTCAACTTCTCGAAAGCCTACGCGGATAGCGCGCTCGATCGCAGCCAGCGGCGCTCGGCGTGGCTGCGCCCGCTGGCGAGGGTGGCCGAGCCGAAATACGCGGCTGTCACGCTCGCGTTGACTGTGGTGGTGTTCGCGCTTGCGGCCTGGCAAAGCCGCGACCGCGTGATCGGCACGCTGCAGCCGGGCGCGCCGGAGTTGCGCGCGGATGCACGATTCAACCGCGATGCGACATCGATCGCGGGCCACTACGACATGGGCCTCGACTGGCTCACGGTCGCGATCGAGTCGAACGGAAAGGCGTGCGACAACCCGGCGGTCGGCCTGTATGAGGACGACTTCTCGGCGGCGATGCGAACCGAGCCGGGCGTGGTATCCGTACAGTCGTATTCGGCGATGCTGCGCACCTATAACGCGGGCTACAACGAAGACTATCCGAAGATGAACGTCGTCCCGATCGCCGCGGAAAACTATGGCGCGGAGTCGGTCGACGTCGGGCGTTTGAAGGGATACATGAAATCCGACTGCGGCATGACGGCGGTCCATCTGTACCTGACCGATCACAAGGCAACGACGATCAACCGGATTCTCGACGACGTGAAGCAATACCGCACGTCGCACCCGTTCCCGGGCATCACTGTCCGTCTCGCCGCGGGGAATGCGGGCGTGCTGGCGGCCACCAATGACGAAGTGGCGCGCAGCGAATTGCCGATGATGCTCTATGTGTACGCCGCAATCCTGATTCTCGTGTTCCTCGCATACCGCGATTGGCGCGCGATGCTGGCCTGCTGCGTGCCGCTGTCCGTCGCGACTTTCATCGGCTACTGGTTCATGAAGGAACTGCAGATCGGCCTGACCGTCGCCACGCTGCCCGTCATGGTGCTCGCGGTGGGCATCGGCGTCGATTACGCGTTCTACATCTATAACCGGTTGCAAGTGCATCTGGCCGGCGGCCAGAACATCGTGAAGGCGGTTCAGCACGCGATGCTGGAAGTCGGCGTTGCGACGATCTTCACGGCGATCACGCTGGCGATCGGCGTGGCGACGTGGAGCTTCTCGGCGCTGAAGTTTCAGGCCGACATGGGCAAGCTGCTCGCGTTCATGTTCCTCGTCAATCTGCTGATGGCGATGACCGCATTGCCCGCGCTGGCGTCGGTTCTCGAACGCTGGTTCCCGCGCAGCAAGCCGGCGCGCGCGCCGGGCCTGTTCAGCCACTGACTATCGCAACTGCAATTCGTAGCTGCAATTCGCGGCTGCAATTCGCGATGCAATTCGCGGGTGCAACGACAGCAATGCAGTCGTGAGCACCCGCAGGAACCATTACAGAGATTCAACCATGATCAAGACGCTTGTTACCGGGTTCGCGCTCTGCGCGGCCACAGTCTGTGCGGCCCCGGCGGCGCTCGCACAATCCGGCGGAACGGTCGCGGCCTGGTCCGCCAGGCCGGCGCACGCGTGGGTAGCGCCGACCCGCATGATGCTGATGGACGCCGCGCGCGCGGGCGCGCGCATCGTCGTGGTCGGCGAGCACGGCCTCGTTCTGCTGTCCGACGACGACGGCAAGTCGTTCCGGCAGGCGCGTACCGTGCCGGTTTCGGCGACGCTGTCGGCTGTAACGTTCACCGATGCGCAGCACGGCTGGGCAGTCGGTCAGTGGGGCGTGATTCTTGCGACGACCGACGGCGGTGAGACGTGGCAGAAGCAACGCATGGACATCACGGTGGACCAGCCGCTGTTCTCGGTGCTCTTTACGAGCGGAAAGGACGGGATCGCGGTGGGCCTGTGGTCGCTGATGCTCGCGACGCACGACGGCGGCAAGACGTGGGCCAAAGTGACGGTGCCGAAGCCGCCCGGCGCCAGCAGGGCGGACCGCAACCTGTATCACATCTTCGCGGACCGGCAGGGGGCGCTGTACATCGACTCGGAGCAGGGGATGGTACTGAAATCGACCGACGACGGCGCGAACTGGAATTACCTCGCCACGGGTGGTAAAGGCACGTTGTGGTCGGGTGTGGCGATGCCCGACGGGCGAATCGTGGTAGGCGGCCTGCTTGGCAGTCTGTTCCAGAGCGGCGATGGCGGCGCAACGTGGTCGCCTCTGAATCCGGGCACGAAGAGCTCGATTACCGATCTCGTTACAACCGGCAACGGGCTGCTGGGCGTTGGGCTCAACGGGCTCGTGTTTCGGCAACGCGAGGGCAGTGCATCGTTCGAGATCCATCAGCGCCAGGACCGGGCGGCAGTCACGGCGGCCGTGATCGCCGCGACCGGAAAGCCGGTTCTCGTTTCGGAGGATGGCGTGCTGGTCACGCACTGAACGGCGCACTGGAAAAAATCGGCAGAAAGGTGTGGTGCAACAGCGGGCTTGCTTAGCAAGCGCGTCGTCCACGCGAACGCTGTCACGGAATCCTTGTGGCAATTTCGACGGAGAACTCCCCCTTCTCCGTCTTTTCTTTGGCCGCTCAGGGTTGGCGTCGCAGTCCCGTCGCGATTGACGTCGACGATCGCTAACGCAGCAGTCCCAGTTCACGGGCCTTGACTGAAGCGTCTTCCCGGGAAACAGCACCAAGCTTCGTGAAAATATTCTTCACGTGCCACTTTACGGTGAGGTCGGAGCAATTCAGCGTTTTAGCGATGCTCTTGTTGGAGAAAGCATTTGAGACGAGCGTAAGGATCTCGAGCTCGCGCGGCGAAAGCCGGACGACGTTCGAATGCGCGGGCTGCTTTGCGCGGGCCTCCATTGACTCCGAATGCGATTGCCGTGAAGCGCCAGCCGTTAAAACTTGCGCGATGAAATCGAGTTCGTCAGCGGAAATATCTGAGCGCGATTTCACGAGTTCGAGCAGGCGCAGAGCAATTGCGTTCTCATCGAGAAAGTGGCGCACCATGCGATGGGGCGCGGCGATGGAGACAGCCAGCCGCATCGCGGCTACGGCCGCCTGTTCATGGTGTAGCGACCAGAGCGCGATGGCCTCGCGCACCTGGAGCGCCGCGGTTTGCCCCAGTCGGCCATGCTCGACGGACGTCTTGAGGAGTTGCCGATAGAGGTCCAGCGCGCGCTCGAAGTTCCCATCGATCATGGCGAGAACGGCTTCGCCCGATGTGGCGTAGAAACCGATCTCTGCCCAGGCACAATTGGCGTGTTCCTTGTACTCGGCCGCAAGTTGTTGCAACTGCCTCTGTGCCTGGCGGGCGGCAGGGCGATTGCCTCGATCGATCTCGACCGAGGTACGTTCTGCCAATGCCCTTGCATACAATCTGTCGAGGTTGAGCCGGGCGGCCAGCTCATCGGCCCGATCCAGAACGCGTAATGCATCGTCAAGCCGACTCTCGGCTCTGAGGAGCTTCACTCGCACCATATACGCTTCGATGATGCAGTCGGGAATGCACATCAATTCGATCAGCTGCAGATGTTCGAGCAGCATCGCTTCAGCTTCGACGAGGTCATTCTTCGCGTAGGCGGCGGCAATGGCGAAGCCAGCCGTGATGCCGTCGAATTCCGCTTTGCCGGTGCGCCTGGCTTCGATTTCCTCGATCGCCTTGTGCATCACATCACTGGCTTGCCGATACGCGCCTTGTATGACGAAGGTAAGCGCGATGACGCCGCGCGCGACGATTGGCGTAAAGACGCGTTGCTCGACTGGCATCATCCGCCCGGCGGGCATCAGCACGTCGCGCGCCCGCTCAAACTGGCCCGCGTGTGCGAGCGTGGCCGCAAGCACGTTTCGTATACCGAATGCAACCAGCGGATCGACCGTGGCCGGCAAAGACTCGTAGGGAGACAGGACATCCAGAGCGGCTGCCGTATCGTCCTGTTTCAACAGACACCAACTGCGCAGCAACGCAGCTTCACGGCGTGTGTCGACCGTTGAATTCTGGGGATGCGCATCGATGTCGTCGAGAAGATGGCGGGCTGCGTCAAGGTCCCCGCAGGCCAATTCCGCCCACGCCGCACAGAGCAGCAATTCCAGGCGAGCCAGGAGGGTGTTTCTGGGCAACGCGCCGATCCATTTGCGCACCTGGAGATATTCGCCTTGCCCGACCATCGGGCGGGCGACGCGCTCGACGAGTTCGACGCACAGGTTCATGTCGCCGGCATAGCGTGAGTGGCGGATGGCCTGCGCATAAAGGCCTTTACCCGCAAACCATCGCCCGGCTGCGACATTGATGTTGATCAATTCATCTTCGGGGAGTCGGCATAAGCGATCCCTCAGATATTTTCCAAACAGGGGATGAAAACGGTACCAGGTTTCGGCATCGCCCTGAGATTCGATTGGAACGATGAACAGATTTTCAGTTTCGAACTTCCGTAGCAGTTCTCCGGCCCGCGGATTCGCAGTAATGATTTCGCACAATCCACGATTGAACAGGCGGCAGGCGGCTGTATGCACCAGGAAAGCCAACTCTTCCGGCGAAAGGTTATCGTTGACGAGTTGATTAAAGTAATCGTCGACAACGTCACTATTGCGCGAGACCGGGCGGGCGGGGATGGACAGCGACCCAGGCCGGACATTGCGCGTATTGCGGATGGAATACGCGACAAGCTGCACACCGGCCGCCCAACCATCGGTGCGATCGTGTACTTCGCGGACCGTTGCTATATCGAGCGGGCCCACGCCCTGGCTACGCAAAAATGTCTCGGTTTCGGAAAGATCGAAGCGCAGCGCCGTGAAATCCAGTTCGGCTATTTCATCGTGCGCCCGAAGTTCCGAGAGTGGGAAGGGCTGGGCCAGGCGGGAAGTCAGTACGACGTGAAGATTGGATGGCGCCCATGCCAGCAGCTTTTCAAGAAGATGCCGGATGGGCGTTGCGGCGACTTCATGGAAGTCCTCCAGCACCAGATAAACGGGCTTCGAGTATTGATGCAGGTCGTTGACGACGGCAGCGGCGAACGCGTCCGACGCGCTGATGCCGAAGCGATTGAGAATCGATTTGGCATCCTGCCCAACGTGGCCGTCGAGTGTTTCGAGCCCGGCGGCGAGATAGGCCGCGAATTGAACAGGGTCGTCGTCGGCGCTCACGTTGTACCAGACTACGCTGTCGCCCCGGGCAATCAGACTCTTTCGCCAGAGCGCGGCGAGGCTGGTTTTTCCGGAGCCGGCGGGTCCGGAAAGCAGTATCAGCTTGCGTTGACGTTCATTTTCGAGCCATGCGAGAAGTCGCTCACGAGGGAGCAGGCCCTTGCCTTCAGGCGGCGCGAATCGAGTGGAAATGAGGGAAGTAAACGCGTTCGACATTGGGTACGGCTTTTCACAGTCACGCCGTCGTCGGCAAAGAGAAATAAGGTTAGCTACGCTAACGCAAGGCTCACGCTCTCGCAAGCGTGGCTATCCCCATATTGCGCCGCACAAGAATCGCTGCGCCAGCAAGGTCCGGCTTGGTTCATCGATTCTCTGCTCATTGCGCCCCCTACCTCCCTTCCCCTGCCAGCGGCAGGGGGGGCGGCAGGATGCATCGGCTGTAAAGTCTCCTCAAACACCCGGAAAGGAAACACATGAGCGGGCTCGCGATTTCTGGAAAATTTCTGGAAATACAGGAGCGAGCGGCCGCTCTACGCGATCGATGCAGCGAGCGTGGACAAATGCGCGACCTTGAGGGTGGCATGTTGCCGTTTGAATACGATGATCAGTTAATGCCAGGAGACGAAAAGATGAACCAGATCGATACCAGCGCGCAGATCGAATCCGATTGTTTAATCGCGGATGTCAAACACCACTTGCACCCCGTGACGAATCCGCAAACCCTGGAGAAATTGGGCCCCATCCTCGCTGGCGACGCACAGGGCGTCTACGTTCGCCTCAATGGGGAAAAACTCATTGACGGGCTTTCCGGATTGGGGTGCGTGAACGTTGGCTACGGAAACGAGAAGTTGTGCCACGCGGCGTACACGGAAATGAAACGCCTTTCGTTTTCCCACGGCTTCGTCGGTCAAACCAGCAACACCGTTGCCCGGCTTTCGGAAAAGTTGGCAAAATTAACGAACTACGATTTCGATAAATTCTTCTTTGCTTCAACGGGCTCCGACGCGAATGAATCGGCGGTCAAACTGGCCTATTACTATTGGCGACTGAAAGGGCAGCCGAAGCGTAAGGTGCTGCTGTCACGCGAATACGCCTATCACGGCAATACGGTGCTCGCCACAGCGCTGACCGGAATCGAGCACTATCATTTCCAGTTCGACTTGCCGCTCGCCAGCCTTGTCAAACGCGTCGAGGCGCCGTATGCGTATCGCTGCGGGGTGGGCCTGACGCCGGCTGAGTATGTGCGCAAACTCGCTGACTCGCTTGAAGAAACAATCCGGGAGATCGGGCCGGAAAATGTCGCCGCATTCTTCGTGGAGCCGGTTCAGGGCGCAGGCGGCCTGATTATGCCGCCACGTGGTTATCTGCAGGCCGTGCAGGAAATCTGTAACCGCCACGGTGTGCTGCTGATTGCAGACGAGGTGGTCACCGGCTTTGGCAAGACAGGATCGATGTTTGCATACCAGCATTATCAGTTCAAGCCGGACATCATCACCATGGCAAAGGGTATTACGTCTTCGTATTACCCGCTTTCCGCGGTCGGTCTGAGCCAGAAGGTTACGGATGTGCTTTCGACCGCCAACGAAGAGTTCGTGCATGGCTTCACGAACAGCGGTCACCCGGTCGCAGCCGCTGTCGCTTTGGCGAACATTGAGGTTATTGAGGAGAACCGCCTGCTCGATAACGTGAAGAATGCAATTGAACCGGCGTTGAGGCGGGGGATGGAAAAACTCGCGAAACATCCGGCGGTGGGAGAGGCGCGCTCCCTCGGGGTCATGGCGGCACTGGATTTTTGTCACGGCGATTCCGTGGCACAACAAACGGCCTTTTGTGAGAAAGTTGCGCTCGAAGCTTTTACCAGGGGGCTGGTGACGCGTCCCATGGATCCCGTCCTCGGGCTGCTCTTCCCGTTGATTACCACAGCCGCGGAAATCGAGGAGAGTATGACGATCCTCGAAAGTGCGATCAACGCCGCAATGCTATAAGCGCCTCTGCGTGGCTGCTGATTTCCGGCAGCCACGTCAAGGTTTGGTGGCATTGTCAACCTGTTCGCCCGTCGCGCTGGTTTGCAGCGCCGCATCACCGGCTCACGCACCCGGGTGGGTCGAAGCGAATTCTCTGCCCGGTTGTCGAGCCTCTTGTTGCGCCGGCGCTCAACGCGCCGGCTCCCTTCGACGTTCGCTGCCGAGTCGTCGCCTCGTCGCGTCGTCGCGACGGCGCCGCCCGGTACGTCGCGCACCGCGCCGCGCCGGTCAACGGTCCGCCACAGCCTGTGCTCCCTGCCATTAATCGTTACGGCGATTTCATTCAGACATCCTTGTCGATGCGTCCCGGTGCCGTCCAGCGGGCACGCTTCGCGATCGCCATATCGGGTTCATTGTCCGGCGCCGTACCGTTCCGGTTACCCCCATAATCCCCTGCCATCCATCCCCTGCCACTGGCAGGGGGGAGTTTCGATGTATCGCTTGTAAAGTCTTCTCAAACACGCTGAAAGGAGAGACATGAGCAAGCTCATCAACATCGACAACGGGGGCACGTTGACGGATATCTGCGTCATCGACGGTGACCGTATCGTCCATACCAAGACGATCACCACCCCCTACGATCTGTCGAAATGCTTCATCGACGGCCTCAGGAAGGCATCGCAAGAACTCTTTGGCGAAGAGGATCTTGTCGCGCTTCTGAAGGATACCGCGCATATCCGCTATTCCACGACGCAGGGCACGAATGCGCTCGTGGAGAAGAAGGGGCAGCGGCTCGGCTTGATTACCGATCGCGCCGCCGATATGCAACTCTTTCGGCGTACGCCGAAAGAAGATGAAATGTTCGCGGCGCTGGTCGGTGAGCGCTTTGCGCAGATCGACGCGGATCAGGACGGAAGCTTCGACACCGTGGCCATCGTCGAGACCGTTAACCGCCTGACGGCGGATGGCGCTCAGCGGATCGTCGTGAGTTTTTCCGGCGAAAACTGCGCGGAGCGGGAGGCCAGGTTCGGTCACGAGGTCCTGCGTCTGTTCCCTCGACATCTCCTTGGCGCCGTGCCGATTCTCTACGCCAGCTCTTTGTCGAGCGATGCCGATATGGGCCGGCGCACGTGGACCGCATTGAACAATGCCTTCCTGCATCCGGCGATGGAGCGCTTCCTGTATCACGCGGAAAACCTGCTGCGCCCGTACCGCATGCGCCAGCCGCTCCTGATCTATCGCAATGACGGGTTCTCGGGCCGGGTCGCCAAGACCACTGCGCTACGCACGTATAGCTCCGGCCCGCGCGGCGGGATGGAAGGCGCGCTGGCCTATGCACGGCACTATGGTTTCAAGAGCCTCGTTTCATTCGACGTCGGCGGCACCACGACCGACATTGGCCTGATCGAAAAAGGCGGTATCAAAAGCCTGAACCGTGGCGATATCGAAGGCGTCGCTTGCTCGTTTCCGCTGTGCGACATCGTCAGCATCGGTGTCGGTGGAGGTTCGATCTTCCGGGCGAAGGAAGGGCGCATCGCCGTGGGCCCGGATTCGGTGGGCGGTGCGCCTGGGCCGGCCTGTTTCGGGCTCGGCGGACAGCAGGCGACGATTACCGATGCGTTGCTGCTGATGGGGTTGATTGACCCCGCAACCTATTTCGGCGGAAAGATGAAGCTCGATGCCGCACGCGCTGCGGCGGTGATCGAGGAAAAAATCGCCACGCCCCTCGGCATCGGCGTGCCTGCGGCCGTGCATGCCATGTACGAAGCGTGGATCGACGCGATTGCCCGCGGTATCGAATCCTTCACGAAGATCACCCCGGACATGGTGTTGATGGCATTCGGCGGCGGCGGTCCGATGGCCGCGCTCGCGACGGCGCAGGCTCTCGGTCTGAGCACGGTGCTGGTGCCCCGGCTGGCCGCCGTCTTCAGTGCCAGCGGCATTGGTTTCTCCGATATCGCGCATACGGCGGACGCGCGCCTGCCGGGCGCGGATCCGCAGGCTTGCCAGGGCGTACTGGATGCGCTGCGCGAAAAGGTGTTGCGCGACATGTTCTCAGAGGGGTTCGAGGCAGATCAATGCGCACTCGAGGTCTGGACCGAGCGTGGTGAAGTTCGCGCCGCGCTGGATCCGGTTCGTCCGGAATGGCCCTCGAACGTCGATGGCGACGTGATGCTGGTTGTGCGGGCCCGTAAATCCCTGCCGCACATGCATCTGCCCGTGGTGGTGGATCTTTCGTCGATTTCCCCGAAAGAAGCGGGTGTTCGCCGTCTGCTGGACAAGCGTTCCCGCACGGACGAGAGCTTGCCGCTGGTCCGGGTCGAGGATCAGCAGCCGGGCACGCGCGGCGTGGGACCGGCGGTCATGGAAGAGGCCTTCTGGACGTGTCCTGTCCTGCCGGGCTGGCGCTACGAATTCACTGCGAACGGAGACATCGTTTTCCGTCGGGAAGCAATCTAGGAGCAGGCAATGAAAGTTCTGGTTACCGAATACCTGAGGATCGATCTCGATACCGAGCAGTGGGAATGCCGGCACTGTGGCCGCGTGCATGGTTCGGCCCGCGAGAATTACAAGAAGTTCATGCTGATCCACGCCCGCAATCCGCAGGAAGTGCATCGTCCGCTGCTCAATCCCGAGCTGTACCCGATGTACAACTTCTCGCCGGACCCGAAGGTGTGCGCGATTTACGAGTACTACTGCCCGGACTGCGCAACCATGATCGAAGCCGAGTACACCGTGCCCGGCCACATGCCGCTGCACGACATCGAATACGACATCGATGCGCTGAAGGTGCAATGGTCCACGCGTGAGGAAATCAGCGAAGGCGGCACCGGCCCGGACAACAAGCGCCCGGCGAATTGCCACACGCACGGCCATCACCACGGTCACGCGCACGCCCAGCACGGAGGTCAGGCATGAAGCGTATCGCTGTCGATATTGGCGGGACATTCACCGACTGCTTCGTGTGCTGGGGCGGCAGGTTCATCCAGTCCAAGGCGCTGACCACGCACCAGAACCTGGCGCTGGGTTTCAATGAAGCACTGGACGAGGCCTGCGCGGAGCTGAACGTCGATCGGCGCACCGTGCTGTCGGAAGTGGATTCGGTGCGCTACGCCACGACGCTGGGCACGAATGCGTTGATCGAGCGCAGCGGCCCGCGTGTGGGCCTGCTGATCACGCAGGGTTTCGATTCGACGGTGCCGCTGTCGCGCGGCCGCGGCTATGCCGACGGCCTGCCCTATAGCGAAGCGCGCGACCTGACCCGTGCCAGGCGGCCCGAGCCGCTGGTGTCGATTCCCCTGATCCGCCACGTGCGCGAACGGGTGGATTACAAGGGCGACGTGGTGATGCCGCTCGACGAGGAAGCCACGCGCCGCGCGATTCGCGAACTGGTCGACGCGGGGGCGCAGGCCATCGTGGTGGCGCTGGTCAACTCGACCGACAATCCCGCGCACGAGTTGCGTGTGCTGGAGTTGTTCCTGCAGGAGTATCCGGCGCAGATGCTGGGCGCGGTGCCGATGATCCTGTCGCACCAGGTGGTGGGGCGCAAGGGCGAATACGTGCGGGCGACGTCGGCCATCATCGACGCGATGCTGCACTCGACCATGTACTTCGCGATGACCTCGCTGGAGCAGAACCTGCGCGACAACGGCTATTCGAAGCCGATGCTGCTGGTGCACAACTCCGGCGGCATGGCCCAGCTCAACTCGACCGATGCGCTGCAGACCGTGCACTCGGGTCCGGTGGCCGGCATTCACGCCGCGGAAACCCTGGGCCAGCAAGGCTCGGTGGGCAACATCATCTGCGGCGATATGGGCGGCACGTCGTTCGACATCGGCATCGTGGCCGAGGGCGGGCACAAGCACTACGACTTCAACCCGGTGGTCGATCGCTGGCTGGTCTCGGTGCCGATGGTGCACCTGGTCACGCTGGGTGCGGGCGGCGGTTCGATCGCCCGCTACGACCCCGTGTTCCAGACGCTCCAGGTCGGTCCGCAATCGGCGGGATCCGATCCGGGGCCGGCGTGCTACGACCGGGGCGGTCTGAACCCCACGGTGACCGACGCGGATCTGTTGCTGGGCTATCTGGACCCGGCCAATTACGCCAACGGGCGCATCAAGCTCAATGCGCGCCGCGCGAGGCAGGCGCTCGAAGAGATCTGCGACACGCTCGATTGCGATGCGATCGAGGCGGCGCGGCGCATCAAGCTGCTGGCCGATGCGTCCATGGCGGCGGGCCTGGTGCGCGAGCTGAACCAGCGCGGCTACAAGCCCGAGAACTTCGTGTTCCTGGCCTATGGCGGCAATGGTCCGCTGCATGCGTGCGGTATCGCGGCGCAGGGCGGTTTCGACCGCGTGCTGGCGCCCCCGTACAGCTCGGTGTTCTCGGCCAGCGGCGGCGCGGGCCTGAACCAGATGCACATCCACGAGAAGAACACCACGCTGGCCTTCTATCACAAGCTGCTGCAGACGGTGTTCTCGGATTTCCCCACGTTCAACGCGATCGTCGAAGAACTGGAAGACCGCGGCCGCCGCGATCTGCTTCGCCAGGGGGTGCGCGCCGAGGACGTCGAACACCGCCTCGAACTCGATATGCGCTACGGCATGCAGCGCATGGAGATCGCGCTGGTGGCCCCGAAGCCGCGCATCGAGTCGCAGACCGACGTGCTCGAAATGATCCAGATCATGAACGACGAGTTCGCGCGCCGCTTCGGCGCCGACACCGTGTCGCCCGAATCGGGCATCTGGGTGACGGCAGTCCGGGTGGTGTCGTTTGTCCGCAGCGACGCGCTGCGTTTCGACAACATGCTTCCGCCCGCAAGGAAGCTTGCGACACCTGCGCCGGTGACGACCCGTCAGTGCCATTTCCCCGGCCACGCCGGTGCGAGGCAGACGCCTGTGTACAACAGTGCCGCGCTTGAGCCGGGCGTGGTGATCGAAGGTCCCGCGATCGTGAATCCGGGTGCGACAACATATCTGGTCGAGCCGGGCTGGCGCTTCGAATCGGCCGCGCAGGGCGCGGTGTGGTTCATCAAGAACGCCTGATTGAAGGCAAGGATCTGGAGACAAATTCATGAGCAGCAATCAAGCAAAGAGCGAGCAGGACATCGTCCGCGAGTTCGTGGAGGGCAAGAAGGCCTTCCTCGCACCGGACGCGGAGATCATGCGCAACCACCACATCGCGCCGCGCAGCGCGTGGGAAGAGGAGGCGCTCGCGCAGGGCATGAACACCGATCTGTATGCGGAGATCCGCACGCAGCTTCAGGCCGCGCTCGACGAAACGTTCGACCTGGCGGAACTCACCGTGGCTTCGCCGGCCGCGCAGTGCGGCGACATGTCGACCGCGATCTTCACCGCGAAGGGCGACATGGCGGTGTGCTCGAACCGCGGCGTGGCGGGCTTTTCGGTCTCCCTGCACTATCCGATCCGTTTCATCGCCAAGTATTTCGAGAACGACCCGACGGTGGGCGTGCGCGAGGGCGATGCCTTTCTGATCAACGATTGCCGCTACGGCGGCATCCACAGCCCCGACCAGCATCTGTTCATGCCGGTGTTCTCGAGCGGCAAGCTGATTTCGTGGGTGTGCTGCGCCCTGCATGAAGGCGAGGTCGGCGCCCGCACGCCGGGCGGCATGGGCCCGATGATCGAAAGCAAGTGGGACGAGGGCTTCAAGGGTTCGCCGCTCAAGCTGGTCGAGAACTATCGGATCAAGACCGACGTGCTGACGCTGGTGCAGAACAACTCGCGCGAGCCGTACGTGATTCTGGCCGACATCAAGGCGCGTCTGGCAGCTTGCCGCACGCTGGAAAAGCGCATGAAAGAGGCCGTGGTCCGCTATGGCGAAACCGCCATGGTGGGCTTCCTGCGCGGTTCGATCGAACTGCTGCGCGACGAGGTCAAGCGCCGCCTGCGCGAGTTGCCGGACGGCACGGTCCGCGTGCGCATGTTCATGGACGAGACCACGCGCGAGCCGATGATCGCCAGGATTCCCCTGACGTTCAACAAGCAGGGCGATCGGCTGGTGATCGACATGCGCGGCTGCGGCCCGCAGTTTGCCAACCGCTCGATCAACAGCCTGTTGCAGACGCAACTGATCTCGCTGGCCATCGCGCTGTCCCACCATGTCTGGCCGGACCTGCAGGCGGGACCGGCGCTCGTCGACTGCGTCGATGTCCTGACCGACCGGAACTCGCTGCTCGATTGCGACAACGAAGTGCCCGTGGCCCTGTGCATGATGGCGGCGTTCAAGGCCATCAGCTCCTACGAGCTGGCGTTCTCCAAGTTCTACTACGGCGTGCCGAGGCGCTACGGCAAGGTCAAGGCGGCCTGGTTCAACCAGCCGCAGATGGTGATCTACGGCGGCCTGACGCAGCACTTCGATACCGTCGGCAATGCGTGCGCCGACCTGAACGGCATGGGCGGCGGCGCCAAGTGCGACGAGGACGGCGAGCACAGCCCGAGCCCCAATTTCGGCGCCTATACCGACCTCGGCGAGGCGGAGCACACCGAGCAGAACCTGCCGTACATCAGCGTGATCTCGAAGCGCCTGTGGCCCGATAACCACGGCTTCGGCAAGTATCGCGGCGGCGCGGGCTACCAGATGGGCTTCATGCGCGCCGGCACCATGCCGTTCGGCTTCCAGACCTTTGTGGGCGGGTCGTACTTCCCGTCCACCTCGGGGCTGTTCGGCGGCTATGCGTGCCCGGTGTATTCGGTCTGCACGATCCGCGGCAAGAACCTGCTGGAAGACCTGCGCGAGCGTCCGCATCTGTTCAACGCCAACATCGAAGACCTGATGAACAAGCGCCCGTTCGAGGGCGCGACGTATACCGCCCAGTCGATGTCGGTGCCGTTCGACCTGTACAAGGAAGGCGAGCTGTTCATGATGAGCCAGGGCGGCGGCGGCGGTTACGGCGACGTGCTGGAGCGCGATCCGGCGCGCGTCGTCAAGGATCTCGAGGAAGGCCTGGTGTCGATGTACACGGCGCGCGAGCTGTATGGCGTGATTTGCGACGAGCAGACCTTCCTGCTGGACCCGGTGGCGACCGAGGCCAGGCGCGCCGAGATCCGTGCGCAGCGCAAGCAGCGCGGCATGAAGTGGGACGACTTCGTGCGCGAGCACGTGCGCGCGACCCCGCCCGAGGGCGTCCAGTACTTCGGTGTGTGGAACGACGCCCCGGAGGTCTATGCCGGCCCGTACGGCACGGTGGCGTCCACCGAGGCCTGCCCGCCGCTTCATATGCCCGACCCGATGGTGCTTGAGAACGCACGCCTGAAGGCGCGCATCGCCGAACTCGAAGCGAAGGCTCACGAATAAGAGAAAGCCATGGGAAATACATTGCGGCAATCCATAGCCGAAGGGCGATCAGTCTGGATCGACGGCTACCAATATTGCGCTGCGCTGTTTGGCACCTCGGTGCCATGGCTCGACCAGGCTGCTTTTTCCGCGTTTCACAGCAAGTTGCAGGGCTTGCTGCGCTCGGACGTCGTCGCACTTCCGGTAGAGGAAGTCGCGGCGGCGCTGCTCGCGAGCGAGCCCGGCCTGACGAAGGACATGGCGGCCAAGGCGCGCGCCGCCTATCCGTTGCGCCGGCTGCTCGAAGACGAGCGTCTGAGAGCCGCCGTCACGAGCCTGCTGGTCGTGCTGCGCGCGGCCAGCGCCTCGTCGCCGCTCGCACTCGTCATTCCGTCGCCGCGACGCTGGTTCGCGCTGGCGTACGAGGCGGCGCGAGGCGAGCCGCCCAGCGAGGACATCGCCCGCGATATCGACGAGATCGACGGTGCCTCGGTCTATGTCGCCGACTTCCTGCGGGTCTTCGCCGAGAGCGGCGTCGACATCCTGCTGATCGCGGAGACGCCTGGCGAGGCGCCCGCGGACCTCGAAATGCTGGAGGCCTATCAGTCCGTCTTCAATGCCGCGCGTCATTATCGGTGGGAAATCGGGCTGCTGGATACCGGCGCGACGGTGCCGCCGCAGCGGGGCGAATACCTCGATGCGGTGATCACGCGCGCACCGGACGGCGGCGGGATGGCCGGCGGCGTGGTCGACGAAGCGTTTTTTGACGGAGGGGACGTTCCGGCATTCGGCACGGGTTGCTTCCACTACGTTGTGGTGCCGCCGCAGACGCGGCCGGAAGGCGTGCTCGAACGCCTTTCGGAGTTGCGCGCGCGCACCGGGATCCTGCATAGGGAGAAAAGATGATTTCAGAAGGCGAACTGCTGTGGACGCCCTCCGCGGAGCGGGTCGAGAGCGCGAACATCACGGTTTTTTCCAAATGGCTGCAAAAGAAGCGCGGCCTGAATTTCGTCGATGACTACGAGGCCCTGCGCCAGTGGTCCGTCGCGCACTACGAAGATTTCTGGGCGGATTGCTGGGCGTTTTTCGGCATCGTGTCGGATACGCCCTATGAACGCGTGATCGATCGCCCGGCGATGCCCGGCGCGAAGTGGTTCGAGGGCTCTCGCGTCAACTTCGCGGAGCACATGCTGCATCGGGGTGGCGACGACGACATTGCGTTCGCGCACCTCTCGGAAACCCGTCCGCTCGCGTACATGACGCGAGGCGAGCTGCGCCGCGCCGTGCGCGCGGTGGCAACCGAGCTGCGCCGCCTCGGCATCGTGCCGGGCGACCGCGTGGTGCTGTACATGCCGAACGTGGTGGAGACGGCGGTTGCGTTCATGGCGTCGGTCGCGGTGGGCGCGATCTGCTCCAGCGCTCCGCCGGAATTCGGCGTGCAGACGGTGCTGGACCGCTTCTCGCAGATCGCTCCGAAGCTGCTGTTCGCGGCGGACGGCTATTGCTTCGGCGGCAAGCATTTCGACCGCCGCGAAGAAGTCCGCAAGCTCGTCGCGGGCCTGCCGACCCTGGAGCACGTGGTCTGGATGCCGTATCTCGACGAGCAGGCGGTGTGTCCGGTGGCGGGCGCGGTGCTGTTGCCGGATCTGTTGAAGGCCGCGGATCCGGGGCAGGACGCGTTCGCGTTCGAGCGCGTGGCCCACGATCATCCCTTGTGGATCGTGTATTCCTCCGGCACCACCGGGCTGCCCAAGCCGATCGTGCATTCACACGTCGGCGCGCTGCTGGAGCTGTCTGTGACGTTAGGGTTCCATTGCAACATGGGGCCCGGCAAGCGGATGTTCTTCTACACGACGACCGGCTGGGTCATGTGGAATCTCGTGCTGTCCGCGTTGCTCACGGGCGCCTCGTCCGTACTCTTCGATGGTCATCCGGCCGCTCCTGCGCCCGATCGTCTCTGGCAACTCGCTCAGGAAGCCGGGGTGACGATGTTCGGCGCGAGCCCCACCTTCGTTCAGTTGATGGAAAAGGCCGGGATCAAGCCGCGACAGTCCTGTAACCTCGAGAAGCTCGAATCCGTCCTGCTCGGCGGTTCGCCCGCGACGCCCGAGACCTTCGCGTGGTTCTACCGGGACGTGAAGGAAGATCTCTGGGTCACTTCGCAGAGCGGCGGGACGGATATTGCAAGCGGTTTCGTCGGCGCGTCGCCTACCTTGCCGGTGTACGCCGGTGAGATCCAGTGCCGGATGCTGGCCCGCGACGTCCAGGCATGGAGCGATGACGGAAAACCCCTCGTCAACGAAGTCGGGGAACTGGTCTGCGTCAATCCGATTCCGTCCATGCCGATCGGCTTCTGGAACGATGTTGGCGGTGAGCGCTATCGCGAGTCGTACTTCGATTATTTCCCGGGTTATTGGCGCCACGGCGATTTCATCAAGATCAACGAGCGGGGCGGCTGCTATATCTACGGCCGGTCCGACTCGACCTTGAACCGCTATGGCGTGCGGATCGGCACGGCGGAAATCTATCGGACCGTCGAACAGGTCGAAGGCGTGGCCGACAGTCTGATCGTCTGCTGCGAGCTGCCCGACGGCGGGTTCTTCATGCCGCTCTTCGTCAAGCTCAAGGACAACGTGCCATTGGACGCGGCGTTGATTGCTCGCATCAATTCGGCATTGCGCGAGCACTGCTCGCCGCGTCACGTTCCCGATGCGATTCTCGAGGTGGCGGCGGTTCCCTATACGCTGACCGGGAAGAAGATGGAAGTGCCGGTGCGCAAGATTCTGATGGGCTGGCCGCCGGAAAAGGCCGCCAATCGGGACGCGATGGCCAACCCGGCGGCGCTGGACTTCTTTATCCGCTTTGCGGCGGAAGGGAAGGATGATCGCTGGCAGGAAGTGCTCAGGAAGGCCCGGGCCGCCGCAGCCTGACCGTGCTGACGAAGAGGTGACGGCACGCGCCGCGCGTGTGAGGCTTACCGGAGGCGAGGCGTTTCAATGCACCCGGTGAGCGCTCTACATGGTTGTTGACGCACCCGATTCGGCTAATTCTGTTTGCCTCGACGATACGTCCCCGGCGCGGCGCCGGTCCAGCTCTTGAAAGCACGCTGGAATGCGGCGCTGTCCGTGAAACCGAGCTCACGCGCCAGCTCGGCGAGCGAGACTGAACTGGTATTCAATCGAACAATGGCTGTGTCGCGTCGCAGATCGTCCTTCAACGTTTGAAAGGAAGTGCCTTCCTGCGCAAGTTTCCTTTGCAGCGTCGCGATGGAAACGTGCAGCGATTCAGCGGTGGTGGCAAGGTCCGGCCAAACGGGCTGGCAAAGATGCAGGTAGCTGCGCACGCGGGCGCTGACAACATCGTCTGACCGGCGCGGCAGAATGATGTTGGCCTGTGCGTCGGCGAGGAAGTGACGTAGCGCGGTTTCCTCGCGCCGTACCGGGCGCTGCAGCCATGCAGCATCGAACCAGAATGCGGTCTGGGGCTGATCGAACGCTATATCGGCGGGAAAGGCGTTGCTGTAGCTGCCGGTATAAGGCGAGCAAGCGAAGGGGAAATCAAAGCGTGTAGCTGGCATGCGCCCCCCCGCGAGCCAGGCAAGCAGGCGCCAGAAAACCCGTAGCAAAAGCGCGTGGAGAAACGTCTGCTCTGCTGCCTGCGGGCTGCTGAACCGGAAAACCAGACACGCCGAGCCGGCTTCGCGATGCAGTTCAAGGGCGACATCGTCTTGCAGTAGCCAGAACACATGGGACATTCGCTGGATGGCATTTTCCAGGGTCCGCGCGCCCAGGGCGCTTCTTGCAAGCAGTGCGAAACTGCCGAGTTTCAGCGGCCTGGAGAAGAAGCCCAGACCTTCGTCTCCAAAGCGTTCGATCGCACCGCGGAACACCTGCGCGTACTGTTGCGCCGTGATGCGTGCGCCCGCGTGCTCCAGCAGGGCGAGAGGAATGCCCGCCTCGGCCAGCAGGTCGTCATACCCTTTGCCGCGCGCCTTCAGTCCTGAGAGCAGTCCGAGCAAGAATGCGACCGGTATCGTCACAGGGGATTGCCGCGTCAATCGATGCTGCCTCCAATGTTGAGGTTTTCTGCAATGCGATCGATGCAATGCGCAATTGCCGGTTCAAGGAGGTGTTTTTAACATGACCAACACCCGCAATCAATCCGCACTTCCGCGCAGCGAGGCTCCGCGAGCCCGCCAGCGGCTTCGACCAGGCAGCGTGCCTGGCGGATAGTGCGGTGCGGATAAATACGAAGCATTAAACGGAGACAAAATTCATGAATCGCAAGCTCGAAGGCAAGGTCGCCCTTGTCACCGGATCGGGTCGCGGCATTGGCCGCGCCATCGCGCTGAAACTCGCCAGTGAGGGCGCGCGCCTCGTCCTCAACGATCTCGATGCCGTACCCGCAGAAGAAGTGGCGTCCGAAATTCGTGCGGCAGGCGGTGAGGCCGTGGTCTGTGCGGGCTCGGTCACCGCGCCGGATTTCGCGGAGCGTTTTGTCGGCGCCGCCGTCAGTGAATACAAAGGTCTGGACATCATCGTCAACAACGCCGGCTATACCTGGGATAACGTCATTCAGAAAATGACGGACGAACAGTGGTACGCCATTCTCGACTGCCACTTGACCGCGCCCTTCCGTATTCTGCGCGCCGCGCAGCCGGTGATCCGGCAGTTGTCGAAGGCCGAAACCGAAGCGGGCAAACGCGTGTTGCGCAAGGTGGTCAACATCTCGTCGGTCGCGGGGATTTTTGGCAATGCCGGCCAGACCAACTACTCGACTGCCAAGGCGGGCATCATCGGCATGACCGAGACGCTGGCCAAAGAGTGGGGGCGCATGAACGTCACGGTGAACTGCGTGGCTTATGGCCTGATCAAGACGCGTCTGACCGAAGCGACGGCTGACAACAACGCTACGGCCAATATCGAGGGGCGCGAGATCAAAGTCGGGGTGAATCCCGACCTGATGGCCGCGATGGAGCGGGGCATTCCGCTGGGCCGTGCCGGTACGCCGGAAGAGGCTGCCGACGCCGTCTACCTGTTTTGCATCCCCGAGTCCGACTATGTGAGCGGACAGACGCTGCTGTGTACCGGCGGCCTGACCGGCATTTAAAGGAGACGTCACCATGATGCCGAGATTGCTCCGCCAGCCCTGGATGGATGACGACATCGAAGCCTTCCGCGAGCAGGTGCGCCGCTATATCGCGGGAGAGTTGTCGCCGCAACTGGATGGCTGGCGCCGTCAGGGTTACATTCCGCGCGAAGTCTGGCGTCCCTTCGGGGAAATGGGCTTCATGCTGCCCGAAATCGACGAAGCCTATGGTGGCGTGGGCACCAATCTGGCGTACCAGCTGGTGGTGCAGGACGAACTGGCCAAGGCCGAAGTGCCCGCCAACACGGCGGTCCACACGATCGCTGCGCATTACATCCTCGATTACGGTACCGAAGCGCAGAAACAGCGCTGGCTGCCCAGGCTCGCGAGTGGCGAGATGCTGGCCGGCATCGCACTGACCGAACCGGGATGCGGCTCCGATCTGCAGGCGCTGCGTACCCGTGCCCGCCGCGACGGCGGCGAATACGTCATCGACGGCGCCAAGACCTTCATCACTAACGGTTTTACTGCCAATCTGCTGGTGGCGGCGGTGCGCACCGGGGAGGCTGGTAGCCGCGGCGTATCGCTGATCGTGCTGGAAACCGGGAACCTGAAGGGTTTCCAGGTCGGGCGGCGGCTGGAGAAGCTGGGCCAGCATGCATCCGATACGGCCGAACTGTCGTTCGACGGTGTGCGCGTGCCGGCGGATCACCTGCTCGGCGAGGTCGAGGGCAAAGGCTTTGCGCAGTTGATGAGCCAGCTTCCGTACGAACGCCTGTTACTCGCTGTGCCGGCCGCGGCGGTGATCGAGCGTGCCGTCGAACTGACGCTCGAATACACCCAGCAACGCAAGGCATTTGGCCAGTCGGTTTACGAATTCCAGAACACTCGCTTCAAGCTGGCGGAATGCGCGACGATGGCCCACGTGGTGCGCTCGTTCGTCAATGACTGTATTCAGCGTCTGCTGGACGGCAAGCTCGACGACACGGCCGCCTATATGGCCAAGTGGTGGTGCACGGAGCAGCAGTGCCGCGTGACAGATGAGTGCCTGCAGCTCTTCGGCGGCTACGGCTACATGGCCGAGTACCCGATCGCCCGCCTGTATGCGGATGCCCGCATTCAGAAAATCTATGGCGGCACCAACGAGATCATGAAAGAACTGATCGCACGGAAGCTGCCGCAATGAATCCGCCGCTGAAAGGGGTTCGCGTCGTCGAGTTCGAGGGTCTCGGTCCCGGTCAGCTGGCCGGTCGCATGCTCGCGGACATGGGCGCGCAGGTGACGGTCATTGCGCGGCCGCAGAAAGGCGCGGTGACCGAACTACTGGGTGGCGCCGGCGGCAATCCGCTGCGTTTGGGCAAAACCATCGTCATGCTCGATCTCAAGCGCGACGAAGACCGGGCCAGGGCGCGAGAACTGGTGGTCAGGGCCGATGCGCTGATCGAAGGCAACCGGCCCGGCGTGATGGAAAAGCTGGGTCTCGGGCCTGCCGACTGCGCCACGATCAATCCGAAGCTGGTCTACGGCCGCATGACCGGCTGGGGCCAGCAAGGGCCTCTGGCGATGGCGGCCGGGCACGACCTGAACTACGTGGCGCTGACCGGCTTGCTGTCGTTGTCGGCGCACCGAGGTGAGCGGCCAATCGTGCCGCCTACCGTGGTGGGCGATGCCGCCGGTGCACTGGGGCTCGCTTTCGGCATGGTTTGCGCGCTCCTGGATGTGCGTGCCGGTGGCCGTGGGAGGGTGGTGGACGGTGCGATCGTCGATGTGCTGGCGATGCTTGGAACGCTCGCACAATGGCTCCGCGGCAGCGGGCAACTGGACGGCGTCAAGCCGAGCCCCTTCCACGATTCGCCGTTTTACGACGTCTACGCCTGTGCCGATGGGGGCTTCATCACGCTCGGTGCGCTGGAGCCGCAGTTTTACGCATTACTGCTGGAAAAGCTCGGTCTGAGCGATGTCGATCCAGCGGCTCAATACGACGTACGGACCTGGCCTGCGCTGAAGAAACGGTTCGCCGCGCTGTTCGCCAGCCAGCCCCGTGCGTACTGGGACACGCTGCTGGAAGGCAGCGACGTCTGCTACGCGCCCGTACTCAGTGTTGCCGAGGCGGCGGTGCATCCACACAACGCGGCGCGTGGAATTTACAGCGTCGGGGCCGACGGCGGAATACACGTGGTCGCAGCGCCACGCTTCGCACCGCTTGGTTCCGCGTAGCGACGCGTTAGACGCTGATCGCAGGCTGCAAGTTGTTCCGGCCGCGTGAGCTTCATCGAATCCCTGTCAATGTCGGGATTCGGGGAAATTTACAAGGCCGCCCCACGGGAACCCGATTGGCGCGCATACGAACGCCGGGGCTCCCTGGTCACATATTTACTGCTTTTACTTTGGAGCAAGCTATGACTCACCATGTCGTTGTTGCCGGTGTCGGAATGATCCCCTTTACGAAGCCGGGGACGAACGAGCCCTATCCGCAAATGGCGGCCAAGGCCACGGCTGCCGCGTTGACTGACGCAGGCATTCCGTACGACAAAGTGCAGCAGGCCTACATCGGCTATGTGTACGGGGATTCGACCGCGGGTCAACGCGCGCTTTACGAAGTGGGTATGACCGGCATTCCGGTGGTCAACGTCAACAACAACTGTTCGACCGGTTCGACGGCGCTGTTCCTCGCGCGCCAGGCGGTGGCCAGCGGTGCGGCCGAATGCGTATTGGCACTGGGATTCGAGCAGATGAAACCGGGCGCACTCGGTGCTTATTTTGACGACCGCCCGAGCCCGTTCGATCGCTTCGAGCAGGCCACGGACGAGATCGTCGGTAACGCCGAGGTGCCGCTGGCACTGCGTTACTTTGGGGGCGCGGGCCTCGCGCATATGCAGCAGTACGGCACGCAGCTGTCTACCTTCGCGAAGATCCGTGCCAAGGCGAGTCGCCACGCGTCCAACAACCCGGTGGCGCTCTTTCGTACGGTAGTCACCGAAGAAGAGGTGCTGGCCGCACCCGCAGTGTGGCCCGGCGTGATGACCCGCCTGATGGCTTGCCCCCCCACCTGTGGCGCGGCAGCAGCCATTGTCTGTTCGGACGATTTTGCGCGCCGTCATGGCCTGAATCGCACTGTGCGGATCAAGGCCCAGTCCATGACGACCGATCGTCCCGTCACTTTCGAAGCGCATGACATGCGTGAAGTGGTGGGCTTCAGCATGGCTCGGGAGGCGGCGAGGCAAGTGTACGAGGCTGCCGGAGTTGGCCCCGACGATCTGGACGTTGTCGAGCTTCACGACTGTTTTGCCCACAACGAACTGATTACCTATGAAGCGCTCGGACTGTGTCCGGTGGGCGGGGCCGAGAAATTCGTGTGCGATGGCGACAATACCTACGGCGGCAAGGTCGTGACCAACCCGTCGGGCGGCCTGCTCTCCAAGGGGCATCCGCTGGGCGCGACCGGACTGGCGCAATGTACGGAACTGGTCCAGCAACTGCGCGGCACGGCGGACAAGCGCCAGGTCGCGAACGCCCGTCTGGCTTTGCAGCACAACCTCGGCCTCGGCGGCGCCTGCGTGGTGACGCTGTACGAGCGCGTTTGAGGAGGTCGTCATGATCGACAGAAAATGGGTCGGGCACGAGTTGCCGCCATCGGTGCTGCCTATCGAGCGCACCCGCCTGCAGTTCTTCGCCAGGGCCATCGGCGAGACCGACCCGGTTTATACCGACGACGCAGCGGCCCGGCGTTCCGGTTACCCGGATTTGCCGGCGCCGCCCACCTTCCTGTTTGCGGCCGAACTGGATTCAGGCGCCATCGACCAGCTTCTGGAACGACTCGGGGTGCCTCTTGCGAAGCTGCTGCACGGCGAGCAGGGTTTCACCTACCACGCCGCGGCGTGCGTGGGCGACACCATCACGGTGCGCTCCGTTATCGAGGACATCTACGACAAGAAGAATGGCGCGCTCGAATTCGTCGAGAAGACATCGCGCGCCACCAACCAGCGCGGCGAACTTGTCGCCGAACTGCGCACCGTGTTGGTGTGCCGCAACTGAGAGGTTCTGTGATGACGAATCCCGGTTTTGATACGGTGCAGGTCGGCGATCTGCTTCCGGAACTGGTGCTTGCGCCAGTCGATCGCACCACGCTCGCGCTCTTTGGCGGCGCCTCGGGCGACCATAATCCCATCCATATCGACACTGACTTTGCGCGTCGCGCCGGCATGCCGGATGTGTTTGCGCACGGGATGCTCGGCATGGCATGGCTTGGCCGCCTGCTGACGAAGTGGGTGCCGCAGGCACAATTGCGCCGCTTCGATGTGCGTTTCCAGGGCATCACGCATCTGGGTAACACGATCACCTGCCGCGGGCACGTGGCCGAGAAGTTCGAGGACGATGGCGAGCAGCGCGTTCGTCTGGAGATTCATACCGTGAATCAGTTCGGCATCCAGAAGATCGCTGGTGAGGCCGTCGTGGCGCTCTAGTTTCACGATGGCCGGAGCGCAAAGAAATGACGATTCTGGTTATTGCCGAACACGACAACCGGTCGATCAACGCGGCGACGCTGAACACGGTGGCGGCCGCAGCGGTTGTTGCCATGTTCGTCGACGAGGACATCCACGTGTTGGTCGCGGGCCATAACGCGGGGGATGCGGTGGAAGAAGCCTCGAAGCTCGCCGGGGTCGTGAAGGTGCTGGTGGCCGACGGGCCGCAACTGGCGGCCGGACTGGCGGAGAACGTCGCGACGGCTGCACTGAACATCGCGAAGGACTACTCGCACATCCTCACGCCCGCAACGGCTTACGGCAAGCACATCGCGCCGCGCATCGCGGCGAGTCTCGATGTCGCGCAGATCCCGGACATCACGGCCGTTGTCGGCATCGACACGTTCGAGCGTCCGCTCTACGCGGACAACGCGATCGTGACGGTGCAGTCGAGCGATCCGATCAAGGTGATCACAGTACGCGCGACGGGCTTCGATCCGGTGGCAAGAGAGGGCGGTAGTGCGGCGGTCGAGAAGATCGAGGCGGGCGCGGATGCGGCGGCCAGACGGGCAAGATCGTCGCACCGCATCGGTACATCGCGCTGGGCATCTCCGGCGCGATTCAGCACCTCGCCACAAAAGTAGCTGCCCCTGCGACGCCCGGTGCGGTTCATCGGTTTTCGTCCGACTCCCCCCTACCTCTTTTCCCCTGCCAGCGGCAGGGGTGGCGGAAGGACGCATCGCTTGTACAGTCCCTCTCAAACACCCGGAAAGGAGACACATGCGCAAGCTCATCAATATCGACCACGGGAGCACGCCGAAGGATATCGGCGTCATCGGCAGTGACCGTACCGTGCCTGCCAGGACCGATAAAACTCCCCGCGCCCTGTCGAAATGCTTTGTCGACGGCCTCAGGCGCGGCGATCTATTCCGCTCACCCTGTCTTCGTCAGCTTGTTTGAGACGTACGTTTTTCATGGAGAACAAAGATGAATCAACCCTCCGGCAACGTGGTGCGCTTTACGGCCTGGAGCGCCATCATTGGCGGCATCCTGGCCTACCTGACCATGGGCCTGCTGCTGAGCGCGACCGGCTCGGACTCCGGAATGATCGTCAACGGTGCGGCGATGCTGGCGTTGCCGGCCGATATGCGTGAGCTCTATCGCTGGTCGATGATTGCCGACACGTTCGGCTTCTACCTGCCGTTCCTGGTCATCGGCGGGTACTTGCTGCACGCGTTTCGCGAGGAGCTTGGCGCGCTGGGCACGATGGTCGCATTCGCCATCGTTCTCTACGTCATGGTGGGCGTGACCGGCGCGCTCACTCAGGCGGGCATCATCCACCCGCTCGCCGATTTATCTGCAGGCGGCGATCAGGCCACCAGGGTGGCCGCGGCCGCAGCCTGGACGGCCGTTTCCCATGCTGCCCAGAACGGGCTGTGGTGGATCGAAGGTCCGCTCGTGCTGTTCTTCGGATTCGTCATCGCGAACGTGCTGAAGAAAAACGGCTGGAAAGGGACGCTTCTGCTGAAGCTTGCCAGCGGGTTCTACGGGCTCTTCTTCGTGTCCGGTTTTTTCCTCGACCTCGAAGAGGTGTCGAGCACCTGCGAGATGGTCGGCGTACTGGTGCTGCCTGCGTGGATGCTGCTGTTCGGCTGGCAACTGCTGCGCCGCTCGGGTGCCAGCGTCGAGTCGAGTCCGACCCTGGCCTGAGAATCCGGGTCTCGCCTGATTACATTTCGCATTCGAATGCCTGGTTACCCTATTTAATAAAGCTGCGCTCAGCAAGGCGGCATCAATATTTTTTGGAGGAAGACAGCGCCATGAAGCAAAGCATCAATGGGCGCGCTGGTGTGGCCGCCGGTTTACGCGCGTTCGCATTCAGCAGCATCCAGACCCCTGTGTCGGTACAGGAGGCTGAAAAGCCGGGAAACGAACTGTTGCCGTCCGGTGCCGGGAAGGCCGCAAACAAGGATGATCCGGTCCCGGCCTGTCGGCCATTCAGGTTGGAGGGCAAGGCGTGAATACCACGAATTTTTTTGCGAAGCGGCGCTTTCTCAAGATGACGTTGCTCGGTATCGGCGGCGCTGTTGCGCTGGCATCCGGCGGCTTCGGCTATCTCACGATGACGAATCGCTATCGTGAGCGCTACGGCAAGCTGCTGTCGCTTGACGGCCACCTGGCCGACATCGTGCACACGCTGGCCGAGGTCAGCGTGCCGGACCGCCCCGGATTCCCGAGCGTCGAGCAGGCCGAGATCGTGACGCGCATGGACGAGGAGATGTACTTCGTCAGCGACGGCATCAGCAGCGATCTGCGCGCCGCGTTCTACCTGCTCGAGATGCTGCCGCTGGCCAGGGGCTACATGTCGCGCTTCTCGCGCCTCTCGATGGCCGAGCGCCGCAAGTTCCTTGTCGAGGCTAGCGACACCACGGACGACGCCCAGCGCGTCGTCATCTTCAGTCTGCCGGCGATGATTCGCTGGTACTACTACGGCCATCCATCGAGCTGGAAGGCCATCGGCTACGACGGCCCGTTCATGAACCTGCCGGAAAAACGCAGCGAGCAGCGCGTGTACTACGCGGCGCTGGTCGGCCGCAAGTCACAGGACTGAGGATGGAGCGCAACATGACAGCAATGACGAAACCCTACGAATACACCGACTACGGCACGCTCGACACGATCACCGCCGAGGTGTGCGTGCTCGGATCCGGCTGCGGCGGCGCCACTCTGGCCTACAAGCTCGCCGAAGCGGGCATCGACACGGTGGTTCTGGAGAAAGGCGGCTACTATCCGGCGTCGACCTTCGACAATCGCGAGCTGAACCAGTCCGGCAAGGTCGATGCCGAGCGCGGCCTTGCCTCCTCGACCGATGGCTCGACGTATTTGTACTATGGCGAACTGGTCGGCGGCACCTCGGTGCACTATTGGGCCGACAGCTTTCGCACGCCGGACGACCGTCTGGCGCTGTGGAGCGAGCGCTATGGCGTCACGGGGCACAGCGCGAAGGATCTCGCGCCGATCTTCGACGACATCGAGCGGCGTCTGCACATCGCCGAGATGGACCCGAAATACCACAACCGCATGAACGAGCTGTTCCGCGACGCGGTGCAGGCGCTCGACTGGCAGCTCATGCCGATCAAGCAGGCGAGGAACGGCTGCGCGGGCTCGGGCCATTGCATGCAGGGCTGCGCGGTCAACGCCAAGCAGAGCCAGCTTGTCACCAGCCTGCCGTCGGCGATGGCGCTGGGCGCGCGCGTCTATGCGGACCTGAGGGCCGACGAGTTCACCTTCGACGGCAATCGCGTGACGCAACTGTCGGCCAGCGTGATCGACCGCCGGCGCAACCGGCCTGGCGGCAAGAAGGTGACGGTCAAGGCCAAACACTTCGTCGTTGCAACGGGCGGCTTCAACACGCCGACCTTCATGCTGTCGCAGCCTCGCCTGCGCGAATCGCTGCCGGCGCTGGGCAAGCATTTCGGCATGAATCCGGTCGGGTTCGCACACGCCATGTTCAACGAGCCGATCATCATGTGGCGCAAGCCCCCGGCCTGCTTTGGCGTGGACGGCTTCAGCCGTGCCCGCTACGACGCCCATGGCAACTACGTCGAAGGCGGCTATCTGCTGGTGCCCGACCAGCTCCATCCCGCCATGTTGGGGTACTCGATCGGCGGCTTCGACGCCGCCGGCGCCGACTGGATGGAGAACTTCTCGCACGTGGGCGGCGCGATCGGCCTGATCGACGACCATCCCGACGAGCTCGGCGAGATCCGGCTTGACTCCAGGGGGCAGCGCGATCTGGTGTATCCGTATGGCCCCACCACGCAGAAGATGCTCCGCGACATGCTGAAGAAGATCGTGATCATCCTCTTCAAGGCCGGCGCCTCCAAGGTGATGATTCCCGACATGCGCCGCACGGAACTCAAGTCGGTGGACCAGATCGGTCTCATCGACAACATCGAGATCAAGCCTGGCAGCCTGTTCCTCGGCGGGGCCCATCCGTTCGGCGGCTGCCGCATGGGCACGGACCCGAGGACTTCGGTGACCGATTCCAGCCATCGCGTGCACGGGTTCGACAACCTGTTCGTGTCCGATCCTTCGGTGTTCCCCATCGGGCCATCGGTGGACCCGAGCGAGACGATCATGGGCTTCAGCTATATCGCCGCTTCCCATGTGGCTGCCGCGCTCGGCAAGAAGCTGGCCGATCTGCCGGGTTCGTCCGTGAGCTGACCGCCAGTGCGCCAATGACACGCAGGAGCGCCCGCAGCCTGGCCGATGCCGCGGACGCTCCTGCCGCGTCGTAGCGCATGCCGTAGCGCATGCGATGTTGTTCGCGCCAACGCGCAATTCACGCCGCACGGCATTCAAACGAAGCGTGCGCATCCACCTAAGGCAGCGCCTAAACACATCTCAACACGGGACTGAATATGACTACCCTGATCGTGAGCTACCCGAGCACGGAAGGCGGGACGTTTGACCGCGAGTACTACCTTTCGACCCATGCTCCACTTGTGCGCTCTGCGTGGAGCGAGTTTGGCCTGCAATCAGCCGAGGTCCTGTTTCCATCGCCAGCTCAGCAACCATTCGCATGCGTGGCGATACTGCGTTTCATCGATCAGGCCGCGATCAATATGGCCCTTTCGTCGGCCAAAACCGCTGAGATCATTGGCGATGTGAAGAACTTCACCAATATCACGCCGACGATGTTCTGCGCGGACGACTGACTGCCTCGGTCAAGGCGTCGTTGGTAAATTGGCCGCACTTGCCGGTGTCGACGGATTCAGGCGGGCAGGGTGCATTCAGTTTCCGGCGCAACCGGCAGTCGATGCGTGAACAGACGGCGGCTTGCGCTAGTGCAAGCCGGGATCCTTTAAACAGGAAAAAGAACTGCTTTCACAAAAAAAACAGTTATGTCAGCTACTGCGGTTGAACTAGCATGGGCGCAGAACAAGAAATTCGCGCGGACCGCAGTATAAAGTCCTGACGCGTCAAAAGACTGCGCGTATCCGTGGCCATCGTTACGATCGCCGATGTCCGCAACGCGCCTGTCGACGGCCATGCGACGCTTCGGCAGTATCTGATTCATTCGTTATACGAAACGTCGAAAAAGCGATAAAGCTCGCCGGACAGAGGCAATTTCCGGTGTCCCGATCCCTGGTTGGGTGGGGGCATCTCCATATCGAGGAGAGACAAAATGCTGATTGGCGTTCCAAAGGAAATCAAGAATCACGAGTATCGCGTTGGGTTGATCCCGGCAAGCGTGCGTGAACTGACTGCGCGTGGACATCAGGTCATGGTGCAGACTTCGGCCGGCACGGCGATCGGTTTGTCCGACGATGCATATCGCGCCGCAGGGGCTGTGATGTGCGACGGTGCGGCGGAAATATTCGCTCGCGCGGACATGATCGTCAAAGTCAAGGAGCCCCAGCCGGTCGAGTGCAGCATGCTGCGTGCGGGGCAGATTCTGTACACCTACCTGCACCTCGCGCCCGATCCGGAGCAAACCGCCGCGCTGGTGAAATCGGGTGCCGTCTGTGTCGCATACGAAACCATTACGTCGGCGGGCGGCGGGTTGCCCTTGCTCGCGCCGATGAGCGAAGTGGCTGGCCGTATGGCCATTCAGGCCGGCGCCGCGCATCTGGAGAAGTCCAAAGGCGGTCAGGGCCTGCTGCTTGGCGGCGTGCCCGGCGTGGCGCCTGCCGACGTGGTCATCATCGGCGCCGGCGTAGTCGGGACCAACGCCTTGCAGATGGCGGTCGGCGTTGGCGCGAGGGTGACGGTGCTCGACAAGAACATCGACCGCTTGCGGCAGCTCGATCTTGTCTACGGCAACCGCATTCGCACCTTGTACTCGAATGCACAGGTCATCGAGGAGAATGTGGCGAACGCGGATCTCGTGATTGGCGGCGTGCTGATTCCCGGCGCCGCTGCGCCCAAACTGGTTACACGCAGCATGATCGGACAGATGAAGGCAGGTTCGGTCGTGGTCGATGTGGCGATCGACCAGGGGGGCTGCTTCGAGACGTCGCACGCAACGACCCATGCCGAGCCCACGTACCTCGTCGACGGCGTAGTCCACTACTGCGTGGCCAACATGCCCGGTGCCGTCGCGCGAACCTCAACCTTTGCGCTGAACAATGCAACCATTGGTCACGCGATCGCCCTGGCTGACAAGGGATGGAAGAAAGCACTGGGAGACGACGTGCATCTGAGTCATGGATTGAACGTCTGCGAGGGCAAGGTGACCTACGAAGCGGTGGCGAAAGATCTTGGCTACCAGTATGTACCGGTGAGCGAGGTGCTCGGCTGACGGGTGCGAATCGCATCTGGTTCACCGACTTCCTGTAGCTGAAGCGCACCGCGGCAGGCGTGATCCTGTCGATGATCTGCGGCCAGCATGTGCCTTTGACGGAGGGCGCATGCTGGCTTTTTTTCTGGTGCTCCGGTGCGCCTGAATGATCTGTAAACCACGCGTATACAAGCCATGTCGCCGATAACGGATTCACTGCCCGGCCAGGCTCCAGCGCCAGGTCCTGGCGTTCGCGTTATCTTCCGGCCCGGATCGGGCCAGGAGGTCGCGCAACGCAGTCTTGACCACTTTACCGGTGCTGTTCTTCGGCAATGCTTCGACGAACAGGTAGGCTCTCGGACGCTTGAAGCGGGCAATGCGGTCGAGGCACCATTGGTCAAGCTCCGGCGTGGTCAATTGAGCCCCCGCCATCGGCACCACGATGGCGACCACTTCTTCTCCCCACTCAGGATGACTGCGCCCGAGCACGGAAACCTCGCTCACCGCGGGATGCGCAAGCAGCACATCTTCCACCTCACGGGGATAGACATTGGAGCCTCCGCTGATGATCACGTCCTTGCTGCGGTCTTTTAGTATGAGCCGGCCGTGCTCGTCCAGGCACCCGACATCGCCGGTGTGCAGCCAGCCGTTGCGAAGCGTCGCGGCACTGGCGGGCGCGTTGTTCCAGTAACCTTGCATGACGGCGGGGCCGCGCACGAGCACCTCGCCGATTTCGCCCGGCGGCACAGGGCGGTCTTCGGCATCGGCAATTCGAACTTCGACGCCGGGCAGGGGGCGTCCGACCGACGACAGCGCTCCCAGGTCGCCGTCGGCATGCGCGGCCGCGATCTCCGCAGGCGACTGTGCGGTGATGGTCATGGGGCTTTCGCCTTGGCCATAGATCTGGGCGATCCTCGAACCGAGACAGTCGAGTGCGGCGATCTCGTCTTCGAGGTAGAGCGGCGCGCCGCCGCAGACGACGACCTCGAGACTGGACAGATCAGCCCCGGTTCGCCGCACATGGTCGACCAGGCGGTTAAGGATGGTCGGCGCGGCAAAAAAGCCCGGATGCCTGTGCGCCGCGATGAGACCGGCCAGCTCGGCTGCGTCGAAGCCGCCCGAGAGCGGAATGACCTGGCTTGCACCGCCAGCGAGGTAAGGGATGACATAGAGTCCCGAGCCATGGGACATCGGCGCCACGTGGATCAGGCTGTCGCCCGGCGTGATGCGGGCGACAGCGCCGGAATACGCCCGCGACATGGCGGCCAGGTTGCCGTGCGAGAGCATGACGCCTTTAGGCTTGCCCGTCGTTCCACTGGTGTAAAAGAGCCATGCCATGGCATCGCCGTCGACGGTGGCCAACGGCATGCCCGGCGTCGCAAACAGGCTGCGGTATTCCGTTGAGCCAACAACAATGGTCAGGGTGTCGGGGACGTTCTGGTCGCCGGTGACGAAACAGACGCGGGCGCCGCTATCCGCCACGATGTGGCGGATTTCGCTCTCGTGCAGCTTTGCATTGACCGGCACGGCGCAGAGACCGGCGTGCCAGATTGCGTACAGCAGTTCGACGTATTGAGGGCAGTTCTTCATGACCAGCGCAACCCGGTCGCCGGCATTGAGCCCGAGTTGCTCGCGCAGGCCGTGGGCGCCACGTGCGGTGCGGTCGGCGAGTTCGGCGAAGGTGGCGAACGCGTCGGCGCCGTGAAAGATTGCAACCCGGTCGGGGCTGGCCTTGGCCGCGAGAACGAGCGTGTGTGCGAGGTTGGGGTTCATGTCCGGTCTTGTTTCGTGCGAGGAGCGTTCGGTGCACGCGGGCGGCAACATGCGGGCAAGCGTCGAGGTGCGCAAATCGCCGACGTCTTCGTCGCAACAGGGGGCAGGCAACGCCCGCCCCCTCGCGCACGCGGCGCTAGTCCGCGGCCCGCTCCGGCACCGGCAGATTGACCCATTCCTTGTAGAACGCATCGATGTCCGGCTCGAAGTCATGAATCACCGGATACCACGGCGTCGGCGCCTCGACGTCGTGCATGACGCCGCACTGCGGGCAATAGTACTCACGATACACCTGCCACTGGGTGTCCGGGGCCATCAGCTTCGGATAGACCTCGGTCATGGACTCTTCCGTGTCGCGCACGTAGATGGCGGCATGCAGCTTCCAGTTCTCACGGTAGTCGCAGAAGGCGTGTCCGCAATCGCACTGCGTTACCCACTGCTTCGTTTTGGCCGACTGCACGATGTACAGATGCGGCCCGAGCGGCAGCACGATGCGGTCTGGAAAGCCGACCTTGGCCTGCAGCGCCGCGAGGTACTGCTCGAAGCGGCTGTCGTCCTTGGGCATCGACAGCATGCGGAAGGTGGTTTCCCAGTCCAGCGTGCCTTCGACGAGGTGGGCGACCTGTTCGTTGGTGTAGGTAGACATGTTTCGATTCCTCGATTCGGTGATTACTCTTCGACCTGGACGACGGTGGTGACGTCGGGCAGAAGCGACAGGTCCATGCGGTGTTTCGAGCCATACGACGGCACGCCGAGTTCTTCCTCCAGCAGTTGCCAGTCGTCGGGCAAGCTCCAGAACGCCTTGAACTCGCGGGTGAATTTTTCGGACAGCGCGAAGCTCGTGGCGAACATGTGCTGCACCGGGAGGGCGGCATGCTTGCTCAGGATGCGTTCGCGTTCCTCTTTCATCCATTCGCGCGTCGGCAGCGAGCGGGCGAGGCGCTCCACGCGCATCTTGCCGCGGCGGTCCGCAGTCTTCGCGGCATCCACGGTGAACACGCCTTTCTCATCCTGTTCGAAGACGGCGCCATAGACCTTTTGCGCGTATTCCGGCAGCAGGAATTTCTGGTTGAGATCCGCCTCGATGGCCTTGGGATCGCGGTCGATCGGGTCGCCGAAGCCGGGGCCGCCGCGCAGATAGTTGAGGTAGAGGTCGTGATTGGCATAGCAGTCCTCAGTGGTGATGCACTGCTTGTCGCGCTTGATCTGCGCAGTGGCGTCTATGTGGCGCTCGTAATCGGGGTTGCCCGGATCGACGTCGCCGCCGAGCGGCAGGGAATCGCCGATCGCGATGCGCTCGGCGAGCCCCGTCTGGTGCGCCTCGAAGCGATAGCCGGTCGCGGACGGGTAGCCGCCCATCAGGCCCCAGTCGCTGTTCATGAAGCCGTTGCCCATGAAGAACATGGTCCAGTCCTGCGCGTTCCAGACCATGCGCAGCGTCTCGAAGCCGCAGCCGCCGCGGTATTTGCCGTAGCCGCCGGAGTTGGACTTGACGTTGCGGCCGAGGTAGAGCAGCGGCTCGGCCATCTCCCAGATTTCGATGTCGCCCATGTCGCCTTCCGGATTCCAGATCGCGGCGGCGTGGTTGAGGCCGTCCTTGATCGCGCAGGCGCCGGTACCGCAGGAGCTGGCCTCGAAGCTGTTGACCGCGTGGATCTCGCCGTCCTGGTTGATGCCGCCGCCTTGCAGCCAGTTCGACGTGTTGGCGTTGCCCGCGTTGACTTCTTCGAGGTAGCCGCGGCTGAAGTACGCCTGCGAGAGGCCGCGCCACAGCGCCGCCCAGCCGGAGACGAGGAAGTGCCAGGCATAGGCGTGGCCCGTGCGGCGATCGTCAGGGTTGCACCAGGTGCCCTTGGGAAGACGGAACTCGGTGGCGTAGTAGGCGCCGTCGTTGATGCGCTGCGTCGGCACGAGGGTCTGCGACATCATCACCCAGATGCCGGATGTGAAGGCCACCTGGTGCGCATTGAACGTGTGCCAGCCCCAGCGGCTCGCACCCTCGAAGTCGAGACGCCATTTGCCGTCCGGGCGGATGGTCATCTCGCACGGCGAGTGCATGATCGAGTCGAGCTTGGCGAAGGCGTTCGAGACCTGCACGTCCGGGTGCTTGTAGGGCACGTCGACGAAGGAGACCTTGCGATACTTGCCCGGCATGGTCATGGCCTTGATGCGGCTGACGAGGCCGCGGCGTCCCTCTTCGATGACTTCGAACGCGAACTTCTCGTAAGCCTCGATGCCGTCGGCGCGGATCACGTCCTCCACGAGTTCGCGGATCATGTGGCAGCCGGCGATGCGGGTCTTTTCGTCGAGAATCCAGTACTTCGGCGTGCGAACGGAACGCTGCGACTCGTGCAGCCAGTCGCGCAGCGGTTCGTCGTTCACGCCGGTCTTGCGGCAGGTGATCATGTAGCCGTCGCCGAAGCGCTGGGTCTGTCCGGTGGACATCGAGCCCGGCGTCACCGAGCCCGTGTCGATGACGTGCGTGACCCCGCCGACCCAGCCGATCAACCGGTCTTCCCAGAAAATCGGCACGATGGTGGCGATGTCGCAGGGGTGAACGTTGCCGATGGCGCAGTCGTTGGTCGTGAACATGTCGCCGGGGTTGATGCCGGGGTTGGCTTCCCAGTTGTTCTCGATCATGTACTTGATCGCCGCGCCCATCGTGCCGACGTGGATGATGATCCCCGTCGACGTGAGCACGCAGTCGCCCGCGGCGTTGTACAGCGTGAAGCAGAGTTCGCCCTCCTGCTCGACGATCGGGCTCGCGGCGATCTTCTTGGCGGTTTCGCGGGCATGCACGAGGCCGCCGCGCAGCTTCGAGAACAGCTTTTCGTAGCCGATCGGGTCGCTGTCGCGGAATGCCAGTTTGTCGAGGCCGTTGTAGTGTCCGGTGGCCTTCGTGCGCTCGATGATGCCGTCGCGATACTGCTTGAGCGTCTGGCCCGTCTTCAGCAGGTCGGCAAGACCGAGCTCCTTGTTGCTCAATACGTTCATGGCTTGTCTCCTTACTTCGCTTCTTTAAGGTGGAACAGGCGGTGCTTGTCGACCGTCGTCTCGAAACCGTCCGGCACCACGAAGGTCGTGGCGTCCGATTCGATGATGGCGGGGCCGACGATGTGGTTGCCTGCCTTCAGCGCCTCCATCTTCCAGAGCGCGGCATCGACCCACCGCTTGTGGCGATAGAAAGGACGGGTGCCGAGGAAGGCCTCCTTCGGCGGCGTCGGACCGGCGTCCGGATCTTCGGGCAGCACCGGCTTCTGGGTCACGACGGTGCCGCGCAGGATCGCGCCGGTGATCGAGAAGCCCAGTTCCGGCGAGCGGGCGGAGCTGGCATAAACCCGGCCGTAGGTGTTCTCGAACGCCTCGACGATCTGGTCCCAGTCGGCGGCGCTGGCGGCGCGGGTGACCGGCGAGACGATTTCGAGGTCGTTGAGCTGACCCATGTACTGCATCTTGTAGCCCGGGATCAGCAGCACGTCTTCGGCCTTGTAGCCGTTGAGGACGAACTCGTCGATGACCTTGACGGCCAGTTCGCCCCACGCTTCCTGCAGGGTCTTGCAGGCGGTTTCCTTGTCCGCGGCCGGAGCGTGCTGGGCGACGCCGAGATCCACCGACTTGTCGTAGCGGTACTCGAAGTCGGCGCAGGCGCAGCCGAAGGCCGAGAAACCGGCTGCCCAGGCGGGCACGACGACGTCCTTGAAGCCGACGCCCCCGGTATAGCCGTAGGTGTGAACCGGGCCCGCGCCGCCGTATGAAAAGCAGGTGAACTCGGCCGGGTTGTAGCCTTTGGCGCTGATGTTGGCGCGCAGGTACTCGGACAGCGTCAGGTCGAGCAGTTCGATGACGCCCGCTGCGGCATCCTCGACGGACAGGCCGAGCGGATCGGCGATCTGCGCCTTGATGTGCTGGCGCGCGCGTTCGACGTCGAGCTTGATCGCGCCGCCGAGGAAGTTCTGCGGGTTCAGATAGCCGAGCACGACGTGGCAATCGGACACGGAAACCGTGTCGAGGCCGCTCTCCGGCCAGCAGGTGCCCACGCGGTAGCCCGCGCTGTCCGGGCCCAGCTTGATCGATTTGCTGTAGGGGTCGAGGCGGACGAAGCTGCCGGCGCCGGCGCCGACGGAATCCATCGCCACGAGCGGCAGCGAGAGCACGAGGCGGGCCATGTCGGGATCGGACTTGATCGCGAAGTTGCCCTTCGTGATCAGGGCCACGTCGAAGCTCGTGCCGCCGATGTCGGAGCAGGCGATGTTCTCGTCGCCGAGCGCCTCGCCCAGCAGCTTCGAGCCGATCACGCCGCCGATCGGGCCGGAGACGATGGTGCGCGCCAGCTCCTTGGCTTTCCAGCTGATCGTGCCGCCGTGCGTCGCCATCACGCGCAGGTCGAACCTTGCGCCGTGTTTCTTGAAGCGGTCGCTGACCTTTTTCAGCGTCTGACGCGAGGGCTCGGCGCCGTAGGCTTCGAGGATGGTGGTGTTCATGCGGTGGCTTTCCTTGCGCGACGGGTAGTAGTCGACCGACGCGAAAACGGGGATGTCCACCTTCAGCTTCTTCAGTTCGTCCTTGACGACGTCGCGGGCGCGCAGCTCGCTCGCCTCGTTCTTGTGCGATTGCAGCAGGCAGATGACGATCGCCTGGGAGCCGGCCTCCACCAGTTCGCGCGTGACCGCGCGCACCTCGTCTTCGCGCAGCGGGATGACGACCTTGCCCTGCACGTCGGTGCGCTCGGTGACGCCGCGCGTGCGCGAGACCGGCACGAGGGGTTCGTCGTAACGGTGCGTATTGAGGTGAATGCGGTCTTCGAGGGCGTAGCCGAGATAGCTTTGCAGCGCGCGGCCCATCGAATGGATCTGCTCGAAGCCGCGATTGCAGATCAGGCCGACGTCGAGGCCCTTGCGCATCAGGATGCGGTTGAGCATGGCGGTGCCGGAATAGACGCAGGTCGCCAGTTCGGGGTAGACGTCGTCGACGGTCCGGCCCCAGTGGGTGAGGGCGTCCTGCGACGAGTTGAAGATGGCGAGCGATTCGTCGCCGGGATTGCTCTGCGCCTTGCCGACCACGAAACGGCCGTCCGAGCGGACGAAGAAGGTGTCGGTCATCGTGCCGCCGGCATCGATGCCCATCACCTGTACGGTGGATTGCTGCTGCATATTGCCTCCTGTCATTGCTCTGGTCATGGTGGGGTGTCCCACGTCTGACATAGGGCAATGGGCATGCCAGGACGGGCCGGCGCTGGCGGGAGGACTTGATACGCGATTCGAATCAACGGGTTAGGGGGCAGTCCTGGACGCGCCGCCGGTCGCGCGCGGTTCGCCGTCGCCGTCCGGATTCCAGACGCTCACGCGCACGTGTCCGGAAACCGGACACGTCCCGGCCTGGCTGCAGAGCCGCGCCCACGCCCATCGCGCCTTGGCTGGGTATGGTTGCCCCTGGGGCAATCCGGCGAATTTTCGCGTTAGAGTTAGCGGTGCCGCGGCAGCCCGGAGACAGGCAGCGGTAGCGGTCGGGGAGGGACGGCAGCGCATGTCCGCAAGCATCCGCCGCAATACGTCAGGCATGCTATTGAAGCCGCGATGCGAGCTTGAAACCGCTCGCGGCGCGGTTGTTCTCTCCCATCGGTCTAGTCACGGATGCTGCGTTCGAACCCGTTCGATCCTTCCGGCGGTGACGTTGGCCGGTTTTCAGACTGCACGGCGCAAGCCGTTCATGTAAACGAGATTGGCTGCTTGATGATGATGCGACGCTCCAGTCGCCTCATCATTTGAGGATGGTCGTCCCATGCGGTTTTCTCATTGCGACTCTCTGATTCCCAACATCGGCGACGAACCCGTCGTGGCGTCGGCGTGGGAGCGCTTTGTGCAGGACAAGCCGCTCGCCGCGGGCGGTGTGCGCAAAGTCGTCCTTGCGTCCTGGCAGCGATGCCGTTCCGACGCTGTCGATCCGGGCACGCACTTCGCCCCCGGGGCCGCTGCCGAATATGTCCACCAGTTGCAGCGGCAAAACCAGGATCTCTGCGATGCGGCCCGTCCCGCACTCGAAGATCTACGCGACATCCTGCGCGAATGCGGCACGCTCATCATGCTCGGCGACCGGGGCGGCACGATACTTCAGCTCAACGGCGAAACCCGGGTGCGCAGCGTCGGCGAGGAGATCAACCTGGCCACCGGGGGCTGCTGGAACGAGGAAGTCATCGGCACCAATGCCATCGGCACCGCCATCGCGATGGCGGCTCCGGTTCAGATCCATGCCAATGAGCACTTCTGCCTGGACGTCAAGCGCTGGACCTGCGCCGCAGCGCCCGTTTTCGATCCTTTTGACCGCACCTTGCTGGGCGTCGTGGATGTCTCCGGCGTCAAGGAAACGCTTCATGGGCACACGCTAGGCCTCGTGATGGCCGCCGCGAGGCAGATCGAGTGCGAACTGAGTCGCCGCGATACTGCGCTCCACGAGCGGCTTCTGACCCGGGCGATCGACAATTTCATCCGTTACGCCAGCGACTACGTCGTGCTGGTCGACAGCCGGGGCCGCGTCGTGCGCATCAACGGCGATGCGCAGGCGATGCGCGATCTGTATGGCGTGCGATTGCCCGTACAGGTCGGCAGTCCATTGCCGGGGCTCGACCTTGCCCTGCCGGAGCTGAATCGGCGCAGCCAGTATCCGGCCTGGCTCCGCGCCGAATGGCTGCACCCGGTAACGGATCACGACGGCATGCTGGGGACGATGCTCGTGATTCCGCTCGGAGCTGGCGGCAACAGGCGGACGGCGATCTCGCTGCCCCCGGCGGCGGTGACGATGCCCGCAGGCGACGATGCGTTTGGCAACATCATCGGCGAGAGCGAGGCGCTGGAGGCGACCAAGGCGCGCGCGCGCCGCATCGCCCGTCTGGATCTGCCCGTCCTGCTGCTCGGCGAAACCGGCGCCGGGAAGGAGCTTTTCGCGCGCGCTTTGCATCGGGCGGGGCATCGCGACGAAGGCCCGTTCATCGCCGTCAATTGCGGGGCGCTGACACGGGAACTGCTGGCCAGCGAACTGTTCGGTTATGCCGAAGGGGCGTTCACGGGCGCTCGCCGGGGCGGTCTGCCGGGCAAGTTCGAACAGGCGGACCGCGGCACCCTGTTTCTCGATGAAATCGGAGAAATGCCGCTGGATATGCAGCCTCATCTGCTGCGCGTTCTACAGGATGGCGTCGTGGTCCGCCTTGGCGATACGCGTGAGCGGCGCGTGTCGGTGCGTCTGATCGCAGCGACGAACCGGGATCTCGGCAAGGAAGTCGCGGCGGGACGTTTTCGTGAAGATCTGTACCACCGTCTTTGCGTCGTCAGCCTGCAACTGCCGTCCCTGCGCGAGCGTCCTGCGGACATCGGGCCGATCATCGATCACCTGAACCGTGAGATGGCGCGCAAGTACGGCTGCGAGCCCAAGCGGCTCGATCCCGATGCGCGCGAGGCGCTTTTCGGCTATAGCTGGCCCGGCAACGTGCGCGAACTGCGCAACGTCTTCGAGGTGATGTTCGCGCTGACCGAAGGCAGCGTCATCGATACGTCGCTGCTCCCCCCGGCCATCGCGCAGACAGCCCACCTGTCGACCTCGACCGCCCTGCCCATTTCATCTGGAAACCTGAAGGAAATGGAGCGGCAGGCGATACGCGATGCGATCGCGAATGCTCATGGGAATATGTCCATGGCCGCCCGGGCGCTGGGGATTTCGAGGAGCACGCTGTACGTCAAGCTTGCCGCGCTGCGTGCTCAACCTGAATCGCTGCTGAAAAACGAAAACCGCGACAGGGCGATCTGATCCTCTTCGTGCCTGCATTTGACTGCGCACTCAACTTGACACTGCCCTTCCGGCTGGTTTCCCATTTGCGCTCCAGTGCGAATGGCAAGCCGGCCGTGTCATGCCGGGGAGCCGCGACGGGTCGTTGGCTGAAATCTCAGCCTGCGCCCTGCGCCAATTCTGAGTTTTCGGAGCGGTGAAAAATTTTCGTTCGGCGTTTCACAACTGAAATGTCGATAAATCAAGGGGTTGATCCGGTTTTCTCGGGTGCTCGAACGCTGGCACGATTGCTGCTAAGTAAGGCCCAGCGACTTTTTGGTCGCGCTGTTATTAAAAGCGCGCCGGAGACACGAAGCAATCCGGTAGCGAAAACGAAGGAGACATCCCGTGCAGAACAGCGTATCCGCCTCCGCGGCAGCCCCCATCCCGTCCCAGGCAAACCCCGAGCCGTCCTCGACGCAGCAGACCCGCTTCTGGCCGGAAGGCTGGTGGAAGCTGATGGAAATCCGCATCGGCATCATTCCGTTGCCGATCTACGTGATCCTGTTCGCGCTGATCAGCGGCTTCGCTGTCACGGGCAAGGTGCCGGGTGAAATCTCGATGGCGATCGCGGTGCTCGCATTCTGCGGCTTCACGTGCGCCGAACTCGGCAAGCGCCTGCCGCTCCTGCGCAATATCGGCGCAGCCGCGATTCTCGCGACTTTCGTGCCTTCGGCGCTCGTGTACTACCACGTGTTGCCCACGCCCGTGAAGCACCTCACCGTCGAGTTCACGAAGCAAACCAACTTCCTTTATCTCTTCATCGCGTCGATCATCGTCGGCAGCATTCTCAGCATGGACCGGCGCGTGCTGATTCAGGGCTTTCTGAAGATCTTCATCCCGCTTGCCGCGGGCACGGTTGCCGCGATGATCGTGGGCACCGCGGTCGGCGCGGCGCTCGGCCTCGGCGTCAAGCACACGCTGCTCTATATCGTCGTGCCGATCATGGCGGGCGGCGTGGGCGAAGGTGCGATTCCGCTCTCGGTCGGCTATTCGGAAATCATGCATGTGGCGCAGGGCGACCTGTTCGCGCAGGTGTTGCCGCCGGTGATGCTCGGCAGTCTCATCGCGATCCTTCTCTCCGGCATGCTCGACATGCTCGGCAAGCGCCTCCCGCACCTGACCGGCAATGGCCGCCTGCAAGTGGGCGCCACCGATGAACTGACCGCGTCGAACGACGAAATCCGCGGACACGTGGACGTCAGTCACATCGCCGCAGCCGGCATCACGGCAATCACGCTGTACCTGATCGGCTTGATGGCGAACAAGTTGTTCGGTCTTCCCGCGCCGGTTGCCATGCTGTTCCTCGCCGTGCTCGTGAAGCTTGCGCGTGCGGTTTCGCCGCCGCTGCAGGAAGGCGCGTTCGTCGTCTACAAATTCTTCTCGACCGCGGTGACTTACCCGCTGCTGTTCGCAATCGGCGTGGCGATGACACCGTGGGACAAGCTCATGGCCGCGTTCACGCTCGCCAACGTCGTGACCATCGCCGCGACCGTCGTGACGCTCATGGGCACGGGGTTCGTGGTGGGCCGCCTGATGAAGATGTACCCTGTCGACGTCGCAATCGTGAATGCCTGCCATAGCGGCCAGGGCGGCACGGGCGACGTGGCGATCCTCACCGCGGCGAACCGTATGCAACTGATGCCGTTCGCGCAGATCGCCACGCGCATTGGCGGGGCGATTGTCGTGACCGTGACGCTGATCGTGCTCGCGCACTTCGGCGCATGATGTGCGTCGCCCGCCCCCTTGCGGCGGCGCATTCCACGTGAGACTTGCGCGTATCCCGCCGCCAGGCGGCGGACCATCGACGAGGGCGAACGTGCACCAGCGTTACAAAGGCATTCCATGGTGGGGATGGGCGGCGGCGGCCGTGCTGTATGTCGTCGCGGCCGCCGTCGCAGTGGAGTTCGCGTGGAGCCGCGCGATCGACGTACTGGCCGACGTCGGCGCGCATCGGCTCGATTTCTACGCGGCGAGCCTGACGAGCGAGTTGGGACGCTTCGAGATGGTGCCCGCGCTCGTGGCGCGGCAGGGCAGCGTACGTGCTTTGCTGAAAGCGTCGCCCGGCGAAGCGCGCGCCTTGTTGCCCACCGTCAATGCCTATCTCGAAGCGGTGAACCGTGACGTCGGCAGCGGCGCCGTGGACGTGATCGACGCGCACGGCACGGTGATCGCGGCGAGCAACTGGAACCAGCCGCTCAGTTTTATCGGCACCAACGTGTCGTATCGCCCGTATTTCAAGGATGCGCTCGCGCAGGGGCGCGGCCGCTTCTTTGGCATCGGCACGAACACCGGCATTCCAGGGCTGTACTTTGCGCATGCGATTAATGATGGCGACACGGCGATGGGGGCGGCGGCCGTGAAGGTCAGCGTCGACGCGCTCGAATCGGCGTGGCGCACGCCAGGCGAGGTCGCGCTCGTCGTGGATGGCAACGGCGTGATCGTGATCTCGACCGAGCGCCAATGGAAATTCACCGCCATGCGTGCGATGACCGCGCAGCAACAGCGCGAGATCCAGGCGTCGCGACAGTACGCGGGCCGCGTCGTCGAGGCGCTGCCGTACCGGCATGGTGGCGACTGGAACGACGCCGCGTGGTTCGGCGTCTTTCCCGATCTGCGTCGCGCGGGCCGCACGGTCCGCTTTCTTGTGATGTCGCGTCCGGCGCCGCAGGGACACGACACGATCATGGTGCTGCTCGATACCGTCGGCGCGCGGCGGCAGCAGCGCATCGCGTTCGCATTCGTGACGGGCGTGTTCCTGATCGCCGCGCTCTATGCGTTGTACGCGGCACAGCGCCGCCGCGTGATCGTCGAGAAGCTCAAGGCGCAGGAGGCGCTGCGCCGCGCGAACGATCGACTGGAAACCACGGTTGCGCAGCGCACCGCCGCGCTCACGCAAGCAAACGCGCAAATGCAGCGCGAGATTGCCGAGCGCGAGCGCACCGAGCAGCGCCTGCGCGCAACGCAGCAGGAAGTCGTGCATGCGGGCAAGCTCGCGGTGATCGGTCAGATGGCGGCCGCGCTCACGCACGAGCTGAATCAGCCGCTCGTCGCGATCCGCACGCTCTGCGACAATGCCCGCACGTTCTTCGAGCGCGGCCAGAGCGCGCAGGCGAATGCCAATCTCGAGCGCGTAGGGCGCCTCGTGGACAGCATGGCCGTGCTGACCAGCGAGCTGAAGGCGTTCGCGCGCAAGCCGGACGTCGAGCTCGTGGCGGTGTCGCTCGGCGAGGCTGTTGCGCACGCACGGGTCATCTACGAATCCCGTATCCGCGACGAGGCGGTGCGCCTCGACGTTCGAATTGCGCCCGGCACGACCGTCTACGCGGAATCGAGCCAGCTGCAGCAGGTGATCGTCAACGTGCTGGGCAATGCGCTCGACGCCGTGTGCGGCGCCACCACACGCGTGATCGCAATGGAGGCGAGCGAGCCCGATGCGCAAGGCCGCCTGCGTTTTACGATCGACGACAGCGGCCCTGGCATCGCCCCGGACGTACTCGCCCACCTGTTCGAGCCGTTCGTTACGACAAAGCCCCGTGGGCAAGGTCTCGGACTGGGTCTCGCAATCACGTCGCGCATTGTCGAAGGCTTCGGCGCGAGGATTGCCGCCGCCAACCGCGAAGAAGGCGGGGCGCGCTTCACGATCGATTTCGCGGCTGCCGAGCCGCCAGGAACAGAGCATGAAAGATGAAGTTCGGGTGCTGGTTGTCGAGGACGACGAAAACGTCCGCATTGGCGTGGAGCAGGCGGTCGCGCTGGCCGGCTTTCCGGTGAGCGCGTACGCTTTCGCCGCCGATGCCTATGCCGAAGTCGCGCCCGGCGCGCCGGTCGTGATCGTCTCGGACGTGCGCATGCCGGGCATCGACGGCCTGCAACTGCTCGACCACGTGATGTCCGTCGACGCGCAGATTCCGGTATTGCTGATCAGCGGCCACGCGGACATCTCCATGGCGGTCGGCGCGATGCGCGTCGGCGCCTACGATTTCATCGAAAAACCGTTTTCGTCCGACGTGATTGCGGGCCGCGTCGCCCGCGCAGTTGAAAAACGCCGCCTCACGCTCGAAGTGGAGGGGCTGCGCGCGTCGCTGCACAACTGGCGGGGGATCGAGGCGCTGGTGCTCGGCAACTCGCCCGCGATGGCGGAAGTCCGCAAGAAAATCCTGCGCCTCGCAGACACTTCCGTGTCGGTGCTCATCACCGGCGAGACGGGCACGGGCAAGGAACTGATCGCACGCAGCCTGCACGATTTCAGCGCCCGGCGCGACGCGCATTTCGTTGCGCTGAACTGCGGCGGCCTCCCGGAGCAGGTGTTCGAGAGCGAGCTGTTCGGTCACGAGGCGGGCGCATTCACGGGCGCGATCAAAAAGCGCGTCGGCAAGATCGAGTGGGCGAATGGCGGCACGCTTTTTCTCGACGAAATCGAGACGATGTCGATCCCGCTTCAGGTCAAGATGCTGCGCGTGTTGCAGGAGCGCGTGGTCGAGCGGCTGGGCGCAAACGAGTTGATTCCCGTGGACTGCCGGTTCGTTGCCGCATCGAAGGCCGATCTCGTCGATCTGTCCGCCAAAGGCGGCTTCCGGGCCGACCTGCTGTATCGCCTGAACGTTGCGCAGATCGAGCTGCCGCCGCTGCGCGAGCGTCGCGAGGACGTGCCGCTGTTGTTCGAGCACTTCGTGCTCGCGGCCGCGCGCCGCTTTGGCACGGCTGCGCCAGTCGTGACTGCCGCGCAGATATCCGAACTGATGACGCACCCGTGGCCCGGCAACGTGCGCGAGTTGCAAAATGTCGCCGATCGCTTCGTGCTTGGGCTAACCGGCGACAGCCTGTTCTCCGCGCGCGCCATCTCGGCGGGAGGGGACACGCTTGCGGAGCAGCTTGCACACTTCGAGCAGATGCTGATCGAGACGACGCTGCAGCGCCATCACGGCAACGTCGCGGATGCGAGCGCCGAACTCGGGATGCCGCGAAAGACCCTTTACCACAAGCTGCGCCAGTTGAAGATCGCGGCCCGCGATTCGCATGGCGAAGAGAAGGACGGCGACAAAGAGGTCTGAGCACGCAAGCGGCGGATAGGGCTTCAGATGGGACCGGCGCGACCGGCCCTGCCTGGCGTCCCTTGAAAACCCGAATATCTGTTCGTGCCAGAAGAATCGTAGCTGATCGGGCCATTCGTATTGCGGTGAATGGTGATCGATTAGGACGACAAAAAGTTATTTGGAAACCACGCTGTTTAGGGCGATCCGGGCAGCGCAAATGTCTGCCACAAGCGGTGCTGTTTCACCTGTGGCGCGTGCTGCCGGTCGTCATCACGCCGTTCGCCCGATCAGGGAAATCCCGCGTGCAAGAGGATTCCTCGTGAAAGCGGGGAGAAGGATTCGCACTTCTAGAATCCTTCCATTAATACAGACGGGCGGCATTCTTCCGCCCCAACAGAAAGGAGACAATCGATGCGACTGACCTTCCATACGCTGCGCCATATCACGCTCGCTTCCAGTCTGCTGTTCGGTATTGCGTCGCAGCACGCGATGGCCGATGAGGGCGGCAAGATCACGATCATGGTCGGCGGAATTACCAAACTCATTTATTTGCCGGCACGCCTGACCGAGCAGCTCGGCTATTTCAAGGACGAAGGGCTCGACGTCGAACTGCTGTCGCAGCCCGCTGGCGTCGATGCCGAAAATGAGTTGCTGGCCGGTGCGGTCCAGGCTGTTGTCGGTTTCTACGACCACACCATCGATCTGCAGACCAAGGGCAAGGAAGTGAAGGCGATTGTCGTGTTCGGGCAGGTGCCGGGCGAAGTCGAGATGGTCTCGACCAAAGCGGCCGACTCGATCAAGTCGATGGCCGACGTCAAGGGCAAAACGCTCGGGGTGACGGGTCTCGGCTCGTCGACGAGCTTTCTCACGCAATACCTTGCCGGTCAGCATGGCATTGCGTCGACGCAATATACGATGCTGCCGGTCGGTGCGGACGCAAGCTTTATTGCGGCGATCAAGCAAAGCCGCATCGACGCGGGCATGACGACCGAGCCCACCGTTTCCGCGCTAGAAAAGTCGGGCGAAGCGAAAGTGCTTGTCGACATGCGCTCCGTCGAAGGCACCCGTGCCGCGCTCGGCGGCACCTATCCGGCCTCGAGTCTCTACGTTCAGACGGCGTGGGCCGACACGCACAAGGCCGAGGCGGCCAGGCTCGCGCACGCATTTGCCCGCACGATGCAGTTTATCCACACGCATAGCGCGGAAGAAATCGCGGCGAAGATGCCCAACGACTATCAGAAAGACAAGACGCTCTACGTGAGCGCGCTGAAGGCTTCGCTGCCGATGTACACGTCGGACGGCAAGATGCCTGCGGACGGCCCGGCGACGGTGCTCAAGGTGTTGTCGTCGTTCAATCCGTCCGTCAAGGGCAAGCACGTCGATCTGTCCAGGACCTACACGAACGAATTCGTCAGCCCGAAATAAAACGGCCTGAGCCGGTCGCGCCAGCGTGGCCGGCGTTGCCATACGTTTTGTCATGCTTCATGTGTTGCGTTTTGCGGCATCGATCATCTAACGGAAGTGCCTCCAATGAACCATGTTTCTTCTCAAGGCGCGCCGGCCATCGAGTTCCGCTCGGTGTCGTGTCGCTTCATTTCTCCCGACGGCAAGCCGACCGTTGCATTGCGCGATTTCAGCATGTCGGTCGCCCGCGGCGAATTCATCGCGATCGTCGGCCCCACGGGCTGCGGAAAGTCCACCACGCTCAGCATGATCACCGGGCTCCTCAAGCCCACGGCGGGCGAGGTGCGCGTGATGGGCGCGCCCGTAAGCGGCATTGATCCGCGCATCGGCTTCGTATTTCAGGCGGACGCGGTGTTTCCGTGGCGCTCGGTGCTCGACAACGTCGCAGCGGGGCCGCTGTTTCGGGGACGCTCGAAGTCGGCAGCCTACGACGAGGCACAAGGGTGGCTGCGTCGCGTGGGCCTGGAGAAATTCGGCAAGCACTATCCGCATCAGCTCTCGGGCGGCATGCGCAAGCGCGTGGCGCTCGCGCAGACCTTCATCAACAAGCCCGAAATTCTGCTGATGGACGAACCGTTTTCCGCGCTCGACATGCAGACGCGCACGCTGATGCAGGACGAACTGCTGCAACTGTGGTCGGGCAATGCGGGCTCGGTGGTATTCGTCACGCACGATCTCGAGGAGGCGGTTGCGCTCGCGGACAGGGTGTTCGTGCTGACGGCGAGACCCGCAACGCTCAAGAAGGTTTACGAGATCGACCTGCCACGTCCGCGGATTACTTCCGAGGTGCGCTATGACCCGCACTTCATCGAGATCTCGCGCGATATCTGGCACGACCTGCGTGAGGAGGTCCAAATTGCCTAACTCGACAGTACAACGGAATACGCTCATGGCCTCCCGGGAAAGCGCTTTGAACATGAATCTCGACTCCGCCTCGGAGAAGCAGATCGAACGGATGGCCCAACGCCGCCTGCGGCAACGGCGTGCGCTGATCATCGGCTTGCGGATTCTCGTGCTGGTCGTCGTGCTGGGCGGCTGGGAAATCTCCGGCCGCCTTAAATGGATCGATCCGTTCTTTTTCTCGATGCCGTCGCTGATTTTTCTGCAGATCGTCGACTGGTTCCAGAATGGCACGTCGCAAGGCCCGTTACTCGTGCAGGTCTGGGTGACGCTCGAAGAGACGCTGCTCGGTTTCCTGATCGGTTCGGTCGCCGGGGTGGTCTGCGGTGTCGTGCTCGGGCGCAACAAGTTGCTCGCGGACGTGTTCGACATCTACATCAAGATTGCCAACTCGATTCCGCGCGTGGTGCTCGGCTCGGTGTTCGTGATCGCGCTCGGTCTTGGCATGGCCTCGAAGGTCGCGCTCGCGGTGGTCATGGTGTTTTTTGTCGTATTCGGCAATGCCTTTCAGGGCGTGCGTGAAGCCGACCGCTACATGATCGCGAATGCGCAGATTCTCGGCGCCTCGAAACGTCAGCTGACGACGTCAGTGGTCATCCCGTCCGCGCTCTCCTGGATTCTCGCCAGCTTGCACGTGAGCTTTGGCTTTGCGCTGGTCGGCGCAGTCGTCGGTGAATTCCTCGGTTCGAAGCAGGGCATCGGCCTGTTGATTTCGACGGCGCAGGGCGCTTTCAACGCAAGCGGTGTATTCGCGGCGATGATTGTCCTTGCCGTCGTCGCACTCACTACCGATTATCTTCTGACCGCACTTGAAAAGCGCTTGCTGCGATGGAAGCCGGCGGCGTTCTAGGGTATCCGGAACCGAAGATAAAACGTCTTTGCCCGCGGGCAAGGACGTTGTCGCATACATGTCGGAGAGCATGCAATGTTGCTTAGCCTGCGCGCGCGCCTGCTCTTGTGGCTGCTTCTGCCGCTGGTGCTGTTTGTCCTCGTGACCGGCTGGATGTCCTACGATGCGGCGCGAGCGACAGCCGACCTGCTGCAGAACAATGCACTGCTGTCCTCCGCACGGACCATCATCGAAGATGTCGAGTGGACGAACGGCGCATTGACGGCGGACATTCCGCCGGCGGCTCTGGAGATTTTCGAGTCCCCGTATCGGGATCAGGTGTTCTACAAAGTCGTCGCCGACCGCGACAGGCTGCTGAGCGGCAATCCCGAACTGCCGGTGCCCGAGGGCCGCCGCCACTTTCCGGTGTTCTACGACACCTCGCTTGGCGGCGTGCCGATTCGCGCCGTCGCTTACCAGCGCGAGCTTTACGATTCCGGCCGTGCGGAGCGGGTCACCGTGATCGTGGGCAAGACGCAGGCGTCGCGCCAAGCCATGCTGGAAGATCTCTGGCATCCGCAATTGATCCGCCAGTGGCTGATGCTGGTTCTCGTCATGGTGCTCGTGCCGTTCGGACTCACCGTGGAGTTGCGCCCGCTCATGAAGCTAAAGGAAGATGTGGCCGATCGTGAGCCGATGGAACTCGAGCCGATCCGGGTGGATCATTTGCAATCCGAGCTGCGGCCCATTGTCGATGCGATCAACCAATGCATCGCACGTCTGAAGGTACACGCGACGACCCAGCGCCAGTTCATTGCCGATGCCGCACATCAGTTGCGCACGCCACTGACGCTGCTCGACACTCAGGTTCATTGCGCGAGCCAATGCGAATGCGACGATTCAGCGCTAACCGAAGCGTTGAGCGGCATCCGTCGCACCAGCAAGACCATGGCCGACATGACGAACCAGCTGCTGCTGCTCGCCCAGGCGGAGTCCGTCTCGCTGTCGCGCAAGCGGGCCAAAGTCGATCTTTCCGCCGTGGTCTCGGGCGTGTTCGAGGAGCTTGTGGTCGCAGCGCTGCAACGTCAGATGGATCTTGGCGCGGAGCTTGGCGAGGGCATGTATGTCGAGGGCAACGAAAGTCTGCTCGGTGCGCTCGTGGCGAACCTCGTCGATAACGCTATCCGCTATACGCAGGAAGGGGGGCGCGTGACGGTGATTTGTCTTCACGAGGGCGACGATGTCGTGATGCGGGTGGTGGACAACGGCCCCGGCATACCGGCCGAAGCCTGCGCGCACGTATTCGAGCGTTTTTACCGTGTGTCCGACGATGCGGAGGGTTCGGGTCTCGGCCTCGCGATCGTTCACCAGATCGCACATGGACACGGCGGCGCGGTTGCGATCATGCCGGGTCCCGGACGGGCGGGGCTCGTCGTCACGGTTCGCTTGCCCGCATGGCACGACTGAGGTAACGCAATGAAGCTTTTGCTTGTCGAAGACAACATTGAACTCGCGCACTGGGTCGTCAACCTGCTGCGAGCCGAGAATTTTGCCGTTGATTGCATGCCGGACGGCGAATCGGCGGACCTGGTGCTCAGCACGCAACGTTACGACGTCGTGCTGCTCGACATGCGCTTGCCGCGCATGAGCGGCAAGGACGTGCTGGCACGCTTGCGGCGGCGCCGCGATAACGTGCCCGTGCTGATGTTGACTGCGCACGGCTCGATCGATGACAAGGTCGATTGCTTCAGCGCGGGGGCCGACGATTACGTCGTCAAGCCATTCGACGGCCGCGAACTGGTCGCGCGCATCAAGGCGCTGATCCGCAGACAGTTGAGCGACAAGTCAGGCTGGCTCATGTGCGGCGATCTGCAATACATCTGCGACACGCGGGAATTTCACTGCAATGACGTACCGCTGAGCTTGCGTCGCCGCGAGCACGCCATCCTCGAGGCGCTGATGCTCAAGCAAGGAAAAACGGTGTCGAAGAATACCCTCATGGATAGCGTGTTCGGATTGGACGAGGAGCCGAGCGCGGACGCCATCGACATCTACATCCACCGTCTGCGCAAGCACCTTGCGGCGTCGAGCGCGCAGATCATGACGCTGCGCGGTCTTGGCTACATCCTGCGCGACAGGGGCGCAGCATAGCGACGAGGCGCTTTCAATCGGCCGAGTAAGTGATATCACTTAGTTGTGCGTATATGACGCGAAAGGAGCGTGAAGGATTGAGGTAACTAGCATTCATCTCATCCGTTTTGGCAGCGGACAAATCAGAAATTAAACGTAGCCTTCTGAGGAGATGAACTTGAAACAGAAATACCTCGCGCTCGCTGTTGCCGCTGGCGCGTTCTCGGCAAGTGGCGCACACGCGCAATCGAGCGTCCAGCTTTATGGCCTTATCGATCTTTCCGCCGTCGCGTACACGACTAACGCCGACGCAGCCGGCAATCACGTGATCGGCATGGGCCACGAAGGTGAGCCGTGGTTCAGCGGCAGCCGTTGGGGCTTGCGCGGCAAGGAGGATATCGGCGGCGGCTCGAAGATCGTCTTCGACCTGGAAAGCGAATTCGTCGCCGCGAACGGCGCTTCGGAAGATCCCGGTCAGATTTTCGACCGTGATGCCTGGGTCGGTATAGAGAACGCAACGATCGGCCAGTTGTCGGCCGGCTTCCGGGACACGATAGCGAAGGACTTTTCAGGTCTCTATGGCGATCCGTACACCAGCATGAGATTCTCGCCAGGAGAAGGTGCGTATACGAACTCCAACAATTTCAAGCAACTGATTTTTTACTCGGCCGGCCCGACGGGTACGCGTAACGAGAACGGTATCCAGTGGCGCAAGCTTTTCAGCAACGGCATCTATGCGGCCGCCGGCTATCAATTCAGCAACTCGACGCAGTTCGCCAACGGCTCGGGTTATCAGGGCGCGCTTGGCTGGAACGTCGGACCGGCCTCCATCGGCGGTTTCTACAATCACACGAACAACGATGGTTTTACCGGTCAGACGTATTCGGTGGGCGGCACGTATCGCTTCGGCATGAGCCGCGTCAACGCCGGTTACTTCCATTACACGGGCAAACAAGGTGCGCTGCCGGAGCGCCAGGACAACGCATGGACGGTGTCGTTCAGGCTCGCGCCGCATGGCCCGCTGGACTATGAACTCGGTTATCAACAGATGCATGTAAAGAATGCCGCCTACGACAGCGACGGCAACATTCCGAACGCCAACTCCGGCTTGTTCGATCCGGCGGCTACGACGGTTCACAACGGCTATAAGGAAACGCTCTACGCCTCGACGTTCTATCACCTCACCAAACGCACCGAGGTGTATCTGGCAGCCGACTATATGAGGCTGCACGGCGGTTATACGGTAGCCGGAACCTTTGGCCACAACAACCAGTTTGAGGTGGCGACGGGTATCCGCACGCGCTTCTGATTTACCGGTTCCCTATTTCCGCGTAGCCCCGCCTTCGCCTGACGTTCTCCCGCTTTGCGGCGGCGGATTTGCCCGCTCGCCGCTTTTTTCCCAGCGATGCATTATCCGATAACCGGCAGGTTGCGTCGGAAATGTGAAACGGTAGTGCGGTCAATGGGGTTATTCTTTCAATCTTGCACGAACCATACGACAATAGGCCGCCAAGAACGAGTAGCAGTTAATTTATTTTTTATCGCAGCAGTTGCTGCGTGCGTGGATCCACGCCAATGACGCGTTACAAAACCCTCGCACAAACGATGGCCAAGGAAATCCGCTCCGGGAACATTCCGGCCGGAGCAAGGATGCCATCGTTGCGTCACGTGATTGCCCAGCACGGTGTGAGCCAGTCGACTGCGTCGCATGCGTATTACCTGTTGGAAGAGTGGGGGCTTGTGCGCGCTCAGGAACGCTCCGGCTACTACGTTACGCAGGGCGCGGGGATTGCGGTCGATGTCAAGCGCAAAGTGCGGCCAGATTTCGAATCAGGAAAGTTCGAAATCAGTAATCACATTTTCTCGGTACTCGAAGCGGCGAAGCACCCGGGCATCGTGCCGCTGGGATCTGCATTTCCTTCGCCACATCTGTTCCCATTGCGGCGGCTCGCCAAATCACTTGCGCAGTCCACGAAACTGATCAGCCCGTGGAGCACCGTTGTGGACCTGCCTCCGGGCAATGAGCAGCTGCGGCGGCAAATCGCGCTCCGCTACATGGGAATTGGCATTGCCCAGCCAATGGATGAGATCGTTGTCACGAACGGCGCGCTCGAAGCGCTGAACCTGTGCCTGATGGCGGTGACGCGGCCCGGCGACGTCGTTGCGGTGGAAGCACCGGGTTTTTATGCCGCGTTGCAGGCGATCGAACGGCTCGATTTGCGTGCCGTGGAAATTCCAGTCGATCCTGTCACCGGTCTCGATCTCGATGCACTGGCGCGTGCGCTTGATACCCATCCGATCAAGGCGTGCTGGTTCATGACGAACTTTCAGAATCCGACTGGCGTCACGCTGTCGACGGAAAAGAAGAAGGCGCTGGTCGAGCTGCTTGCGCGCAACGACGTGCCCCTGATTGAAGACGACGTGTATGGGGAACTGCACTATCAGGCGGACTATCCGCTGCCGGCTCGGGCATTCGACCGTCACGGCCTGGTGATGCATTGCAGCTCGTTCTCCAAGACGCTTGCGCCGGGGTACCGGATCGGCTGGGCGGCAACCGGGCGATACACGCAGGAGGTCCAGCGGCTCAAGCTGATGACGACCCTCTCCGCGAGCATCCCTGCCCAGGCGGGCATTGCCGACTATCTGCAGCACGGCGGGTACGACCGCCATCTGCGCAAGGTACGCAGTGCCCTGAGCACGCAGCGCGATTTGATCCTGATCGCGATCCGTCGCTGGCTACCACAGGCGGTCGTGCGTTCGTATCCGGACGGCGGATACTTCGTGTGGCTGGAGTTCCCGGATGAAATTGATGCGATGACGTTGCACAGGCTCGCGATCGCCAAAGGAATCAGCATTACGCCTGGCGCCATCTTCTCGGCGAGCCGTGCTTTTCGCAACTGCATCCGGCTCAACTACGGTCATCCGTGGTCGACGCGGATCGAGGCGGCGATCCGCGAACTGGGCGAGCTTGTGCCCGCAGCCAGCGGGTCTGCCGCGACGATGCGGTCTGACAATGGCGCTCCCAACATCGACTCGAACTGACGGCTGCGGCGGCTCATTTTTTCGTAAAGGCATAAAGCGCCGCGCCGTCGTTAACCTCGCTAGACGAGGATCCGCTGGTGGGCCAGAGAAGGCTGCGCAAGCAGTGCGGAAAGCCTTTTCAAAGCCGTGCCGAGCTGTGATCGGTCCGCACTGCCGCCAAGGGATATACGGACCGCATTGGGCGGATTCGCCCCACGGTGGAAGGCAGTCGATGGCGCAACGACGAGGCCTGCTTCCCTCGCCGATGCTGCGAGATCGTTCGGGGTCCAGTAGCTGGGGAGGATTTGCCAGACGTGAATGCCACGGCAAGGGGACTCGCTCGCTCTTCCGGTCAGCAACAGTGCAGCGAGGTCCTGACGCGCCTGCGCCTCCGCCTTGACGCCTGCGAGCACTTGCGCGGCCGAGCCATCGTGCACCCACTGCGTGACGAGCGCGCTTGTCAAAGACGTCGACATTAGCGAAAACGAGCGCAGTACGGTCAGAAAACCATCCGCATCCCGCGAGTCGGGCAACACAAGGAACGCTGTGCGCAAACCGGGTGTCAGGCATTTCGACATTGTCGACAGGTAATACACCAGATCGGGCATCAGCGATGCGAATGGCGGCGGCGGATCATCCGCAAAGAGCCAGTACGGATCATCCTCAATAAGCTTCAAGTCGCAGCGCGCGGCAACCGCCAGAAGCTCGTGCCGCCGAGCTTCGGGTATCGTCGCTGCGGCGGGGTTCTGAAGCGTCGGATTCAGGTAGACAAGCCTTGCGTCATGCTGGCGGCAAGCCGCTTCCAGGGCGTCGGGACGCATGCCGTGCGTGTCCGCCGCGACAACTTCGACGCGGCGCCCCAGTTGTTCGGCGGCGAGTGGTAGACCCGGATAAACAAGTGGTTCGGTCAGGATCGCATCGCCTGGCTGGGTCAACGCGAGAATCAGTGCGGCCAGTGCTGCCTGCGTACCGGGACACGAGACGACGCGAGCACTGTCGACACACCCCAGCATCGGTTTCAGCCACTCTGCGCCGGCCTCGCGGTCCGCCTGGCTTCCGCCGCCGAGATGATAGGTCATCAGCAGATCGGTGTCGCTGCGCATCATGACCTGTGAAATTCCGTTGCGCAGGAGACTTTTCAGATCCACGCCGGCAGGTGGCGGCGGAATGTTCATGCTCAAATCGATTCGTTGCGCAAACTCGGCCTTCGGCATTGCGATGAAGGTGCCCAGCGCGCCGCGCGCTTCGATCAAATGGCGTCGTCGCGCTTCATTGAAGCTTCGGGTGATGGTGGTGAGGTCGACGCCGAGCTGCGTCGCGAGTTGCCGCTGGGGTGGCAGGCGGTCCCCCGAATTCAGCATGCCGGCGCTGATTGCACGCTCCAGAAAACCGACGATTTGCAGATAGCGTGGACCATCGGCGTCCAGGAACGGTGACGCCCAGGAAGGAGGGGAGTCGGCGGGCACTTTATGGAGATTACGCATCGTTCTTGATTGCACAGGCAATGCCGCACTTTAGCACGCGTACTTAAGAGAAGTGGATGCGTACATATGGCGCTATTTCGAACCAGACTACGATGCGGCGAGATGACGCGCAAAAAGGGGGTATTGATGGCCTTGTATGGGCGATGTCTTACCTTAGCATTTGCACTTAATAAATGCGGGTACTTACATATGGCGCCCTGCGTGCGGGTCATTCCGGCCGCAGGCTTGAAAAAAATCGCGGCTGCTTTCTGGTCGCACATCGGTTAATAGACAAGGCGTTCAAATCGTCAATGCGAGCATCGGTGTTTAGTAGTCCGATGGCAAACCGTCTGGCCATGTGCAGGGTTTTTCATTCAAATCGCGAGGAAGCCATCAAAACAAAGCTTCAAACACCGAAGGGGTCGCCAAGCGGGATATTTTTTGCGATGCAGCCGGAGTTTGTGAATTGACTCCGCAGTGCGGCGAGTTGCCTCGCAAGCGCGAGATATTTTTCTGATGCCGGAAGAAAACTGACGGTTGCGTGGCGTTGAAATGAATTGGTGAGTGAGATTGTCATGACGAATGCAAAAGTAAAAACTGAAGAAACCGTAGTCCCGGGCCGTCGCCGGTTCCTGGCGTCGTCCGCTGTGGCGGGTCTCGCGGGCGCGAGCCTGTCGCTGGGCCTGGCCGGTTGCAACAAGAGCAGCGATGCTGCTTCCACGGCATCAGGTGCCGCGAGCGCGGCAAGCGGTGCGGATCCGCAGGCGAGCATCAACTGGGAAAAGTATGAAGTGCATCCCGGCAAGCTCGACGCGTACTACGGCATTTCGAGCGGTGGCCACTCCGGCGACGTGCGCATTCACGGCGTGCCGTCCGGCCGTGAAATCCGCCGTATCCCGGTGTTCAACGTCGACTGCATGTCCGGCTGGGGCATCACGAACGAATCGCGCGCGATCATCGGCACGAAGCCGAATGGCCAGCTGAACTACACCAATGGCGATAGCCATCACGTCCACGGCTCGTACACGGACGGCGTCTATGACGGCAAGTACATCTTCGTCAATGACAAGCTCAATGCCCGTATTGCGCGCGTGAGGCTCGACACGATGGAGTGCGACGCGATCACGCAACTGCCGAACGTGCAGGGGTACCATGGCAATTTCCCGGACAAGCGCGACCCGGTCGACGAGAAGATCAACTACACGACCCGCGTGTTCTGCGGCATGGAATTCCATATTCCGCAGCCGAACGACGGCCGCGATTTGAACGATCCGTCGAAGTACTTCTGCCTGTTTACCTGCGTCGACACGCAGACGATGCAGACGCGCTGGCAGATCAAGATCGACGGCAACATCGACCTCGTCGCGACCTCGTACGACGGCAAGCTCGCGTGCTCGAACCAGTACAACACCGAGAACGGCGTCCACTATGAAGAGATGATGGCCGCCGAGCGCGATGCGTGCGTGTTCTTCAACATTGCGCGTATCGAAGAAGCCGTGAAGGCAGGCAAGTTCATCCACATCGGCGACTCGAAGGTGCCGGTCGTCGACGGCACGAAGGCCGGCAACACCGACCCGAAGACGGCGCTCGTCCTGTACGTGCCCGTTCCGAAGAACCCGCACGGCGTGAACGTTACGCCGGACGGCAAGTACTACGCGTGCTCCGGCAAGCTGTCGCCGACCGCCACCGTGATCCAGCACGATCTGGTGCTGAAGTGGTTCGAGGGTGGTCTGAAAGACCCGCGCGACACGGTCGTCGCCGAGCCGGAGATCGGTCTTGGGCCGCTCCACACGGCCTTCGACGGCAAGGGCTTCATCTACACCACGCTCTTCCTTGACAGCCAGATCGTCAAGTGGGATCTCGAAGCCGCGAAGAAGGCGTACCAGGGCGACAAGAACGCGAAGGTCGTGATCGACCGCATCGACGTTCACTACCAGCCGGGCCACGGCTTCACGTCGATGGGCGAGACGAACCAGCCGGACGGTCAGTTTTTCCTCTCGGACAACAAGTTCTCGAAGGACCGCTACCTGCCCGTCGGCCCGCTGCACCCGGACAGTTCGCAGCTGATCGACATCACCGGCGAGAAGATGGTGCTTGTCGCCGATCACCCGCTCTATCCGGAGCCGCACGATTCGATCATCGTTCGCCGCGACATCATCAAGACCCGGCAGATCTACAACCTGGACGACTTCCCGCTCGCGACGAAGAGCGTGAAGGACAACCGCATCGAGCGTAACGGCAAGAAGGTCACGATCCATCTGACCTCGCAGGCGCCGGCGTACGGTCTGCGTGAATGGACGGTGAAGAAAGGCGATGAGGTCACCATCATTCTCACGAACCTGGACAAGGTCGAAGATCTGACGCACGGTTTCGGGATCCCTTTCTACAACATCTCCTTCGTCGTGCATCCGCAGCAGACCCAGTCTGTCACGTTCATCGCTGACAAGCCGGGCGTGTACTGGTGTTACTGCCTGAACTTCTGCCACGCGCTGCACCTGGAAATGCGTTCCCGGATGATTGTCGAAAAGTAACGCGTCAACGTGCATATCGTGCGAAGCAGGCTACGTGATCGGCGCCGAACCGTGGCGTAACGTCGCACGCTGATCGAACGGTTGCTTGTGCAACCGTTGCGGGGCTGGACGCCTTCGTTTGCACCGCTACCCCGAGGGCGCGCAAACGGACGCATCTTGAAGATTATTAATGTGGGAGGACCATGAAAACCCGTAACCTGATGCTTGTTGGACTTGGATTCGCACTGACCCTCGGTCTCTCGGCCTGCGGCAAGAGTGACGATGCTTCGCAATCGGCCAGCGCTGCTTCGGCCGCGGCGCCTGTCGCTTCCGTCGCGGTCGAGGCGTCCGCGTCGGCCGCAGCGCCCGCAGCGCCCGAAGCGGCAGCCGCCAGCGACGCGGCACCCGCTGCAGCTGTGGCGACTGCCGCAGCCGGTGGCGACGACGCGGCGGTTGGCGAGAAGACGTTCAAGGGCACCTGCTTTATGTGCCACCAGACCGGCGCTGCCGGCGCGCCGCTCTTCGGCAACAAGGCCGACTGGGCACCGCGTATCGCGAAGGGCAAGGACACGCTGTACAAGCACGCGCTGGAAGGCTTCACCGGCAACAACGGCACGATGCCCGCGCACGGCGGCAACCCGAGCCTGAAGGACGATGAAGTCAAGGCGGCCGTCGATTACATGGTTGCGAAGGCGCAGTAAAACCGGCCACAGCACCGCGTTTCTGATCGGCTGGCGTACGACCAGGATGGGAAGGACGCGATGCAGTTGCGGGTCTCTGAAGAATCGAGAAAGCGCAAACGTCGGGTTATTCGATGAAAGGAGCCGTTCGCTAGCAGGGCGCAGCGTTCAGGGAAGGCCCGGCACAATGCGGTTTGATTTTGCGCATGTCCGACCGGTCCTGAACGTCAATCTGCTGCGGTGAACTTCTCATCGCCTGCTTCTAGACGCCATCTCGGCAAGGGCGGATCATAAAGCCTATGAGTATTGACTTCCGGGGTTCTTTCGCCGGAATGCTGCGGGATGACTGGGCGAGTGCCTGAATGGCCCCCCAGGCCCGCAGTGGTTGAAATTCTCACTCGTCCGTAGCGGCCTGTCCGTAAAACGGCAAGCCTTCGGCCCCGACACGCAAGCGTCGGGGCCGTTTTTTTACGGCCGTAGCAAGAACGCCGGAGCCGTGGCTTTTAATCTGCTGCGGTGAATTTCTCATCGCCTGCTTCTAGACGCCGACTCGTCAAGAGCGGACCATACCGGGGGTGCTCGCTGAAAAGCCGGGCTACCGTCAATCGTCCGTTATCCATCAACGCACCTCGATTTGCGACACGCTCGAGGCCCGATTCAAGCAGCGGGCTGGCGCACAAAGAAACGCGTGCGGACGTACGCAAATAGTCTACTCGCTCGACTTCTGCCAGAGTCAGCCAAGGTGATACGTATTTATCGTTATCCGGTTTATTAGTTTGCTTTTTTATAAAAAAGGAGAGGCTTCGTGGCTGCCAGTTTTACCAAGTCCACGGCGCGCAACATCTTTTACGGTGGCTCGCTGTTTTTCGTGCTCGTGTTTCTGGCTATGACGTTCCAGACCGAGCGCACCATTTCGAAATACGACAACTCAGCCAACCTTACACCTGCGGCGGTGCGAGGCAAGAAGCTGTGGGAGGTCAACAATTGCGGCGGTTGCCATACGCTGCTGGGTGAAGGGGCCTACTTCGCGCCCGAGCTGGGCAACGTCTATACGCGCCGTGGTCCTGCGTTCATCAAGATGTGGATCATGTCTCGCCCCACCAATGAACAGTGGCTCAAGGCGCAAGCTGCCAGCCCCGTTCACACCCATCGCCGCCAGATGCCCAATTTCAATCTGAATGAACATCAGGTTGACGATCTGGTGGAATTCCTCAAGTACACCAACGGCATCAATAGCGGCAACTGGCCGCCGAACAAGGAAGGTTGATTCCCGCACTCTGCTGCCGGCGAGTCGCAAATGTATTTCCGGAGAATTTAATGACTTCTGTTGCGCCTCTGAGCGATGGGCAATTGTCCGCTTCCGCGGCAACCCATCTGCCTCCCAAGCCCGCCCGCCTGCGATACGCCTCGCAGGCGGTGGCCAAGCCGTATTTCATCGTCGCGATCACGCTCTTTGTGGGGCAGATCGTTTTTGGTCTCATCATCGGCACGCAGTACGTAATCGGGGATTTCCTGTTCCCCTATATTCCGTTCAACGTCGCCCGCATGACTCACACCAACCTGCTGATCGTGTGGCTGCTGTTCGGCTTCATGGGTGCGGGTTACTACCTGATTCCCGAAGAATGCGAGCATGAGCTGCACAGCCCCAGGCTGGCGCGGGCCATGTTCTGGGTCTTCCTTGTCGCCGGTGTGCTCACCATTCTCGGCTACCTGCTGGTGCCTTATGCGGAGTTGGCGCACCTGACGGGCAACGACTTTCTGGCAACGATGGGACGTGGCTACATCGAACAGCCGCTGCCCGCGAAGGTCGGCATCGTCGTCGTGGCGCTGGCCTTCCTCTTCAATCTGTCCATGACGATGCTGAAGGGCCGCAAGACGACCATCAGCCTCGTGATGATGATCGGCCTGTGGGGCCTCGCGATTTTCTTCCTGTTCTCGTTCTACAACCCGGACAGCCTCGCGCGCGAGAAATTCTACTGGTGGTGGGTCGTCCACCTCTGGGTGGAAGGCGTGTGGGAACTCATCATGGGCGCGATGCTGGCGTTCGTGCTGGTGAAAGTGACCGGCGTGGACCGTGAAGTGATCGAGAAGTGGCTGTACGTGATCGTGGCGATGACCTTGATCGCCGGTCTGGTCGGCATGGGCCACCACTATTTCTGGACGGGACAGCCGCCGTTCTGGCGCCTGTGGGGTTCCATCTTCTCGGCGCTTGAACCGATCCCGTTCTTCATGATGACGCTGTTTGCGTTCAACGTGGTGAACAAGCGCCGCCGCGAGCACACCAATCGCGCCGCCGTGTTGTGGGCGCTGGGCTGCTCGGTCATGGCCTTCCTGGGCGCCGGCGTATGGGGCTTCATCCACACGTTGTCGGTGGTGAACTACTACACGCACGGCACGCAGATTACCGCCAGCCACGGGCACATGTCCTTCTTCGGCGCCTATGCCATGGTCGTGCTGACGATGATCTCCTATACGATGCCGATCATGCGCGGACGCGAGGCCAACAGCGCACGATCGCAGGCAGTGGAAATGTGGGGCTTCTGGCTCATGACGATCGGGATGGTGCTGATCACGCTGGCCCTGACCGGAGCAGGCATCCTGCAGGTCTGGCTGCAACGCTACAGCCCCGATCCGCTGCCGTTCATGGTCGTGGTCGACCGGATCTCGTTCTTCTTCTGGATGCGTCTGGCTTCGGGCGTAATGTTCTTCATCGGGCTGCTGACCTATATTTCGAGCTTCTTCGTGGATAACCGGGGAGCTGGACGGTTGCAGTCGCGCTGAACAGATGCGCTGATTCCGTGAGGAAAGGTGCCGGAGCCTGCGCAAGCGGGCTCCGTCGTCCGGTGCATTTCGATGCACTTCCTTTCCTGATTTTTCCTCTTCAAGGAATCCCTTCACGCTGCCGTGTTACCCGGGTTGGGTGGAGAAATTTCTTCGGATTTTCCGATCATCAACCCGGACGGCAGCGCTAGCCTGATCCGTCAAACCATGAGTTCCGCCGAGCGTTTTACTGCATCTTCCGATGCTGTTGCATCCGCATCCATCTCCGCCCAGGATGCGCCTTCCGTGACAGCATCCGCCATTCCCGAAGCTACGCCGGATGACCGGTACTTGCCAGGCGATGTGGCCATGTGGTTCTTCATCGTGGCGGAACTGCTGGTATTCGCCTGCTTTTTCATTGCATATGGCTGGCATCGGGCGAGTGAGCCATCTGTGTTCACGCGCGGACAGGCGCAGTTGCACATCGGACTGGGCGCGTTCAATACCGTCGTGCTGATCCTCGGTGGGCTGTGCGCCGCCACGGCTGCGCAGCAGGCGCGTGCGGCGATTGCCGTGGCCGGCAACGGCACGCAAGCCACGGCGCGGGCACTCCGTCTGGCGCGGCGCGGCTTGCTGGCGGCATGTGCCTTTGGGCTGGTGTTCGTCGTGTGCAAGCTCACGGACTTCGGCCTGCTCTTCAAGGCGGGGCACGATGTGGACAGCGACGACTTCTGGATGTTCTATTTCTCGCTGACCTTCTTCCACTTCATGCACGTGCTGCTGGGCATGGTGATCCTGCTCTACGTGTACTGGCCATTGCGCAAGTTGACAGGCAAGGACGGCGCAGGCTGTACGGTTGAACAGGCACACGCCGTCGAATCGGGTGCTTCCTACTGGCACATGGTGGACATGGTGTGGCTGGTGCTGTTCGCGCTGGTGTACATCGCACGCTAGGCATCGCACGCCAGGCATCGCATTCGATTTGAGGACTTGCATGATGGATACCCCGATTCAATCCCGCACGTTTCATACGCTGCTCAAAGTAACGGGCGTGCTGCTGCTGTTGACGGTGGCGATGGCGTGGCTGACGGCACACCCGGCAGTCGCCGGCCGCTGGCTGGGCGTGGGGGCGTTGGCGCTGGCGTGGGGCAAGTGTGTGCTGGTTGCCGACCACTTCATGGAACTGCGTCATGCACCGATGCTGCCCCGGCTGGTGGTGCTGGGCTGGGCCACACTGGTGTGCGGCGGGCTGGCACTGAGCCTCCTGACATGACGTTCCGGGAAAATCGAGGAGCCGCCTCTTTGCGATTTTTGCTGTGGTTCGGTTGCAGAGGGCCGTTTTTGCTGACCTTGAAATTGCCCGGCTGCAACGGATGAAGATTCACCTGTACTGACTTGTACTGATTGGGCGTGAAAAACGAGCAGGAAAGCAAAGCATGAGAACCGAATACAGTTTTGCCTCTGGCGGAGGCGTGCAGGCCGGCGCCGATAGAAAAGTCCCGTACTACCAGCCTCAAGGGCAGGAGCGCGAGCTTTTCACGCAAGCCTGGCAGCAACAGCTGCCCGTGCTGATCAAAGGCCCCACCGGTTGCGGCAAGACCCGCTTTGTGGCGCATATGGCTGCGAGGCTGGGTGTGCCGCTCTTTACCGTGAGCTGCCACGACGACCTGACCGCCGCCGACCTGATCGGCCGCCACCTCATCACCGCGGGCAGCACGGTGTGGGTGGATGGGCCGCTGACGCAGGCCGTGCGCGCAGGCGGCATCTGCTATCTCGACGAGGTTGTCGAGGCCCGCAAGGACACGACTGTCGTGCTGCATCCGCTGACCGACGATCGCCGCATCCTGCCGATCGAGCGCACGGGTGAGGTGTTGCAGGCCCCGCCCGGATTCATGCTGGTCGTCTCGTATAACCCGGGCTACCAGCACGTGCTCAAAACGCTGAAGCCCAGCACGCGCCAGCGTTTTGTGGCGATGACGTTCGATTTTCCGCGCCCCGAGGTGGAAGCCCCCGTGGTGGTGAACGAAAGCGGCGTGGCCTCCGGGATGGCCGAGCGCCTGGTGGGGCTGGCCAGCAGCATCCGTCGCCTGGCGGGCGTGGATCTGGACGAAGCCGTCAGCACGCGTCTGCTCGTCTACGCAGCCAAGCTTATTGCTGCCGGCATGGACCCGCGCGTGGCCTGCCGTTCGGCCGTCGTGGAGCCGCTATCGGACGAACCCGGGACGATCGCCGCGCTGATGGCGGTGGTGGATACGCAGTTCCCGGCGTAAGCCAGGCGCAATATCGCACGAAAGAAAGCACTTCATGGAAGATACCGTAGGCGGCTGGTGGGACGTGCTGATCCGCAAGGCGGCGTATCGCGGGCATCCGCGGGCTGCCGTGCAGCTGGCGGACATCGACAAGCTCGCGCCCGTGTTTTTCCGCGCGATGGGCGGTGCGGCGGGCCTGGGGCTGCGTAGTACGGTTGGAACGGAGCACGCAGGCCGGCGCAGCCTGCTGGAGCGGATAGCGGGCACCAACACCACGCTGGAACTGACGTGGAGCGATGCCAGGTCCCTCTACTTGCCGGAGAAGATCGACCTCTTCCCGGACAAGGAGCGCAACAAACAACTCTATTTCTGGCTGCTGGCGTTGAGCGCCGAATACGCCACGCTATTTGCCGATGCGGAATTTGCCCAGGCCGACTGGCTCGAGCGCAACCGGATCGCCACCGTGCGCTGCCTGCGGGCGATGCCGGGGTTAGGGGAGATATACGCCCTGCTGGTGCGTGACTACATTCCGCTGCGCGGTGCGCTCTGGGATTTGTCGGCGCAGGAGCAGCAGATAGAAAAACACATCCGGCAAACGCTGCAGAACCCTGAAAACCCCGCCGCTGCGGAGATGACGGATGTGGTGGAAACGGCTGTGCAGGCCGGCTCATGCAGCAAGACACGCAGCAAGACACGCAAAAAGAGCGTCGGCATCACGCCCGTTCATCTCTGGATGCACCCCACACCGCCTGCGCATGCAGGGCAGGCCGCATCCGACGACGGTAGCGGGCGAGATGGCGAAAACGACCAGCACCGGTCCGAAGAGACCCGCAAGCGTCGCCGCTACCGTGCGCAGAAGGCCGCGCCTGACGAGCGGCAAAACGGCCCGCTGATTGTCTTTCGCGCGGAATCCATCTTTACCTGGGATAACTATCTAAAGGTCAATCGCAGCGACGAAGACGACGGCGACAACGACACTCGCCCGGCGGACGACATGGACACGCTGAGCGTGGCGCGCGACACCAAAAAGCGGTCGTCGCGGCTGCGTTTCGATCTGGATCTGCCGGGTGCGGAGGCAGACGGCACGCCCATCGGGCCCGGCATCCTGGTACCGGAGTGGGATTTTCGCCAGCAGGTGCTCCTGCCGGACTACTGCGTGATCAAACCGATGCTGCCGCACGATGCGCGACCCTGCGAGATTCCGCAACACCTGATCCGGGCGACGCACCGCTTGCGGCGACAATTCCAGGCGCTGATGCCCCAGCGCAGCCGCCGTTTCGGGCAGGTGGACGGGCAGGATCTGGATCTGGATCGCGTAGTGCGCTTCTTTACGGACGTAAAGGCGGGTCAGGCGGAATCGAATGGCGGCCTGTACGTCGATCGGCCCCGTAGCGAGCGCAGTCTGGCGTGCCTGTTGCTGGCCGATGTGTCGCTCTCCACCGAGGCGTGGGTGGGCCGGGGCGAGCAGGCCAGCAGCGTCATCAACGTGATCCGCGACAGCCTGATGTTGTTTGCCGAAGCACTGCAGGCATCGGGCGACAGCTTTGGTCTGTACGGCTTCTCATCGCTGCGGCGCAAGGAAGTGCGGTTCCTGCTGCTCAAGGACTTCAGCGAACCGTACGATGCGACCACGCGGGGCCGCATTGCGGCGCTGCGCCCAGGCTTCTACACCCGCATCGGGGCGGCTATCCGCCACTCGACCCGTATCCTCAAGGAACAGCCCGCGCACAAGCGCCTGCTGCTGCTGGTGACGGACGGCAAGCCCAACGACCTGGATCACTACGAAGGCCGGTATGGTGTGGAAGACACCCGACAGGCCGTGATCGAGGCGCGCCAGGCGGGGTTGGTGCCGTTTTGCGTCACCATCGACCGCGAGGCGGGCGACTACCTGCCACACCTCTTTGGCAGCCACAACTACGTGGTCGTCCATGACGCAACGCGCCTGCCGCATGTGTTGACCAGACTTTATGCGGCGCTGTCGCAGAACGGGTGAGGCGGCGGGTTTCGGGGTAGGAGCGGGGCGCAGGGGCGCACTTGATGGCGCTGCCGGACTCGATTGCAATCGAATGGCATTGTCGCGACGATGCTAGTTGAACAGAAATTTGCCTTTACGTTCGGATTGGCACCGTCGAGATAAAGCATCTCCGGACTGGACACCATATCGGTCACGTAGTTCAGGAATGCATGATCGCGCAATTCCGAACTTTTCTCCGGGACGCGATGCCGTTCCAGGTATCCCGGCGTGCCGTACCGCCGAAGCTGATACGGTTGCAGGCCGACTACGCGGCTCTCGGCTTGATCTGCTGCGCGACGACAAAGACAGGTTTGAGAATCTGCCTGCCATGCAACGTCGCGGGCGTGCCGATGTCTGCCATAGATCGGACGTCGCGGCTCCTGTTCGCCTGTGATATCTGGCCGCCAGGCAGCGTGCCGGCTTCACGGGATTCGGGCATCCTCTTGCGCCTGCCGCGCAAGCGCTCGGGACATGCCGTTGCGCTCTTTCCCGTGAACTCACCCATTGCATCATAATGTGATATAAAGTGCGGAAGGGCGCCATCGTCTTCTCGCCCGGCAAGAGGAATCATGAGCGATCACAAGGGCGATTTCGCTACCGATGTCCGGCTACTGCGCATTAGCGCCATCGCGGCCGCTGGCGGCGCGCTCAGCACCGTTGCGGCCGACTTCCTCCTGCACCTCATCCGCTTCTTCACGAACCTCTTTTTCTTCCAGACGCTATCCACGGCGAATCGTTCTCCTGCGGAGAACGCGCTTGGCGTATTCGTCGTCGCGGCTCCCGTGATAGGTGGTCTGCTCGTGGGGTTGATCGCCCGGTTCGGCTCGGAACAGATTCGCGGCCACGGCATACCCGAAGCCATCGAGGCCATTCTGTTCGGCAAGAGCCGGATGTCGCCGAAGGTTGCCGTGCTCAAGCCGCTTGCTTCTGCTATCGCGATTGGCAGCGGCGGCCCGTTTGGAGCGGAAGGCCCAATCATCATGACGGGCGGCGCGATCGGCTCGCTCATCGCGCAGTTCTTTCATCTCTCGGGTGCGGAACGCAAGGCGCTGCTGGTGGCGGGCGCGGTAGCGGGCATGACCGCCGTGTTCGGCACGCCGGTCGCCGCCGTGCTGCTCGCCATCGAGCTGCTGCTGTTCGAATTGCGGCCGCGCAGCCTGTTGCCGGTCGCCATTGCCTGTGCCGTGGCAGGGTTCACGCGTCCGCTGCTACTGGGCAGTGGCCCGTTATTTCCGCTGCAAACCATGCCGCTCGGGACGGTCGGCATGGTGTCGTCGTGCATCGCGGGGTTGATCGCGGGTGCGTTGTCGTGGGGCCTCTCCACATGGCTCTACAAGGTCGAAGACCTGTTCGGCAAGCTGCCGGTTCACTGGATGTGGTGGCCCGCGCTGGGCGCTATCGCAGTGGGCATAGGCGGGTATTTTCAGCCGCGCACGCTCGGCGTCGGCTACGACGTGATCGGCGACCTCCTGCACGATCACCTCGCCATGCAGGTAGTTATCGGCATCGTCGTCGTCAAGGCCATCATCTGGGTGATTGCGCTGGCTTCGGGCACCTCGGGCGGCGTGCTGGCGCCGTTGCTGATGATGGGCGCCGGCGTGGGTGCGCTTGTCGGCCCGTACATGCCAGGCAGCGAGCCCGCGGTGTGGCCGCTCATCTTCATGGCGGCCGCGCTGGGCGGCATGATGCGCGCGCCGATCATGGCCGCAGTGTTTGCGTTCGAATTGACGGGCGACGTCAACGCCTTGCTTCCGTTGCTGGCCTCGGCTGCGGTCGCGTACGGCTTTACGGTGCTGCTCATGCGCCGCTCGATCCTGACCGAGAAAATTGCCCGCCACGGCTATCACATCTACCGCGAATACAGTATCGACCCGCTCGAGCGTCACTACGTCGAAGAGGTGATGACGAAAGGCGTTCAGACGATTGACGCACGCGTGACGGTGGGCGACGTGCTGCGCAGCCATTTCGGCACGCAGCAGAAGTTCCGCGCGTTTCCGGTCGTCGCCGACGGCGTGCTCGTGGGCATGGTCGACCGGGCGTTGCTTGACAGCACGCCTTCGGGGAACGCCGATACGCCCGTCGGCGAGTTGTTCACGCAGGCGCGGCCCGAGATCGCACTGCCCGGCGAGACCTGCCGGAATGTGGCCGCGCGTCTTGCCATTACGGGCCTCGATCGCGTTCCCGTGGTCGACGACGAAAAGACCCGGCGCCTGCTCGGTATCGTTTCGCGGCACGACCTGGTCAAGCCGTCGTTGTCGGTGTTCACAGAGGAGCGCGAGCGCGAACAGTTCCGGCGCGTGTGGGTTCCGCGCAGTACGCGCTACGCCCCGACCGGCAAGCAGCCGGGCACGACAACGGACGAGCCCGCCGACACAAAGCGCTGAAGGAAGCGTTGAACAACGCGCGCATATGGCCCGCAACGGAGAGATAGATGCCTGAAAAGGAAAAGGCGCAGGGAAAAGCGAAACGCGGTATCGGCTCTTTCTTGAAATCGGTTGCGGCGAACGTGCTTTCCGAGCGTGACACGCATCTGGGCGGCGTGCCGAACGAATACTACGCCATGTGGCTGGACCCCAGAATGGTCTATTCGTGCGCATGGTTCGAAAGCGGCGAAGAAGACCTCGCTACCGCGCAGCTCAGGAAAATCGACCACGTACTCGCGAAAATCGGACTCCAGCCTGGTCACAGCCTGCTCGATGTCGACTGCGGGTGGGGCGCGCTGGTCATTCGGGCTGCTGAAAAATTCGGCGCACGTTGCGTGGGCATTACGATGTCGAAGAATCAGCTCGAATGGGCCAACGAGTGCGTGACGGCGGCGGGCCTTGCCGACCGTGTCGAAATCCGCTTGCAGACCTATGCCGATGTCGAAGGCCGTTTCGACCGGATCACGAGTCTCGGTATGTTCGAATGCGATGGCCGCAACGATCTGCAGGACTACGTCACGGTATTGCAGCAGCACCTTGCGGCGGACGGCGTGCTAGTGACGCACGGGATCGTGTCCACGGCACCGGGCGGCATCGACTCGCGCTTCGGGCTGGACAATGGTGGGTACCTGGCGCGTTATCTCTTTCCCGACGACGACCTTCCGGACCTCGGCTACGCATTGACCGCCATGCGTGAAGGCGGGATCGAAGTGTCGAACATCCAGAACCTGCGGCGGCATTGCGTGAGGACGCTGCACTTGTGGGAGGCGAACTTCCGCACGAAGGAAGTCGCATTGCGGAAACTCGTGGACGATCGCAAGTATCAAACCTGGTGCAAATATCTGCGCGACTGGGCTACTGCGTTCGAGCGCGACGAGGTGTCGATCTACGAGATCGTCGGGCGCAAAGTGGGCGCACGCGCGAGCGCGCTGCCCTGGCCCGGCGTGGGCAGTGTTCTGTCCCAGGAATAACTTTGCATAGAAGCCCGATATTCTCGATGATGGAATCGGCGGTCGCCGTCCACATGAACGGGCGTTTGTGCAGGTTGTACATAAGCATCCGAACGGGGCCGTAGTTCCGGACGTTGACGGGGGCGGCGAGAACGGCTATCGAATGGGCCTGGCTTTCGAGGCTGCCAGCAGGTGCGGAACCTCAAGTAAACCAGGGCTTTCGTTTTCGTTGCCCAATCTCTTTCTCTGGGCGTAATTGGACATAATGTAATTTATCGTCAATTTGAGTGTTACGGCTTTTTTGAAATGTCCGGTTCTGGCGTGCCACTTGATACGAGCCCTTAACGTAGGCATCGCATTGCACGCAGCACGAAACGCCGACTTCGCCGGCGCAATGTGCGGGCGTGAAAGCCGGTTACGACGCTGAGCGTTTGAAAGACGGTGCAGGAATACCTTCGATCATGATGTTCACGCATGCTGGCAGCTTCAAGCGCCGCGCGGCCTGCGCCTGTTCGATCGCGTCTTTCATGTCGTCTGCATGTTCGACAAACGCACCAGTTCCACCGAAAGCCTCCGTCACGCGATCATAGCGTACAGGTAGCAGTTCGCAGCCAATCAGCCGCTCTGGGCCATAACTTCGCAACTGGATCTGATACTCGGCGTTCCATCGCGCATCGTTGCCAACGACGGCCACGAAGGGTAATCCGTAGCGCACCGCGGTATCCATCTCCGCAGCATGAAATCCGAACGTCCCATCTCCCATCACGGCGACCACAGGCGAATCAGGGTGCGCTACGCGAGCCGCCAGCGCGAACGGAAGCGCGGCCCCGATCGCTCCTGCGACGCCATTGATCACGCGATTGGGCGCCCGCAGGCAGGCTTGCGCCCACTGCCCGAATTCGCCGCCGTCCGCGACGAAAACCGCATCGGGATGGCTGTCGAGCAACGCCTGGAACGGCGCGAGCGCCTGCACAGGATGAACACGTTTTTCGAACGACGATGACGCCGTGCGCCATTGCTCGGGCCGCCATGCGATCGCTCTCTGCACATCGCGCGCCCATCGTTCATCGAACCTGTGCACATTGCGGCAAGCGGTTGCGAGCATTTCGAGCGCAGGGAAGCTGTCTGCGACAGCGGTGCCGATCAGGCGCTCACCCACGGCGCGACGCGTCCGCGCGATTTCTTGCGGCTCCGGGTCGATCTGCAGGAAAGTGCAGCCGGGCGCGAAAGCGGGCGCTCTCCCGAATGCCAGCGTGAAATCGAGCCGCTTGCCGAGCAGCATCACGCGGTCGGCCTGCGCGAGGACTTCGGCGAAAGCGCCGAGGCTCGGATCGTTGATGCCTCGCGGGCTCTCCATGCCAATGACCGGAACGCCAAGTGCCGCCGCAAGCGTATCTGTTCGTTTGCGTCCCGCGCGGGTCATGCACGCCGGCCCCGTGAGGATCAGCGGGCGCGACGCGTCGGCCAGGCTCGAGACCAGGCGCCTGAGCGTTGTATCGTCAAGCATTTGCCGCATCGGTAAAAAGCTCTCGGCATTGACTTCATCAGGCATGTGAGCGGAGCCTTCCAATACGTCCGTTGGAAGGCTCAGGTGTACAGGCCCGGGTCGCCCGGACTGCGCGACGCGCATCGCGTGGACGACCTCATCAACGAGGGTATGGGGATGCTGTGCCGTGGCCGCCATCTTGACCAATGGCGCGGCGACATCCGCCTGACGCATTTCCTGGAACGCACCCATGCCCAATTGATCGCGCGGACTATGGCCCGATAGAAGCAGAACGGGCGATTCAGCCATTTGAGCGGTATACAGGGCCGAAACTGCGTTCGCGTGACCGGGACCGCCGGTCACCAACGCCACGCCGACCTGCCCTGTCAACCGCGCGTAGGCATCCGCCATATGCACGGCCGCAGCCTCATGACGCGTATGGAACAACGCAATTCCCGCGCCAATGCAAGCGTCGAACACCGGCATGATGTGGTTGCCCGACAGGGTGAAGATATGTTTCACCCCTGCCTTCGACAACGCCTTTACCAGCGCGTCAGCACCGCGGCATGCAATCGACATTGCGATATCTCCTCTTCAAGACGTTTTGATTCCCGCATTTCATTGGTGTCGAGTGGATTATTCGCGCCCTCTATCGCGGTGAAAAGTCAGTATTTCTTGAAGTCAACGAAAGGATCGCTTCTTCTCGCACTCGACAATGAGCTGACACCCATGTTTTCCCTGATGGTGTTTTTAAGGCTAACACACTACATTGCAACTCATACATATGAGTTGTATGACCGTATCAGGCAGACAACGCTTTCTGCGGACCCCGCGTCCGCACCGGAGACACAGCGGGACGCGTTACGCACTGCTGTTTTTCCTCGACCACACACGGGCCGGGCAACGCTGTCGGCTCCCGATCTCCAGATTTCATAAGCCGGGCCGCACTGCGGATATCGATTGCCCGGATGGCGGAGGTGTGCATTGAACCGCAGACTGGCTTTCAGCAAGGATTACTACTCTGGCGCACTGATGGTCGTGATTGGCCTGAGCGCCGCCTACGCCGGCACGACCTATGACGTTGGAACCCTGACGAACATGGGTGCGGGTTTCTTTCCCGTCGCTGTCGGCACGCTTCTGGCTTTTATCGGCATTTTGATTGCCATGTCGGCGAAAGATCTGCCCGCGCCTGCTCTCAGCACAACGGACGCGCATTCGCGCCTGCCTGACCTGCGTGGCGCCGTGTGCATTATCGCGGGCACGCTGGCCTTCATCCTTCTCGGCAAATATGGCGGCCTGATTCCCGCTACGTTCGCGATCGTGTTCATTTCCGCGCTCGGTGACCGAACCAACACCCTGTTTCGCGCAGCCGCGTTGTCGATCGTCATGTGCGCGATCGCCCTCGTCGTTTTCTCATGGGCGCTAAAACTTCAGTTGGCGCCGTTTGCCTGGGGATAGAGAGCAACATGATCCAACAATCCTTGCACGACCTCTTTTACGGCTTCTCAGTTGCGCTTCAAGGCACCAACTTGATGTGGTCGTTTTTCGGTGTCCTCGTGGGCAACATGGTTGGCGTGTTGCCGGGCATGGGGGCGCTTTCGGCGATATCCATCCTGCTGCCGCTCACCTATGTCATGCACCCTGTCCCGGCAATTCTGATGCTCGCCGGCATTTTCTACGGATCGCAATACGGTGGTGCGATCGGCGCGATTCTGCTCAACCTTCCCTCTCACCCTCCCCATGCGATTACCTGCCTCGACGGGTATCCCATGGCGAAGGCAGGCCGAGGCGGCGCGGCACTCGGCATCACGATGTTGAGTTCGTTCTTCGCGGCATCGTTCGGCATCGTCCTGATGATTTTCGCTTCGCCATTGCTCACGGCGATGGCATTCAAATTCGGCCCGCCGGAAATTTTCTCGGTCATGTTGCTGGGTCTTCTCGCGGGCTCGACGATGTCGAGAGGCTCCGCGCTGAAAGGCATTGCCATGACGCTTTTCGGCCTGCTTTGCGGCATGGTTGGCACCGACGTCAATACGGGCACGTTTCGCTTCACGTTCGGCCTGACCGACATGAACGACGGACTGGAACTGGTCGCTATCGCCATGGGGCTTTTTGGCGTCGCCGACTTTCTTTGCAACGTCAACAGAATGCAGGTATCAAACAAGTCGCTCAACGTGCGCTTCAAGGATATGCGCCCGACGCGCGAAGAACTCAAAGCCACATTCTGGCCAATGACGCGCGGCACGGCCGTGGGTGCGCTGTTCGGCGCCATGCCGGGAACCGGCCCGACGATCACGACCTTCGTGGCCTACGCGCTTGAGCGCAAGCTCTCCAGAAATCCGCAGGCATTCGGAACGGGGGTGATTGCCGGCGTCGCGGCGCCCGAAGCGTCATCGCACTCGAAAACGCAAGTCGACTTCATCCCGACGATGAGCCTCGGCATCCCAGGCGACCCCGTCATGGCGTTAATTCTGGGCGCGCTCATTATTCAGGGCATTACACCCGGCCCACAGTTGATCTCTGAGCACCCCGATATCTTCTGGGGACTCATTGCGAGTTTCTGGATCGGGAATATTCTGCTCGTTCTGCTGAATGTGCCGATGATAGGCGTGTGGATCAAATTGCTAAGGCTGCCGTACCGCTATCTCTTTCCTTCCGCGATGTTCTTTATTGCGGTCGGCGTGTTCAGCACCCAGAACAGCCTTTTCGAAGTGTGGCAGGTGCTCGCGTTTGGTCTCCTCGGTACCGTCTTCAATTACCTTGGTTTCTCGGTCGCGCCCATCCTGCTCGGGTTCGTCCTCGGGCCGATGATCGAAGAAAACTTTCGCCGCGCACTGCTCATTTCGCACGGGAATATATCGATTTTTATCAGTCACCCCATCAGTTGCGGATTTCTCATCGCATCGCTATTGCTTCTGATATTCGTCACGCTGTCCGCACAACGAAACCGCCGTCGCGCGAACAAAACGGAACGCATGCACGAGGGCGGATCACGCGTCGAAATGCCGCGGACAAGCAGCGATTGAACGGATACGCAATAGAGGACTCAACGCGCCCCAATTTTCTCAAGCACTACGGACGTGAGAAGCTCAAAACGACGCGCATGTAGCCATGCTCATGCGCGTCGATGCATCTGGCGCATAACCGTCCAATAATCTGTTGCATGCAGGCCATATCCGGCACCGTTCGATTACCTGATCGCCGCAACGCGCGTACAATTCGGGTTATTACCTAACTGATAACCCGGTTGCTCGTGAATACCCCGTCCTCGCCCGTTCGCACTTCCTCCGATATCTTCCAACGAATTCAACGCCAGATCACCGCTGCAGCACGGTGGATCCTCGAGTTGCACGACGACGTCAGCGATCTGAAGACCGCTGTTGATCGACGCTCGAATCGACGCTCGATCGCGTGCTAACTTCGGTTGGGCTGCCGCGAGAGTGATGCGGCGTTGAAGATCAGACGATGAATTGAAAAGCCCGCCGCGATATTGTGAACCGGGCGGGCTTTAAGAACGATCAGATCAGGCTGGCATTTCTTTCATATCGGCCCAGCCGCCGGCCTCGCACCGGCGCTGCATTTCAATTCGCGCTGATATGGCTTGTGTTCACAACTTTTTGCCATTTCGCCGATTCAGTGGCAATCCTGCTCTCAAGTTGTTGAGGCGTGTCGCCCACTGCATCCATACCCAGCACGGCGAGGCGCTGGCGAGTATCGGGCTGGGCGAGAACCTTCACGGTGTCTTGCTGAATCTTCTGGATGACGTTCGCAGGCGTGCCAGCCGGCGCCACGAGTGCGAACCAGCCCGTTACATTGAATCCGGGCAGCCCGGCTTCCTCCACGGTCGGAATATCGGGCCATGCGCTTGAGCGATGGTCACCGGTCACGGCAAGCACCTTGATCGTTTTGCCCTTCATGAACGGCAGCGCTGCCGCGATGTTGGGCAATACAACCTGTACGCGGTCCGCCATCAAATCGTTCAGTGCAAGCACCTCGCCCTTATAGGGCACGTGAACCATGGGAATGCCCGCTGCACCCGCGAAGGCTGCATCGGCCATGTGGACCTGACTCCCGATGCCGGCGGAACCAAAATTCAGCTTTGGATGTTGCGTTTTCCCGTATGCGATCAGCTCTTTCACATTCGAAATCGGCAGAGTCGGCGCCACCGCGACAACCATCGGGTTGCTCGCAACCGTGGTGATATAGGTGAAGTCCTTGGCCGTGTACGGAAGTTTTTTATAAATGTACTGGTTGACGGTGAACATGCTCCCCGATGCCAGCATCAACGTGTAACCGTCCGGCGCGGACTTCGCCTCGACCTCGGCGCCGATCATGCCGCCCGCACCGGGCCGATTGTCGATCACCACGGACTGCTTCCATAGCGTCCCCAATCCCTGGCCAATCGTGCGTGCCAGCACATCAGTCGAACCGCCCGCTGTAAAAGGTACGATGATCCGGATCGGCTGAGAAGGCCAGGCGTCTTCTGCATGAGCGACCGACTGCGCCTGAAAAACAGCGGAAAGTGCGGCAGCGAGCACGAGCCCGCGTCTGAGCGTGCGAATGATATGGGAGGGCATTGCATTGTCTCCGTTTAAAATAATGTGGATCGGCACGGGCGAAATTCCAGCTCGGCAGAAATGCAGTTTTCGGAAATGCGCGTGCAATGCGGCATCCCTCATTTAGCGATCTACTCGCAAAGAATCGTCTCGCCCGGCCGTACCCGGCTAAACGTTACCGGCTCCTGTTTGATCTGAACTTCTCCTTCACTTTTGCGAATCGTCGTATAAGCCGACCTCTCCAGATCGCCGGCCTCGGGAAAATCCTCGCGGAAATGGGCTCCCCGCGAATTCTCGCGGGATATTGCCGCCTCGGTGATGATCTGGCTAACCGAAATCAGGTTTTTCAAGTTGAGCCAGTCGTGCCACTGTGCGTTGAATGCGCGCGCGCCATCCACGACACCCGTCAACATCAGGCGATCGTTGAGTTCTCCCAGGACGTTCCGCGCCCGCAAGAGTCCATCGTGGTCGCGAATGATGCCGACATGCGTCCACATGCATTTGTAGAGCGACTCCCGAATCTCTTCGAGGTCTTTTCCGCTTTTTGAAAACGGTGATTCTGCAACCTCGATTGCGCCTTCGATGGCAAACGAATCGGGTTCTCGAAACTGGCCTTCCGCTTTCACCCACCTCGCCATGTTGTCGCCGGCAATTCCGCCGAATACCGTGGAATTCGCCACGCCGTTGCCACCCAGACGATTCGCGCCGTGCACGCCACCCGTATCTTCGCCTGCGGCGAAGAGGCCATCCAGTTCGGTGCTGCAGTCGGTGCGAAACACGACACCGCCCATCATGTAGTGCGCGGTCGGCACCACTTCGACGAGCCCGCCCGCGAGATCGAACCCGCAGTCCGCGCAACGTTCCACCATGCCCTTGAACTGCTTTCTGACCTTGTCGGGACCGAGGTGGCCCATCTGGATGTAAACGCCGCCATTGGGCGAGGTTCGCCCCGCGCGCATTTCGGAATAAATGCCGCGCGAAACGATATCGCGCGTTGCGCGCTCGCCGCGCTTGTCGTATTTGTCCATGAACCGCTCTTTCGAGCCATTCAATAGATGCCCGCCCGCACCACGCAGCCCTTCTTCGAGCACGGTGCCGGTCATGCGTGTGTGACTGCCGGCAAGCAGCCCCGTGGGGTGAAACTGCACCATTTCCATATCGCGAAGCGTGAGTCCCGCGCGCAGCGCCATCGCGAGTCCGTCGCAGCTTTTATCCCCGGACGGCGTATGAAACTTGTACATCGTCGGGCCGCCGCCCGTCGCTAGCAGCACCGCCCTCGCCTGCACGAACACGAACTTGCCCGTCCGCATATCGATCATCAAGACGCCCGCAATATGCTTGCCATCGGCTGTCTTGATCAGCTCGATCGCCCTGTGCTCTTCCAGGCGATGAATACCGCGACTCCACACCTGCTCGGCTAACCGGTTGATAATCTCGATTCCGGTCAGGTCGCCCTTGTGGACCGTCCGGTCGAACGTCTGGCCCGCGAACGCTTTCTGATGAATCGATCCGTCCGGATTACGGTCAAAAAAACAGCCAAGCTCGTTTTCAAGCTCGCGTACGCGCTCGACGGCCGTACTCACGAGCGCCCACGCGAGATCCTGGTTGGACAGCCATTTACTTCCTTCAATCGTGTCCATGAAGTGACGTTCGACCGAATCGCCGGGAGCCAGCGCGACGTTATAGCCGCCCTGTACCATGCGCGTGCAGCCACATTTCCCCAGCAGCCCTTTCACTGCAACGGTGATCGAAAGATCCGGCGCCTGCTTGTGCGCGTGAAGCGCGGCAAACAGACCGGCGCCACCCGATCCGAGAATCAGGATATCCGTCTTGACGCGCCCAATATTCATCTTGTTTGCACTCCCATACTTTTCAGAACATCGTCGCGCCGCGAGGCTGTGTCGCTCTTGACTTCGTCGTACAGGCTGCCACCGCAACTGTCCATAGCCACTAGCAGCGGACCGAAGCCCTTGATCCTGAATTTCCATAGCGACTCGGGATTGAGGTCGTCGAGATCGACGGCTTCGATTTTCTCGATCCAGGTCGTTTCGAGCGCAGCCGTTCCGCCGATGATCGCCAGATATGCGCCGCCCAGATCCTGAAACGCCGCCTTCGATGCTTCGCGCAAGCCGCCCTTTCCAACGATCATGCGCACGCCATACTGTTCCATCAGCGGCCGCGTGAAGCGCTCCATGCGGTCCGATGTGGTTGTGCCAATGCAGACCGGTTGATATCCCGCCGGGAATTCGTCGCTCGGCGCGACCTTGCGCACGTTGGGCGCCGTGTGAATGACCGCGTGCCCCCGAAGGTCGAATTCCGTCGTGCGCCCCTTGTCGAACAGATGAATCTGCGTCGCATCGCGGATACCGAAAAGCGTTTGATGCAATGTCACCGTATCGTTCACCCGCAGCTTGCGGATCTGCGACTCGTCGACAGGTGTGAAAAGGTCATAGTGAGCCATTTCAGAATCCGTAAGTGAGACCGTCTGTGGTAAGCCGAGCCTTCGCACGTCGCGCGGAATGACATTGCATGTTGACCGCGATGGGATTCATCGTGATGTGCGTCGACGCCAGTTCGATATGCACCGCAAACGCCGTGCTATCTCCGCCTAACCCTTGCGGTCCGACGCCGAGGCGATTCACCGCCTCAGTGAGTTCGCGTTCGAGGTCGGCGCCCGCAGCGTCCGTGCAGGTGGTGCCAAGCGCGCGCGTAGCGGCACGCTTGGCCAGCGCAATCGACAGATCGGACGTGCCGCCAAGGCCGACGCCCACGATAGTCGGCGGACAAGTCTTGCCGCCGGCGGAGATAACGCAATCGACGACAAACATCTTGATCGCATCAATGCCCTCGGCCGGAACGGCCATCTTCAGAAATGAATTGTTCTCCGAGCCGCTTCCTTTCGGCACCATCTCGATGGTCGCGGTCTCGTTTTCGTCGGTGAAGTCGACGTGAATAACCGGAACCTCGATGCCGCACGACGTGTGGTTGTTCTTGCGTGTAAGCGGATGCACGACAGACGAACGCAGCGGGTGCTCCCTCGTGGCGCGCTCACACCCTTTGCGGATGGCGGCCTTCAACGCAAATCCGTCGAACTCGACATTCCGGCCAAGCACAACGTTGTAAATGGGGATGCCCGTATCCTGGCAAAGCAGGTTTTCCGTATTTTCCGCCACGCGAATATTGGTCCGCATCGTCTCCAGGACCCGCTGCGCTACCGGTGACGTTTCGGTAGCCGAAAGTCTTTCAATGCCGTCTTTCACGTCGGGCGGAAGCAACTTGAGGGCGCGAATATACAGCTCTTTCGAGGCTTCCTCGACGACGTCAAGGTCTAGTTTCATGGCCGTCTCTTTCCGAATGGCAAAACAGATTGTGAGTTTATGGCGTAGCCTGAATTCCCAAGGTGCGGTCCTAATGGATGAGCGCCAGCAGGAACGCGAGGCCCGTGCACGTGCTCGCCCCCAAACCGAAGGCGAGCCAGTTTTTTCTCAAGCCCGTCCACGGGAGGAATTCGATCAGCAAAAGACGAATGCCCCCCATCATGTGAAGCGAGAGCAGCACCACGAGTCCCCATTCGGCAAACCGGAAAAGCGGTTGGTCGGTCAAACGTAGAAAGCCATCGAGAGAAGCCTCTCCGTGAATGGCGCGCCCGAGCGCCCAGAAGTGAACCGGCAGAAACAAAGCCAGTGCGAGACCGGAAAGACGATGCACAAGAAAGGCCCACCAGGCAGGATGAGTACGGGCGCGATAGTCGTTCTTTCGCATCACGAGAAGACTCCATAGACAGCCCGCAGGCCCATCAGTGCGAGGGCGGCGGAAAAAGCCAGGAAAACGGCATGCGCGGACCTTCCCCGCCAGTGCAACCATTCCTCCGCGATTCTGAGTAGCCCAACAGGCACATGTATCGCGCACGCAATCACGAAGACGGCATAAAAGGCGCCAAACGGCAGATTGCCGCGCGTGCGGCCGAGAATGGCCGATGCGCTCAAGCCGCTATGGACCGCGTAGATAATGACGCCCAGATGAACGAACACGCAGAGCGCGAGCACAGTCGCGCTCACGCGCTGCCAGTACCAGAGACGAGCCTGAGTGCGAAGAGACATGGCTTGCATTACAGGCCTCCTTCGCGCGCGGCTTTTATCGTCATCCGCTTGAGGCCGGCAATACCTGCCGTCGGCGAAAGATGCTTGGGACAACGTTCGGCACACGCCCCCTGGGTGTGGCACGAGTGACAACCCGCATCGCCCGCGACCGCCCGCAGGCGTTCGAGCGTTTGCGTGTCGCGTTCGTCGTTGACGAGCGTCCATGCGCGGTTCAGCGCGGCGGGACCCAGATAGTCGGGGCGCCAGGTCACCACGTCGCATGAGGAATAACACACGCCGCAACCGATACACTCGATCCCCGCGTCGACCGCCTTGCGTTGGACGCTATCGGGACTCACCCTGGCGAAGTCATCCTGACGTGTACGGCTTCCCGAGAACTGCCCCTTTGCCTGGCTCCACTTGTCGAAGAACGGGCTCATGTCGGTCACGAGATCCTTGATGACCGGGAGGTTCGACAGCGGGGCAATTTCCAGCTCGTTGTTCAGCGCGACTTTCGATACGTGCGTGCGACACGTCCAGCGCGCCTTGCCGTTGACGTTCATCGCACAGGATCCGCACATGCCCACGCGGCACGCGAACCGGTATGCAAGGTCGGGCTGGAGTTGCCGCTGAATGAAAGTCACGACGTCCAACACCGTCTGACTCGCGTAACGCGGTACGTCATAGGTCGTGAGCCCCTCGGTAGCGCTTCTCCAGACTTTTACTCGAAGTTTTTCGGTATCCACATGGCCTCTCGAATAGCTGCTGAAACAGTACGATTGAACAGGTTGATACATCGATTGTTCAGCAATTCTTCAACAGGAAAAATCGAATAATTCTGGCGTTCAGGTAAAGTTTTCCTATGTCTCGGTGCGCACCCGCTCAAGCTTTAGTACGGTGGCCATCTGAGCGTTGTCGCGCTCTTTTTCGAGCCCCGAGACAACGAGCGTGGCAACCGCATTCCCGATCATGTTCGTGACGGCCCGCACTTCGGAAATGAACCGGTCCACGCCGAGAATGAGCGCCGCGCCTTCAATTGGGATATGTTTGAACGCCGTGAGCGTGGCAAGCAGCGTGACGAATCCGGCGCCCGACACACCGGCCGCGCCTTTCGAGCTGATCATCGACAGCACCATCAGCGCGATCTGGTCTCCCCAGGACAGCGGCACGTTGTAGGCCTGGGCGATGAACATCGCACAGATGACCTGAGCGACACAGGTGCCGTCGAGATTGAAGGAGTAGCCCATCGGCATCACGATGCCGACAACCTGCTTCGGACACCCCATCCTTTCGAGCTTGCGGATCAATTGTGGGAATACGGATTCTGACGACGTCGTGGCGAGGACGAGAAGAATTTCCCCCTTCAAATGATTGAGTAATCGAAGCAGGCTAAAACCGCTCATGCGGCAAATGGTTCCCAGCACGACGACGAGAAAAAAGATCGTCGCCGCGTAGATCGTCACGAGCAGCATGCCGAGCGAATTCAACGCGGACAGCCCATATTTTCCGACCGCGAAGCCCATCGCCCCCAATGCGCCGAGTGGCGCGAGCTTCATGATGAAACCGACAATCTTGAACAGCACTTCCGACACCGACTCGAAGAACGTCAGGGCCGGCTGCCCCTTCTCGCCGACATAGGACAATCCCACCGCGAACAGGCAGGCAATGACAACGATCTGAAGCATGTCGCCCGAGGCGAAGGGACTCAGGAAGCTCGAAGGAATGATGTTGAGAAGAAACGCCGTGAGGCCGCCGCCGTGATGGATATCCGACTGATATTGCGCCAGCACATGAACGTCGACGTTGCCTGGCTGGATATTCATCCCGACACCCGGCCCGATCAGGTTCACCATCAACATTCCGATGAGCAAGGCCAGCGTGGTCACCACCTCGAAATAGATGATGGTCTTGCCCGCGATGCGGCCCAACGTACGCATTTCGCCGATCTGCGAGGCGCCGCATACGATCGTGGTGAAGATCAACGGCGGCGTAATCATCTTGATCAGCCGGATGAACACGTCGGATAGCGGCTTCAGTGATTGGGCGAACGCCGGAAAAAAGTGACCGGCGGCGACCCCGATCAGGATGGCAATCAGGACCTGAACATAAATGTGCTTGCAAAGGCAACGCAACATGGTGTCTCCCTATTCTCACCCCGCATCGCGTGCGTGCGACTTCGGTGAGTAAGCGGCTCCAGCAGGCTTTGCGACGAGATAGCCTAACCGAACAAAACAGGCACTGAACGAATGATCAAGTTAGCCGCCGCGGCGATGAGTACGCTCCAGAGGAGCGTCAGGACACGCGGCGCCGAAATGACGCTGCGTAACCTCGCCCCCACGAACAACCCCATCGCGCCACAAGGCAACATAAAGCTGGCGAGCGGCAGGACAGCGGGGTTTTTATAGAGCCCGGAAGCGGTGAAGAGAATGAGCCGGGCGACAGCCGTTGCGGTAAGCAGCGTGCTGATCGTGGCGCGTCTCTGGTCGGGATCGCGCAATCGGCCGGCCAGATAAATTGTATAGACGGGGCCGCCGGTGCCGAACACTGCAGTCAGGCATCCGCCAAAAAAACCCAACGGGAGCGCCCAGCGCCCGCCGATCTCGCGAAATTCGCCCCGGGAACTGACCCTCCAGAGCGAGTAGGTCAGCAGGCACACGCCCAGAAGGAGTTCGAGCGGTTTCTCCGGTACGGAAACCAGCACACTGACGCCCAGCAGTAGGCCAATGCACAACCATGGCCCGAGCCGTGTCAATTCCCGCATCTGAACAGACTTAAGGTTGCGCATGCCAACGAGCATTCCGGCTACGAGGTCCAGCACCAGCATCACCGGTGTCGCCGTGCGCAAAGGGACCAGTTGTGTCAGCAACGGGATGGCAACGATGGACGAACCGAAACCCGTCAGTCCGTACACCAGATACGCAATCGCCACGACGCCTCCCGCCACTGCGATCGAACTGACACCCATTCCAATCGCACAAGCAGCGATTTGCGCATTCAACCAGGCTGTCATTGGGAAGGGCCTCGGTGCGACTTTCGGCGTTGTGGAGCGGTCGCGCGGCACGCCTGTTGCGCTGTCCCTGAATTTCGGCCGCACTGCCGCGTCCATTTTCGCGTGCGGCTTGATAAAGATAAACCCAATAATGGTTTTCCTGACACCAGGAAAAACTTTAAGTTGCGTATCATTTCGGGTATCGAATCGATCATGCCTTCTCCGCAAACGCGAGCAATGCCGTCCATTCGCACCCTCAAAATATTTCTCTGCGTCGCTCAAAGCGGAACCTTTGCCGCCGCCGGCAACAAGGTCGGCCTCACCGCTGCCGCCATCGGCCTTCAGATCCGCTCGCTCGAATGCGACCTCAACGTTCAGCTTTTTGACCGCAACGCCAGAGCCGCCGTACTCAATCCGGTTGGCCGCGCGCTCATTCCGGAGATCGAAGAAATCGTTCGCCGGTATGAGCTTCTGGAAAACGCCGTCGGCGGCGGCGAAATGTCCGGAACGGTCGTGACAGGCGCACTCGTTTCCGCGCTGATGGGTTCATTCGCGGATGCCTTATGGTCGATACGCCGCCAGCATCCCCGCCTCGATGTACGTCTGCTTGCGGGCCTGTCCAGCGATTTCGCGCGCCAGGTCGAAGTCGGCGAACTCGATGCGGCGGTCGTCACGCAATCGCCGCACCCGTTGTCGTCCACGCTCCTTTGGACGCCGCTCTATTCAGAGCCGATGATCCTCATCATGCCCACCGCCCCCCACTTCGATTTACCGCCGGTACAGGATGAAATACTCCGCGATGCGCCCTTCATGCGCTTCGACCGCAGCACGTGGACCGGTCATCTCGTGCAGAACGTGCTCGATCAATGCAAGATCGAAGTCAACGAGGCCATGGAACTGAACTCCGTCGAGGCAATCATCGCGCTCGTGCGTCAGGGTTTTGGCATTTCGATTGTGCCCAAACTCGCGAACGTCGATTTCGATAACGATCGCGCGATCAGCGTCATGCCCCTCGATGGCGTCGACGTGCGGCGCCACGTTGGGCTGCTCGAACGCGTCAGGCACAGCCGCACGGCGTTCACAGACGCGATCAAAAGCTACTTTGCCGCGGTGTAACGCAACCGGCGTGCGCCGAACGCGGTCATCCCGCCAGCGCTCGCAACTGATTGAGCAAGGCGTCTGGAATGTCTATGCCGTCGCGCGCCGCAGCATCCGCGAGATCGAGCCGCCGCTGTCCAGGCAATCGCACGTCGGCGTCCTGCAGCATCGCTTCGATCAACGCCTCGACCCGCGAAAGATAGACGGCGTTACCCGCTAACGCACCCGGATCGATCGCCCAGAACAGGTGGCCCACGCGCGACTTTTCGCCCTCTTCGGTCAGGAACGAACCAGCCTCGTAGCCGAAGTTCGCTCCGGCCAGCGCCGCCGCCAGCAATTCGACCATCAGTGCGAGCATCGCCCCTTTAGCCCCGCCAAACGGCAGCATCATGCCTTCGAGCGCGGCCTTCGCATCGGTCGTCGGCCTGCCGTCGCGCGATGTCGCCCACCCCTCGGGAATCGGCTTGCCTTCACGAGCCGCCACCATGATCTTGCCGCGCGCGACGTTCGACAACGACAGGTCGATCATCAGCGGCTTGCCGTCGCGGCGCGGAAACACGGCCGCCACAGGATTGGTGCCGAAGACGGGATGCCGGCCACCCCACGCTGGCATCGCAGCGGGCGTATTGCTGAACGCGAGCCCCACCATTGCGGCCGCACCAACCGGCTCCAGATGCCAGGCGCCCGCGCCGAGGTGATGGCTGCGCTTCACGCTGACGACCGCGCTGCCGTGTTCGCGCGCGCGCTTCACGAGCGTCTCGATGGCGAGTTCGCAGGCGGGATACGCCATGCCGTCTCCCGCATCGATCAGGACGGCCGCGTTGCGCGACTCGACGATCACCGGTTTGGCCTTCGCATCGACACGGCCGTTGCGCAACTGCGCGATATACATCGGCAAGCGCGCGACACCGTGCGAAGACAAGCCGCGTTCGTCGGCATAGACGAGTGCGCGCGCAGTCGCCGCCGCCGTGTGCGACGTGGCGCCCGCGGCCAGCATCGTGCGTGTGGCGAGATCGTAAAGATCGCCGGACGAAATCCGCGTCATGTCAAAGTTGCCTCGTTGTCGTTGAGTCATGCTCGCCCGCGAGCAGCGCATCCATCACGCGCGACGCGACCAGCGTGCTGACGCGTTCGTTCGATTGCACGGTCAAGCCCGCTATATGCGGCGTGAGAATCAGGTTCGGCACGCCCGCAAGCGGCGAACCCGCTTTGAGCGGTTCGTCGGCGAACACATCGAGCGCGGCGCCGCCAACGCGGCCCTGTTTCAGCGCATCGGCCAGTGCGCTTTCGTCGATCACGCCGCCTCGTGACGTATTGATCACGACGGCGTGCGGTTTGAGCAGCTTCAGTTGCGCCGGGCCCAGCAGATTGCGCGTGCTCTCGACGAGCGGCACGTGAACGGTCATGACGTCCGCCGCGCGCAGCGCGTCGTCGAACGACATGCCCCGTGCACCCGTCTCCTGCCAGCAGTCCGCATCCGCGGGAATCTGCGGATCGTAGCCCACGATCTGCATGCCGATGCCGTGCGCGCGCTGCGCGACGAGCCGCCCGATGCCGCCGAAGCCGATCACGGCCATCGTGCCGCCCGCCGCCTCGCGCCCGTTCGAGAGCGCCGTGCGCGGCCACTGCCCCTGCGCGACAGCCGCACTCGACAGATAGGCGCCGCGCAGCAACATCAGCGACGTGGCAATCACATACTCGGCCACGGCCGCCGCGTTTGCGCCCGTTGCCGGAAACACCTGCACGCCGCGATCCCTGCATGCGCCGAGCGCGATATTGTCCAGCCCGACACCGAGCCGCCCGACCACCGACAAACGCGGCGCGCCGTCCAGCAACGCAGCGGTGACCTGCGTGCGGTTGCGCACGATCAGCGCGTCGGCATCGGCCAGCAGTTCGTGCAGCCGGTCGGGTTCATCGACGAGCGACGCGTGCGCGTGCACGTCGAAATGACGCCGCAGGGAATCCACTGCCGCCGCGTCCATGAACTCGCTGATGACGATCTTCTTGCGGGCGGTTTTCAATTCGGGCGTTCCTGTGCGTAAGCGGGCGGCGTTCTTGCATCGACGCTATCGACCGGTTCGGACATCGCATCGTTCACGGCACGACGATCGCGCGGCGCGGCCAGCACCTTGCGCGCCGCCTCGGCGTCGAACGCACCTTCCCAGCGTGCGACGACGATCGTCGCCACGGCATTGCCGATCATGTTCACGATCGCGCGAACCTCGTTGAGCACGCGGTCGATGCCGATAATCAGCGTGATGCCCGCAACAGGAATGATGTTGTGCGTGGAGAGCGTGGCCGTGAGTGCGACCAGCGCCGCGCCCGCTACGCCCGCGCCGCCCTTCGATGTGAGCAGGAGAACCGCGAGCAGGCCGAGTTGTTGCAGCAAAGACAGATGCGTATTCGTGGCCTGCGCGATGAAGAGCGAAGTCATCGTGAGATAGATGGCCGCGCCGTCGAGATTGAACGAATAGCCGGTCGGCAGCACGAGACCGACGACGGGCTTCGGGCAGCCGAGGCGTTCGAGCTTGTCCATCAGGCGCGGCAGCACCGATTCCGTGGTCGACGTGCCGAGCACGATAAGCAGCTCCTCGCGCAGATATCTGAGCAGCGGCCACAGGCCGACACCGGCCCAGCGGCTGATCGTGCCGAGCACGAGGACGATGAACAGGATGCTGGTGAGGTAGAAACACACGATCAGCAAGCCGAGTTGCTGCAGTGTGCCGATGCCGTACTTGCCGACCGTGAACGCCATCGCACCGAATGCACCGAGCGGCGCAAGCCGCATGATCATCTCGACGATGCGCATGAGCGCCTCGCCGCTCTGCTCGATGACGCGCGACAGGAAGCGGCTGCGGCGAGACATGATCGACAAGGCCACGCCGAACAACACCGAAAACAGCAGCACCTGCAGCAGGTTGCCGTGCGCGAACGCACCGACCACCGAGTTCGGCACGATTTCTTCAAGGAAACTTTGCGACGCCGCCACATGCGCTTCGCTCACGTAGTGGCTGACGGCCTGCGTATCGAGCGTGGCCGGATCGATATTGAGCCCGTCGCCCGGACGCAGCACGTTCGCCACGACCAGACCGATCACGAGCGCGAGCGTCGTCACGGCTTCGAAATAGACGAGCGTTTTGACGCCCACGCGCCCGACATGCTTGAGACTTTCCATCCGTGCGATTCCCAGCGACACGGTGCAGAAAATCACCAGCGTAATGAGCATTTTGATCAGGCGAATGAACGTGTCGCCCAATGGTTTCATTTCCACGCCGAAGTGCGGCCAGAAATAACCAACGAAGATACCGGCCGCAAGTCCGATCAGGACCTGGGCATAAAGATGTCTGAGCACGCGCAAGATGGTGTCTCCTCCACTCGCTGCTGCCTGATGAGACAGCTTCGTGCTCCGCGGCGCGGTCTTCCTGGGCGCTGGTCTTGCGACCACGCCTGCATGGCCTTTTGCGCAGCGGTGCGCGAAGCTGTAGCGAAACTGCGTTCGCAAAGCCCGCTGCACGAGCGGGCTTCCGGGGTAATACCTGCGCGATCAGGCGCTTTCGAACAGACGCGTGAGCACGAACTCGCGATGGCCCAGCGTTTCCGCCGAGGTCCAGCGGCCGTTCGCCGTCGCGAGCATCGCTTCGAGCAGCTTGTCGCCCGCCTGGTCGAGGTTCTGCTCACGCTGCAGCAGGCCCGATACGTCGACATCGATATGCTCGCTCATCGTGCGCACCGTGCGCGGGTTCGCGCAGATCTTGATCACCGGCAGGATGGGATTGCCGATCACGTTGCCTTGCCCCGTCGGGAAGAGGTGCACGGCAAAACCCGAAGCCGCGCAAAGCGTCACCATCTCCGCTGCCGCGGACGACGAATCCATGAACCACAACCCTGAATGCGTCGGCTCCTCAGCCTTGTCGAGCACGCCGTCCACGCGGCATTTCTTGCCGATCTTCTGGATGTTGCCGAGCGCTTTCTCCTCGATCGTCGTCAGGCCGCCCGCGATGTTGCCCTTCGTCGGCTGCGACTCGCAGAGGTCATCGGTCTTCCAGCGGTTAATCATGTCCTGATAGCGGCCGAACATGAACTCGAATCGCTCGCGCACCTGATCGTTTGCACAGCGCGCCGATACGAGCTGTTCACCCCCTGTCAACTCGGACGTCTCGCCGAACACGAGCGTCGTGCCCAGCCCGTAGAGCTTGTCGAACGCATTGCCGACCGTCGGGTTCGAGCCGCATCCCGACGTCGTATCCGACTCGCCGCACTTGGTGGACACCCACAGGTCGGAGATCGGACACTCTTCGCGATCGAGCGTCGTCGCCCACTGCACCATTTCCTTCGCTGCCTTGGAGGCGCGCAGGATCGTGTCGTGGTCGCCATGCAGTTCGATGCCGAAGCCCATCACCGGCTTGCCCGACTTCGCAATGCCGTCCACCACGCGCTTCGTCCAGCCTTCCTCGATGCCGATGACGATCACGCCGGCGACGTTCGGATTGCACCCCGCGCCGATCAACGTGCGGAAATGCAAATCGAGGTCCGCGCCGAACTGGAGGCGGCCGTACGGATGCGGCAGCGCCATGGTGCCTTTAATGTTGTTCTCGACCGCCTGCGCGGCGGCATTCGAAAGATCGTCGACGGGAAGAATGATGACGTGGTTACGCACGCCGACGCGGCCGTTCGAGCGGCGATAGCCGCGGAAAGTGGTGTTCTGGTCAATCACGCTCATGATGTCTCTCTGATTGGAAGGAGTTCAACGGGCAAGCTCAATCGCCGCCGCCGGCACGACCCGGTGCGGGCTGGTTCGGGCCGGCGGTGACCGGTGCGGGCCAGGGCTTACCAGCGCTTCGTCTTGATGTTGTGAACGTGAGCGTGCTCACCGGCCCTGATCGGGACCACCACCTTGCCGATATCGACGCCGTACTTGTAGACGGTGTCGCCCACGGCCATGTCCTTGAGCGCCACCTTGTGACCGATGGGAATGTCCTGCTTCGCCGCGACGACCACGATTTCGTCTTCGTCCATGATCCACGCGTTCAATTGCGTGCCCGCCTTGATGCCCTCGACGACCGCGACACCAACTGTGTCCTTGGCCTCGTGCAGCACGATGTGGATCGTCCTGCCTGCCGGATCGGCATGGGCCGCCGTTGAATCAGCCTGCTGCGATGCTTGAGCTGCCTGGCTCATTTGAGTGTCTCCAGTTTTGTTCACGGGGGGGCTGGCGCGTGGGCCATGTTGCGAATAATAGTGACCACATTCATGCATGTCAACCATATCATCTATATGTGTTAAACGAGCCAGATGAAGTAAGATCGTGACAAAGTCAGAAAAGCGCCGGAAAGGAGCACACCTCAATGAACACGTTGAAGAACGGCACGGCCCATGAAACGGGCGTCGCGGGCACGCCCATCATCGGGGGAACCCGATACAAGGAAGTGAAGAACGGGATCCTCGCCGCCCTGTCAGCGAAAGAATGGAAGGGCGGCGAAGCGATACCTTCCGAAAGGCGCTTGTCGGAACGCTTTGGCGTTTCCATCGGGACGCTGCGCAAGGCGATCGACGAACTGGTGGCGGACAACATCCTCGTGCGCCATCAGGGACTCGGCACGTTTGTCGCGCAGCATCAGCGCGACCGGTACTTCTTCCGTTTCTTCCGGGTCGTGCGCCAGGACGGCGAGAAGACATATCCCACGGTGAGCCTCGTTTCTTTCATGAAAGGAAAGGCCTCGCGGGAAGTCGCGGCGATGCTTGGCATCGAGCCGCACGCGCGGGTTTACTCGTTCGTGAATCGCCTGGCGTTGCACGGCGAGCCCGTCATGATCGACAGCATCACGGTCGCCGAAGAGCGTTTTCCCGGGCTCAATGAAACGGCGCTGCGCGAGCGGCCCAGCACGCTTTACAACTTCTACCAGGACGCGTTCCACATCAATGTGGTCGAGACGGAAGAGCGATTGCGCGTCGCCGTGGCCAATGACGCAGAAAGTGCATTGCTCGAAGTGGCGCCGGGCACGCCGTTACTCGAAGTACGGCGCATTGCGTACTCTTATAACCAGGCGCCGGTCGAGGTGCGTATCTCGCGCGTGAATACTGCGCGCTATGAATACGTCGGCCCCTCTGCTTCGCATGAGGAGCCGATCTAGTCGCTATCGTTATTTTTTGTGTAGATCCCGACTAGGGATAGCGTGTCCTGGGCAGGTCGAGCGCCGGACCTGCATTGCTCACCACTCATTCGTAGCGGTAGACGCCCTGACCCGTCTTGCGGCCGAGCCGGCCCGCCGCCACGAGTTCGCGCAGCAACGGACACGGACGATATTTCGCGTCGCCGAAGTCCTTCAGAAACACCTCCATCACGGACAGACAGACGTCGAGCCCGACCAGGTCCGCGAGTGCGAGCGGGCCAATCGGGTGGTTCGCGCCGAGCTTCATGCCTGCGTCGATCTCCTCGGCGCTCGCCACGCCTTCGGCCAGCACGAAGAACGCCTCGTTGATCATCGGCACGAGGATCCGGTTAACGACGAATCCCGGCGAGTTCCGCACACCGATCGGCGACTTGTCGAAGCGTTGCGTGAGCGCGCGAATCACCTGGACGGTGGCGTCACTCGTTTGCAACCCGCGGATGATCTCCACGAGCGGCATGAGTGGCACCGGGTTGAAGAAATGCATGCCGATGAAGCGCGATGCGTCGGCGAGCGTTGCCGCGAGGGCCGTGACCGAGATCGACGACGTGTTTGTCGCGATGATGGCATCGGGGCGGGCTACCGTCTCGATCTGCTTCAGGATCCGGTGCTTGAGTTCGACGTTTTCGGTCGCGGCTTCGATCACGAGATCGACGGCGGAAAGACGCTGATAGTCGGTCGAGGTCTCGATGCACGCGAGTGCGGCATTGCGCGTTGCTGCATCGAGTTTTTCCTTCGCCAACAACCGTCCGAGGCTAACTTCGATCGCCGCGACACCTTTCTTCAGTGCCGCGTCGGTCACATCGATCAGAACGACTTTCAGTCCGGCGACGGCGGCAGTCTGCGCAATCCCATTGCCCATCGTGCCCGCGCCGACGATCCCTACCGTTTTAATTTCCATGTTCGCGTTTCGTTGCAATCGCTATGTTGCGTGCCACTTATTGAAGGTTTTCGAAGATCGCTGCGATGCCCTGTCCGCCGCCGATGCACATTGTCACGAGCGCGTGGCGAGCGTGAATGCGCTGCAACTCTGCGAGCGCCTTCACGGTGATCAGCGCGCCAGTCGCGCCGATCGGATGGCCGAGCGAGATACCGGAGCCGTTCGGATTCACTTTGGCGGGATCGAGCCCCAGCTCCTGCGTTACCGCGCAGGCCTGCGCCGCGAATGCCTCATTCGCTTCGATCACGTCGATGTCGCCGATCGCGAGCCCGGCACGTTCGAGCGCGATGCGCGTGGCGGGCACGGGACCGATGCCCATGTAGCGCGGATCGACGCCCGCATGCGCGTATGACACGAGCCGCGCGAGCGGCTTGAGCCCGCGCGCCTCAGCCGTCTTGCGTTCCATCAGCAGGACAGCCGCCGCCGCATCGTTGAGCCCGGATGCGTTGCCAGCCGTCACCGTGCCCTGCTCTTTCTGGAACACGGGGCGCATCCCCGCGAGTTCGGCCAGGGTGACGTCCGCGCGTACATGCTCATCGGTATCGAAGACGACTTCCTTCCCTTTCACCCTCCGGGTCAGCGGAACGATCTGCTCCTTGAAGCGGCCTTCGGCGATCGCACGCGCGGCACGACGGTGCGATTCGATTGCGAGCGCATCCTGTTGCTCGCGCGTAATGCCGTATTTCTGCGCGACGTTCTCCGCCGTGACGCCCATGTGCATCGACTCGAACGGATCGTGCAGTGCGCCCAGCATCATGTCGATCAGGCGCGCGTCGCCCATGCGCGCGCCGAAGCGCGCATCGGGCGTGATGTACGGAGCCCGGCTCATGCTCTCCGCACCGGCGCCGATCGCAACATCGGCGTCGCCGAGCAGGATCGTCTGCGCGGCGGACACGATGGCCTGCAGGCCCGATCCGCAGAGCCGGTTCACATTGAAGGCCGGCGTCGCTTCGGGCACGCCGCCGTTCAGCGCGGCGACGCGGGACAGATAGAGATCTTTCGGTTCCGTTGCGATGACGTTGCCGAACACGACGTGACCGACTTCATTACCCGCCACCTGCGCGCGCGCGAGCACTTCACGCACGACGATCGAGCCGAGTTCGGTCGGTGCGAAGTCCTTCAGGCTGCCGCCGAACTTTCCGATGGCGGTACGCACACCGCCGACTACAACGACTTCTCTCTGCATGGTTTGTCCTTCGGTTGGTTGCCGGAGCGCCCTGATAACAGGCGCATGCTGCGGCGAATTACATGTTCGGGTAGTTCGGACCGCCGCCGCCTTCGGGCGTGACCCATACGATGTTCTGCGTCGGGTCCTTGATATCGCAGGTCTTGCAGTGCACGCAGTTCTGCGCGTTGATCTGCAGACGGTCGCTGCCGTCGTCGTTCTTCACGAACTCGTACACCGCAGCCGGGCAGAAACGCGCCTCCGGGCCCGCATAGGTGCGCAGGTTCACGTTCACCGGCACGCCCGGGTCCTTCAACGTCAGGTGCGCGGGCTGGTTTTCCTCGTGGTTCGTATTGGAAATGAACACCGAGGACAGGCGGTCGAACGTGAGCTTGCCGTCGGGCTTCGGATACTCGATCGGCTTGCACTGCGACGCGGGCTTCAGCATCTCGTTGTCGCGATGCTGGTGATGCAGCGTCCAGGGCACCTTGCCGCCGAAGAGTTTCTGCTCGATACCGACCATCAGCGTGCCGAAATACAGGCCCTTGGCCATCCACTGCTTGAAGTTGCGCGCCTTGTACAGCTCCTCGTGCAGCCACGACTGCCTGAACGCTTCGGGGTAAGCCGTGAGTTCGTCGTGCTGGCGGCCTGCCTGCACGGCTTCGAACGCCGCCTCGGCGGCCAGCATGCCGGTCTTGATCGCCGCGTGGCTGCCCTTGATGCGCGAGGCGTTCAGGAAGCCCGCATCGTCGCCCACCAGCGCGCCGCCGGGGAACGTGAGCTTCGGCAGCGACATCAGGCCGCCCGCCGTGAGTGCGCGCGCGCCGTACGAGACACGCTTGCCGCCTTCGAGGTACTTGCGGATCTTGGGGTGCGTCTTGTAGCGCTGGAACTCCTCGAACGGCGACAGGTACGGGTTCGTGTACGCGAGGCCGACGACAAAACCGACCATCACCTGGTTGTTGTCGATGTGATAGAGGAACGAGCCGCCATAGGTGTGGGCGTCGAGCGGCCAGCCTGCGGTGTGGACCACGAGTCCAGGCTGGTGCTTCGCCGGATCGATTTCCCACAGTTCCTTGATGCCGATGCCGTAGACCTGCGGGTCCGCGTTCTCGCCGAGCTTGAGCTTTTCGGTGAGCTGCCGGCCCAGATGCCCGCGCGCGCCCTCGCAAAAGAGCGTGTACTTCGCGTGCAACTCCATGCCGAGCTGGAAGCTCCCGGTCGGCTCGCCATCCTTGCCGATGCCCATGTTGCCGGTGGCGACGCCCTTGACCGAGCCGTCTTCGTTGTAGAGGACTTCGGCGGCCGGGAAGCCCGGGAAGATTTCCACGCCGAGCGCCTCGGCCTGCTGGCCCAACCAGCGCGTGACGTTCGCGAGGCTGATGACGTAGTTGCCGTGGTTCTTGAAGTTGTCCGGCAATGCCCAGTTGGGCACCGCTTTCGCGCCGGTTTCCGATAGGAACAGGAAGCGGTCTTCCGTGACCTCGACGGTCACCGGCGCACCCTGTTCCTTCCAGTCGGGGATCAGTTCGCCGAGTGCGCGCGGGTCCATGACCGCGCCCGAGAGGATATGCGCCCCGATTTCCGAGCCTTTTTCCAGGACGCACACGCCGATCTCGGCGCCTTTTTCCTGCGCCAGCTGCTTCAGGCGGATCGCTGCAGACAGGCCAGCCGGACCGCCGCCTACGATCACCACGTCGTATTCCATCGACTCGCGTGGGCCGTATTGCTCGATCAGATTTGTTGCAGTCACCGTGCCATCCCCTGCGTCAGAACTGGTCTTCGATCGGGGCCAGTGCGCCCTTGTTGTCATGTGCTGCGCCGAGGACTGATTCGAACGCGCCTGCACACGGCAGGATCTGCGTCGCGAAGCAATGCGCCATCGCCGCCAACCAAACGAGAACGATGGTAGCTGCGATCGATCCAGATTCCCGTGGCGAAACCGGACCATCTAGTGACAATTTCGGCCACGCGATAAGGATCGGGCAACGGACGTCGCCTCGGTTCCTGTGCGGCCGGAACGCGTCGCGTCCACCCCATCGTCGCCGCATTTTTCAATCCGTTGCTCGTGCAATTGATCAATGTCTACCTTCACTACTGTTGCGCGAATACACCGTCCGTTCGCGAACGAACCTCGAATACGGCAATCGCATGCCGCTGGGCGGCCACCTGCTCCTTTAGCGAGGCTGCCGCTTCCGCAGCCTGCCGAACGACCGCCGCATTCCTGCGAATTGCCTGCCCCATGCGGCTCACCGCTTCGTTGACCTGCCCGATTCCCCCAAGCTGCTCTTCTGAAGCATCGAAGATGTTGCCGTTGATTTCGACCACACGTTTGATTGCCCCCCGGACCTCCGTCATGGCCTGCACGACGCGGTCTGCATTCTCCGCCCCACCTAAAACGGCGTCAGACGAGGTTCGGATCAGAACCTTGATCTCCTTCGCCGCGATAGCTGCACGCTGTGCGAGGCTGCGGACTTCTCCGGCGACAACCGCGAAACCCCACCCGTGCTCGCCTGCACGCGCTGCCTCGACGGCTGCATTCAGCGCCAGAATGTTGGTCTGAAAAGCGATTCCTTCGATAAGCGCCGTAATTTCCACGATCTTGTCCGAGCTTGCGAAGATGTCGTCCATCGTGACTCTCATCTGCTCGACCTCCGCCATGCTGGTATCGGCCGCGAGCGACGTCGTATTCGCAAACTCCGCTGCGCGGCGAACATGATCCGAATTGCGTTGAACCGACAAGATCAGTTCGCCCATGCTTGACGCTGTTTCTTCGAGCGATGCAGTCTGCCGTGCCGCGCCAGCCGAGAGGTCGACACTGCCATCGGCGATCCGGCTCGATGCGTTCAAAATCGCGTCGCTCGAACCCTTGATGGTCTGAACCGTCCTGGCAAGATGTCTATCCATAACCTGTAGCGCCTGGAGCAACTGCCCGAACTCGCCTCGCAAGCTGATCCCCTCGGCTTCACCGAGCCGGCCTTCGGCGATTTTCCGGGCGACGCCAAGTGCAGCCTTCAACGGCGTCGTAATCGCCCATAGCAGCCAGGCGGACGCCGCGAATGCCACAGCAATGCCAAGAACAATTGCGCCAAGCACCGTCCATCGCAATGTATTGAATGTCGCATTGCCACGTTCGGCCAACTGTCGCGCCTGCATTGCGCTCGACGCGACGTCGCGATCGATTGCGCGGGACACCGCATCGCCGGTCTCTGTGAGTTCATCGATCGAGAAGGCCGCCATATCTGAATTTCCGACACGAAGCACCGAAACGATATCGTCCGACTGGGTCCGGAAAATCGCGAGTTCTTTCGCTACCTGATCGGCAAGCCGGCGCTCGTCGGGCGCGGTAATTTTCGCGGGGTAATAGTCATGCCAGGCGAGATCGAGCTTCCGCTGTTCTTCGCCGATGCTTTCAACGAGTTCCGCAGCATTGTCCTGCCCATGCAGTGCCTGGATGTAACGCATCTGAAGACGGATCTTTAGAGCCGCCGCCTGCACGGCCGTTAGATCCTCGATTGGCACTGTGCTCGACGAATACATGCTGCCCATATCCGCACTGAGCCGGGCGAGGCCACGAAGGCCCATCAGACCAATAGATGCCATCAGTGCGACGCAAACACCAAGCGCCAGCATGATCTTGAACCGGATCGTGCCCGTAAATGCGCTCACTCTGCCATTACGTATAAATTCCATACGGAGCTTTCACCTTGTCGACAGGCGTCCTGGCTATCCGTTGATTTCACCGATGGCGTCCACGCTATTTAGCGTGAACACGGCTCGCCCTCGCCGGGAATGGACGGGGCCAGCGCAGTCCGGGAGAACGCGCGCCGACGGCAGCCATCGCCCACCCGACGAGGGTTTTAGACACACTTCAACGGCTGTTTCAAACCGGCCGCAGTCTAGTCGCTCAGTGCATCGACAAGCGCCGGGACCGTTGAGAACAGATCGCCCACGAGGCCGTAATCGGCGACGCTGAAAATCGGCGCTTCTTCGTCCTTGTTGATCGCAACGATGACCTTCGAGTCCTTCATGCCCGCGAGGTGCTGGATCGCACCCGAGATGCCCACCGCGATATACAGCTGCGGCGCGACGATCTTGCCGGTCTGGCCGACCTGGTAGTCGTTCGGCACGTAGCCCGCATCCACCGCCGCACGTGAAGCGCCCAGTGCTGCGCTGAGCTTGTCCGCCAGCGGCTCGAGTACCTTCGTGTAGTTCTCGCCGCTGCCCAGACCGCGGCCGCCCGAGACGATGATCTTTGCGTTGGTCAGTTCCGGACGGTCGAGCTTCGTGACTTCACGGCTCACGAACTGCGACAGGCCGCTATCGGCTGCTGCATCGATTTTCTCGACCGCCGCGCTGCCGCCTTCTGCAGCAACGGCGTCGAACGCCGTCATGCGAACCGTGATGACCTTGATGGGATCGGCCGACTGAACCGTTGCGATTGCATTGCCCGCGTAGATCGGGCGCTCGAACGTGTCGG
>NZ_JAMXLH010000059.1 GCF_024281035.1 Paraburkholderia sp.
AACTGGGCGGGCGGCTCTACCTGGCGGGCGACGGCAGCGTGCGCGACAAGGAGACGGGCTACTTCACGATCATGGGCCGTATCGACGACGTGCTGAACGTCTCGGGGCACCGCCTGGGCACGATGGAAATCGAGTCGGCGCTGGTCGCGAATCCGCTGGTGGCGGAGGCTGCGGTGGTGGGCCGTCCGGACGACACGACGGGCGAAGCGGTGGTGGCGTTCGTGGTGCTCAAGGGCACACGTCCGCACGGCGACGACGCGGTGAAACTTGCCAGCGATCTGCGTGCGTGGGTGGCCAGGGAGATCGGACCGATCGCCAAGCCGCGCGACATCCGCTTCGGCGATAACCTGCCGAAGACACGCTCGGGCAAGATCATGCGGCGCCTGCTGCGTTCGCTCGCGAAGGGCGAAGCGATCACGCAGGACGTATCGACGCTTGAGAATCCCGCGATCCTCGAACAGCTCGTGCAAACCGTGTAACGGATCAGGCTGTAGCAGTAAAGCATTAATCAACGGGACAACGATCCCATTATCAAGGAGACGACAATGAGCAACGCAACCGAAGTGAAGAAGTTTCCCAATCCGGCGCCGCTAGGGCTGGCAGGGTTCGCATTGACGACCTGGCTGCTCAGCATGATCAACGCCGGATGGTTCTCCGGGGAAGCAATGGGCATGGTGCTGGCCGTCGCCCTCGCTTTCGGCGGTACCGCTCAGATGATCGCCGGTGTGATGGAGCTGCCGCGCGGCAACACGTTCGGTGCGACGGCATTCACGGCGTACGGCGCGTTCTGGTGGTCGTTCGCGCTCTTCGTGCTGTTCCTGCACGACAAGGTGCCGGCAGGCATGGTGGCGTGGTACCTCTGCATGTGGGGCGTGTTCACCTTCTACATGTGGCTCTCCACGTTCCGCTCGCCGCGCGTTCTGCAAGCTATTTTCTTCGTTCTCTGGATCACGTTCTTCCTGCTCGCCGCCGGCGACTGGACCGGTTCGGCTGCGCTGCACGCAGCAGGCGGCTACATGGGTCTGCTGACCGCCGTTCTGGCCTTCTACCTGTCGGCTGCTGAAATGATGATCGAATGCTATGGCCGTGAAGTCCTTCCCATTGGGACGGTCAGCGCTCCGCTCGTGACGTCGGCGGCACGCTAATGCAATTACACCAGGGTTGATCCTGCATCGATCCGGGTTTGATCCTGGTTTGAGCCTGGTAGCAAGGCACGATAATCCCGCATGATGTTGGCCCGCGCTTTTTCGAAAGTGCGGGCCTTTTTTATTTGTCGTTGAGCGCGTTGTTGGCTGTTCGATGAATGTGTCGCGCTGCCATCGAACACCTCGCGCCATTCGTCGAAGCGGCGATTCGATATCGGGATGCCGTTAACCTGTTGGTGTCCGCGTACCCTGGGCAGCAGGGGCGACGCCACCCGCTATCATGGATAGCCATATCGATCGGGACTGAGATGCTCACCACGCTTGCCATTAGTAACTACCGTTCAGCGCGGGATCTCGTGATGCCCATGACGAGACTGAATCTGATTACGGGCGCCAACGGGAGCGGTAAATCGAATCTCTACCGCGCCTTAAGGTTGCTGGCGAGCACGGCGCAAGATGGCATCATCGCCCCGCTCGCTCGCGAGGGCGGTTTGAATTCACTGATGTGGGCGGGTACGGAGGATCGCTCGGGACGCGTGCGCCGTGGCGAGATTCCGGCCGAGATACGCGCCAGAGGCACGCCAGCGCCGCGACTCAAGTTGGGATTCGGCAGCGACGAGTTTGGCTACGCCGTGAGCATGGGGATCGTCACGCCGCAAGGCAATGAAACCCAGTATAAAGGGTCTTCATTCGCACTCGACCCGGAATTCAAGCACGAATCTATCTGGGCGGGGCCCTTCCTGCGACCGGCAAGTTTGTTGGTCGAGCGTGTCGGCAGCGTGGTTCGCCGCCGGATGGATCGCGAATGGGACGTGCTCACGCAGCACTTGCCGTCCTACGAAAGCCTTTTCTCTCAAGTTGGCCGCGACGCTTTCAGCCCGGAGGTTTTTGCCGTCCGCGAAACGATGCGGAGCTGGCGGTTTTACGACCATTTCCGTGTCGATGCCGAGTCGCCCGCCCGGCATCCGCAAATCGGCACGCGAACGCTTGTGCTCCATCACGATGGACGCGATCTTGCGGCGGCATGGCAAACGATTCGCGAGATTGGAGACTGGCGATCGCTCGACGAGGCGGTCGCCGATGCGTTTCCTGGCGCACGAGTCGAGATCCAGGCTCAACCTGGCGGCCTGTTCGCGCTGCATTTTTATCAGGATGGCTTGTTGAGGCCGCTCACTGCGGCGGAATTGTCCGATGGGACGTTGCGATATCTGTTGCTGTGTGCGGCGCTTTTCACGCCGCGTCCGCCCGAACTGATGATTCTCAACGAACCGGAATCGAGTCTTCACCTCGATTTGATGCCTGCGCTCGGTCGCCTTATTCGGCAGGCGTCGCAGCGATCGCAGATTTGGGTCGTCTCCCATTCCACGCGTTTGGCCGCCGCGCTGGAGGAGGATGCCGAGTGCAACAGCGTGGTGCTCGAAAAAGTCGCCTCGGTGACGACGATCATGGGGCAGCAGCTGCTCGACAAACCGGCCTGGCATTGGGCTGATAAGCATAAGTAGTGATCTTTTCGCAGTTGAAGTAAGGGACTCAGCTAGCGTGTTAGGCACATTCGTTCAAACTTGGTAACCCGGCGGGATGAACGAACGCAAGCTACTTCTGATGGATGTATCGGATGGGAATGGAGCTTTGCCGCTCCGTACCTGACATTGATGAACGAAGATGCCCCGCAGCGTCGATACGAACTGTGGGAAATGTTCAATGCGCTGCGCTGGATGGTGTGAGCCGATTCCTTGTCGCGAATGCTGTCGGCCAATTTCCCGCCGTGGGAACTGGTCCATCAGCAAACGCAGCGCTGGCTAAACGCCGGATGTTTCGAAGCGATGGTGAACGATTTGCGCTCGGTGCTGAGCGTGGCGCAGGAACGTCACGGGCACCCTGTGCCGTCATTCTGGACGGGCGCACATTGCAGTTCACATGCGCAAGCGGTCCGCGCGCGATTACGAGCGCCTCCCGAAACGCTCGCAGGTCTGTACTTCGTTGTCTTCGCTATGCGTACACATCGTTCATGCCACTCCGATTATGTAGAGTGCCTAACGCGCTCCAGTAGATTTGATTAATCTCGGATAATTTTCGGGATGGCAGGTTTTCTTGATTTTGTGCATTAATCATCTTACCAAAAATGACGAATTTCCATTTTTCATCACTGTGGAATATGTGGGAGTTGTCAGCAACCACCTTATACAACCCGTTTATTTCGGACGGGGTTACTGCGGTGATTTCCAGTGATGGAATTCGCTTGCTCAGTATATCCTTCAATTCGCCGTCGTCAGTTCCGTCAGAGCACCCAACCATAAAACTTGCCGACAGAAAACCATTCCAAATCTTAAAAAATACATTCTCTTGCCTCCGTCAATTATCGTAAATAGCGAGATTAAACGCGACGAATCATTCCCATACGAGCATCCGGATCATCTGCGCGCTCCAAAATCTTAAGATCGCAGAATTTATCGATCAGGCAATAGAAAAAAAGATCCCCAGGGACTTCACGACCTGACACGATGGAATCGCTCAGTATTTCTGCTACAACCTGGGAGCTGGGTACCCAATCGTGCCCAATGCGCCCTAGGAGATGCTGATGAAAATCACTCTCAATATATGACTCTATACGTCGAACATGATTAAAAAGCCGGAATTCTCCGTTTTCCCGAATCAACCGTTCCCATTCGCGATGGAATCCATCAACATCTAACTCATCAGAACTGGCAGCGTTATTGGCAATATCTTCTATTCTCCTAATAAATTCAACGCGCTCCATTTTTTCAAGCTGATCGACAAAGATCAATCGAAAATCATGGTACTCCGAAACGTAATTCCATGACAAAAAGTTGCAATATTCCGCCACGTTGGACGCATCAACCCAAACAATACAATCGCATGCGCCTCCGATGCCGCAAGTATGGGGTTTTGATAAAGCAGGCGTGAAGCATTCTCTTGATGGTTGCTGAAATCGCTCCACGAACCAGGCGGATAAATCTGCGCAATTTCGATTCTTTAAAAAACCAAGATGGAAAATTCCATCCACGATAATACACTCCCCTCGCAAATATCCGCTACCCATGGCGGACGAAATCATGCTTTTGGCGGTATCGGAAAACACTATATGCAAGGGAAGATCTTGTTTCATTATATGCGCCGAAAATTAATTTATTGATAAAAATGGCTTGATTTGATTTCTGAATCGAGTCATTGCACGCATTCAATGCACAACTTTTAGAGCGTGTTTGGAACTTTGGATAATAGGTGCGGCATGAACAAGCATAAGCATCGCGAAGACGACGAAGTGCAGGCCGGCGAGAGATTCAGGGAGACGCTGCGGCGCGTCTTCACTCATCAAGATGAGGTACGGAGCGGCGAAGTTCCATTCCGCATCCGAAACATCCGTCGGGTACGAATTGCGTTCTGGCATCCTGCCAGGTTACCCGGTTTCGCTGAAAGTGCCTAAGACGCTCTAGCGAATTTAATGAGTAGTCTTAATCTATGCACTACCTTACCAGAGTCTTGGACAATGCCCTATTTTTTCACCGTTTGCGCAATGCGGAATTTTTATCGATATATGCTAACTGAGGTATCGAACCTTGTTGATGGGGGACGCTCTGTCGATTGCGGTCGATATCTGCACTTTTCGGCGGCGCCATAGAGCGGCAGCACGGCGCACAGATATAAAAGGAAATTACAGAGATGGTTGATGCGTTCTGGCGCAGCGAGCCGCGACTCGAATGATGCGTCGATTCACGCGTTTGCTGGTTCGAGTTGGTGCGGTGCCGACCATGTTGCGTGTGCAGAAAGCGCTCATGCAGACTCCGCCTTGTTGCCTTGTTCTAAAGGTGCTGGTGAACGTCGCCATGACGTCGCAAACGCGCCCCCCGCCAAACAGCAACCCGCTACCGGGTAATACCGATACAGGTATTGCCACTACCACCCAACTCACTGTTTTTTATCGACTTTTTCCAAAGCGGATCAGCAGACCCCGAGTTTCGCGTGGCATAATCGTCCAACACCGTATTGCCCCGTAGTCATTTATTCCCCGCATATCATGGCAAAGACGCTCTACGACAAGTTGTGGGACTCCCACGTAGTCCACACCGAAGACGACGGCACGACGCTCCTCTATATCGACCGTCACCTTCTGCACGAAGTCACCAGTCCGCAGGCCTTCGAGGGCCTGAAGATGCACGAGCGCCCGGTCTGGCGCATCAGCGCGAATCTGGCCGTTTCCGACCATAACGTGCCCACCACGGACCGCAGCCACGGCATCGCCGATCCCGTCTCGAAGCTCCAGGTCGACACGCTCGACACGAACTGCGACGCCTACGGCATCACGCAGTTCAAGATGACCGACCGGCGCCAGGGCATCGTCCACATCGTCGGCCCGGAACAGGGTGCGACGCTGCCGGGCATGACGATCGTCTGCGGCGACTCACATACCTCCACGCACGGCGCGTTCGGCGCGCTCGCGCACGGCATCGGCACGTCGGAAGTCGAGCACGTGCTCGCCACGCAAACGCTGCTGCAGAAAAAGAGCAAGAACATGCTCGTGAAAGTGGAGGGCACGTTGCCGCGCGGTTGCACCGCGAAGGACATCGTGCTCGCCATCATCGGCAAGATCGGCACGGCGGGCGGCACGGGCTACGCCATGGAATTCGGCGGCTCGACGATCCGCGCGCTCACCATGGAAGGCCGCATGACCGTGTGCAACATGGCGATTGAAGCGGGCGCGCGCGCCGGCATGGTCGCCGTGGACGACACTACGGTCGATTACCTGAAGAACCGTCCGTTCTCGCCGCAGGGCGCGGAGTGGAATCAGGCCGTCGAATACTGGAAGACGTTCCGCTCCGACGACGGCGCGCAGTTCGACCGCGTGGTCGAACTGAACGCCGCCGAAATCGTGCCGCAGGTCACGTGGGGCACGTCGCCGGAGATGGTCACGTCGGTGGACGGCCGCGTGCCCGATCCCGAGCGCGAGAAGGATCCGGTCAAGCGCGACGCGATGGAGCGCGCGCTGCACTACATGGCGCTCGAACCGAATACGCCGATCGAGTCGATCAAGCCGGACAAAATTTTCATCGGTTCGTGCACGAACGCGCGCATCGAAGACCTGCGCTCCGCCGCCTACGTCGTCAAGAAGCTCGGCCGCCGCGTGGCGCCGAACATCCGTCTCGCGCTGGTGGTGCCGGGCTCGGGTCTCGTGAATGCGCAGGCCGAGCGCGAAGGGCTCGACAAGGTGTTCGTCGATGCCGGCTTCGAGTGGCGCGAGCCGGGCTGCTCGATGTGCCTGGCCATGAACCCGGACAAGCTCGCCGTCGGCGAACGGTGCGCGTCGACGTCGAACCGCAACTTCGAGGGGCGGCAGGGGAGGGGCGGCCGCACGCATCTGGTGTCGCCGCAGATGGCGGCGGCGGCCGCGATCGAAGGGCACTTCGTCGACATCAGGGAGTGGGGATCGTGAAGGCGATCGAGACGATCACCGGGCGCGTCAGCGCGCTGCAGCGCGACGACATCGATACCGACCAGATCATTCCCAA
>NZ_JAMXLH010000060.1 GCF_024281035.1 Paraburkholderia sp.
AGCACAAGGTGAGCGTGTTCTACACGGCGCCCACGGCGATCCGCTCGCTGATCAAGGCGTCGGAAGCCGATGCGAAGGTGCATCCGAAGAGCTACGACCTGTCGTCGCTGCGCATTCTCGGCACGGTCGGCGAGCCGATCAATCCGGAAGCGTGGATGTGGTACTACGAGAACGTGGGCGGCGCGCGCTGCCCGATCGTCGACACGTGGTGGCAGACCGAGACGGGCGGCCACATGATCACGCCGCTGCCGGGCGCGACGCCGCTGGTACCGGGCTCGTGCACGCTGCCGCTGCCGGGCATCATGGCGGCGATCGTCGACGAAACGGGCCAGGACGTGCCGAACGGGCAGGGCGGCATCCTCGTCGTGAAGCGCCCGTGGCCGGCGATGATCCGCAACGTGTGGGGCAATCCCGATCGTTACCGCACGGGCTATTTCCCCGAGGAACTGGGCGGGCGGCTCTACCTGGCGGGCGACGGCAGCGTGCGCGACAAGGACACGGGCTACTTCACGATCATGGGCCGTATCGACGACGTGCTGAACGTCTCGGGACACCGCCTGGGCACGATGGAAATCGAGTCGGCGCTGGTCGCGAATCCGCTCGTGGCCGAGGCTGCGGTGGTGGGCCGTCCGGACGACACGACGGGCGAAGCGGTGGTGGCGTTCGTGGTGCTCAAGGGCACACGTCCGCACGGCGACGACGCGGTGAAGCTCGCCAGCGATCTGCGTGCGTGGGTGGCCAAGGAGATCGGACCGATCGCGAAGCCGCGCGACATCCGCTTCGGTGAGAATCTGCCGAAGACGCGCTCGGGCAAGATCATGCGGCGCCTGCTGCGCTCGCTCGCGAAGGGCGAGGCGATCACGCAGGACGTTTCGACGCTTGAGAATCCCGCGATCCTCGATCAGCTCGGTGAATCGCTTTAAGGCTCAAAGGCTGTAGGCGTATAAGCCTGTAAGCGATTCCAGGCGGTTTGCATCAACCTCCACCGGCAGCGCGGCGCCTTTGACAAGCGCCGCGCTGTCCGTCTATAGCGGTCGATCCCGATTGCCGGTCATGCGCGTTTTTGTTAAACAGGCGCATGGCTGCGCAACAGACCTCATCCGCGAACAATATCAATCCCGTACCTGAGCCCCCGTCGGTGAGCGAGGCGATGGCGCTCGCGCATCGGCGCTACTGGCGTTTCAACTTAACGGCGATCGCCGCGCTCATGACGGTCGGCTTCCTCGTCTCCTTCGTCGTGCCGCTCTATGCGCGCGAGCTCGATAACGTGCATTTCGCGGGCTTCAGCCTGCCGTTCTTTCTTGGCGCGCAGGGGGCCATCATCGTGTACGTGCTGCTTATCGGCGTCTATATCGTGCTGATGCAGTACGCCGACGGCGTGCTGCAAGCCGCGCGCGAAGCCGACCAGGCGATCAGAGAGGCCAGCAAGGCGCAGCAACGATGAAGCTTGCGCACCGGCTGCTCCGATCGTATGCGTTCTATACGCTCGGCTTTCTCGCGTTCGTGTACCTGATGTGGCGCATCGAGCTGACGACCGGTCCCGGCATGTGGATCGGCTACGTCTTCCTGTTCGTGCCGATCGCGGTCTATGCCGTGATCGGACTGCTTTCGCGCACATCCGATCTCGTCGAATACTACGTTGCCGGGCGACGCGTACCGTCGTTCTTCAACGGCATGGCGACCGCGGCGGACTGGCTCTCGGCCGCGTCGTTCATCGGCCTCGCGGGCTCGCTCTATGCGAGCGGCTACGACGGGCTGGCCTACATGATGGGCTGGACCGGCGGCTATTGCCTCACCGCGTTCCTCCTCGCGCCCTATGTGCGCAAGCTTGCACGCTATACGATCGCCGACTTTCTCGGCACGCGTTTTTCGAGCAACCTCGTGCGCGCGCTGGCGGTGCTTGCGACGATCATCTGCTCGTTCGTCTATCTCGTCGCGCAGATTCAGGGCGTGGGGCTCATTGCGATGCGCTTCATCGGCGTGGATTTCGCCATCGGCATTTTCTGCGGGCTTGCCGGCATCCTGGTGTGCTCGTTTCTCGGCGGCATGCGTGCGGTGACGTGGACGCAGGTTGCGCAGTACATCATCCTGATCTCCGCGATCCTGATTCCGGTTTCGATGATCGCGCATCGCGACGGGCTGGGGTGGCTGCCGCAATTGAACTACGGGCGTCTGATGCAACGCATGGAAACGCTCGAGGGCAACGTGCGCGACGACGGCGCCGAACAACGCGTGCGCGAAGCATTCCAGAGCAGGGCAGCGCTGTGGCAGTCGCGGCTCGACGCGCTGCCCCAGTCGTACGTCGACGAGAAAGCGCGCCTCGCCAATACACTCGACGATCTGCGCCGCCGCAACGGACCGCTGCGTGACATCGACTCGCTCGAGCGCCAGATCGCGTCGTTCCCGCACGACGCCGAAGCGGCGCGCGTCGTGTGGGCGCAGGAGCGCGATGATTTGCTGGCGCGCGCGGCGACGCCGGTGCCGATGCGTGAGCCGTTCCCCGCCGCCGACGAAGCGGCACGACGCATTCACAAACGCAATTTCCTCTCACTGCTGCTGTGCCTGTCGCTCGGCACGGCGAGCCTGCCGCACATCCTGACGCGCTACAACACGACGACGTCGGTCGGGTCGGCACGGCGCTCCGTGGGATGGACGCTCTTTTTCGTCGCGCTGTTCTATCTGACCGTGCCGGCGCTTGCTGTGCTGATCAAGTACGAGATTCTCGGGCATCTGGTGGGGCAGCACTTCGACGACCTGCCGCATTGGGTCATGCAATGGCGGCGCGTCGAGCCTTATCTCATCAATATCGCGGACGTGAACGGCGACGGCATCGTGCACTGGGGCGATATCAACATGCAGCCGGACATGGTGGTGCTTGCGGCGCCGGAGATTGCGGGACTGCCGTATGTGATGTCGGGACTTATTGCAGCGGGTGCGCTGGCCGCGGCGCTCTCGACGGCGGATGGCCTGCTGCTCACGATCTCGAACGTGCTTTCGCACGACGTGTATTACCACATGATCGACCCTGAAGCGTCGAGCCAGTTGCGCGTGACGATGTCGAAGATCCTGCTGCTCGGGGTGGCGCTGTTTGCTTCGTGGGTGGCGTCGCTCAACACGGGGAATATCCTGTTCCTCGTGGGCGCTGCGTTTTCGCTGGCGGCGTCGAGTCTTTTTCCTGTGCTGGTGCTGGGCGTGTTCTGGAAACGCACCACGCGGCTGGGCGCGGTGGCGGGGATGATTGCGGGACTCGGCGTGTGCGTCTACTACATCGTGGCGACGTATCCGTTCTTCACGGAGCTCACCGGTTTCGAAGGCGGCCACTGGTTCGGCATCGAGCCGATCAGCTCCGGCGTATTCGGCGTGCCTGCGGGATTTCTCGTGGCGATTGCCGTGAGCTTGCTGGACCGGCGGCCGGATGCGTATACGGTTGCACTGGTGGACTATATCCGTCACCCGTGATGTTTATCGGGTGCGGCAGCCGGCCTGTTCGCTGCGATCCCTTTCTCTTGCAATTGTCTGGTTCCCACTAAAGTTCGGCAAACGTTTGCCGACAATTCAGTTATGGAAGAACAAAAAGAGGATTTCTCTAGCAAGGGAGGAGAGTGGACTATGGTTCGGATAATCGAAGCATGCGTGTCTGTGATTCGCCGTGCACAAGGCAAGAAGAATCCAGACGAAGTTCAATTCGGAACGCCGGAGTGGGACCAGGTTGCCGACGAGTTCGTGCGTGATGTTTATCGTGGCCTTGGCGGCGACTCGAACGAATCTGCTGAAGAAGATGATTCGTGGTTTGGCGTAGGCGGGGCCGGGTAATCTGCTGCGAAAATCCCCGTGATTTTGCGGAGCTGGAAAATACGCGGATTACTCATGCTCGACTCCGATTGAAGCGTTGAGGTCGTGCTAGGATCGACTCACTGGAAGGAGGTCAGCATGGCCAGAGTTGAGTTGGAAATCCTCGAGTTCACCTTTTCCCCGCCGGGCCTGGATAAAGGGCCGGCGAAATATCACGCAATGGTCGTTTGTGGCTCCATGCCGTCTGTGGTGCTCACCCGGCTCGGGTCGAAAATTCGTCCGATCGGCTTCGATGTCCAGCGGAGCGTGGCTGTCGAAAAGGCTTTTAAGGACGGGGAAGCGATAGTTCGAGCCGCAATCGGTCAGGCGCTGCGCGACGGTCTGTTCAATAACCATCCCGATGTGGCGGTCTATCTGGACGTCGATGCCCCGGATTGGGATGGAAGTCTGAAGCACATTCACAAACATACGAGTTCGCCCGGCGAGTTTCGATAGGCGGTTTGCAGTCGTTGGCGCAATGGTTGCGCGAGCAATTGCTGCCGATCGTGCATCGCGTCCAGTGGCTAATAGTCGGCTGTATCCCGTGGTACGGCTCGACGCACCGCCCGTTTGCCTGAAGAGACAGGTTGTTCCTATCTGCTTTGATAGGTGCAAGTCGCTCAGCCGCGCACTAATCTCCACTTGAGAGTCCTCCCGGCTCTCTGGTCTCCTCAGCTCAGGGCCCGCGCTGTGCGCGGGTTTTTTTCTGCACGCCCGGAAAACTGCGCCGCGATGAACTTATTCCCGATCCGGGAGAAGGAATTAGCGAAGGATGTTGGTATGTCGCGGAACGGCTAAGAGCGGTCGTTCAATCTCATATCCTGATCGCCGCCCTTGGCGCCCTCGATCGTGCGCTTTAAATGGTGGCAAGCCTTTCGAAACCACCTGCCGTTTCCGGTGAGGGCGCTCAGCCGATTGAGCGCGCCTAAATGTGAAGTAGAGTTTTGAAGGCCTGCCTCGTGCTGTTAGACAAGTTGCAGTGCGAGGCAACGCCGTTTATTGCTGGGCGTTCACATCGCCAGTCTGCGCGATTTTGCTTAATACATCCTTCTGATACGCATACCACGAAACAAGGCAAGCCTTGTCGTGACAATTTTTCTCTCTGTAGTTCCACTGTTTTCGCGCCCGGTCGGCAAATGCAGCCTTGTCAGTCACGGCGTCTCTGGCTTGCTGAAAAATGGCGCCGAGTTCCTTGTCTGATGCCGCGAGATCCGGGTCATGGCAGATCAGATATTCGGAGAGAGTGCGTGCTTTCGAGCAGTCGAAGCTTGTCTGATACGTTTGATCTGACGCTGGAGCTGGACCTTGGCTTTCGATGGCGGCCGCGTTTTGCGGTGCCGCGACCTGTGGCGCAGGATTCTGCGGTACCGGAGACTGCTGTGCAGGTGATTGCTGCGCTGGAGTTGTGGGCGCGGGCTGCGGCGCAGCGATGCTATCGTTATGTTGGCCATACGGGACCAATTGCCCGTTGACCGCGTCTTCTAACATTGCCCCCATGATGGAACTTGGATCTGCGGGAACGGTTTCGGTTCTTATAACCTCATCTCCCGTCAGAACTTCGGATTTTGCGTACTTGCACGGGAGTTGGCAGCTTACCCGATTAATCACGCTCGAATTATCCGCATCCTGACCTAGAATCAAGATGACGTACGCTCCATTTTTGTTGCCCGCATAGCGCATCATGACTAGGGACTTAACAGCCTTTCCCTGCTTGATGTCGTCTTCGTTTAGCGCGCGTTCGTAACCGTAGGTCCCATTGTCGACCATCGCGTAATTGTGAAGTTGCGGCGTGGGTTGTGTTTCCGCTGCCGCTGGTGCGCTCGTTGGTGCAGGCTGCGATGCCTGCGGCGACGCATCATTTGAATTCTTTCCGCATCCAGATAGCAAAGCAACTGCGACAAAAATACATGTCGCTGAAATCCTCTTCATTTTTATCCCCGTAGTTTTAATGCCACGCCTGATGATATCCGCCTTGTAATTGCATCGCTAGATTATCTCGCCATATCATCCAGAGTTACTCCTCGTTCATGCCAGATGCATGTCATCTCGTCCGGGCCGATTCCACGCGTGAGCCAGCAAACCAGCAAACTCCTCCCGCCACAGCGTCGCTCCAGCGCCTGTCAGTAGCGCTGCCTCACAAGCAGCACAAGCCCGTGGAAGCGGAGAACGCCAAGGTGCAGCCGGCAACGCCGATTGCAGCGCCGGCCGCCATCGCACCCGCACCGATCACTGCAAAGCCCGCACCGTGGATTGCCACTGTTCCGGCCCGTGCACCCACGCTCCGCCTCGGCCGGATCAACGAACGCCTGGCTCCGATCGCTCTGACTGTGGAAGGCCTGGCAAGCTGGTGACATGGCACAGTTCGCGTTCTGGACTGGCTTGAGGACTTCGGAGTTGGTTGCGCTTGACTGGAATGATTTGGACTAGAGGAAGGGTGTTGTAATCATCCGGCGTGCGCTCACTCAGACGGCAGATGAACCCGAGGACACGAAAACGAAGTCAAGCAGGCGGGAGGTGAAATTATTGTCCCCTGCGCGATCCGCCCTGGAAGCGCAGAAGGCGTTCGCATTCTTGGCCGGGAAAGAGATTTTCCAGGATCCGCGCAACTGAGAACGGTGGGTTTGCGATTCGCCGATCCGGATCGTCCGGACGCGGGGCGTGGAGAAGGCCAAGGTACGGTACCGCAAGCCATATTAGACGCGCCACACTTACGCTTCGATGATGCTATCGGCTGGCGAGCATCCTATGTGGGTGGCGCGGCAGATGGGCCATTCGAACCAGAATGCGACGGTGCGGATTTATGCGCGTTGGATGCCCCAGGCAGACCTGGATGCAGGCGGACAAGCGGTTGAAAAATTCGCTTCAGATATGCTGCGATTCTGCGTCGATTCCGGAATGAAATCCAAGGGAAGTGACGGTGATTAACCGCATCCCATGACGCTGAGAGCCTTGATTTACAAGAGCTTCCTGGCGGAGAGAGGGGGATTCGAACCCCCGATAGGTTATTAACCTATACACGCTTTCCAGGCGTGCGACTTAAACCGCTCATCCATCTCTCCGGTGGGATGCGGATTATAGCAGAATCCTGAATCCTGGTGGAATGGGCCGGGCCGTTGGGCGCGACCGACCCGCGCCAGCACCGCGTTTCCTGGCGCGTACCCATTCGAAGCGTGAGCGTGCCATTCGCTACACGCGCCGCCAGAGACGTTCGCGCAGTCACCTGGCATTTGATCGACCGGGCCCAGGCTAGATCGATAACACATCGATGAGGCGTGAAGCGGCCCGCACCACCAGATCAAAGCGCAGCGCGAATACGCTCGGCAATGGCTTCGAGTTTTGCCATGTCGGCCATCTCACGTGCATGCGCACGCAACGGCTCGTTTTCCCGCCGCGGAATCACATGGAAATGGACGTGCGGCACAGTCTGCCCGGCTGCCGCGCCGTTGAACTGCGCGACCAGCAATCCCTCGGGCGCGAGCGCAGTACGCACCGCGGCCGCTACCTGCTGCACCATCGCCAGTGCTGCCGCACCTGCCTCTGCCGGCAGATCGTAGATCTGCTCGGCAGGCACCTTCGGCAGAACCAGTACGTGGCCGTCTGCCTGGGGCATCACGTCCATGATCGCGAGCGTCGTCTCGTTCTCGCACACCTTGATACACGGTGCATCGCCGCGCAGGATGCGCGCAAAGATGTTGTTCGGGTCGTAAGCCATGATTTTCTCGGATAACGCGTGCACCGGCGCGTGCGGGATGGGTTGCCAACTGTCCATTATGGTCCACGCATGAGGCGCCTGGCTGCCTTCCTGCAGCTTTTTTCGGTACGGTGCATCATAAGGGTTCGCAGCGAGCGCTACGACGAATGTCTTGACAGGAGCACCTATGGCAACGACTGACCTCGAAGCAGCACCTCCCGCCCGCGAGGCCACCGGTTCCTCGGCCTGGCGGGTCGTCGCCGACCTGCTGGCACATGCCGATGTGAAGCTCAACGGAACGCGCGAGTGGGATCTGCGCGTGCATGATCCGCACATGCCCGAAAGGGTGCTCGCGCTGGGCAATCTCGGCCTTGGCGAGTCCTATATGGATGGTGAGTGGGACTGCGACCGGCTCGACGAATTCTTTGCCCGCACGCTGCGCGCGCATGTGGACGAAAAAATCGACCCCGCGCGGCTCGTCTTCCACGCGCTCAAGGCGCGTCTCATGAATCGCCAGACTGCACGCCGTGCCTGGAAGGTGGGGCAACAGCACTACGATCTCGGCAACGCGTTCTACGAATCCATGCTGGACCGCCGCATGACCTATACGTGCGGCTACTGGTCGGGCGGCGCGAAAACCCTCGACGAGGCACAGGAAGCGAAGCTCGACATGATCTGCCGTAAGCTCGGTCTCCAACCGGGCATGCGTCTGCTCGACATCGGTTGCGGCTGGGGCAGCCTCATGTGCTTCGCGGCGGAGCGCTACGGCGTGTCGTGCGTGGGCGTGACGATTTCGAAGGAGCAGGCCGCGTTCGGCTCCGAGCGTTGCAAGGGCTTGCCGGTGGAGTTTCGTTTGCAGGATTACCGTCTGCTCGATGAGCGCTTCGACCGCATCGCGAGCGTAGGCATGTTCGAGCATGTCGGTCCGAAAAACTACCGCACGTACATGGAAGTCGCGCACCGCTGTCTCGCCGACGACGGTCTCTTCCTGTTGCACACGATCGGCAAGAATCGTCGCGAGACGACGCCCGATCCGTGGGTCGACAAATACATTTTTCCGAACGGCGAGCTACCGGCGATCGGCCAGATATCGGATGCTTCAGGCGGCCTGTTCGTCACCGAAGATCTGCACAATTTCGGCGCCGATTACGATCGCACGCTCATGGCCTGGCACGCGAACTTCGAGGCTGCGTGGCCGCGTTTCGAGGCGCAAATGGGGCAGCGTTTCCGCCGCATGTGGCGCTACTACCTGCTGTCGTGCGCGGGCGCGTTCCGCTCGCGCGACATTCAGCTCTGGCAGTGGGTGTTCTCGAAGGGCGGCCTTCCCGGCGGCTACCGGCGGCCTGCGCTGACCTGAACAATGCCCGCCGTGGCCGCTTTGGGCGGCTGCCGATTGAGTCCTCGATCAAGACAAAAAACGTCTTAACGCATCACAGCGGCGACGGTTGCGATGCCGAGGATCGTCATGACGAGCGAGGAGCAAACGTGGATCGCGATCTCGCCCAGCGCCCAGCCGTAACGGCCCTGCTGCAGGTGTGACACGACTTCGGCGGAGAACGTCGAGAACGTCGAGAGTCCGCCCATGAGGCCCGTGATGATGAAGAGGCGCCAATCGGGCGACAGGTTAGGCACGCGCGCAAAGAACGCGACCGCGACGCCGACGATGTAGCCCGCAATCACGTTGGATGCGAGCGTGCCAAGCGGCAGGTACGGAAACACGGCGTTCAGGCGCAGGCTGAGCATCCAGCGCACGAGCGACCCGAGTGCTCCGCCGATGCTGACCGAGAGAATGGACAGATACATGATGTCTAGAGGTAGAAGGCGCAACGAAAGCCTGCTTCAGACAGGCTTCGTATCGAGCACGGAGTTTAGCATCGTGTCCGTCGCGCCTTGCGCCGAGGACTGCGTGCGGCGCCGCGCGTAATCCTTTCACGGCGTGATGTTCGCGACGAGCGCTTGCGCTTGCGTGGCGCTCGCCGCGTTTCGTCGTCCATTCCCAATAACAATGGCGCGATGAGTGCCTGATGTTAGATAACCAATAAAACGGAAGCGGCGCGCGCTACAGAGCGATGCCATCTTGCTGCATTCATCAATTACGATGCCGGTGAATTCCACGTCGCCGCAAGCAAGTGAATGGGCCGAGCGGTTATCTGCATCGGTGAAGTGCGCTGCGCACATTAATACTATTTGTACTCCAGATAAAAATCACAAATCGAACGGCAAGCGCCGCAGGCGTCATCAACGAGGTGTTATTGAGCACGCAGCAGAATCTTCCGCGGATCCCGGATCACATGACCACCCGTATGAACATTTAACTCGCGCTCGTCGTGGCATTCGCCGTAACGTCTGAGCGAATGTCTTTCCCGTTTGACGCGCCGCGGCATGACGCGGCGTGGCGCGCCGGTAAGGGTGCTGGAGTCCGGATGCGGATCGGCAGTAGAATGGCCGCGTCCACTCACGATGGCAGCCTGCGCATGAAAGTCGCTCTCTTCATTCCGTGCTTCATCGATGTGTTCTACCCCGAGGTGGCAATCGCCACGCTCGAATTGCTGGAGCGGGTCGGCTGCGACGTCGACTATCCGCCCGACCAGACCTGCTGCGGCCAGCCCATGGCCAACGCCGGTGCCCAGGCCGAGGCCGCCGGTGCCGAGCGTGTATTCGCGCGCAACTTTCTCGGCTGCGACCATATCGTTGCGCCATCGGCGAGTTGCGTGAACCACGTGCGCGACCATCTCACCGCGATTGAACAGACCGACGAGGTGCGCCGGATGCGCGCGTCCACGTGGGAGCTGGTCGAATTTCTCCATGACGTGCTGGGCGTGCGCGAGTTTCCCTGGGCCGAATTCCCCTGGCGGGTCGGGCTGCACAATAGCTGCAGCGCACTGCGCCACCTGAATCAGGCGTCCGTGTCGGAGGTGGCTGGCGAGCCGTTCTCCAAGCCGCTCGCGCTGCTGCGGGGCGTGAAGGGCATCGAGTTCGTGAAGCCGAACCGCCCTGACGAATGCTGCGGTTTCGGCGGCACGTTTGCGGTGACCGAGGAAGCCGTGTCGGTGCGCATGGGGCAGGACAAGGTTGTCGACCATATCGGCGCGGGCGCGCAATACATCGTTTCGGGCGACATGTCGTGCCTCATGCATCAGCAAGGCTGCGCCGAGCGCATGAATGCCGACGTGCGATTTATCCACATTGCGCAGGTGCTCAACGGAGCCCGGGAATGAAACGCATCGAACATGCGAAGCTCGCAGGGGATTTCCTCACGCACCCGGAGCACGTCGAATTCCACGACAAGCGGCTTTGGGATCTGCGCATGAAACGCGACGTGCAGGCTCACGCGATTGCCGAATGGGAAACACTGCGCACGCTCGCCTCAGGGATCAAGGCGCACACGCTGTCGCATCTGGCCGACTATCTCGATCAGTTTTCGAAAAATGCCGAAGCCAACGGTGTGCAGGTCCACTGGGCCGACACCGCCGAGGAGCACAACGAGATCGTGTACCGTCTGCTCAGCGAGCGCGGCATGACGGGCCTCGTAAAGAGCAAGTCGATGCTGACCGACGAATGCGAGATGCGCGCGTATCTGGAACCGCGCGGCATTTCGGTGATGGAAACCGATCTCGGCGAACGCATCCAGCAGCTCGATCAGCAGCCTCCGAGCCATATCGTCGTGCCCGCCGTTCATAAACTTCGCGGCGATGTGGCCGAAGTGTTCAGCCGCACGATCGGCACCGATCCGCACAACAGCGACATTCATTACCTCGCGGAAAGTCAACGCATGAACACGCGGCCATGGTTCGTGCGCGAGAAGACGGCGGGCATGACCGGCTGCAACTTCGCCGTGGCGGAGACCGGCACGGTCGTCGTGTGCACGAATGAGGGCAACGCGGATCTCTCGGCGAATATGACGCCGTTGCACATCGTCTCCATGGGCATCGAAAAGCTGATTCCGCGAATCTCGGATCTTGGCGTCTTTATCCGCATGCTGTCGCGCAGCGCGCTCGGCTCGCCGATCACCCAATACACGTCACACTTCCGCGCGCCGCGTGAAGGCGCACAACTGCATTTCGTCATCGTCGACCATGGCCGCTCGGAGCGGCTCGCCATGCGGGACTTCTGGTATTCGCTCAAGTGCATCCGCTGCGGCGCGTGTATGAATACCTGCCCGGTTTACCGGCGCAGCGGCGGGCTTTCTTATGGGAGCACCTATGCGGGGCCGATTGGCGCGATCATCAATCCCACCTTCGATCTGAAGCGTTTCAGCGCGTTGCCGTTTGCTTCGACGCTCAACGGCAGTTGCACCAACGTCTGCCCGGTGAAGATCAATATTCACGAGCAGATTTACCAATGGCGCCAGGTGATCGCCGCGCAACACGAGGTGCCGTTCGTCAAGCAGGAAGTGCTCAAGATGGCGGCACGGCTGATGTCGAGTCCCACGCTTTATCGCGCGGCAACCCGGTCGATCGACGGCGCGTTGCGCCGCCTGCCGCACTTCGTGCTGTATAACCCGCTGAACATCTGGGGGCGGCAGCGCGATCTGCCGCAAGCGCCCAACACGACGTTCCATGCCTGGTACAAAAAGAACCGCAAGGGAGGCAGCCGTGGCGAATCGTGAAGCGTTCCTCGCGCGCGTGCGCGCCGCGCAGCCAGCGCCGCTCGATTTGCCCGAGGTGCCGCTGTTCGACACGCCTGCGGGTGATCTGCGCGAGCGCTTCGTGGCCGCGCTCAAACTCATGGGCGGCCGTGAAGCCGAGGCTGCGTCGGGCGAGGCGGTGCTTGCGCTGATCCACGAACGCTTCGGCGTGCGCGCTGAGATCGCGTCAGCGGTGCCGGAAGTGCAGGGCACGCGCGAAATCGCTGCGGCTACCGCACCCATGTCGCTCGAAGATGTCGACGTCGGCGTTGTGCGCGCACGCTTCGGCGTGGCGGAGACGGGTTCCGTGTGGCTGAGCGAGCGCGAGTACGTTGTGAACGCGCTTGGCTATATCGTGCAGCATCTGATCGTGCTGCTCGATCCCGCCCAGATCGTCGCGGGCCTTCAGGATGCGTACCGGCGCGACGATTTTCGCGGTGCGCGTTTTGCGGCGCTCGTGACGGGTCCGTCCGCCACCGCGGATATCGAGGGCGTGCTGATTCAGGGCGCGCAAGGGGTGCGCTCGCTCACGGTGGTGTGGCTGCCGCAGTCGTAACGGCATCGTCGCGGCCGCGTGCGCGATTGCGCTAGACTCCCGCGTCTACATCGTGTTCGGAATGAGGAGATGCCGATGCTGCGCAAGACTCTCAACGCGTCTCGGCTGCAGGAAGAAGTGAGCCGTCGACTGCACAAGCTGCAGGAAGCGATCGACGACGGCGTGAAGTTCGTCGTGCCGCGCCCGCAGTTTCAGCCTGCGGATCGTACTGGCTGCAACTGGACGATGAAGCATTTTGGCAATGCGTCCGGATTCGAATCGGGCATCGCCAGCGTGCTCGCGAAAGTGCAGGCGGAATACAACCTGGCGACCGACGAAGAAGAAGCGCCTGAGTGGACAGGCGATCCGTTCGGCGGATCGAAGCGGGCGGGCGATGCGAATCCGTTTGGTGAGGCAGCCGGTGCGGCGAAAGCTGGAAATCCGTTCGGCGATCCGCGGCCCGCGAAGCAGGGCGATCCGTTCGGCGGCGAATCGACCGATGCTGCGCCGAAACGGCCCGGCAATCCGTTCGGCGACGAATAAAGCGGGACGTTTGAAACGACGAGAGTAATAACGCGAAGAATGACGCGCGCCGCCGTGGTGGCTGGCGCGCGTCGTTTTGCGATCAGCTTTCGTCGGCTACGGCCTTGGTGCGCGTGCGACGGGCCCGGGACGGAGCTTTCTTCGCTGCGGGCGCTCGCTCGGCGTCTGCCGAAGATGGCGTGTCGCTGGCCGGTTGCGCTTTGGCGGTTTTGCGCGCGGGGCTCTTGCGCGAAGCCGTCTTGCGGGCACGGCGCGGGGCTGCTGCTGCCTCGACGCTTTCCGCTGCCGCAGCAATATCCGTGTTCGACGCAGGTGCAACTTCCGGCTCGACAGGCGCCGCAGCGTGCGGCGCATTACCCACGGGAAGAGTGACGTGTTCGGTTTGAACGTGTTCCGTTTCGCTCGCGTGCGCGCCGGCATGATCGTGAAGCGCCGCAACGGGCGTCTCGGCCGCGCTTTCGCGACTCTCGTCGCCGCTTGCCGCTTCGCGGACGTTACGCCGCCCCTTGCCGCGGCCTTTGCCCCGTCCGCGCGATTCTTCGCCGCGCGGGGCCGGGACTTCGCTGGCGGGAATAGCCGCTGGCGCAGCGACAGCAGGTACGGCTACGGCGCTGGCGGACGGATTCGTGCGCGAGACAAAAGCGCCTGATTTCTCGTCGCGGCCCACTTCGAGCAGCCCGCGCGCTTGCGCTTCATCGAGCAGGTTGCCGAATGCGCGAAAGCCGTAGCGTGTTTCGTTGAAGTCGGGCCGACGCCGCTTGATTGCGCTCTTCAATACCGATGCCCAGATCTTGCCGCTGTCGCCGCGCTCGAGCACGAGCGCATCGAGCGTTTCGACGGCAAGCGCGATCGCCTTCGATTTGCGTTCCTCCGACTTGCGCTCTTCCGTGTCCGCCTTCGGCTGACGCTCCTCACCGGCCGGGCGTTTCGCGCCCGCGCCGCTGTCGCGCTTCGCGCCGCCGCGCGACGACTCGCGCTCAAGCTCGCGAACCAGATCGTCGTAGAAAATAAATTCGTCGCAGTTCGCGACGAGCAGATCGGAGGTCGAATTCTTCACGCCTACGCCAATCACCTTCTTCGCGTTCTCGCGCAGCTTCGAGACGAGCGGCGAGAAGTCGGAGTCGCCGCTCACGATCACGAACGTGTCGACGTGCGACTTCGTATAGCAGAGATCGAGTGCATCCACGACAAGGCGGATATCGGCGGAATTCTTGCCCGACTGCCGTACGTGCGGGATTTCGATCAGCTCGAAACTCGCTTCGTGCATCGATGCCTTGAAGCCTTTGTAGCGTTCCCAGTCGCAATACGCTTTCTTCACGACGATGCTGCCCTTGAGCAAGAGCCGTTCGAGCACGGGCTTGATATCGAAGCGGTCGATTTTCGCGTCGCGCACGCCAAGTGCGACGTTCTCGAAATCGCAGAACACCGCCATGCTGACGTTTTCTTGGGGGGAGGCCATGTGGTTTGATCGTTCCATCTACAGTTTGAGCGCACATGATAGCCCGTCCCGCGTGCGCGGGACGCAAAGGCAGACGTGGCGCGCGCGGCGTGCGTCGTCCATAGTAGGTGTATCTGTCGCGCGAGGAGAGTCGCCATGCCGGATTCGCAAACGCCGTCGCTCGAAGCGTGGCTCGACAAGACCGAGACGCTGGCCGACGACATCACGTCATTCCCGCTGCGTGCGCTCGCGGCGACGCTCGATCGCGACGCGCCTGCGGATATCGTGCCGCCGCTGTGGCACTGGCTGTATTTCCTGCCCGTGACGCGGCTTGCGCAGGTGGGACATGACGGGCATCCTAAACGCGGCGATTTTTTACCGCCGGTGGCGTTGCCGCGACGCATGTGGGCAGGCGGGCGTCTGACGTTTCATGCGCCGCTGCGTGCGGGGCAGCGAGCGCTGCGCACGTCGACCATCGCGAACATCGAGGACAAGACCGGGCGCAGTGGCCGGCTCGTATTCGTGACCGTGCAGCATCGCTACGAAGCGGCGGGTGTGCTGTGCATCGAGGAGGAGCACGATATCGTCTATCGCGACGCACCGCAGCCGGGCGCTCCGGCGCCAAAGGCCGTTGCGGCGCCGCAGGGCGAAACCTGGGCGCGCACGCTCGTGGCCGACCCCGTCATGCTGTTCCGCTATTCGGCGCTCACCTTCAACGGCCATCGCATTCACTACGATTTTCCGTACGCAACGCAGGAGGAGGGTTATCCGGGGCTCGTCGTGCACGGCCCACTGATCGCGACGCTGCTGCTCGATCTCGTGCATCGGCAACGTCCGGACGCGACGGTCGGGGCCTTCGCGTTTCGCGCCGCGCGGCCAGTTTTCGCGAACCATGAATTCACGCTATGTGGCCGGCCCTCGGAAGACGGGCGCGCGGTGGAACTCTGGGCGAAGGATCACGAGGATCATGTGTCGATGCAGGCTACGGCCACGCTCGCCTGAAATTTCGTTTTGAACGCGCGTGCAAAAGCACGCAAAGCGTCACGCGTGAACCAGAGGGCCGTGCCCTGGCGCTGCTTTAGCGGCGTTTCCCGCGCATGAACCGTAGCGCCAAGCGGACGAGATTTGGCGTCGTGCGTGGACGCTGCAGGCGTGGGTCGTAACCGGAGAAGCGCCGGTCGTTCTCGGCAAGACACAGGCGCATCAATTCGGCCGTATCGATATCGACATCCGTTACCGACTGCGCACCGTTCATCGTGAATTTTTTATCGTGCCGGTATTCGTTGCCGTCGGCATCCATCGCGCGCGCAAGGCCGATGCGTTCCCACCCGAGATAGACCCACACGGCAGCCACTTTCAGTTCGAAGCGAATGCGCCGCCACCCCGATAACCCCGCGCGATGCCATGCGACCCAGTTCGCGAACAGAAGGATGTGGCGGCACTCTTCCTGCATGACGGGCTCGAACGTATCGATGAGTTCGGCCGGGAAGAGCCCCGATCGCCGCGCGACCTCGAAGAGGCCGAACGCGAAGAAGCTGTCGACGCATTCGCTGTAGCCGGTCACGAGATAGGCCCATTCGACGTCCCGCGGATAGACGTACGGCGGCTCGCTCGCGAGTTCGATGCCGTATGCCGCCACCATGCGCGACAGCACTTCCTTGTGGCGGTTTTCTTCCCATGCGTTGAGTGCAAGCGCGTCGCGCACGTCGGCGTCGTCGAGTTGCGCGGCGTAGGCGGCCATGCGCAACCGGGCCTTGCCCTCGGTCTGTACCGCAACATCCCAGATCGGCAATTCGACGATCCGCTTGAGCGCCTCCGGTGTGAGCTTCGGCCACTCGATCACGGACGGGCGATACGGATTAAAGGTTTCGCGAAACATGCGGCACATCTCGTGCCGGTGCGTGTCGGAGCCAGGCGTGAGGGGACCGCTCGCGGTGCTCGTCCAGTGGCGCGTATTGCGGTCGGCGGCGTCGAGCGCCGCGCGGTCCGGCTGCTCGCGCGGCAGCTCCGGCGCAACGAAGCCAGGAATCAGTTGCGCTGCGTCGAAGGCGTCGAGTAACTGATCACTCATCGCGAATGTTCCCGGTCGAATGCACAGTGACGCGATTCTGGCACGGTTTCGCTATGCTCGCGCCGAGTCAGGACACGGCGGCGCGGGTGCGTTATTCACGCACCGAACCAGTTCGTCACGATCGATGGATTCGCAATTGATCGGGCGAATAGCGGGTCAATCGACATGCATACGTTGAGCGGGGACACCGGATGCCTGCGGAAACTGCCGCGAGCGGGCGCGCATCGTCTACGAAGCGTTTTCAGCGCAACTGCACGAAGGCAATCAGCAGCACCATGCCGCCGATTGCGCCGTCGAGCACACGCCACGCGCTCGCGCGGCGAAAGAGCGGCGCGAGTGCGCGTGCGCCGTAGCCGAGCGCGATGAACCACACGGCGCTCACGCACATGGCGCCGATCGCGAACGCAAGACGGCTGCCTTCGGCTTCGCGCGCGCCTGCCGTGCCGATCAGGAGAAACGTGTCGAGATAGACGTGCGGATTGAGCCACGTGAACGCGAGCGTCATCAATACGATCGGCCACGCGCGCTGCTCGGGCGTTGACCCGGCAGGCGCGGCGTCGAGCACCGCGTGGCCGGGGCGCACCGCGCGCCGCAGCGCACCGATGCCGAACCACGCGAGCCACGCGAGCCCGGCGTACAGCACGACGTGCACGAAGGTCGGATAGCGCGCGACGAGCACGGAAGCGCCGCCCACGCCCGCGCCGATCAGCAGGAAGTCCGAGAGCGTGCAGAGCACGACGATCTTGCCGACGTGCGAGCGCAGGATGCCCTGGCGCAGCACAAAGGCGTTCTGTGCGCCGATGGTGACGATCAGGGAGGCGCAAAGCGCTGCGCCATGCGAGAAAGCGAGCCAGCTCATGATGGATGCGGTTGGACAGAGTGGGGAAACGGCGCTAGTGTGCCGTCTGCGGCAACATAAGAAAAGTTGATTTCGTTAAACCAGATTAAGGAACGCTAATGCTCGACTATGCTTTGCTCGATGCACTGGCCGCCGTGGTGCGGCACGGTTCGTTCGACCGCGCGGCCGGCGCGCTCAATGTCACGCCTTCGGCGGTCTCCCAACGGGTGAAGCTGCTCGAGGAGCGTGTCGGCACGGTGCTGGTCAAGCGCGGCCAGCCGTGCGTCGCCACGGCATCGGGCGCGCTCCTGTGCCGTCACACTGAACGCGTGCAACTGCTCGAAGCGGAACTGGGCGGCGCAATGCCCACGTTCACCGGCGCGCTCGACGGCGCGCGGCCCACGTTGCGCGTTGCGGTCAACGACGACAGCGTGGGCACCTGGTTCATCGACGCCGTCGCGGCTTTCTGCGTCGAGCGCGGCATGCTGCTCGACCTCGTGATCGACGACCAGGACCACACCGCGCAGCGCATGCGCGACGGCAGCGTGCAGGGCGCGGTCACCACCCAGGCCGAACCTGTGCAGGGCTGCCGCTCGACGCGTCTTGGCCGGATGCGTTATCTCGCCGTCTGCTCACCGGCATTCTTCGATCGTTATTTCGCTCAGGGCGTCGCGCGCGACGCGCTGCGGCGCGCGCCCTGCATCGAATTCAATCCTAAAGACGAGCTTCAGAAGCGCTTTATCCGCCGCATCACGCGCGCACAGGTTGATGCGCCGCGGCATTGGATTCCGCACGTCGCGGGTTTTCTGCGCTGCTGCGTGAACGGTCTCGGTTGGGGAATGTGTCCCGAGCGCATGATCGCGCCGCACCTCGCGCGTGGCGAACTCGTCGAACTCGTGCCGGGCCGCACGCTCGACGTGGAGCTTTACTGGCAGAGCTGGCGGCTCTCGATTGGCTGGCTCGACGACTTCGGCGCGATGCTGCAGCGGCGCTCGACCGAATTCCTCGATCAGGGGCGCGGAGGCTAGCGGCGGCGTCGCCGCCCTATAGCACCTGCGTGCACCTGCGTGCACCTGAGCTAAACCGGAGTAATAAATGCCTGTTTAGCTGCCGTCGAATTGTCGAACTATTTCCGGGTGCGCCATTCGCTGTACTGGTGCGATGGTGGCGCCGTTGTATACCACAGAAGCGCTAAAAATCAATTCATTTCAGATTAATGATTCTTCGAATAGCGGATAGGCGCGGAATCGGCTTCTGCAAGTCCCGCACCGCGCAGGGCGGCAATTTCTTGTCATTTTTCCTGATGTTTAATATATGAAGCGCGCGGCGCATGGGTTGTTATCTGATTATTGGATTTCATTGTTCGGTCATCGTTGGGCGTGACTATTCGAGTAGCCGGGAACGGCGCGCGAGAGGCTGAAGACGGCTGTCTGGCGCGCGCTGTCGTGATGGAGCCCGGCGCGGGACGGGCGGTTCGGCGTGTGGTTGCGTGTGTTTGCATCCCGGCCGCGGAGCTTCAAGGCTTCACAGCGACACAGAACGATTCGGATCAATTCAGAACAATTCAGGACGATGGGCAGGTTATTTTTTCCGGTTTGCCAATGCCAAATCGCAACAAATCGGAAAAAAGGTAGCGAAGGTAAAGAAACAATGGTTGTTTCTATGTGGCCGGGATTGAAAGCTGGCTGCCTTATTTTTTGCATTTCGGATTATCGTGTGAAAATTCTGCTTTCTCTGTGGATTGTCAGAGGGACACGCTATAATCCCAACGTGGTAGCTTGTTTATTCGACCGGCATATTTGAATCGTTTCCGCATGCACGAGGTGCATTATGACGACATTGGATACCGGCAGCGCATGGCAGCAAACCATTGACCTCCTGTCTGCAGCCTCCGAGCCCGTGAGCTTCACGGGGGATCTGGAGGGGAGCAGGATCTGCAAACCGGTACCGGTCACACGCAGCGCTTCGGAGGCGGCCAACCGGCGCCGCGCCACCGTGCGTTCGTGGGACGCGCAGGGCATTACCTTGATTCGGCGCCACGACTCCGATTGCATCACCGTGTGCTGGAGCGACGCCACCTATGGGCGCTACTCCGATCAGCTCTGGCGCGTTTGCACCGCACGGCGCAGTTCGGTCTGCGCGCTCACCGGCGAGAAAATCCGCCGCGGCGACGCCGTGTTCCGGCCCAGTCCCAATCGCCGTCATCGTCCCGCCAATGCGGACGCCATGATTCTCGCGAGCAAGATCGAAAATCTGCCCAACGGCGTGTTTGCAGCCCGTCTCGACGAAGCGCTGGCGGCCTGAGTGGCTGCCGGGCCGCGCCCGGCGTCGGCGTGCGGCCCCAGGGATGCCCGGCACCGTTTGCGTTGCACGGGCTGTGTTTTTCGCCGCTCCGGTTGCGTGTCACCTCTTCCTGTCCTGCGCTCGTGCGCGCAGCGGGTGTGCGCGTGCGGTCCAGCGCTCGCGCAGCGCGTGGATTTGCAGGGACCGTGGGCGCGCGTAGAGGCGTTCAGCGCGTGCGAACGCCGCGCCTTCAGCCATTGCAATTCAGATCCAACCACCATGTAAAACGGGCGCGGCGGCCAGATCTGGCCGCCGCGCCCGTTTTACATGGTGGTTGGATCTGAATTGCAATGGCTGAAGGCGCGGCGTTCGCACGCGCTGAACGCCTCTACGCGCGCCCACGGTCCCTGCAAATCCACGCGCTGCGCGAGCGCTGGACCGCACGCGCACACCCGCTGCGCGCACGAGCGCAGGACAGGAAGAGGTGACACGCAACCGGAGCGGCGAAAAACACAGCCCGTGCAACGCAAACGGTGCCGGGCATCCCTGGGGCCGCACGCCGACGCCGGGCGCGGCCCGGCAGCCACTCAGGCCGCCAGCGCTTCGTCGAGACGGGCTGCAAACACGCCGTTGGGCAGATTTTCGATCTTGCTCGCGAGAATCATGGCGTCCGCATTGGCGGGACGATGACGGCGATTGGGACTGGGCCGGAACACGGCGTCGCCGCGGCGGATTTTCTCGCCGGTGAGCGCGCAGACCGAACTGCGCCGTGCGGTGCAAACGCGCCAGAGCTGATCGGAGTAGCGCCCATAGGTGGCGTCGCTCCAGCACACGGTGATGCAATCGGAGTCGTGGCGCCGAATCAAGGTAATGCCCTGCGCGTCCCACGAACGCACGGTGGCGCGGCGCCGGTTGGCCGCCTCCGAAGCGCTGCGTGTGACCGGTACCGGTTTGCAGATCCTGCTCCCCTCCAGATCCCCCGTGAAGCTCACGGGCTCGGAGGCTGCAGACAGGAGGTCAATGGTTTGCTGCCATGCGCTGCCGGTATCCAATGTCGTCATAATGCACCTCGTGCATGCGGAAACGATTCAAATATGCCGGTCGAATAAACAAGCTACCACGTTGGGATTATAGCGTGTCCCTCTGACAATCCACAGAGAAAGCAGAATTTTCACACGATAATCCGAAATGCAAAAAATAAGGCAGCCAGCTTTCAATCCCGGCCACATAGAAACAACCATTGTTTCTTTACCTTCGCTACCTTTTTTCCGATTTGTTGCGATTTGGCATTGGCAAACCGGAAAAAATAACCTGCCCATCGTCCTGAATTGTTCTGAATTGATCCGAATCGTTCTGTGTCGCTGTGAAGCCTTGAAGCTCCGCGGCCGGGATGCAAACACACGCAACCACACGCCGAACCGCCCGTCCCGCGCCGGGCTCCATCACGACAGCGCGCGCCAGACAGCCGTCTTCAGCCTCTCGCGCGCCGTTCCCGGCTACTCGAATAGTCACGCCCAACGATGACCGAACAATGAAATCCAATAATCAGATAACAACCCATGCGCCGCGCGCTTCATATATTAAACATCAGGAAAAATGACAAGAAATTGCCGCCCTGCGCGGTGCGGGACTTGCAGAAGCCGATTCCGCGCCTATCCGCTATTCGAAGAATCATTAATCTGAAATGAATTGATTTTTAGCGCTTCTGTGGTATACAACGGCGCCACCATCGCACCAGTACAGCGAATGGCGCACCCGGAAATAGTTCGACAATTCGACGGCAGCTAAACAGGCATTTATTACTCCGGTTTAGCTCAGGTGCACGCAGGTGCACGCAGGTGCTATAGGGCGGCGACGCCGCCGCTAGCCTCCGCGCCCCTGATCGAGGAATTCGGTCGAGCGCCGCTGCAGCATCGCGCCGAAGTCGTCGAGCCAGCCAATCGAGAGCCGCCAGCTCTGCCAGTAAAGCTCCACGTCGAGCGTGCGGCCCGGCACGAGTTCGACGAGTTCGCCACGCGCGAGGTGCGGCGCGATCATGCGCTCGGGACACATTCCCCAACCGAGACCGTTCACGCAGCAGCGCAGAAAACCCGCGACGTGCGGAATCCAATGCCGCGGCGCATCAACCTGTGCGCGCGTGATGCGGCGGATAAAGCGCTTCTGAAGCTCGTCTTTAGGATTGAATTCGATGCAGGGCGCGCGCCGCAGCGCGTCGCGCGCGACGCCCTGAGCGAAATAACGATCGAAGAATGCCGGTGAGCAGACGGCGAGATAACGCATCCGGCCAAGACGCGTCGAGCGGCAGCCCTGCACAGGTTCGGCCTGGGTGGTGACCGCGCCCTGCACGCTGCCGTCGCGCATGCGCTGCGCGGTGTGGTCCTGGTCGTCGATCACGAGGTCGAGCAGCATGCCGCGCTCGACGCAGAAAGCCGCGACGGCGTCGATGAACCAGGTGCCCACGCTGTCGTCGTTGACCGCAACGCGCAACGTGGGCCGCGCGCCGTCGAGCGCGCCGGTGAACGTGGGCATTGCGCCGCCCAGTTCCGCTTCGAGCAGTTGCACGCGTTCAGTGTGACGGCACAGGAGCGCGCCCGATGCCGTGGCGACGCACGGCTGGCCGCGCTTGACCAGCACCGTGCCGACACGCTCCTCGAGCAGCTTCACCCGTTGGGAGACCGCCGAAGGCGTGACATTGAGCGCGCCGGCCGCGCGGTCGAACGAACCGTGCCGCACCACGGCGGCCAGTGCATCGAGCAAAGCATAGTCGAGCATTAGCGTTCCTTAATCTGGTTTAACGAAATCAACTTTTCTTATGTTGCCGCAGACGGCACACTAGCGCCGTTTCCCCACTCTGTCCAACCGCATCCATCATGAGCTGGCTCGCTTTCTCGCATGGCGCAGCGCTTTGCGCCTCCCTGATCGTCACCATCGGCGCACAGAACGCCTTTGTGCTGCGCCAGGGCATCCTGCGCTCGCACGTCGGCAAGATCGTCGTGCTCTGCACGCTCTCGGACTTCCTGCTGATCGGCGCGGGCGTGGGCGGCGCTTCCGTGCTCGTCGCGCGCTATCCGACCTTCGTGCACGTCGTGCTGTACGCCGGGCTCGCGTGGCTCGCGTGGTTCGGCATCGGTGCGCTGCGGCGCGCGGTGCGCCCCGGCCACGCGGTGCTCGACGCCGCGCCTGCCGGGTCAACGCCCGAGCAGCGCGCGTGGCCGATCGTATTGATGACGCTCGCGTTCACGTGGCTCAATCCGCACGTCTATCTCGACACGTTTCTCCTGATCGGCACGGCAGGCGCGCGCGAAGCCGAAGGCAGCCGTCTTGCGTTCGCGATCGGCGCCATGTGCGTGAGCGCCGTGTGGTTCATCGCGCTCGGCTACGGCGCACGCGCACTCGCGCCGCTCTTTCGCCGCGCGAGCGCGTGGCGTGTGCTCGACGGCGCAATCGGCGGCATGGTGCTGCTGATTGCCTTCGTGCAGTTGCGCTGAAAACGCTTCGTAGACGATGCGCGCCCGCTCGCGGCAGTTTCCGCAGGCATCCGGTGTCCCCGCTCAACGTATGCATGTCGATTGACCCGCTATTCGCCCGATCAATTGCGAATCCATCGATCGTGACGAACTGGTTCGGTGCGTGAATAACGCACCCGCGCCGCCGTGTCCTGACTCGGCGCGAGCATAGCGAAACCGTGCCAGAATCGCGTCACTGTGCATTCGACCGGGAACATTCGCGATGAGTGATCAGTTACTCGACGCCTTCGACGCAGCGCAACTGATTCCTGGCTTCGTTGCGCCGGAGCTGCCGCGCGAGCAGCCGGACCGCGCGGCGCTCGACGCCGCCGACCGCAATACGCGCCACTGGACGAGCACCGCGAGCGGTCCCCTCACGCCTGGCTCCGACACGCACCGGCACGAGATGTGCCGCATGTTTCGCGAAACCTTTAATCCGTATCGCCCGTCCGTGATCGAGTGGCCGAAGCTCACACCGGAGGCGCTCAAGCGGATCGTCGAATTGCCGATCTGGGATGTTGCGGTACAGACCGAGGGCAAGGCCCGGTTGCGCATGGCCGCCTACGCCGCGCAACTCGACGACGCCGACGTGCGCGACGCGCTTGCACTCAACGCATGGGAAGAAAACCGCCACAAGGAAGTGCTGTCGCGCATGGTGGCGGCATACGGCATCGAACTCGCGAGCGAGCCGCCGTACGTCTATCCGCGGGACGTCGAATGGGCCTATCTCGTGACCGGCTACAGCGAATGCGTCGACAGCTTCTTCGCGTTCGGCCTCTTCGAGGTCGCGCGGCGATCGGGGCTCTTCCCGGCCGAACTCATCGATACGTTCGAGCCCGTCATGCAGGAAGAGTGCCGCCACATCCTTCTGTTCGCGAACTGGGTCGCATGGCATCGCGCGGGGTTATCGGGGTGGCGGCGCATTCGCTTCGAACTGAAAGTGGCTGCCGTGTGGGTCTATCTCGGGTGGGAACGCATCGGCCTTGCGCGCGCGATGGATGCCGACGGCAACGAATACCGGCACGATAAAAAATTCACGATGAACGGTGCGCAGTCGGTAACGGATGTCGATATCGATACGGCCGAATTGATGCGCCTGTGTCTTGCCGAGAACGACCGGCGCTTCTCCGGTTACGACCCACGCCTGCAGCGTCCACGCACGACGCCAAATCTCGTCCGCTTGGCGCTACGGTTCATGCGCGGGAAACGCCGCTAAAGCAGCGCCAGGGCACGGCCCTCTGGTTCACGCGTGACGCTTTGCGTGCTTTTGCACGCGCGTTCAAAACGAAATTTCAGGCGAGCGTGGCCGTAGCCTGCATCGACACATGATCCTCGTGATCCTTCGCCCAGAGTTCCACCGCGCGCCCGTCTTCCGAGGGCCGGCCACATAGCGTGAATTCATGGTTCGCGAAAACTGGCCGCGCGGCGCGAAACGCGAAGGCCCCGACCGTCGCGTCCGGACGTTGCCGATGCACGAGATCGAGCAGCAGCGTCGCGATCAGTGGGCCGTGCACGACGAGCCCCGGATAACCCTCCTCCTGCGTTGCGTACGGAAAATCGTAGTGAATGCGATGGCCGTTGAAGGTGAGCGCCGAATAGCGGAACAGCATGACGGGGTCGGCCACGAGCGTGCGCGCCCAGGTTTCGCCCTGCGGCGCCGCAACGGCCTTTGGCGCCGGAGCGCCCGGCTGCGGTGCGTCGCGATAGACGATATCGTGCTCCTCCTCGATGCACAGCACACCCGCCGCTTCGTAGCGATGCTGCACGGTCACGAATACGAGCCGGCCACTGCGCCCGGTCTTGTCCTCGATGTTCGCGATGGTCGACGTGCGCAGCGCTCGCTGCCCCGCACGCAGCGGCGCATGAAACGTCAGACGCCCGCCTGCCCACATGCGTCGCGGCAACGCCACCGGCGGTAAAAAATCGCCGCGTTTAGGATGCCCGTCATGTCCCACCTGCGCAAGCCGCGTCACGGGCAGGAAATACAGCCAGTGCCACAGCGGCGGCACGATATCCGCAGGCGCGTCGCGATCGAGCGTCGCCGCGAGCGCACGCAGCGGGAATGACGTGATGTCGTCGGCCAGCGTCTCGGTCTTGTCGAGCCACGCTTCGAGCGACGGCGTTTGCGAATCCGGCATGGCGACTCTCCTCGCGCGACAGATACACCTACTATGGACGACGCACGCCGCGCGCGCCACGTCTGCCTTTGCGTCCCGCGCACGCGGGACGGGCTATCATGTGCGCTCAAACTGTAGATGGAACGATCAAACCACATGGCCTCCCCCCAAGAAAACGTCAGCATGGCGGTGTTCTGCGATTTCGAGAACGTCGCACTTGGCGTGCGCGACGCGAAAATCGACCGCTTCGATATCAAGCCCGTGCTCGAACGGCTCTTGCTCAAGGGCAGCATCGTCGTGAAGAAAGCGTATTGCGACTGGGAACGCTACAAAGGCTTCAAGGCATCGATGCACGAAGCGAGTTTCGAGCTGATCGAAATCCCGCACGTACGGCAGTCGGGCAAGAATTCCGCCGATATCCGCCTTGTCGTGGATGCACTCGATCTCTGCTATACGAAGTCGCACGTCGACACGTTCGTGATCGTGAGCGGCGACTCCGACTTCTCGCCGCTCGTCTCGAAGCTGCGCGAGAACGCGAAGAAGGTGATTGGCGTAGGCGTGAAGAATTCGACCTCCGATCTGCTCGTCGCGAACTGCGACGAATTTATTTTCTACGACGATCTGGTTCGCGAGCTTGAGCGCGAGTCGTCGCGCGGCGGCGCGAAGCGCGACAGCGGCGCGGGCGCGAAACGCCCGGCCGGTGAGGAGCGTCAGCCGAAGGCGGACACGGAAGAGCGCAAGTCGGAGGAACGCAAATCGAAGGCGATCGCGCTTGCCGTCGAAACGCTCGATGCGCTCGTGCTCGAGCGCGGCGACAGCGGCAAGATCTGGGCATCGGTATTGAAGAGCGCAATCAAGCGGCGTCGGCCCGACTTCAACGAAACACGCTACGGCTTTCGCGCATTCGGCAACCTGCTCGATGAAGCGCAAGCGCGCGGGCTGCTCGAAGTGGGCCGCGACGAGAAATCAGGCGCTTTTGTCTCGCGCACGAATCCGTCCGCCAGCGCCGTAGCCGTACCTGCTGTCGCTGCGCCAGCGGCTATTCCCGCCAGCGAAGTCCCGGCCCCGCGCGGCGAAGAATCGCGCGGACGGGGCAAAGGCCGCGGCAAGGGGCGGCGTAACGTCCGCGAAGCGGCAAGCGGCGACGAGAGTCGCGAAAGCGCGGCCGAGACGCCCGTTGCGGCGCTTCACGATCATGCCGGCGCGCACGCGAGCGAAACGGAACACGTTCAAACCGAACACGTCACTCTTCCCGTGGGTAATGCGCCGCACGCTGCGGCGCCTGTCGAGCCGGAAGTTGCACCTGCGTCGAACACGGATATTGCTGCGGCAGCGGAAAGCGTCGAGGCAGCAGCAGCCCCGCGCCGTGCCCGCAAGACGGCTTCGCGCAAGAGCCCCGCGCGCAAAACCGCCAAAGCGCAACCGGCCAGCGACACGCCATCTTCGGCAGACGCCGAGCGAGCGCCCGCAGCGAAGAAAGCTCCGTCCCGGGCCCGTCGCACGCGCACCAAGGCCGTAGCCGACGAAAGCTGATCGCAAAACGACGCGCGCCAGCCACCACGGCGGCGCGCGTCATTCTTCGCGTTATTACTCTCGTCGTTTCAAACGTCCCGCTTTATTCGTCGCCGAACGGATTGCCGGGCCGTTTCGGCGCAGCATCGGTCGATTCGCCGCCGAACGGATCGCCCTGCTTCGCGGGCCGCGGATCGCCGAACGGATTTCCAGCTTTCGCCGCACCGGCTGCCTCACCAAACGGATTCGCATCGCCCGCCCGCTTCGATCCGCCGAACGGATCGCCTGTCCACTCAGGCGCTTCTTCTTCGTCGGTCGCCAGGTTGTATTCCGCCTGCACTTTCGCGAGCACGCTGGCGATGCCCGATTCGAATCCGGACGCATTGCCAAAATGCTTCATCGTCCAGTTGCAGCCAGTACGATCCGCAGGCTGAAACTGCGGGCGCGGCACGACGAACTTCACGCCGTCGTCGATCGCTTCCTGCAGCTTGTGCAGTCGACGGCTCACTTCTTCCTGCAGCCGAGACGCGTTGAGAGTCTTGCGCAGCATCGGCATCTCCTCATTCCGAACACGATGTAGACGCGGGAGTCTAGCGCAATCGCGCACGCGGCCGCGACGATGCCGTTACGACTGCGGCAGCCACACCACCGTGAGCGAGCGCACCCCTTGCGCGCCCTGAATCAGCACGCCCTCGATATCCGCGGTGGCGGACGGACCCGTCACGAGCGCCGCAAAACGCGCACCGCGAAAATCGTCGCGCCGGTACGCATCCTGAAGGCCCGCGACGATCTGGGCGGGATCGAGCAGCACGATCAGATGCTGCACGATATAGCCAAGCGCGTTCACAACGTACTCGCGCTCGCTCAGCCACACGGAACCCGTCTCCGCCACGCCGAAGCGTGCGCGCACAACGCCGACGTCGACATCTTCGAGCGACATGGGTGCGGTAGCCGCAGCGATTTCGCGCGTGCCCTGCACTTCCGGCACCGCTGACGCGATCTCAGCGCGCACGCCGAAGCGTTCGTGGATCAGCGCAAGCACCGCCTCGCCCGACGCAGCCTCGGCTTCACGGCCGCCCATGAGTTTGAGCGCGGCCACGAAGCGCTCGCGCAGATCACCCGCAGGCGTGTCGAACAGCGGCACCTCGGGCAAATCGAGCGGCGCTGGCTGCGCGGCGCGCACGCGCGCGAGGAACGCTTCACGATTCGCCACGGCTGCCTCCCTTGCGGTTCTTTTTGTACCAGGCATGGAACGTCGTGTTGGGCGCTTGCGGCAGATCGCGCTGCCGCCCCCAGATGTTCAGCGGGTTATACAGCACGAAGTGCGGCAGGCGGCGCAACGCGCCGTCGATCGACCGGGTTGCCGCGCGATAAAGCGTGGGACTCGACATCAGCCGTGCCGCCATCTTGAGCACTTCCTGCTTGACGAACGGCACCTCGTGTTGCGCGGCGATCACCTGGCGCCATTGGTAAATCTGCTCGTGAATATTGATCTTCACCGGGCAGACGTTGGTGCAACTGCCGTTGAGCGTCGAAGCAAACGGCAACGCGCTGAAACGCTTCAGATCGAAGGTGGGATTGATGATCGCGCCAATCGGCCCCGCATAGGTGCTCCCATAAGAAAGCCCGCCGCTGCGCCGGTAAACCGGGCAGGTATTCATACACGCGCCGCAGCGGATGCACTTGAGCGAATACCAGAAGTCCCGCATGGCGAGCCGCTCCGAGCGGCCATGGTCGACGATGACGAAATGCAGTTGTGCGCCTTCACGCGGCGCGCGGAAGTGTGACGTGTATTGGGTGATCGGCGAGCCGAGCGCGCTGCGCGACAGCATGCGGATAAAGACGCCAAGATCCGAGATTCGCGGAATCAGCTTTTCGATGCCCATGGAGACGATGTGCAACGGCGTCATATTCGCCGAGAGATCCGCGTTGCCCTCATTCGTGCACACGACGACCGTGCCGGTCTCCGCCACGGCGAAGTTGCAGCCGGTCATGCCCGCCGTCTTCTCGCGCACGAACCATGGCCGCGTGTTCATGCGTTGACTTTCCGCGAGGTAATGAATGTCGCTGTTGTGCGGATCGGTGCCGATCGTGCGGCTGAACACTTCGGCCACATCGCCGCGAAGTTTATGAACGGCGGGCACGACGATATGGCTCGGAGGCTGCTGATCGAGCTGCTGGATGCGTTCGCCGAGATCGGTTTCCATCACCGAAATGCCGCGCGGTTCCAGATACGCGCGCATCTCGCATTCGTCGGTCAGCATCGACTTGCTCTTTACGAGGCCCGTCATGCCGCGCTCGCTGAGCAGACGGTACACGATCTCGTTGTGCTCCTCGGCGGTGTCGGCCCAGTGGACCTGCACACCGTTGGCTTCGGCATTTTTCGAAAACTGATCGAGATAGTCGGCCAGATGCGACAGCGTGTGCGCCTTGATCCCTGAGGCGAGCGTGCGCAGTGTTTCCCATTCGGCAATCGCGTGAGCCTGCACGTCGCGTTTCATGCGCAGATCCCAAAGCCGCTTGTCGTGGAATTCGACGTGCTCCGGGTGCGTGAGGAAATCCCCTGCGAGCTTCGCATGTTCGATGCGTTTCATTCCCGGGCTCCGTTGAGCACCTGCGCAATGTGGATAAATCGCACGTCGGCATTCATGCGCTCGGCGCAGCCTTGCTGATGCATGAGGCACGACATGTCGCCCGAAACGATGTATTGCGCGCCCGCGCCGATATGGTCGACAACCTTGTCCTGCCCCATGCGCACCGACACGGCTTCCTCGGTCACCGCAAACGTGCCGCCGAAACCGCAGCATTCGTCAGGGCGGTTCGGCTTCACGAACTCGATGCCCTTCACGCCCCGCAGCAGCGCGAGCGGCTTGGAGAACGGCTCGCCAGCCACCTCCGACACGGACGCCTGATTCAGGTGGCGCAGTGCGCTGCAGCTATTGTGCAGCCCGACCCGCCAGGGGAATTCGGCCCAGGGAAACTCGCGCACGCCCAGCACGTCATGGAGAAATTCGACCAGCTCCCACGTGGACGCGCGCATCCGGCGCACCTCGTCGGTCTGTTCAATCGCGGTGAGATGGTCGCGCACGTGGTTCACGCAACTCGCCGATGGCGCAACGATATGGTCGCAGCCGAGAAAGTTGCGCGCGAATACACGCTCGGCACCGGCGGCCTCGGCCTGGGCACCGGCGTTGGCCATGGGCTGGCCGCAGCAGGTCTGGTCGGGCGGATAGTCGACGTCGCAGCCGACCCGCTCCAGCAATTCGAGCGTGGCGATTGCCACCTCGGGGTAGAACACATCGATGAAGCACGGAATGAAGAGAGCGACTTTCATGCGCAGGCTGCCATCGTGAGTGGACGCGGCCATTCTACTGCCGATCCGCATCCGGACTCCAGCACCCTTACCGGCGCGCCACGCCGCGTCATGCCGCGGCGCGTCAAACGGGAAAGACATTCGCTCAGACGTTACGGCGAATGCCACGACGAGCGCGAGTTAAATGTTCATACGGGTGGTCATGTGATCCGGGATCCGCGGAAGATTCTGCTGCGTGCTCAATAACACCTCGTTGATGACGCCTGCGGCGCTTGCCGTTCGATTTGTGATTTTTATCTGGAGTACAAATAGTATTAATGTGCGCAGCGCACTTCACCGATGCAGATAACCGCTCGGCCCATTCACTTGCTTGCGGCGACGTGGAATTCACCGGCATCGTAATTGATGAATGCAGCAAGATGGCATCGCTCTGTAGCGCGCGCCGCTTCCGTTTTATTGGTTATCTAACATCAGGCACTCATCGCGCCATTGTTATTGGGAATGGACGACGAAACGCGGCGAGCGCCACGCAAGCGCAAGCGCTCGTCGCGAACATCACGCCGTGAAAGGATTACGCGCGGCGCCGCACGCAGTCCTCGGCGCAAGGCGCGACGGACACGATGCTAAACTCCGTGCTCGATACGAAGCCTGTCTGAAGCAGGCTTTCGTTGCGCCTTCTACCTCTAGACATCATGTATCTGTCCATTCTCTCGGTCAGCATCGGCGGAGCACTCGGGTCGCTCGTGCGCTGGATGCTCAGCCTGCGCCTGAACGCCGTGTTTCCGTACCTGCCGCTTGGCACGCTCGCATCCAACGTGATTGCGGGCTACATCGTCGGCGTCGCGGTCGCGTTCTTTGCGCGCGTGCCTAACCTGTCGCCCGATTGGCGCCTCTTCATCATCACGGGCCTCATGGGCGGACTCTCGACGTTCTCGACGTTCTCCGCCGAAGTCGTGTCACACCTGCAGCAGGGCCGTTACGGCTGGGCGCTGGGCGAGATCGCGATCCACGTTTGCTCCTCGCTCGTCATGACGATCCTCGGCATCGCAACCGTCGCCGCTGTGATGCGTTAAGACGTTTTTTGTCTTGATCGAGGACTCAATCGGCAGCCGCCCAAAGCGGCCACGGCGGGCATTGTTCAGGTCAGCGCAGGCCGCCGGTAGCCGCCGGGAAGGCCGCCCTTCGAGAACACCCACTGCCAGAGCTGAATGTCGCGCGAGCGGAACGCGCCCGCGCACGACAGCAGGTAGTAGCGCCACATGCGGCGGAAACGCTGCCCCATTTGCGCCTCGAAACGCGGCCACGCAGCCTCGAAGTTCGCGTGCCAGGCCATGAGCGTGCGATCGTAATCGGCGCCGAAATTGTGCAGATCTTCGGTGACGAACAGGCCGCCTGAAGCATCCGATATCTGGCCGATCGCCGGTAGCTCGCCGTTCGGAAAAATGTATTTGTCGACCCACGGATCGGGCGTCGTCTCGCGACGATTCTTGCCGATCGTGTGCAACAGGAAGAGACCGTCGTCGGCGAGACAGCGGTGCGCGACTTCCATGTACGTGCGGTAGTTTTTCGGACCGACATGCTCGAACATGCCTACGCTCGCGATGCGGTCGAAGCGCTCATCGAGCAGACGGTAATCCTGCAAACGAAACTCCACCGGCAAGCCCTTGCAACGCTCGGAGCCGAACGCGGCCTGCTCCTTCGAAATCGTCACGCCCACGCACGACACGCCGTAGCGCTCCGCCGCGAAGCACATGAGGCTGCCCCAGCCGCAACCGATGTCGAGCAGACGCATGCCCGGTTGGAGACCGAGCTTACGGCAGATCATGTCGAGCTTCGCTTCCTGTGCCTCGTCGAGGGTTTTCGCGCCGCCCGACCAGTAGCCGCACGTATAGGTCATGCGGCGGTCCAGCATGGATTCGTAGAACGCGTTGCCGAGATCGTAGTGCTGTTGCCCCACCTTCCAGGCACGGCGTGCAGTCTGGCGATTCATGAGACGCGCCTTGAGCGCGTGGAAGACGAGCCGCGCGGGGTCGATTTTTTCGTCCACATGCGCGCGCAGCGTGCGGGCAAAGAATTCGTCGAGCCGGTCGCAGTCCCACTCACCATCCATATAGGACTCGCCAAGGCCGAGATTGCCCAGCGCGAGCACCCTTTCGGGCATGTGCGGATCATGCACGCGCAGATCCCACTCGCGCGTTCCGTTGAGCTTCACATCGGCATGTGCCAGCAGGTCGGCGACGACCCGCCAGGCCGAGGAACCGGTGGCCTCGCGGGCGGGAGGTGCTGCTTCGAGGTCAGTCGTTGCCATAGGTGCTCCTGTCAAGACATTCGTCGTAGCGCTCGCTGCGAACCCTTATGATGCACCGTACCGAAAAAAGCTGCAGGAAGGCAGCCAGGCGCCTCATGCGTGGACCATAATGGACAGTTGGCAACCCATCCCGCACGCGCCGGTGCACGCGTTATCCGAGAAAATCATGGCTTACGACCCGAACAACATCTTTGCGCGCATCCTGCGCGGCGATGCACCGTGTATCAAGGTGTGCGAGAACGAGACGACGCTCGCGATCATGGACGTGATGCCCCAGGCAGACGGCCACGTACTGGTTCTGCCGAAGGTGCCTGCCGAGCAGATCTACGATCTGCCGGCAGAGGCAGGTGCGGCAGCACTGGCGATGGTGCAGCAGGTAGCGGCCGCGGTGCGTACTGCGCTCGCGCCCGAGGGATTGCTGGTCGCGCAGTTCAACGGCGCGGCAGCCGGGCAGACTGTGCCGCACGTCCATTTCCATGTGATTCCGCGGCGGGAAAACGAGCCGTTGCGTGCGCATGCACGTGAGATGGCCGACATGGCAAAACTCGAAGCCATTGCCGAGCGTATTCGCGCTGCGCTTTGATCTGGTGGTGCGGGCCGCTTCACGCCTCATCGATGTGTTATCGATCTAGCCTGGGCCCGGTCGATCAAATGCCAGGTGACTGCGCGAACGTCTCTGGCGGCGCGTGTAGCGAATGGCACGCTCACGCTTCGAATGGGTACGCGCCAGGAAACGCGGTGCTGGCGCGGGTCGGTCGCGCCCAACGGCCCGGCCCATTCCACCAGGATTCAGGATTCTGCTATAATCCGCATCCCACCGGAGAGATGGATGAGCGGTTTAAGTCGCACGCCTGGAAAGCGTGTATAGGTTAATAACCTATCGGGGGTTCGAATCCCCCTCTCTCCGCCAGGAAGCTCTTGTAAATCAAGGCTCTCAGCGTCATGGGATGCGGTTAATCACCGTCACTTCCCTTGGATTTCATTCCGGAATCGACGCAGAATCGCAGCATATCTGAAGCGAATTTTTCAACCGCTTGTCCGCCTGCATCCAGGTCTGCCTGGGGCATCCAACGCGCATAAATCCGCACCGTCGCATTCTGGTTCGAATGGCCCATCTGCCGCGCCACCCACATAGGATGCTCGCCAGCCGATAGCATCATCGAAGCGTAAGTGTGGCGCGTCTAATATGGCTTGCGGTACCGTACCTTGGCCTTCTCCACGCCCCGCGTCCGGACGATCCGGATCGGCGAATCGCAAACCCACCGTTCTCAGTTGCGCGGATCCTGGAAAATCTCTTTCCCGGCCAAGAATGCGAACGCCTTCTGCGCTTCCAGGGCGGATCGCGCAGGGGACAATAATTTCACCTCCCGCCTGCTTGACTTCGTTTTCGTGTCCTCGGGTTCATCTGCCGTCTGAGTGAGCGCACGCCGGATGATTACAACACCCTTCCTCTAGTCCAAATCATTCCAGTCAAGCGCAACCAACTCCGAAGTCCTCAAGCCAGTCCAGAACGCGAACTGTGCCATGTCACCAGCTTGCCAGGCCTTCCACAGTCAGAGCGATCGGAGCCAGGCGTTCGTTGATCCGGCCGAGGCGGAGCGTGGGTGCACGGGCCGGAACAGTGGCAATCCACGGTGCGGGCTTTGCAGTGATCGGTGCGGGTGCGATGGCGGCCGGCGCTGCAATCGGCGTTGCCGGCTGCACCTTGGCGTTCTCCGCTTCCACGGGCTTGTGCTGCTTGTGAGGCAGCGCTACTGACAGGCGCTGGAGCGACGCTGTGGCGGGAGGAGTTTGCTGGTTTGCTGGCTCACGCGTGGAATCGGCCCGGACGAGATGACATGCATCTGGCATGAACGAGGAGTAACTCTGGATGATATGGCGAGATAATCTAGCGATGCAATTACAAGGCGGATATCATCAGGCGTGGCATTAAAACTACGGGGATAAAAATGAAGAGGATTTCAGCGACATGTATTTTTGTCGCAGTTGCTTTGCTATCTGGATGCGGAAAGAATTCAAATGATGCGTCGCCGCAGGCATCGCAGCCTGCACCAACGAGCGCACCAGCGGCAGCGGAAACACAACCCACGCCGCAACTTCACAATTACGCGATGGTCGACAATGGGACCTACGGTTACGAACGCGCGCTAAACGAAGACGACATCAAGCAGGGAAAGGCTGTTAAGTCCCTAGTCATGATGCGCTATGCGGGCAACAAAAATGGAGCGTACGTCATCTTGATTCTAGGTCAGGATGCGGATAATTCGAGCGTGATTAATCGGGTAAGCTGCCAACTCCCGTGCAAGTACGCAAAATCCGAAGTTCTGACGGGAGATGAGGTTATAAGAACCGAAACCGTTCCCGCAGATCCAAGTTCCATCATGGGGGCAATGTTAGAAGACGCGGTCAACGGGCAATTGGTCCCGTATGGCCAACATAACGATAGCATCGCTGCGCCGCAGCCCGCGCCCACAACTCCAGCGCAGCAATCACCTGCACAGCAGTCTCCGGTACCGCAGAATCCTGCGCCACAGGTCGCGGCACCGCAAAACGCGGCCGCCATCGAAAGCCAAGGTCCAGCTCCAGCGTCAGATCAAACGTATCAGACAAGCTTCGACTGCTCGAAAGCACGCACTCTCTCCGAATATCTGATCTGCCATGACCCGGATCTCGCGGCATCAGACAAGGAACTCGGCGCCATTTTTCAGCAAGCCAGAGACGCCGTGACTGACAAGGCTGCATTTGCCGACCGGGCGCGAAAACAGTGGAACTACAGAGAGAAAAATTGTCACGACAAGGCTTGCCTTGTTTCGTGGTATGCGTATCAGAAGGATGTATTAAGCAAAATCGCGCAGACTGGCGATGTGAACGCCCAGCAATAAACGGCGTTGCCTCGCACTGCAACTTGTCTAACAGCACGAGGCAGGCCTTCAAAACTCTACTTCACATTTAGGCGCGCTCAATCGGCTGAGCGCCCTCACCGGAAACGGCAGGTGGTTTCGAAAGGCTTGCCACCATTTAAAGCGCACGATCGAGGGCGCCAAGGGCGGCGATCAGGATATGAGATTGAACGACCGCTCTTAGCCGTTCCGCGACATACCAACATCCTTCGCTAATTCCTTCTCCCGGATCGGGAATAAGTTCATCGCGGCGCAGTTTTCCGGGCGTGCAGAAAAAAACCCGCGCACAGCGCGGGCCCTGAGCTGAGGAGACCAGAGAGCCGGGAGGACTCTCAAGTGGAGATTAGTGCGCGGCTGAGCGACTTGCACCTATCAAAGCAGATAGGAACAACCTGTCTCTTCAGGCAAACGGGCGGTGCGTCGAGCCGTACCACGGGATACAGCCGACTATTAGCCACTGGACGCGATGCACGATCGGCAGCAATTGCTCGCGCAACCATTGCGCCAACGACTGCAAACCGCCTATCGAAACTCGCCGGGCGAACTCGTATGTTTGTGAATGTGCTTCAGACTTCCATCCCAATCCGGGGCATCGACGTCCAGATAGACCGCCACATCGGGATGGTTATTGAACAGACCGTCGCGCAGCGCCTGACCGATTGCGGCTCGAACTATCGCTTCCCCGTCCTTAAAAGCCTTTTCGACAGCCACGCTCCGCTGGACATCGAAGCCGATCGGACGAATTTTCGACCCGAGCCGGGTGAGCACCACAGACGGCATGGAGCCACAAACGACCATTGCGTGATATTTCGCCGGCCCTTTATCCAGGCCCGGCGGGGAAAAGGTGAACTCGAGGATTTCCAACTCAACTCTGGCCATGCTGACCTCCTTCCAGTGAGTCGATCCTAGCACGACCTCAACGCTTCAATCGGAGTCGAGCATGAGTAATCCGCGTATTTTCCAGCTCCGCAAAATCACGGGGATTTTCGCAGCAGATTACCCGGCCCCGCCTACGCCAAACCACGAATCATCTTCTTCAGCAGATTCGTTCGAGTCGCCGCCAAGGCCACGATAAACATCACGCACGAACTCGTCGGCAACCTGGTCCCACTCCGGCGTTCCGAATTGAACTTCGTCTGGATTCTTCTTGCCTTGTGCACGGCGAATCACAGACACGCATGCTTCGATTATCCGAACCATAGTCCACTCTCCTCCCTTGCTAGAGAAATCCTCTTTTTGTTCTTCCATAACTGAATTGTCGGCAAACGTTTGCCGAACTTTAGTGGGAACCAGACAATTGCAAGAGAAAGGGATCGCAGCGAACAGGCCGGCTGCCGCACCCGATAAACATCACGGGTGACGGATATAGTCCACCAGTGCAACCGTATACGCATCCGGCCGCCGGTCCAGCAAGCTCACGGCAATCGCCACGAGAAATCCCGCAGGCACGCCGAATACGCCGGAGCTGATCGGCTCGATGCCGAACCAGTGGCCGCCTTCGAAACCGGTGAGCTCCGTGAAGAACGGATACGTCGCCACGATGTAGTAGACGCACACGCCGAGTCCCGCAATCATCCCCGCCACCGCGCCCAGCCGCGTGGTGCGTTTCCAGAACACGCCCAGCACCAGCACAGGAAAAAGACTCGACGCCGCCAGCGAAAACGCAGCGCCCACGAGGAACAGGATATTCCCCGTGTTGAGCGACGCCACCCACGAAGCAAACAGCGCCACCCCGAGCAGCAGGATCTTCGACATCGTCACGCGCAACTGGCTCGACGCTTCAGGGTCGATCATGTGGTAATACACGTCGTGCGAAAGCACGTTCGAGATCGTGAGCAGCAGGCCATCCGCCGTCGAGAGCGCCGCGGCCAGCGCACCCGCTGCAATAAGTCCCGACATCACATACGGCAGTCCCGCAATCTCCGGCGCCGCAAGCACCACCATGTCCGGCTGCATGTTGATATCGCCCCAGTGCACGATGCCGTCGCCGTTCACGTCCGCGATATTGATGAGATAAGGCTCGACGCGCCGCCATTGCATGACCCAATGCGGCAGGTCGTCGAAGTGCTGCCCCACCAGATGCCCGAGAATCTCGTACTTGATCAGCACAGCAAGCGCCGGCACGGTCAGATAGAACAGCGCGACGAAAAAGAGCGTCCATCCCACGGAGCGCCGTGCCGACCCGACCGACGTCGTCGTGTTGTAGCGCGTCAGGATGTGCGGCAGGCTCGCCGTGCCGAGCGACAGGCACAGCAGCAGTGAGAGGAAATTGCGTTTGTGAATGCGTCGTGCCGCTTCGTCGGCGGCGGGGAACGGCTCACGCATCGGCACCGGCGTCGCCGCGCGCGCCAGCAAATCATCGCGCTCCTGCGCCCACACGACGCGCGCCGCTTCGGCGTCGTGCGGGAACGACGCGATCTGGCGCTCGAGCGAGTCGATGTCACGCAGCGGTCCGTTGCGGCGGCGCAGATCGTCGAGTGTATTGGCGAGGCGCGCTTTCTCGTCGACGTACGACTGGGGCAGCGCGTCGAGCCGCGACTGCCACAGCGCTGCCCTGCTCTGGAATGCTTCGCGCACGCGTTGTTCGGCGCCGTCGTCGCGCACGTTGCCCTCGAGCGTTTCCATGCGTTGCATCAGACGCCCGTAGTTCAATTGCGGCAGCCACCCCAGCCCGTCGCGATGCGCGATCATCGAAACCGGAATCAGGATCGCGGAGATCAGGATGATGTACTGCGCAACCTGCGTCCACGTCACCGCACGCATGCCGCCGAGAAACGAGCACACCAGGATGCCGGCAAGCCCGCAGAAAATGCCGATGGCGAAATCCACGCCGATGAAGCGCATCGCAATGAGCCCCACGCCCTGAATCTGCGCGACGAGATAGACGAACGAGCAGATGATCGTCGCAAGCACCGCCAGCGCGCGCACGAGGTTGCTCGAAAAACGCGTGCCGAGAAAGTCGGCGATCGTATAGCGTGCAAGCTTGCGCACATAGGGCGCGAGGAGGAACGCGGTGAGGCAATAGCCGCCGGTCCAGCCCATCATGTAGGCCAGCCCGTCGTAGCCGCTCGCATAGAGCGAGCCCGCGAGGCCGATGAACGACGCGGCCGAGAGCCAGTCCGCCGCGGTCGCCATGCCGTTGAAGAACGACGGTACGCGTCGCCCGGCAACGTAGTATTCGACGAGATCGGATGTGCGCGAAAGCAGTCCGATCACGGCATAGACCGCGATCGGCACGAACAGGAAGACGTAGCCGATCCACATGCCGGGACCGGTCGTCAGCTCGATGCGCCACATCAGGTACACGAACGCGAGAAAGCCGAGCGTATAGAACGCATACGATCGGAGCAGCCGGTGCGCAAGCTTCATCGTTGCTGCGCCTTGCTGGCCTCTCTGATCGCCTGGTCGGCTTCGCGCGCGGCTTGCAGCACGCCGTCGGCGTACTGCATCAGCACGATATAGACGCCGATAAGCAGCACGTACACGATGATGGCCCCCTGCGCGCCAAGAAAGAACGGCAGGCTGAAGCCCGCGAAATGCACGTTATCGAGCTCGCGCGCATAGAGCGGCACGACGAAGGAGACGAGGAAGCCGACCGTCATGAGCGCGGCGATCGCCGTTAAGTTGAAACGCCAGTAGCGCCGATGCGCGAGCGCCATCGCCTCGCTCACCGACGGGGGCTCAGGTACGGGATTGATATTGTTCGCGGATGAGGTCTGTTGCGCAGCCATGCGCCTGTTTAACAAAAACGCGCATGACCGGCAATCGGGATCGACCGCTATAGACGGACAGCGCGGCGCTTGTCAAAGGCGCCGCGCTGCCGGTGGAGGTTGATGCAAACCGCCTGGAATCGCTTACAGGCTTATACGCCTACAGCCTTTGAGCCTTAAAGCGATTCACCGAGCTGATCGAGGATCGCGGGATTCTCAAGCGTCGAAACGTCCTGCGTGATCGCCTCGCCCTTCGCGAGCGAGCGCAGCAGGCGCCGCATGATCTTGCCCGAGCGCGTCTTCGGCAGATTCTCACCGAAGCGGATGTCGCGCGGCTTCGCGATCGGTCCGATCTCCTTGGCCACCCACGCACGCAGATCGCTGGCGAGCTTCACCGCGTCGTCGCCGTGCGGACGTGTGCCCTTGAGCACCACGAACGCCACCACCGCTTCGCCCGTCGTGTCGTCCGGACGGCCCACCACCGCAGCCTCGGCCACGAGCGGATTCGCGACCAGCGCCGACTCGATTTCCATCGTGCCCAGGCGGTGTCCCGAGACGTTCAGCACGTCGTCGATACGGCCCATGATCGTGAAGTAGCCCGTGTCCTTGTCGCGCACGCTGCCGTCGCCCGCCAGGTAGAGCCGCCCGCCCAGTTCCTCGGGGAAATAGCCCGTGCGGTAACGATCGGGATTGCCCCACACGTTGCGGATCATCGCCGGCCACGGGCGCTTCACGACGAGGATGCCGCCCTGCCCGTTCGGCACGTCCTGGCCCGTTTCGTCGACGATCGCCGCCATGATGCCCGGCAGCGGCAGCGTGCACGAGCCCGGTACCAGCGGCGTCGCGCCCGGCAGCGGCGTGATCATGTGGCCGCCCGTCTCGGTCTGCCACCACGTGTCGACGATCGGGCAGCGCGCGCCGCCCACGTTCTCGTAGTACCACATCCACGCTTCCGGATTGATCGGCTCGCCGACCGTGCCGAGAATGCGCAGCGACGACAGGTCGTAGCTCTTCGGATGCACCTTCGCATCGGCTTCCGACGCCTTGATCAGCGAGCGGATCGCCGTGGGCGCCGTGTAGAACACGCTCACCTTGTGCT
>NZ_JAMXLH010000061.1 GCF_024281035.1 Paraburkholderia sp.
CGACCGGTTCCGCGGTGGCGGGGATTCAGGGTGGTGGCCTGCCGGCGAATACCGCGCCGAACAACAACGTGGTTGGCCGCGCCTGTATGAACTGTCACGTCATGGTGCACGGGTCGAATTCTCCGGCAGGCGCATTCCTCCATCGTTAATCACAGACGAAATAACAAATCGTGAAAACGCTCAAATGTGATTTTTCCGGGGAGAGTCTGGCGCCCCCTGTACGGTTGGCTGCGCTCGCGCTGTTCATGCTGGCCGTGCCGGGCCTCGCGGCCGCACAAGGCGCGGCCGCTGCGAAAACAACCGATGCCGCGACCGATACCGCAGCGGATGACGAGATGGATAGCGACGTCAAGGCACTTGTGTGCCCGACCAACTATCTCGAAGCGGGCATCCTGAACGCGTCGAACGGGTCGACGAAGTTCGGCGAGTACAACGGCATTAACGAGTCCGGTCTCTACGGCATCGGCAACTTCAACGTGCAGGGCGGCAGCGGTTTCTGCCAGAAGGGTGGCAACCTGCGCTGGCAGGTCACCGGCCGTGACCTCGGGACCACGTCACGCTCCGCAGGCGCCAGTATCGAAGCCCAGGGCAAGTGGTCGTTCGGGGTGAACTTCGACCAGTTGCGCCACTACACCACGACAGGCTACGAAAGTCCGTTCCAGGGTTCGCAGGGCGGCAACGTGTTCTTTCTCCCGCCGAGCTTCGGCGTGATCAACAAGAACTCGGCCGCCGCGGGGCAGCCCGCGGGATCGCAGGGCGGTACTCAGGGACTCACGGCCTCGCAACTGGCGGCATTCAACAAACATGACGTCTATAACCAGCGCCTGAATACCAGCCTGACGTCCGGCTACCAGATCGACGACAACTGGAGCGTCAAGTTCGACTACAACCACCTGGACATGTCCGGTGCGAAGTTGATCAGCTCGGCGACGGAAGCGGTGACGCTGAACGGGTTGAATTACGCCAATCAGGGCATCAATGTCCTGATGAATCCGACCGAGTCCACCACCGACAACTTCAACGTCGCGCTGAACTGGGTCGGACAGAAGGGTTACGCGAGCGCGGAGTACTACCTTTCCGTGTATCGCGACGACTTCAGCGGCCTGTCGTGGTCGAATCCGCTCGTGACCGGCACCACTCCCGCCGGCCCGGCTTCGACCCCGCACACGGGCGCTGTACCGACCGGCAACTTCCCGGTCGACACCATGAGCACGCCGCCGGATAACCAGTTCCAGCAACTGAAGGTCACGGGCGGCTATATCTTCAGCACCGACACCAAGGTGGTGGGCAGCGCCTCTGTCGCGCTGAACACGCAGGACGACAGTTTCGCCGGCACGTATACGCCGGGTTCGATGATCAGTCTGCCTGCGCAGTCGCTCGATGGCCAGGTCATCATCTGGCACGCCGACGGCCGCCTGACGCATCAGTTCACCAACAAGCTCGGCCTGAACGTGGGCTTCACGTACAACGAGCGCGACAACAATACGTCCTCCAACACGTATACGTTTGTCGACATCGGCGGCCGGAACAGAACCGTTGTCAACACACCGATGAGCCTGCGCAAAGCGGACGTCGATGCCGGACTCGACTACCGCTTCGACAGCGCCCAGCATCTGCATTTGGGTTACGAGTTCGAGGAGATCAACCGCTGGTGCAAGAATGCGCTCGCCAACAACGCAACGGGTGCCTCGGCGCCTGGCGGCTACTATGTGGACTCCTCGTGCGTGCAGTCGCCTGACTCCGCTGAAAACCGGCTCGTCGCGAAGTACAACCTGAATCTTCTTGATTCGGTCAGCTTCAACGCGGGCTACACCTACGCGGATCGCAGGGCGACCATCAATCAGGCGTTCTACAACCCGATTGAAGCAGCCGGAATGGAAGACTTCGGCTTCGTCGCGTTCTATCAGGCATCGCGTCGCGAGAATCTGTTTAAAGCCGGCGTGAACTGGCAGGTGACCAACGCCTTCAGCGTTGGCGTCGATGGCCGGTATACGCGCGACGACTACTACGACCACGTATTCGGCGTACAGAGCGGCAACTCCAGCAGCATCAACCTGGATGCGGAGTACGACCTTTCCGAAAACTACTCGTTTGGCGCTTACGCAAGCTGGCAGAACAACTCGTACAGCATGTTGAACACCAAGGGTGCTGCCTCCAATCCGGGTTTGCCGGGCGCTCTCCCGGGGAATGAAGCCAACGAGTGGGGCAATTCACTGGCGGATCACGACGTTGCGTTCGGCGTCGACGGCAAGCAGAAGCTGCTCAACGGCAAGCTCCGGTTCAACGAAGACGTGTCTTACTCGCTGGGCCGGTCCACCTACACCACGACGAACGTGAATCTGCCGGCGCAGGCCGCGGGTACGTTCGGGTCGCCGCCGGACATCACCAGCAATCTGCTTCAGGTTCGTCTGGCCGGGTCCTATCAGCTGAACAAGGCCTCGACGGTCAGCGCCGGATATATCTACCAGCGGCTCATCTCGAACGACTACTTCTACAACGCTTACGCGTTCGGCTTCACGCCGACGAGCCTGACGCCGTCGAACCAGGTGTCGCCGAACTATACGGAGAATATTGTGTTCGTGACCTACCGCTATTCTTTCCTCTAGGAATTATTAGTACGACCTGGTACACACCATGAACGAAAAGATCCCTGAAAACGAAAAGACACCCGGATTGCTGTCCAGGATATGGCGCACATTGCGGCGGCCGTCGGCAAAGTGGTCCATGCTGACCCTGCTTCTGATCGGCGGCCTGGGCGGCATCATCTTCTGGGGCGGCTTCAACACCGCCCTGGAGGAAACCAACCAGCTGGCGTTCTGTACCAGCTGCCATGAGATGAAGGACAACGTCTATCAGGAATACAAGACGACGATCCACTACTCGAATCGCGTCGGCGTGCGGGCGATCTGCTCGAACTGCCACGTTCCTCACGAGTGGGGCCCGAAAATGATTCGCAAGATTCAGGCGAGTCAGGAAGTGTGGGCCAAGCTGACCGGCAAGATCGATACGCGCCAGAAGTTCGAATCGCATCGTATGGAACTGGCGACGAAGGAATGGGCACGCATGAAGGCGAACGGTTCGCGTGAATGCCGCAATTGCCACAGCTTCGAAGCCATGAGCAAGGATGCGCAGGGCGAATCGCGCTACAACAAGCACATGGCGGCACAAGCGGCTGGTCAGACCTGTATCGACTGCCACAAGGGTATTGCGCACCACCTGCCCAAGGAATACCACGACCCGAACGAAGACGAGTAATTCGAGTTGTGGAATCCGCTTTTGATGCGGATGTATCGCGAGACCGGCATTGCCGGTCTCGTTTGCATTGCGCAATCCGCCGCGATCCGTGAGTAAGTGATTTTTCCGGCTTTCGGTTGACGGCGCTGCCGGAACTGGTGAGACACCCGTCGCATCCGTGATTCGATGCGTACGCACCGAGTTTCCTTCGGCGCTGCCGCAGCGTCACCTATACGAAGCGATCAAACCGGATCGGCCGGCAGCGCAGCCGGCGCACTGACCGGCGCCTCATCCTGCATCGCGCGCAGCCAGCGCGTATGCGCCTCGCGCTCGGCAATCAGCAGCTGCGCGCGCCGCAGCGTCGCCGCCGCCGCCCACGCCCACGCCCACGCCCACGCCCACGCCCACGCCGCCACGCTGCACAGCAGCATCGCCCACAGCATCACCGGCGCCATGCTCGCCCGCTGGTGCAGCGTGTTCCACCACCGCACCGAGAAGTACATCACCGGCAGATTCAGCGCCCCCAGCAGCGCCAGCACGATGTACGCTCTTTTAACTCACCGAGGATTACCAGAGAATGCGGCACAGATCTTGAGAAAGGGGAATTCCTCGTCGCGGTCGCTGTAATTTTCAATGAGTCTTTTTATTTAGATTCCCGAATCATCAAATATTGTCAGATGCGATCACCGTGCCCCATTTATGTGCTTATATATTTGCTCCGAACCAGCAATCCAGCAGAGGAGTTAGACCGAAATGCCGATTCCCGCATACATGTGGCTCAAGGATGACGGAGGAGCGGATATCAAAGGTGCCGTCACAGTTCAGGGACGAGAGGGAAGCATTGAGGTAATCGGATTCGCTCACGGCGTGAACCTGCCTGTTGACAACAGAACCGGAAATATTACCGGCTCGCGCACGTACGCCCCAATGACCCTGGAAAAGGAGTTCGACTCCTCCAGTCCATATCTCTACAAAGCCGTATCCAAAGGTCAATCGCTGCAGTCTGCAGAACTGAAGTGGTATCGCATCAACGACGCGGGCCAAGAGGTGGTGTATTCATCATGCTCCTGGAGGGCGTGAAGGTCGTCGGCGTCAATCCCGGAATGGCGAACACTCAACTCGACGCGATGTCCCCACTCAATCATCTCGAATCAGTCTCGTTGTTGTACGACCGCATTACCTGGCGCTACACCGACGGCAACATCAAGTTCACGGATAGCTGGAACGAGCGGTCCTGATCATGGCATTACAGGGAAAATTCGTTGTCGACAACAAACCGGATTTGTATCTGGTCATGTTTGGTGCAGGGGCGTTTCCAGCATTTTCGGGAGATGGCTCCTACCGCAACCGTGGGGGCTGCACCGCGATAGTGACCAGAGGCCCCTTACCCGCCGGTAAATACTGGATAGTTGATCGGCCTGGTGGTGGTTTTCGTTCTAGATCGGAAGCGGCCATCAAAGATATGTGGAACGCTGTTTTCGGCACAACGACCAATCATTCGGAGTGGTTTGCCTTGTATCGGGATGACGGTCTGATTGACGATTGGACATGGGTAAATGGTATCAAGCGCGGCAATTTCCGGCTGCATCCATCCGGTGGCAGCGGACGTTCGTTTGGCTGCATTACACTGCAAACTCGCGCGGACTTCCAAAGACTTCGACAAGCGTTACTGCACACCACAACCGTCCCTGCCAGAAATTCAGGCATACGTGCATATGGGTAGATTGAGGTAGTTACGAATGGAAATACTTGCCCATAGCGCTGCCAAAGTGCTGCTATTTTGCGGGTTGTTTCTTTTAGCGGTTCGGTATGTTCATACCTACCCGATGCCAATGACGATGCAGCAGCAAGATTTTTGGAGCGAGATATCGGAAGCATTCGGGATTGCCGATTCCGAATTGTTCTATATCTGCACGATGATCACTATCGACCTAGTAGTGGCCATCGTGGCGTACTCGATTCTGATGAAATTTTTACGACGTTATCGCACGCAGCGATAAGAAATGTGCATCGACGATTACCAAGGAGCGCGATGCGGGTCTTGAGGATGAAATTTTCCTCGTTACGGTCCCCTTAAGCTCCGCGCTCGATGACCTTGCGTCTAAAACAAGCATGTGACTGCGTCCCGAGCAGCGCCGTTGGCTTGTCGTTGCCTTCGGCGCTGCCGCAGCGTCACCCGCAGCGTCACCTATACGAAGCGATCACACCGGATCGACCGGCAGCGCGGCCGGCGCACTGACCGGCGCCTCATCCTGCATCGCGCGCAGCCAGCGCGTATGCGCCTCGCGCTCGGCAATCAGCAACTGCGCGCGCCGCAGCGTCGTCGCCGCCGCCCACGCCCACGCCGCCACACTGCACAGCAGCATCGCCCACAGCATCACCGGCGCCATGCTCGCACCGCTCGCGCGGATCGTCGCCCCCTGGTGCAGCGTGTTCCACCACCGCACCGAGAAGTACATCACCGGCAGGTTCAGCGCCCCCAGCAGCGCCAGCACCGCGCACGCCCGGTCCGCGCGCTGCGGGT